>PFBJ01000003.1:0-90820 GCA_002778575.1 Candidatus Kaiserbacteria bacterium CG10_big_fil_rev_8_21_14_0_10_49_17
GTCGCACAATATACCTTTTGCGACACATAAGTTTACATCAGCTATTTTGAATCGTGTATACTGATTGGTAGAAATACGATAAATGGGAGCTTCAAAATGGACCTGTATGAGTACGCACTCTACTATCTTGGGGGTTACCCTCATCTGTATCGGCTCTTCCGGCTGCATATATGGAATTGAACGAGGTAATCTCTATGCCTTAATAGGTGGCTTTAAGACAACCTTTATAGGGTTCCCGCTTGCTATCTTCTCTGCAATACCAACTGATCCATCAATTCATCCTGATTGGCTGCGAATTTGGTGTCTGCTTGGGCTTGCAATTCCGGCTGCTGTATTTGGCTATCTGCATGCAAAACCAATTCGCTATTCCCGCCCGTTTCCATTTTTAGCGAGCGGCACGGTAATTGCTATAAGCTTTCTGCTCATTCTCTACCCTTCCCTGTCAAATACACATTCATTTTAGTGTCGCACAATATTTTGGGAGAGGAAACACAAAGCCGGGCCTTCGGGCCCGGTTCTCTGTGTGCTGCAGCAACAAAAAGTTATTTTCTGCTGTGCATCAATAGCATGTAGGCTGCTGCCACTCCGATAACGCCGTATACCACACGGGATACGATGTCATCCGGATTCATGGTTACGCCATCTCCGACAACCTGCCCGATCTCCCAGTTAAAGAGAGCGAGCGCGAGCCAGTTAAGGCCTCCGATGATGAGCAACCAGTACGCCAAATGCTCGTACTGTCCTTTCTTCATACAAAAGAATTTTAAATGAACAAAACGAACGACCATATATATTCTCCCCCACTCTTTCAGTAAATAAAACTATGTTGTGCACAGGTAAACAAAAAACCACTCTCGCGAGCGGTTTTTTGTTTTAGAAAAATTTTCTTACTGCATCGGTGCTGCCATACCAGCGTCAGAGTTTGATGGGCCGCCTTTGCCCTTTCCCATAAACTTTGAAGCAATAAGCCAGAGTCCGGATACGCCAACGAGGATGTAAATTATCTTCGCGACGATTCCGTCCATGCCGCCAACGTAGCTTCCTACATCTGAACCGGTGAGTCCAAACAGAAGCCAGTTAAGTGCCCCGATTACAACGAGAATCCAGGCAACTTTATTTACCATGTCCATACGCGTTACAATTATGTATGTATACGACCACTTCTATTTTCGCAAAGCTCACGATAAGAACAATCGGCCTGTCCACAGGGCAGGCCGATTTGATTTGCAACACACCGCTTTTTGTCCACAGACTGGGAGCGAGATGCCACAACGATGCTTTGAACATTTCCGAACCGAAGAGTTAAAAGGGTTCAATAACCCTTTTTTTAACCGATTCTTGAGCAAAAATGACACAGAAAAAGCCAGACGTGACGGAACACCTCTCAGATGCGGCGGATATTCAGGTGCAGAATGTCATTTTTCGATGACTGAGACGGGATAAACATTGACCCCTCCGTTCATGCCTAGCGCGATAGTATCGAACTATTACAGGAATGACAATGGATTGAGATACGCATCTTGCGGGGCAATCGGCACGTAGACGTTTTTACAGTTAATACTCTTAGTAAACTGCACCACCTGAACACCCTGAGAAGCGTACACGCCAAAGTGGAGGTGTGGGCCGGTCGAGTACCCGGTATTTCCACTGTAACCGACAAGGTCTCCGGTTTTTATAACTTGCCCTTCAACTACGGCTATGTGAGAGAGGTGCGCGTAGAGTGTCGAAAGGCCGTTATTGTGCCGAATCAATGCCCATTTTCCATACGAGTAGCATCCCTTTTGTAAATCTGTATTTCCGGTGCCGACAACCGTACCTGAGAGTGCCGAGGTAATTTTTGTTCCAATGGGAGCTCTGAAATCTACTCCATTGTGTCCCCTGCCAGAGTAAATCTGCGCATTCGCTGTCGCAAACGGTGTATTGCCAAAATACTGCGTCAAACAGAAAATATTCCCGAGAGCTTTTTCATAGCTTGGACAGCGCAGCATATACGAATCTTCAAATGGCCAATTGAGGACTCCCTCCCCCACTGCCGGTATTGCGCTCGGGTCAATTGCAATTTGCAGTTGCGCCTCCAGATCCGCCAGCTCATTTTCAAATTGCTCATGCGCGGCTCTCTTTTCTTCAAGAATTGATTGGTACGTTGACTCCGTGTTCTTTGTCTGCGCGAGGAGTTGGTTCTGTTGCGTGCGCGTTACATCAAGCACGCTTTTCTGTCCGGAAAGCTCCTCCCTAAATCCAGAAAGTTCTCGTTGCTTTCGTTCATTTGTCACCTTTACATCTTCAAGCTGTTCTTTCAGTTGCGAAAGGCTTTTCACCTCATCACGGAGTACGACTTGTAATTGCTGGAGGGTATCGAGGTCGCTCCAAAACGCGTTGAGGTCATGGTTAGAGAGAATAGCCGCAACGAGCGACTGTGATTCCATTTCATCAAGATTGCGGAGCGCTTCTGCTACGGCTTCACTATTTAAATCAATACGGCGCTGCTTATCAGCGATCTCAGATGAAAGTTCGTTTATTTGCTGAGAAGTTGCGGAAATGCGATTTTCAGTGAGTTGTATATCCGTTGCCAGTTTCTTTCGAGAAATGTCGAGCTCATTAATAGTTCCTTGCAAAGTACGTTTCGCGGCACTAATCCCAACTAGTTCGTTTTCGTATTGCGCTATCTCTTTTTCCAGCTCTTGTATCTTCTTCGCCCTGTCCTCTATTTGGTTCTTAAGAGTATCTACATCAGCGGCATGCACAGGTGCCATGCTAACGGCAAATAAGAGTGCGAGAAGAAGTACTGAATTTCGTAATTGATGAATCATAGTGCGGCTGCTCTGCGCAGGCGCTTTAGTGTCTCTTCTTTCCCAATGATAGACGCAATTGTGAACGGATCGGGTGATTTTTCTTTGCCTGAAAGCGCATACCGCATCGGCCACAGCACCTCCCCTCTTCCCTTCTCGCTCGCATACTCCCATACCGTATCTTTTACGCCTTCTGCTGAGAAATCACTGGTAGACTCGAGTAACTGCACTAGTTTTTGCAAGTGCCCGCGCGCATCCTCTAGTGTACCACTTTTCCCTGGCAATACATTTTCATCAACAGACGGCGCCGAAAAGAAATACTCGTACTCGCCGTCGCGTACTGCATGTGCTAGATTTTGCAATCCATCAAAGCGCTCATCGATAATCGGTACTATGTGCACTATTTCTTCAGTTTTCTTGCCATCAAAAACTGTTGAGAGAAGATTGACTTTTTCCGAACTTGAAAGCCGCCGAAAATGTTCTCTGTTAAACCACTGGAGCTTCTCCTCACTGAAAATTGCCCCGCTTTTTTGAACGTGGGAAAGTGAGAATGAATCAACCAATTCATCCAATGAGAAAATTTCCCTCTCAGTTCCGGGGTTCCACCCAAGGAGCGCGAGGTAGTTAACTAGTGCCGCCGGAAGGTAGCCTTTTTCGCGGTACTCCGCGACTTCAGCCCCACCTTTGCGTTTTGAGAGTTTGGAGCGGTCTGAGGCCAAAATAAGCGGAATATGGGCATATACAGGCCGTGATATCCCAAGTGCCTCCTGAATGAGGATTTGCCGGGGGGTATTTGAAATATGATCCTCGCCGCGGATTATGTGTGTTACTCCCATTTCATGGTCGTCTATGACCACAGCAAGGTGATAGAGTGGCTCGGTATTAGAGCGAGCTATCACAAAGTCCCCCAACTCACGTGTATCAAACGTTACTTCACCGCGAATTTCATCAAAAAATGTAATGTGCTTCCCAGGATTTCTGAGGCGGATGACTTCTACCTCGACCGACGAATCGTGCGTGCTCTTCTCTTTTGACACGAAGGCCTTATTTTCTCGGAGCAACTGTTTTATATATGGCGCATAAATAGCTGTGCGCTCGCTTTGGCGGTACAATTCATCATACGTAAGATTAAGCCATGCAAGCCCTGAAAGGATATCCTTTTCGTACTCTTTGCGACTGCGCTTTCTGTCAGTGTCTTCGATACGGAGAATAAACCTACCATTGTATTTTTTCGCGTACAGGTAATTAAAGAGCGCGGAGCGTGCCGTACCTATGTGTAATGCCCCGGTAGGACTTGGAGCAATGCGCGTTACCACATGTCCTCCCATGCCAAAAATTTTTCTAAAAGAAATCATGACTCGTGCGCAAGTGCGGAATCTAATATTCCTTCCGCAAGGACTCGGGCCGCATCAGGTTTTGCGTATTTTTTTGCCGCTTCTGACATTTCCATGCGTTTTGTCTCATTTTCCATTAACCGTCCAATTTCTGAGAGCAAGACGTGCTTCGTAAGGTTCCTCTGTTCAATAACAACCGCTGCACCGGCACGAGCAAATGCAAATGCATTTTTATTTTGGTCATGGGAAATTTCTTCCGGTATAGGAATGATTATTGACGGGATCCCCCACGCCGCGATTTCAAAAATTGCACCGGAGCCAGCACGAGAAATTACCAGATCAGCAGCTCCTGCGGACATTCGCATTGCAAGCATATTGAGAGTCCCAAACGGGTGGTAGCGACTCGCGTGTTCGTCATCGCGCAAGATAACTGATCCAACACCCTCAATTTCTTCAAGATTTTTTTCACCAGTTTGGTGAATAATCTGATATTTTTTTACAAGTTCCGGGAGTGCAGTTAATACGACGTCATTAATTGCCTGCGCGCCGGACGAGCCGCCAATAAAAAAGAGTGTTGGCGTGCCTGCCTCAAGGTGAAGAAATTCATCGGCCCCTTCGTGTTGCGGTGATAGCAATTCCTTTCGTATAGGGTTTCCTGTGTACGCCACCCGCTCATCATTGAGCTCTTCAGCAAGTTCTGGATACGAGACGGCTATTTTTTCGGCGAACTTTTTTGCCCAGGCATTTACCCGTCCGAGGGATGCGTCGGATTCGTGGATAATTACTGGAATGCGAAGCAGACGCGCCGCGAAGACAGTTGGGAAACTCGCGTACCCGCCCTTGCTGAATACAACGTCCGGATAAATAGAAAAGAGCTGGAAAACAGCCTTTACAATACCAAGGGTTGTTGCAATGGAATCAAAAATGTTTCGTATTGAAAAATAACGGCGAACCTTTCCTGCAGGACTTCTTCGAAACGCAATATTATTTTCAAACAGCGCCCGCTCGTCATACGGTTCTGGTCCAATGTAGTAGAGTTCCGGCTCAAGCAATTTGCGCTCCTTTGCAATTTCCCGTATCTGCTCAACTATCGCAATGATGGGATAAAAATGCCCGCCTGTCCCTCCTCCTGTAAAAACAATCTTCATGAACGTGTATATTTTGACACATTAAGCACAATACCAACACCTGCAAGTGCGCTCGCAAGCGCTGTGCCTCCATGGCTTATAAACACAAGCGGAAGGCCAGTAAGCGGCATTACGCCGAGCATTGAAGCGATGTTAATGAATGACTGGGATATGATGAGTATAACAATGCCAACAACGAGCAGTCCACCAAAATAATCTGGCGCGCGCGATGCAATTCGCAGTCCTCGAAATGCAAATGCAAGAAAGACCCCTATAAGAAGCATCGCGCCAATAAAACCAAATTCCTCGGCAAAAACTGCAAAAATAGAGTCCCCGATAGGTTCCGGCAGGTAATTAAATTTTTGAACACTCTGCCCGAATCCCCTGCCAAACCATTCTCCAGAACCCACTGCAATAAGTGATTGCTTTATTTGATACCCCGCTCCAAGCTGATCGGAGAGCGGATTAAGAAAAGTCAGGAGCCGTTCCCGAATGTACGGTTTCCATATGACGAGCGCTGCAAGTGCTGTAAGCGGAACAAGCGCGGTGATTGCGAGATCGCGCACCTTGGCTCCTGCAGCAATAAGCATGGCAAATCCCGCGCAGAGGATAACGAGAATCGTGCTTGTATCCGGTTGCAGGATAAGGGTAATTGCAGTTGCTCCGGTAATGCCGAGAAATGGCAGTACGCTGTATCTGCTATCGTGTATATGCCGATGTGCTCCCGCAAGAAAAGACGCAAGGTATATAACGTACGCAAGCTTTAAGAATTCTGACGGTTGGATGGAAAACAGCCCAATCTCAAGCCACCGTGTTGCACCATTTGCGGAACGTCCGAGTCCGGGGATGAAAACAAGAAGTGTAAGTACAAGCGCGCCAATAAAGAAAAAGAGTGCGTATGGCCGCAGTAGACGGTAACGAATTCTTGAGAGTGTAATGAGTAAGACCGTTCCGAGAGCCATACCAAGTCCTACTTGGCTAAATGCGACTGAAGAGAAACGCGCACCGTCCCGCGCAAGTAAACCCAAAGATGCAGAGGTAAAAATAAAAAACCCCACAACAACAAGGAGTAGCGTTATTATAAAAAGTGGTGTATCGACTTTCATTTGTTAAGGACTAAGAGAGACACTGCCGCTCTGGTTCATTATAGTGGTAAATGGAAGAGGTGCTTACGCCGCGCATATACCCATTGTGCCACAGGTAGCTGCGCTAGCCTTCAATCGGATTCGTATTAGCCAACAAGTGCCACAAGGACTCCAAAAAATGCAAACATTATTCCGAGAATCCAGTAGCGCATAGTTACTTTATACCCCGGCCAACCGATTGACTCAAAGTAGTGGTGAAGTGGCGCCATAGGGAGCAACTTTCGCTTGAATGCCTTTTTCCAGAAAATTTGCAGCACTGATGAAAGAGCCGTAACAACAAGAAGAAAGCCAATAATCGGCAGTACCGCAATGCCGTGTCCACCACCGAGC
This sequence comes from Candidatus Kaiserbacteria bacterium CG10_big_fil_rev_8_21_14_0_10_49_17, assembly GCA_002778575.1. GTDB lineage: Bacteria > Patescibacteriota > Minisyncoccia > Phycocordibacterales > JABMNX01 > 1-14-0-10-49-17. The sequence continues at coordinate 6,726 of PFBJ01000003.1, forward strand.
GAATCAGTCATAAAGACAATAATTGCAAGCGCGAGAGTAAGTCCCATCGTCCCCGTCTCCGTCATATAAAAACGGGCAGGCGGAATATTGAACCATAAAAATGCCAAAATGCCCCCAAGAATCGTTGCAGAAAATGCCGCAAGGTCTATCTGCTGCTGGTAGAAGGCTATTGCAGCGTAGCCGGCAAAAACTGAAGCAAATACGCCTCCGGAGAGACCGTCAATGCCATCAATAACACCACTGGTGTACAGAACCAAAGTAAGAAAAACAAAGAACGGGACAATAAGCCAACCGAGGAATAGGTCTCCAAAAAACGGAACGCTTATGGTCGAGACATCGAGCTTTTCGTAAAACCACCACCCGACAAAAAGCGCGGTTGCAAAGACTACCGCAAGACGTTTTGTTAAAGAAAGGCCGCCGGCCTGATAGTCGGTAGATCCGCGGATTTCAAGATAATCGTCAAGAAAGCCTACAATAGCACCTACCATTAAACCGAAAAACGGAAGCCATGTTTGGCTCCGTGAAAGAAAATCAAGCTTCAGTGTTGTCTCTGTTGGCGCAAAAAGACCCAGGAACCAGAGAAAAATGACAGTGAGGGCAACACTGCCCCAAATAACAATACCGCCCATTCGTGGGGTCCCAACTTCTTTTTCCTCGTGCAGTGAATTGAAAATGACCGCCTCTTTCCCATCAAACGCACGCTTACCGCCTTTCTTCTTCCAAGCCTTGAATGTATATAAATAGTGGGAGAGAATTGGTGCAATACCAATACCAAAAATGAAGGCCAGTGAAGCAGGAAGTATCACTTTTACAATATCAATAACCATACTAGTGGGAGAATGCTATGGCTTTTAGTGCGGCTTCGGAAAGAATGGATACATCGCGAAATCGACCGTCGTATGTTGAACCAAGCACTGCAACAATAATCGGTCTGTTAAGGCCTGCATTAAAAGCAACGACTAAATTCCCCCCAGCAAGGTCAGTGTACCCTGTTTTACCTGCAATAAGATTAGGGATCATATCGAGTGCTTCATTCGTATTCTCGCCTTCAATATTCCGATGCTCTGTTGTTTCTATTGAAAACGTTGGGTATGCGGTTGCCTCAAAAATGTTTGGGAATGCTTGTATTGCGCTTGCAAACAAACGTGCTATGTCGCGAGCTGAACCGTAACCGCCGCTTGCATACTGCGATGTGTCGAGTCCGGTTGGATTTGTAAAGAATGTCTGCACGAGTCCGAGTTCTCGCGCCCGAATATTCATTCGTTCGATAAATGTCGCTCTATTCTCCGTGGTACTTCCTTCTCCGTGCGGTGCGTTAAATGCCCCCGCGGCGCTGGCAATAGCCTCAGCGCCGTCATTGGATGAGACGAGCAGTGTATACGAAAGAAGGTCATCTAAATTAAAACTATCTCCACTGACAAATCCGCTATCTCCCTCAACAGCAATGTCATCATCATCAATATTCACCAGTAAACGCCCGTCAACTGATTCGCGGGCGACAAGTGCAGTCATGATTTTAGTCAGAGATGCGAGCGGTAGTTGCGCTTCGTCATTTTTCTGGAAGAGCGCGCTGTTATTTTTTACATCCCACACGATTGCAGCCCGAGCCTCAATTGAAACCGGGTCAAAAACGTCTCGCGACGGCTGTGATCGTATTTCCTCAGAAACTGATCTGTCGTCTTTTAACGAGTTCTCAGTGAGAAAGACAGTTAGAAGGACAATAGCAGTTACTATGCCTAAAATAACAAGCAATGCGTAGCTTTGTGTATTGTGCTCTCTATGTCGAGGATTCTGTGTCATTGCTTGTTTCAAATGCTCTTATTGTGGCGCGAAGTTCCTCAAATTGTGGCAATTCTTCAACCTTACTTATACCAAGAAATGACAGGAGCTCAAAAGTCGGCTTGTAGAGATTGCTTCGCGCATCATCTGGATTCTGTACTTTCTCGACAAGTCCTCGAACTGAGAGCGAGCGGAGCGTGTATGTTGAATTGACACCTCGGATGTAGTCAATATCGGCTCGAGTTGACGCTCCGCGGTAAAGCAAAATGGTAATTGTCTCAAGTCCGGCTTTGCCTAAATCTTTTGAAAGCTCTTCTTTGCGTAACTGCTCAATCAGTTGTGACTGCTCTTTTCCTGTTTTTAGTACCACTGAGTCATCCAAACGAAGGAGTGTCAATCCTGAACCGTCAAGATGCGTCTCCAGTTCTTCGATTGAAGCCAGTATTTCCCGCTCGCTTTTCTCAAGAGTTTTTGAAAGAAATGCAATTGTAACTGGCTCACCTTTAAAAAATAGTAACGCTTGAATATTTGCGGAAAGTGGACTCATGAATATTTTGGTACTGAAACGTTTTCCGTTTCCATAATAATATCGTCAAATGTATCCCGCTGCCGCACTGAAATAATGCCGTCCTTTACAAGCTCAAGCATAGCAAGAAAACTGACAATAACTTCAACTTTTTCGCTCTTCCCCACTCCGGCAAAGTCTCTAAAGCCAATTGTGATTGCTTTCTCAACACGCTCGGTAAGGCGCTCGATGGTGTCTTCAAGAGAAACAACCCGCTCAACGATTGCCTCAGGGATCCGCTCTATCTTTGGCAGGCGCGCAATCACCGCCGACAGTGCATCAGTAAGCGCCTGAACTGTCAGGTCGCGCGCGGGCGCAAAGACTGCTTCTTCCATCCTTCTCTCTCCCCCATCAAAGAGGATGCGTGTGCCGTATAGCGTGGCAATATCACGTGACGCATTTTTAAAAACGTGATACACCGCAAGACGGTGCTCGAGATCCTCAATGCTCTCTTCCTCTTCGCTAGAAAGATCGAGGATCGGGAGCAGTGACTTTGACTTGATTAACAGCAACGTGGATGCAACAAGTATAAAATGCGCCCGCTCAGCGACACTTATTTCACGGCGCTGGAGGTGGTTGATAAAGTCATCGGTCACGGCAGCGAGCGACACGTCATTAATAAGAAGCTTCCTCTTCTCAATGAGGGTTAACAGAAGCTCAAGCGGCCCCTCAAAGCCATCAACTGAGAGAATGTAGTTTCCATCACTCACGGTACTCATTTGCTATGCGATACAGTAGCCGAACCGGCGAACCTGCGGCACCCGCAGCGAGCTCGTCGCTTGGAACTGTGGTCATTCGGGGGGCAATGTCGATATGCACCCACGGATATTTTTTCGCAAATTGCCAGAGAAAAGCCGCGGCATTGGTGACATCTCCGTACCGCGTATTCCCTTTTGTCGCAAGGTTTGCGAGGTCTGCGCGACTGCTTTTTATCAGGGCCTCGTACTCACTCCATAACGGTAGCGGCCATGCGTAGTCTCCTGATTCCTCTGAAAGCTCCCAAATCTTTTGCCGCAGCTCATCATCAGTTGCAAAAAAAGCATTTGCCTGCTGGCCGAGAGCTGCAAGCGAGCCGCCAGTAAGCGTTGCGACATCGACCACTAGCTGCGGTTTGTACCGTTCGGCGTAGGTGAGAGCATCAGCAAGTATTACCCTTCCCTCCGCGTCGGTATTAATAACCTCTATCGTCTTTCCCGAAAGCGAGCGAAGAATGTCTCCCGGACGGTAACTTTCTCCGGCAGTCATATTTTCAACCGCTGGTATAAGCGCGACTACATTCCGCTTAACCTCAAGACGCGCGATAAGCGCGATAGCAGCGATAACCGCAGCACCACCAGACATATCAAGGTGCATACCAAGCGAGCTGTCCCCTGTCTTGATATTTATACCCCCTGTATCAAATGTTACGCCCTTACCAATAAAGACAATTGGCTTTTCATTTTTCGCTCCGCCCGTATACTCCATTACGATAAATTGCGGTTCTTCCCGAGAACCTTTTGCAACACCAAGCACCGCACCCATTTTCATTTTTGTGAGCTGTGCTCTTCCAAATGACCGAACGGTAATAGGGAGTCCCTTTGAAAGCGCACGCGCCTCCCGCGCTAAAATCTTTGGCGTCATATCACCGGCAGGCGAGTCTGCGAGCTCTCGGCAGTGATTGACATACTCTCCTATAAGAAGCCCTTCACTAAACCCCCGCTTTGCCTCCGCGGGCGCATTCTGTACTTCAATTGTCTGAATGCTTTTCCACCCGTCTTTTGGCGCAGTTTTGAATTTCCGAAATTCAAAGTCTGCCATGCAAAAATTTTGCGCGAGCAATGACCCAATTTCCTCATCTGATAAATCAAGATGCGCAAATACGAAATCTGAATACTCAATCGCAATTACTGACGCATTGTGGCTTCGGGCGCTCCGAACAACCCTCCGAGCAAGAGTGTGAAGCATACGTCTCGTGATGTTTTTTTTCTTCCCTGATTTCACGCGAAGCTCATCCGCCTTTTTAGGACGCTCAATAAGGCGGGTGGAGCCACTCTCATCAAGGCGAATGAGCAACGCTTTTCCGGAAGCTGATTTCGGATACGAAATGTTCATATTATTCAGAGAGCTGTGTATCAATACGATTCATGTCACGCGGGAACAGTGTTGCCTCCTTAACATTTCGTATTCCCAGCATTTTGGCCGTCAGCCGTTCAAGACCTGTTGCGCATCCTCCATGCGGTGGCATGCCGAACGCAAACGCTTGAAGGTAGAAACGAAAGGCATTCGGGTCGAGATTCCACTTTTGCATATTCTTAAGTAATTGCTCGTATGAATGGATGCGCTGGCCGCCGGTTGTTATCTCTACGCCTCGGAAAAGGAGATCGAAACTTTTTGTAAAACCGGGGGTTGATTCATCTTCATACGTGTAAAACGGCCGTTTTGACACCGGGTAGTGCGTCACGTAGATGAAGTCGGAGTTATGCTTTTCTCGTGCATACTCACATAGAGCCTCTTCGTGTGCGGGTGAGAGATCAGGCTCACCGACACAGTCCTCATCAGTACGCTCCGTAACAATTTCCTGACCTTCAGCAAGCGTAACCACCGGAATGTCATCAGGAATGGCAGGAGCAGAGACATTGAAACGCTCTAAAACATCGCTGTGTCGCTCAACAAGTGCATTTCGGTACGCGCGGATAAGCTCCGTCAAAATCGCCATAACATCGCGATGGTCTTCTATAAAGCCAAGCTCAAAATCAAGAGATGAGTACTCATTTAGGTGTCGACTCGTTGCGTGCGGCTCAGCGCGGAATACTTTTGGGGTGGCAAAAACCCGCTCATAAATACCTACCAGTATTTGCTTGTAAAGCTGTGGGGATGTTGCAAGATATGCACTTCGATCATTGAAGTAATCAAGTCGAAAAACGTTGGCACCACCCTCAGCGTCCCCGCCAACAATTGCCGGAGCCTGGAATTCTGTAAAGTCGCGCGCGCGGAGTTGTGTGCGGAATGTCTCGATGAGGGTTTCCTGCACTTTAAAAATGTCGCGCCCTCGCTGTGTTCGAAGTGTTAAGGGGAGGTAGTTGAGATATGTATCGATGTTTAGCTCTGCGTCAATGTCAAAGGGAAGCTCGGCTGCCTCGGAAAGTACGGTAATGTTCATAACCTCAAGTTCCAAGTGCCCTAATGCCGCATCCGGATGTATCATTTTTTCAGGTCGCTCATTCACCTTTGCGGTAACTGTAATGACCCACTCGGGACGAATGGTATCTGCAAGTGTGTGCGCCTCTGTATGATTTGGAAGTGCTACTGCTTGCACCTCCCCGCTTCTATCCCGCAAATCAAAAAAAATAAGTTTGCCATGATCACGACGGGTGGAAACCCATCCGGCAACAGTGACCTCCTTACCGATATGTTCGCCAATGTCTTTGATACGTATTCGTTCCATACAGTTATGCAAGCCCCACACCAACCTTTTTTCGAACATCATTTAGTTTTGCTGCGGCTAGCGGGCGCGCTTGCTCAGCTCCTCGTTGGAGCACCTCTCTGATTTGCGCTCTGTTTTCCATCAATTCAGTATACGCCTCACGCATTGGTGTGATGAATGCTTTCATATTTTCAAGTAGTATCTCCTTGGACTCCTTATATCCAATACCTCCCTCTCGATATCGTTTTTCCAATTCCGGCAACTGTTCCCTGCTAAATAAACGATGGTATGCAAACACAGTGTCCGTATCAGGGTCTTTGGGTTCATGGACGTCCTTCGAGTCAGTGACAATGCCTTTCACTAACTTCTCAAGCTCAGAGTCAAAAGCAAACAGCGGAATAGTATTTCCATAACTTTTACTCATTTTTTGACCATCCGTTCCGATAAGCGTGGCCACCTCTTCAGGGATGATACCCTTTGGGGTTGCGAATGTTTCGCCGTACATCCGGTTAAACTTTTCTGCAATATCCCGAGCGTATTCAATATGCTGCTGCTGATCTTTTCCAACCGGAACAACAGTGGCATCGTACATAAGTATGTCAGCCGCCATAAGTATTGGGTAGTCAAATGTGCCAACGCTAATTTCCTTATTCTTTGCTTCAGCATCCTTAAACGCGTGGGCGCGCATCAGATACGGCATTGTGGTAATGCAATTGAATATCCACGCAAGCTCCATATGTTCAGGTATATCCGATTGTTTAAATAGTATTGTCTTTTCAGGATTAATACCTGCCGCAAGGTATCCTGCCGCAACGTGGTAGATGCTCTCCCGGAGCCGTTCAGCATCATACGTCGTTGTTAGTGAATGGTAGTCTGCAATAAAAATGAAGCTCTCATACTCCTCCTGGAGAGCTAATTGCTGTTGCATAGCTCCAAAGTAGTTGCCTATATGCAACGTGCCGGTTGATTTAATACCCGAAACAAGGCGTTTCTTCCCCATAGTCGCTTTATCGTACCAGAGAAAAAGGCCGAATTAAAGGCCACGGTTGGTACGACCTCGCCTGCCACACTCTCTGCACAGTATTAGGATATATCAAAACACTGTGCACTTCGAAAAGAAGTGCGAAACAGTAAGAGCGTACTATTAGGACACCAGAGGTAATTCGAAACAGAAGCGCGAGCCCTTCCCTTCTCCATCGGATTCAGCCCAGATCTTTCCTTTGTGCGCCTCTATCATTTCTTTCGCAACGTAGAGCCCGAGGCCGGTACCAGAGACATTTACCTCATGCGCATTCCGCGCGCGAACAAATTTATCAAAAAGCTTCAGGCCGGTCTCGTGTGAAAAGCCGATACCGGTATCAGATATAATGACACGCGCGGTTCGGCCGGTACTAAGCCTGCATACTGATACACTAATAGATCCCTTTGACGTATATTTTATCGCATTGTCAATCAAGTTCGTGAGCACGTGCTTTATTTTCCCAAGGTCGGCACGTACTGTATATGGCCCGGTATCGTCAGTTTGGAATGTGAGTGTCAGATTCTTATTCTTCGCGACAGGTATTTGCTCCTCAACAGATTTCTTCGACAAATCCGCCAAATCAAAATCTTGCATCTCATACTTCATACGGCCTTGTTCGATTCGAGACACATTAAGGAAATCCTCGACCGATTCGGCCATAAGCCATCCAGACTCGTATATTCGTTCAACCGCCTCTCGCACCCCTTCGCTTACTTTTCCGTATGTTCCTTCAAGAATCATAGAGGCATAGCCCGTCATAGACGTGAGAGGACTGCGAAGTTGGTGGCTTGCGATTGAGACAAATTCACTCTTTAGCCTATCGAGTTCACGGAGTCGCACATTTGCTTTCTCAAGCTGTTTTGTAAGCCGTTCCAATTCCTCCCGCTGTTCAACTTCACGGTACACACTCCTCATCAACAGGTATCCGAGAATAGCAACAAGAGCAATCAGAACAACCCGAAGAATTAGCTGCGTAGTCGTCTCCGCTAGGAATAGCTCAACGACCAGGAATGAGAGAATAGCAAATGCGAAAACTTCCGTCGCAATGAGTTTTAAGTTAAATAATTTAAAGCGGACAATGGCATAAAAGATAAATCCAACGTAGAAAAAGGTGGAAAAATTCGCGAGCCAGTTGATTTTAAAATATCCAAACCACGGAAGGATAAGGTTGCTTACCATTCCAATTGAAGATGCGATAAGAACACCGAGAAACAGCGTGAGTGTCCGTTTTCGAAACGCTGGATTTCTTGATTTCAGATACGCAAAGAAAAGAAGTGAAAGTGCAATGGAGAAAAAAATTAAAAAGTGTGACGCGTATAGTAAGTACCCGTACCCAAACACCACAACCTTCTCGCCAACTGGCGGTACCGAAACCGCAACAACTACAGATGCGGTAAAATACGTCAGAAGCCCCAATGCGCACGCCGAACCGTACGCAAGGAGCGGAATGATGCGCGTAACTGAGACAATCTCTCGTACGTACTGCGTGACAAAGTGGAGAAAAAAGACTGGAATAAAAAGCGCTGCTATGTGGTGAAGACGCGTCAGTGCGAGCAAGTGCTCAACGTCCTGAAGATAGCGGTAGTAGATAATACCCGCGGACCACGTCACTATAGCAACTACAATCAATGTGAACGTGCGATTGGCTGGCGCAGAGTGTGAGGTTCGCTGAAAAAATACAGCGAGCGCCAAAAATATATTTAAGACGATAATACTCGTCAGTAAAATGTTTATTATGTCCATACGTTACAGAGCACGTAGCGTTCGGGCAGTTGCAATGTGCTCCTTGGTGTACTGAAGTCGGTAGTTTTGGAACTCTCCGGTTGAGAAGCCTAACTGCGTTGCGAGCGACGCGAGTCGCTCTACTTCATTAAAATCGATTTTCATCAATTCTCCTACATTGTAATGGTCTTTTGCATTACTTGCAGTAAGAATTATCACCTCCGCAAGACAACTGTAAATATCTGTTCGGTGCTGTAAACCGATGTTTATGTTTACCTGTACTGATTCTGTGTGTACCGCTCCACCCTCAAGCACCAGAATATCCGGGCGCGATTCAATTACTTTTGGATCAACATTAACCGGTTTTGCATCATCAACTACCAGTGCCCCGTGTTTAATGTGTTCAGATTTTAGAAAAGCGTCTGTCCTGTTTGTTGCTATAACGATTATTTCAGATTGTGAAGCGGATTCTACCTCAGTGGAAATCTCAACTGACACACCATTTTGTATCTCATTGAGGTACGTCTTTAGCGCCGTTAAGCGACTCTCTTTTCGTGCAAGGTCAACCAAGTTGAATTTCGTGCACCCCCGATGCGCAAGAATTTGTGCAGTAGCAGAGCCGATTGATCCAGCTGCACCAATTATAGAAATATGGGCGTTTTTTGCATCAATTTCGAGTGCCTCAGCACCGCGCATAACCAAATCAGAGACATTATGAGCGGTAAAAAGCCGTCCGGTGACAATGTGGGCTTTTGTGTGTCCAATCAAGTCCTTTCCACCGCGTGTTAAAGAAGCTGAAAGAGCACCGAGGCCGACGTACTGTGCTCCTCGTTTCTCAGCTAACCGAACAGCTCGAATGAAGCTTTTCCGAGCAGCCTCACGATTATTCACCAGCATATCCGGCGTTATTGGTGAAGAAATCATCCACCCATTAAGCGGCACGCCATCACTAAGTGTGCGAGCCCCGGTGATATTGGTAATAGTTACCGGCCAGAAAATGTAAAGCAAAAAAAACTTAACAACTGCGGCAGGTAATAGACGCATAAACGGGTACATGGTGTACACATCATTGATGTCCCGCGGATGGATGATGAATGCAAATCCCGTTCTCTTTTTCCCAGGAAGAAAACGCTCAAGCAGAAGGTCATAAAAAGCGCGCGGAATGTGTAGCATTTTTTTCATACACGAGTGTTATTACTGAATCTCATTTGGGGATTCAAGGGCATAGATTGCTTTTACTAATCTCTCCGACACTTCACGATACTCCTTGACTCCAAGAGTGTTTGGCATGCCGGTTAGGAAGTAACGTGCCGGCCTTGGTTTTCCAAAATGAACAGACACCCTGTGCTTCCGTGAGAAAAATCTGCCTGGGCTCATTCCTGCAGAATTTTTAACATAGACAGGGACTACGGTTGGGCGTACTGCGGCAATCAGGTACCCGATACCGCCACGCGCTTTTGCACTCTTTCCATCAAATTTATCATCTCCGGCCTGCGGGAAAACACAAAACGTATACCCCCTCTTTAGCAATAAAACGTGGTCAGATAATGTTTTTGAATAATTCTGGAGTCCGCCGGGCGCGACTGGCGCTCCCCAAAAACGAAAGAACGGCTCAGAGAGCACATACTTTCTCCACCCTTTCCACTGATAAACGCTTTGACTGCGCGAAATCCAAAGTAGCGGATTGTGACGCGATACCATCGGAAATGCGCCCCGTATAAATACCGGATCAAACTGATTTGGATGATTCGAAACAAATATCGTTGGTTTTTCTACGCCCCGAATATTCTCGCGGCCGTAAACCGTAAAGTGAGTAAAGAAATAAATGAGAATTCGCCCCGGTATCCATGCAAGAGCTTGGACAACCCCAGGCACTATCCCGTAGAGACTCATTAAATGAAAAACAGACTTACCAATGGGAGTAAAAAGAGCCACCGACCGTACGCTTCCGCTGAAAACACCCCATCAATAGTGGTACCAAAATCGTAAATATCACCTAATGGCACAGCAACATAGCTTACTGTAATGAGAGCAATGCTAATTGTTGCCCCTAAAATTGCTGCGGTCATTACTCGCCGATTCCCACTTTCAAGAGCCAAACCAAATGCCCGCTTTAACAACCAGTAAAAAGCTCCGAGTGTCACTGCGAAAAGCGCCGGGTATGCGTATGCTCCGAGTGAATCGGTAATAATCGTCAGCGGGCCAAGAACATACGCAAATATAGCGGCCGCGTAAACGCTCACGAGGAGCAAAATGCCGCGATTCCGGCCAAACTTCCACACAAACGCCGCGGCAAGCAAAAAAACACCGGCAATAACGATACTGTCCGATGATACTCCCAACATTTCCGCGAGCGCATTCATACTAGATTCCTTCCTCCTTCAAATCTTCGATGAGTTTTTTTGCCCGTTTCGACAATTTTTTCGGCATTGAAACTCGTATACGGACTAGTATATCACCTCGACCAACTCTATTAGGAACTCCTTTTCCACGCACGCGCAACACATCACCAACTGAAACCCCCGCTGGAATCTTTAGGTTAACGACACCATCAAGAGTCTGGAGTGAATATTCGCCTCCGAGGAGCGCATCTGATAATTTTACGGAGAGGTCCGTGTATAGGTTGTTTCCCTCCTTGCGGAATGTCGGATGCGGCTCGACGTGCACCTTGACGTACAAATCTCCTGTCGCTCCTCCGGCGATTGCTTCACCCATGCCTGAGAGCCTGATCATTTCTCCATCATTAATACCTGCTGGAATTGAGACGGTTATTTTTTCCTCCTTTCGATGCGCGCCCTCACCATGACATGTTTCGCATTTTTCCTTTGGCACCTCACCTTTCCCGTGGCACTTCGGACACAGTCTCGTGCTTGTAAATGTCCCGAGAATAGATGAGCGAGTTTCGTGCAATTGCCCCTTTCCATTACATGTTGCACACTCCACCATTGCACTTCCCTCTTTTGCTCCGCTTCCCGCGCACGTCTGACAAAGTGATGTCTTTGTAATCAGCACAGTCCTCTCCGCGCCAAATACCGCATCCTTAAATGGGATAGATATATCTATTGAGATGTCATGTCCGCGTGACTCGCGACGCCGACCTCCGCCGAAAAATTCTCCAAAAATGTCTCCGAGATCGAATTCAACACCGCCGTGCCCGCCAAAACCGGAAAAATCAAAACCGCCGAAGCCGCCGTGAGACTGAGCTCCTGTTCCGCCAGCGAAAACGTGTCCGTATGCATCGTACTCTGAACGCCGCTTTTCATCTGAAAGCACCGCGTACGCCTCGCTTACTTCTTTAAATTTTCCTTCATCACCCTCTTTCTTATCAGGGTGATACTGGTGTGCGAGTTTTCGAAATGCTTTTTTTATCTCCTCTTTGCTTGCGGTACGATTAACGCCAAGAATTTTGTAGTAGTCCTTTTGGTTCATGCTCTCCTATTGTACGGAGAAGTTGTTGCTTGGCAACCTAGTCACTTCCTTTCTCGTCATCCTTCTTCTCTTCCGTACTGTCTGCGTCGCTCACTGATCCCTCTCCTGCTGAATTTTCTGACGCAGTATTTGTCTGTGTGTGCCCCATGCTCTCGCCGATTTTCTGCATTGCTGCTGAGAGAGCCTCGGTTTTACTCTTTATTGCCGTTATATCTTCTCCCTCTTTTACTCCTGTCAGTTCAGTGATGCATGATTCGACATCACTTTTTACATCTGAGGAAAGTTTTTCTCCCGCGTCTGATAGAGCACGCTTTGCAGTGTAGATGAGCTGTTCTGCAAGATTACGCGCCTCCGCAAGCTCTTTCTTTTTGGAATCCTCGCCCGCGTGCTCCTCGGCGTCCTTCTGCATTCGTTCAATATCTTCTTCACTGAGTCCTGAGGATGCCTCGATTCGAATAGATTGCTCTTTACCGCTGGTCTTATCCTTTGCAGTAACATTGAGAATTCCATTTGCGTCAATGTCAAATGAGACATCAACTTGCGGGGTACCGCGCGGTGCCGGTGGAATACCATCGAGAATAAACCGACCGAGGCTTTTATTGTCAGCCGCCATCGCGCGTTCACCCTGAACAATGTGCACTTCGACACTCGTTTGGTTGTCTGCAGCTGTTGAAAATGTCTGAGATTTGCTCGTTGGGATGGTCGTATTGCGCTCAATGAGTTTCGTTGCAACTCCTCCCATAGTTTCAATGCCGAGAGAAAGCGGAATAACATCAAGCAAGAGAATGTCCTTTACGTCTCCCTGTAAAATTCCCGCCTGAATTGCGGCTCCAAGCGCCACCACCTCATCTGGGTTAATTGACTTGTTCGGCTCTTTCCCAAACAACTCCTTTACGCGCGAAACAATTACAGGCATTCGCGTTTGGCCGCCAACAAGAATAATCTCATCAATATCGCCAATGGAGAACGGTGACGCCTCAATTGCGCGTTTTGTTATCTCAATTGAACGGTCAATGTACTCCTTTGCAAGTTCCTCAAGTTTTGCGCGCGTAAGCTTCAGAAGGAGGTGTTTTGGTCCGTCTGCATCTGAGGTGATAAATGGAATATTAATCTCGCTTTCAGTTGCCGTTGAAAGTTCGATTTTCGCCTTTTCCGCGGCTTCATCGAGTCGTTGCAGTGCAAGCGGATCTTTTGAAATGTCGATCCCACTCTCCTTTTTAAATTCTTCGATAATCCACTTTACGACATGCTGGTCAATGTCGCGTCCTCCCATGTGGCTATCGCCGTCAGTGGACTTCACCTCAATAACATCATCGCCAACTTCAAGCACCGAGACGTCAAACGTCCCGCCGCCGAAGTCGTAGACAACAATCTGCTCGTCTTTTTTCTTATTGAATCCATACGCAAGCGCGGCGGCAGTTGGCTCATTAATAATGCGCTTGACGTCAAGACCGGCAATTTTACCTGCGTCTTTTGTGGCATTTCGCTGGGCATCATTGAAGTATGCGGGCACGGTAATAACTGCTTCTGTGATCTTCTCGCCAAGTTTTGCTTCCGCATCGCTTTTAAGCTTCTGTAAAATCATTGCGGACACTTCTTCAGGACGATAGGTCTTGCCACCGAGTGTAATTTCAACACCGCCGCCTGATGCCTCAGCAATCTCATACGGGACAGTCTCGCGGTCTCGAACCACAGCCGCATCATCGAAGCGATGCCCCATAAATCGTTTGATGCCGTAAATAGTGTTCTTAGGATTTGTCACTGCTTGGCGACGCGCCAGGACACCAACGAGTCGTTCCCCTGTCTTTGAGACAGCAACAACCGACGGAGTTGTCCGATTACCTTCCGCATTTTCAATAATTGTTGGTTCGCCTGCACTGACAGCTGCCATTGCAGAATTGGTTGTTCCAAGGTCAATTCCAAGTATTTTTCCCATATTATTTACTTACACCAATAATGACTTGTGCTGGACGCAGTACACTCTCTCCCATCACATATCCCTTCTTTAAAACTGAAACAACTGTGTTCTCCTGCTCACTCGGGACACTTTGGCTTGAGAGCGCTTCGTGCAGCGAGGTGTCAAATTTATCGCCCACCTCCCCGTATGGCGCGACATTGTACAGAGCGAGCGTTGTCGTAAGCAGAGAGTGGATATGTTCCACACCAGCTCGCCACGCACCGTCAACTGAATGCCACGCTTCACTGTTAATCGCCATATCAAAGGCATCAAGCGCAGGAAGAAATGAAAGCAGTACGTCTTGTACTATTCGCTCTCTTTCCTTTTCCTTGGCTAACACTTCAGCCTTTCTGGCATTGACGACCTCCGCTTGAATCCTCTGCCATCCATCGAGGTACTCTGCTCGTTCTTTTTGGCACTCCTTTAGTTTTTTTCGCAGTTTCCGGAGCGTATCTGCAGCAGATTCCCCTTCTTCTTCGAAATGTATGTCATCATTATGCACTACCTCCTCTTCTGTGTCAATTTTTTTGTTTATCTTCTTTTTGTCCATACGATATAAACAGACCACATGCCACGTATAGTGACTTGATTAGAAATGAAGCACCGATGCACTCTTTACCGCTTGCTCCACTGAGGCGCTCTGCGCGCTTTTCGCAAGCCAAATTTCTTTCGCTCCTTCATGCGCGGATCCCGCTTGAGGTACCCCGCAAGTTTAAGCTCCTTTCGAAGCTCGGCATCATACTTTAGAAGCGCCCGAGCAATACCGTGCCGGATAGCTTCAGCTTGCGCTGAGATACCGCCGCCAAAAACTTTCGCAGAAACGCTAAAATGCGCATCGGTTTTCTGAAATGGCTGAAGGACTGTCGTCATAAGCTCTGCGGTTGGCAAATACTCCGCAAGCGGCTTCCCATTTATCAGCACTTCAGATTTTTTTGCAGGCGTAATACGCACGCGCGCTATTGCGGTTTTTCGTCGTCCTACTGCTTCTAGATATTTCTCTGCCATATTATTCAGTGATTGTAAGTCGCTTCATGCGCGGCTTTCGTAGTCGGTTCCCTGGGAGCATACCGTAGACGGCACGCTTGAGCAATTCACTGTGCCCGCGCCGTGCAGCAAGTTTTGCCGCGCTCTCTTTGCGCAAGCCTCCCGGGAAGCCTGTGTAGCGGGTATAGATTTTTCCATCGGCCTTTCGCTGAGGGAGATCAATTTTTGAGACATTCGTAACTGTCACCTCAACGTCTGCAACAACATGCTTTTCAAAATCTGGCATATTTTTGCCCATGAGAATATGCGCTATCTCTGTAGCGAGGCGCCCAACCTTTCTACCTGTCGCATCAATTTCATACTTCACACCAGTAGAAGACGCTCCGGTTGCGTCTCGGGTCTTACTATCATTTTTGCTGTTTGTGTTTGTTTCTGTCATATACGTATCGTGCGCACAAGTTTCTAATGGCTAGTGTGTTTCTTATACAAACTCAATAATTGCCTCAGAGCGAGCATCTGAACCGCTGGCACCGAGCTTTGTAATGCGCGTGTACCCGCCTGAGCGATCAGCATACTTCGGTGCCACTGTTTCAACAAGCCTTACAACCGCATCGGACTCGCCTCCGAGTCGTTTCGCTACAAGTCGGCGAGAAAAGAGTGAGTTTTTATTGGCAAGCGTAATAAGACGTTCAATGAATGGTCGGAGCTCCTTTGCTTTTGCTTCGGTTGTCTTTATCCTCTCTTGGAGAATCAGAGCACGAGAAAGAGAACGTAAAAGTGCCGTGCGTTGTTTACGCACTCGCCCAAATACACGTCCTTTCTTATGGTGCTTCATATGGCTTATCGTAGCGTTACTCCGAAGTTTGAAAGTGAACGCTTAATTTCCTGGAGCCCTTTTTGCCCAAGACCTTCAAGCGCAAGGATGTCCTCCTCTCGTTTGCGAACAAGACCGCCGACTGTACGGATATTCGCATCAGTAAGCGCGTTGACGGTACGCGTTGAGAGCTCTAGTGAGTCTATACGCGTCTTGAGGAACTCCTTATCTATTTCCTGCGGGCGTTCCTCCTGCGAGCTTGCAATTGCCTCTTTCTCGTCTTCATCCTGCGGCAATTCGATTTCCTCCTCTTTAAAGCCGACAATTGCGCGCAGCTGATGAATCATAATATCGATTGAACGCTCGAGTGCTTCCTTTGAAGTGAGGGTTCCATCCGTCTCGATAAAAATACGGAGGCGATTAAAGTCAGTTCGGTCGCCAACACGCATGTTTTCAACTTCGTAATTCACGCGACGAATAGGTGTAAAGACCGCATCAAGTGCAATTGCCCCGATATCGACTCGGTCCTTCTGGAGAATCTCTTTTGCGACATACCCGAGCCCTTGTTCAACCGTTAATTCCATTTCAAATGGAGTACCCTTTCCGGTCACCTCAACAATGTGCTGATCAGGATTAAGTATTTCAACTTGGCCCGGCGCATCTATATCTCCTGCTGTAACAGTTTTCGGTCCTTTAACTGAAAGCTTAAGCACTGCCGGCTCATCAGTGTTCATCTTAATGCGCACCTTTTTAAGGTTAAGAAGGATTGTTATCACGTCCTCCTTCACGCCTTCTATGGTTGAAAACTCGTGAGCGACACCCTCGATCTTAACTGAAGTAATCGCTGCGCCTGGAAGAGATGAGAGGATAATTCGGCGAAGCGAATTACCGAGTGTGTGGCCATATCCAGAGTGAAGGCCGTCAATCTCATACGTGCCAGAAAAGTCCTCTTCTGACACGATGCGTGGCTTGGATGGGAGCGCTACATTATAGTCCGACATAATAATTATATTAAAAGTGAATAAATATTAACGACTGTAATACTCAAGTACTTGCGTAAGGTCAAAATGCGTATCTGGAGCGCTGTATTGTGGAAGCTCCTTGACGGACCCCGTTAACTTCTTTGCGTCAAATGAAACCCATGACGGCGCACTGTAATCAGCAAGGCGCTCATGAAGTCCTGCAAAAACGGTTTTCTGAGCGCTGCCTGAACGAACGGTAATTGTCTCACCGGTACGGGTTGAATATGATGGAATAGTTACCTTTCGGCCGTTTACGCAAATGTGTCCGTGCGAGACAAGCTGGCGAGCCATACGCCGCGTCGGTGCAAGTCCAAGACGATACACAACCGAATCAAGACGCATCTCAAGCTTCCGGTAAAGTGTGGTGAGCGGGTCAGTACCGCGCGTTTTCAGCGCCTCAGTGACATACCGAGTAAGCTGCTTTTCAGAAATACCATAGGTGTACCGCACCTTCTGCTTTTCAAGCAACTGCCTGCCGAAGTCTGAAAGAGCCCGCGGGCGTCGGCCGGTGCGTGCATTTTTTCGGCGTGCCTCTGAGAGCGCAAACTTTTGACTCTGTGTTTTTTCAAACACTTCCGCTCCCAGACGTTTCGCAATTTTATATTTTGATTTAACTATCATATTTCTATACTCGTCGCGGCTTCGGCGGTCGCGGACCGTTAAACGGTACAGGTGTTGTGTCCTGAATCTTAGTAACTCCGATACCCTTCCCCGCGAAACCTCGCAATGCTGACTCGCGGCCAGACCCCACACCCTTAATAACAACCTCTACATTCTTTACTCCTATTGAAGCGGCTTTTTCACCAACGAGCTCGCCAACCTTTGCCGCTGCAAACGGGGTACCCTTTCGGGCGCCCTTAAATCCAAGAGCGCCGCTTGATGACCACGCAACGGCGCCTCCAGCCGTGTCAGTGAGAACTACTTTCGTATTATTGTATGTTGCCTCAATATGAAGACGGCCGGTATCCATCTTTCGTTTTATTGTACGCGCCAACGATCGAGATTTTAGTCCCTCATTTACCTGGCCGCCGCTTTTTTTGATGATTCTCTTCTTTCCCATACTACTTCTTCTCTACCTTACGGCGTCCGGATGTCATAGTCTTTCGAACATTTCCTCGAACGGTGCGAGAATTTGTCTTCGTTCGCTGGCCGCGGCTTGGGAGCTGTCGTGCATGCCGTGAGCCACGGTACGCGGCTATGTCTTTCAACCGTTTTATATTTCCACTTTTCTCGCGCTTCAGTTCTCCTTCAATCGTAAAACTCTCTACCCGCTCTCGAATTGCATTCTCCTCGTCTGTGGAAAGGTCTTTTGGACGCTTTCCAGCATCAATATGTAAACTATTAAGAATTTCAAGCGCACGCGGGCGGCCAACACCGTATAGTGCGGTGAGACCTATTTCCAGACGCTTGTCCTCCGGGATTGTAATTCCAGCAATGCGCATACTTATCCTTGCCGCTGTTTATGCCGAGGGTTACTGCACAATACATAGAGCCGCCCTTTGCGGCGTACTGTCTTGCAATTGCTGCAGATTGGCTTAACAGATGCTTTAACTTTCATATGACAAACAGAAAAAAGCGCTGTATGCGTAGAGGGCCTAGAACTCAATCGTAATCTCTACAAGCGCCTCACGATACGACCTTTTCCGCCGTACGGCTCGAGCTCCACTGCTACTGTGTCGCCAACGAGCACTTTAATTCGATGCATCCGCATCTTTCCTGAAAGGTAGGTGAGGATTTGCTCCCCATTTTCAAGTGTCACCCGAAAAAGCGTATTCGGCAGGGCCTCGTCGACCGTACCGTTGACTGCTTCGGGTTTGCTTTTATCCTCTACCATCAGGCTCTCGTATCCTACCAGCGCTCTTTCCAATCGTCAAGTCGCTACTTGGTTAATTCAAGCGTTATGTCCGATGGATCATCAGGAAATGTTCCTCGCCAAAACGGGCGGAGGATAACCTCAGCTTTCTCAATACTTGGGTAACCTGAAAGAATAGTCGGCAGAGCCCCTTTCGCTTTCCCAGCAAGATCACGCAGAAGTTGGTCAGTATCAAATAGCCACGTTAGTGTTGTGTTGCCGGAAAGTGAAAAAGCAAACTCGTCAGCCTCCCACGGCTTTGCACCATCAGCAACTGTAAGACTGAGCGCTGAAACGTCCGCACTGACCGAGTCGTCGCTTTTAAATTCAGCTATTGTATTCCGAGCAAGAAATGACGCGAATTCTCCCTCTGGGAAAAGTACGGCATAGAGGGTGCCGCTTTGAATAAGACGCGCTCCATCGCCGTCAGCTACTGCCCGTGTTTCGGAATATTCAATCATCGTTGCGCCAGAAACCAATACAAATCCGTCTGGAATTTGATTCACGATTGATGAGAGGAGCGCCGACTCAAGTGCCTCCTTTAATTCCGCGGTCTTTGCTTCCTTCACGGATTCATCAACTACCGCTTGCACACCGACAAATCCTCCAGTGATAGGCGTTTTGCTTCGGGCGTAGAAATGGTCGTATCGGTCATCACCTTTCAGTCCTGGAATTGTAAAATCAGTCAGTCCGGTGTTGTATTCCTCGCCGGGTTCGTCTGCAAATACTTCTACTTCAATACTTCCCGGCACAACAGCTCCGTTTTCGGTCTTCTGTCCCGGAACTGTAACCGACTCTTCAATACGGTAAATACGCCCGTCTGGAGATTCAAATCGAGTGTTTTTTATCAATCGCTGTGGTGTTTTGCTGTAGTCATTGTAAATAACGATAAAACCGCTGGCTTTATTCTCAACCTCTTCTTCGCCCGTTGCCTCCACAGTCACTGATTCCTCTTGTGTAATTGTGGCAATTTCATAACCTAATTCCTCAAAGCCTGGGTTTTTATACGCACGAAACGTTCCTTCAACAAAACTGCTTCGCTCTTTTGGAGTTACGACAATTTTGGCTCCTGAAAATACATATGAAAGGCCGAGCGCGAGCGCTGCCACAGAAATAAGCGCCACAAGCCAGAGACCCCATCGGCTTTTCCGCGCAGAATGCCCATTCGCACTGTCCGCGGCAACTCTTTGTGCCCGCATCGGGCGGCGAGAGTCTGAAACTGTCACCTTTCGAATTGACCGCTTCTCTGGTGGTACGATATCTTCTGCATCATTCGCCATAGTCACTCTACTATACCACAGGTTTATTTTTTTCAACCGCTCTTATTCGTTTGGCAAACAGGGCCCCAACCGCAAGAAATGGGTCTTCTTTTACGCTCTTACCCTTAAACGTGCAGAATTCACAGATCCGATTCGCTGTTAAAAGTTCCGGTGAAAATGCCTCACCAGTCAGTGTAAATGCTCCAAAATCAATTCGTGAGGTAAGTTCCGCCAACCACAACCCGATTGAGCCGTCACACGCCAGAAGCAGGAAATTTGGCAGTCGTTTTGTCTCTGAAAGCTTGCCGACTGATGACCCGAATTGCTTTATCCACTTCTGCGCGACTGTCTCGATGCTCTTTTGCACCGTAGAGTCTTCTTTCTGTGTTCCAGACACGCCAAGCGAGAGTCTCGATAGCGACTCTTCCGGAGTTGTTCCAAGAAGTTCTGCCAAATCGCGGGCAATTGAATGCTTGCCGTACGGAAATGTTACATAATTTGAAAGTATATCTCCGCGGACAACACCGATATCCGACACCTCCCCCGTCACATCCATTAGTAGGAAGTCTGATTGCTCGAATACGTCTCGTGCGGTGAGGAAAAACGGGAGAATGAATGAATTGTAGGAAACAGCCGTCTCCCCAAACTGTTCATCAAATACCCGCTCAAGCGAAGAGTGAAATGCGGTGTCCATATACCCCACCGCAAGGGATAGCGCGATGTGTTTCGCTTTCTTCTTCTCGGGATTCGCCGTCGGGTATCCGTTTAGCAATACCTGCATCGAAAACTCTTCCGTCTGATCCACGCCGGCCGCAGTCTCTGCAGCTTTTTCAACGATTTCAGCGCGGGCGCTCTCCAGCAGGGTTTTAATATACGCATCAGTAATGTCTTTCGGCTCATCGTGCTTTGCTTCAATTGACGCTGTTTCAATGTGCACCCACGGCGACGCGGACATGCATACAATTCTTGAAAATTGATTCACCTGCTCATCGGCAAGCGCTTTGATAAGACGCTCTGATACCACCCGGACTGTCTCTGCTGTCTTCTTTTCAAGCGTCTTTGCGTCAAGCACTTCAGTTAGCGTAAGCGGTACTCGTGTTGTGTATGTAATGTGCGGTTGTGTATCACCGTCTAACACTACCAGTGCACCCGCGACCGAAGCGCTCCCAATATCAAATAATGCGACGTACTCTCGCATTTCTTTTTTATTTCGGTGGAGAAACACAAACATTCTCTACAGTATACGGTCTACGTATCGAATTGCACAGATAATTATTCCAGTACTGCCTTTACGCGGCGCACGCCAGCTGACGATGATTCCTCCTTCACGATTTTAAATACGCCGGTAATTTCATTCGTATTTGATACATGCGGTCCACCGCAGAGCTCGCGAGACCACACCACCCCATTGGCGTCTCGTAGCGTATACACTTTAACTACCTCCGGATATTTCTCCCAGAAGCTCCCCTCGACGCCCTCAGCTTTTGCTTGTTCCTTTGGCATTTCCTCAATTGTCATTTCTGCCTGCGCCTTGATTGCGTCATTGACATACTGTTCAACCTTATCGAGCGTCTCTCGGTCTACTTTTTCAGGATACGTAAAGTCAAAACGCGTACGTTCGGTAGTAATATTTGATCCCGCCTGGTGCACATCCTCACCGAGGTATTTTCGCAGTCCTGCAAGCAGTAGGTGTGTTGCGCTGTGGTACATGGTTGTCTTCTCTCCGCCGTCGGCGAGTCCGCCCTTAAATTTCTGCTCCGCTCCCGCACGCGAGAGCGCTTGGTGCTTCTCCATTTCGCTGCGAAACCCCTCCATATCGACAGTGATGCCCCTCTCAGCAGCAAGCTCGAGCGTCAGTTCAATTGGAAAACCGTGTGTTGTAAAGAGAACAAACGCATCACGTCCAGAAATATTCTCACCGGAGCGCTTTTCAAATTCTTTAAGTCCGCGCTCGACTGTTTTTCTGAATCGCGCCTCTTCTTCTTCAATATTTTTCTGTATTACGTCTTTCTGCGCGCGCAGATTTGGATACTGCGCTTCGTACTGCTGTATCACAATTGGCACGAGAGTGTGGAGCGTATGCGGCTCCATTTCGAGCGTATCCATCTTCAGTACAGCTCTCCGCAGTAGCCGTCGAACAAAATACCCTTGCTCTGTATTTGACGGAACGACACCGTCTCCAATCATAAATACCGCCCCGCGAAAGTGGTCCGCAACAATTCGAAATGCCGCGCTTTCTTCCTCATTTTCACCGTACACTTTACCGGAAAGCGATTCGATTTCAGTAATAATGCCGTAGAGAGAGTCAATGCAAAACACATCTGAGACATCATTCGCAGCTGCAACAATTCGCTCGAGCCCTCCGCCGAAATCGACATTTTGCTGTGGCAGCTTTTCAAATGAACCGTCGCTTTTTTTAATGTACTCCATAAAAACAGAGTTGCCGATTTCCATAAAACGCCCGCAATCGCAATTCGGGTGGCAGTGCTCGCCGAATGCCGTGTCGTGTGCTGTTCCAAAGTCATAAAAAACCTCGGAATCCGGACCACCGGGCTCCCCCGCCGGCATTTTCTCCGGAGTCCCAGAGCGACTCCACCAATTTTTCTTTGCCTCATAGGCAAATATGCGCTCCCCTTCCCGCATGCCGCGCGCATACCCGTCTGCCTCAGTTCCTATATCGACGGCAATCGCGTCAATTCCCTCTTCCTTAAAGATGCGCTTCCATATCTCAATTGATTCTTCATCTTTTGTTATGCCGAGTTTCTCATCGCCGCTAAATACCGTGACGTAAAGTTTTTGCGGGTCAAGACCGATTTCCTTTGTAAGAAATTCAAAAAACCACGGTAACTGTTCTGACTTGAAATAGTCACCGAGCGACCAGTTGCCAAGCATTTCAAAAAAGGTTGTGTGGCGATTGTCACCAACCTCTTCTATATCTTCTGCTCGAAATGATTTTTGTGAATCAACAAGACGCACACCGGATGGATGTTTTTCTCCCAGTAGGTACGGCAGAAGCGGCTGCATGCCGGAACTGGTGAAAAGTGTTGTCGGATCATTCTCCGGCACGAGCGGCGCTGACGGTATTTCACTATGCTCTCGCGCTTTAAAAAATTCGAGATATGTGTGGCGAACTTCCGCTGTTGTCATTGAATAATTTCTATTAGCTGAAATGCGCCAGAGCTCCACGGCGTAAAGCCGTAAAAGAGAACCTCAAGCGTATACCCAAGTACCATAAACAAAATACCAAGAAGCGCCAAATTTCTCTCTCGCCGCATTTCATTGAGCACCTTCCGGTCTATTCTGTGCTCTTTTACAATGCGCCAGTGCACCATTACGACCGTAAGGCCGAGTATAATCTTTCCGACAGTGCCTATGGTAAGTCCCCAAAATAGCAGTGACATGTCTGCAGTATACCATTTTTAACTGCACAAAATGGTATACTCGCCACTATATGATGCAATTACATTCAAAAACACTGCCAAACAAACTACGAATCCGAGTGGTCGAGATGCCAGGGAGCAACGCCGTCACATCGCTTGTTCTTGTCGGGGCGGGCTCGCGGTATGAAGAAAAGGAAATTTCCGGAATATCGCATTTTCTCGAGCACATGTTTTTTAAGGGCGGAGAAATATACACAACTCCAAAAATGGTAAGCGAGACTATAGACGCACTCGGCGCTGAATGTAACGCATTTACCAGTAAGGAATTCGTTGGGTATTACGTAAAGAGCGGAAAGCGCCATCTGGATACGAGCCTCGACGTGCTCAGTGACATGCTTATTTCCGCAAAGTTTCCTCCGGAAGAAATAGAAAAGGAGAGGGGCGTTATTCTTGAAGAAATGGCGATGTACCTTGATTTGCCTATGTATCAGGTCGGGTGGGATTTTGAAAATCTTCTTTTTGGAGACCAGCCTATCGGCCGAGATGAAATCGGAACAAAAGAGCTTATCACAACTGTTACGCAACAGGACTTTTTTGACTATAAGAACGCGCTCTACACGCCTGAGAATACAGTCATTATTCTGGCGGGCGCTGTCACCGAATCCGATATCGCACGAATAGAAAAGCACTTTGCATTCGAAAATGGCGTACGGAGCAAAAATGCGCTTGCATACGATCCGGCTCTTGCGAGCGAGCGCTTCTCAATTCGGATACGCCCGACTGAGCAGTACCACCTCCACTTCGGCGTCGTTGGACTCTCTCTGCGCGACGAGCGGTATCCAGTGCAGCTTCTGCTTTCAACGATACTCGGCGGAAACATGTCCTCACGAATGTTCCAACACGTCCGTGAAGCGCTTGGTCTGTGCTACTCCATCCGCACCAGCTCAACTGGCTACACCGATGTCGGTGTTCTTACCACTCGTGCGGGCGTAAAACTTGGAAAAGTTCATGATGCTCTTGCGGCAATTCGGTACGAGTACGACCGCGCGGCGCAGGAAGGAGTTACAGAAGAAGAACTGCGAAAAGCGCAGAGCTACCTGTGCGGAAAAGAAGATCTTCAGACCGAGGACACGGAGCAGGTAGCACTCCACTACGGGCTCAATCAGCTTCTTCATGAACGCGATGAAAGCTTCGAGGATTTAAAGAAAAAAATAAATGCGGTCACAACAGACCAGCTCAATAGTCTTGCCACGGAGTTATTTGCGCCAGAGCGTTACAATCTTGCACTTATTGGACCGGACATAGACGACGCCAAGGCCCGTGAAGCTATTTCCTAGTGAAGCGTAATGAGGAGCGCTCCGGCTACCATAAGAAGTGCCCCAAGAAGCGCTTTCCACCCAAGCGCTTCACCCAGAAACAGTGCCGCAAGGAGTACGACAAAAACAATTGAGAGCCGGTCAATAGCGACGACGCCTGTCGCTTGGCCTGTTTTTAATGCAAAGAAATAGAAAAGCCACGAAAGCGCACCCGCAATACCTGCCGCGAGTATAAGGAGCCACTCCCGCGAGCCAAGACCGATAATGGAAAAGCCGTCAAATTTTTTCAGAAACACACTGACAATGACAAGAAAGCCGGCCATGATAATAGCCCGAATTGTCGTTGCAAGCGTCGAGTCAAGGTTTTGCAGCCCAAGTTTTGCAAAAATTGCAACCAGCGCCGCCATGAGTGCCGAGAGAAATGCATAGAGAAGCCACATATGTATATCTTATCGCAACGATTCAAGGAAACTCTTATACTCGTCGAATGTTTCGTTTAGACGGACTCGAAGCGGATGTTCGCCCAGTTTCTCAGAGATAATAGCAACGAGTGCGCCATATACGTATATTCTGTCATCAATGTTTCCTGAGAACTGATTCTTAAAATCATCGGGATGCCCGCTGAATTCCCTGATAGCATTTGAAAAATTATGTATCTTATCCGCTGCAGCGACAATAGCAGACTCCAGTGGGGCTTTTTGTAAATTTTCCCCATACGCTCGGCGGCTCTTTTCCCACTCAGTTGCGCCTATCGCTTGCGGAATCGTAACACCAAGTACGATGTTCTTCACTCGCGCGCCGAATTCTTCTTCTATCTCTTCAGGCAAAATATTCGTGTCTTCCACTATGTCGTGGAGGAGCGCGGCAATAATGACATCTTCTTCAGTGCAGTATTCGCTCACTATCCACGCAACTGACACGAGGTGGGTGATGTAGGGGGTCTTCTTTTCTCCTTTCCTATACTGCCCCTCGTGCACTCTGGCAACTTTTTCAAGCGCTTTCTCAATTTCAGGAGTGAAATGCATATATAGAGAGCATCATACCATACGCAATGAATGACTTGAGAATGGTGTACACTGCCCGTATGGCACATGCCGACATAAAACTGGCTCCCGAGTGGAAGGTGCTTTTAGCCGCAGAATTTACTGCACCGTATTTTACAGAGTTGGCTGAGTTGGTTCGCGCAGAATACCTTACACATACGGTCTTTCCTCCTCCGAAATACATTTTCCGCGCACTTGATTTAGTGGCGCCGTCTGACGTAGCGGTAGTCATCCTTGGGCAAGACCCGTACCACACCCCTGGTGTCGCTGACGGACTCGCATTTTCAACAGGAAGCAAGAATCGCATTCCGCCATCACTTGCAAATATCTTTAAAGAAATAGAAAGCGAGTTTGCTGTGCCGTGCATACAGAATCCGGATCTAACTCGGTGGGCGAACCAAGGAGTACTGCTTCTTAATGCGTCGCTCTCGGTACGCTCTGGCGAGGCAAATTCACACGCTCTGTACGGGTGGCACACATTTACCGATGCAATTATCAAATCCCTATCGGAAAATTACTCACATATTGTTTTTATGCTCTGGGGCACGTTTGCAGGGAAAAAAGAGGTGCTCATTGACTCACATACGCACTTGGTATTGAAATCGGCTCACCCATCACCGCTCTCCGCGCATCGAGGTTTTTTTGGAAATGCGCACTTTACGCGGGCGAATGCCTATCTAATTAAAAACGGAAAGAAACCTATTGACTGGAGGTAAGTGCTCCTTCATTTCTTAGAAGCGTTGCTTTCTCGCCCCGCAGGCCATTGTAGCCGCCAAGTGTTCCATTCGCGCGGATGACCCTATGACACGGCACACGTTTATCAGTATTGTTTTTCATTACCACCCCCACTGCTCGCGCCGCGCGCGGGCTTCCCGCACGTGCTGCCACCTCGCCATATGAGAGCGTCTTCCCTTCTGGAATCCCGCGCACTATTGCCACCACTCGCTCAGTAAAATCCATATTAGAACAATGATCCAGTATCTGTGGCGCTGGACTGTGGCGGCACATCTAATTTTGGTTGCGCCGCGGAGTATCGCTCCTGGAGTTTTTTGCCAGCGTACTTTCGGTAGGTGCAGTAGTCACACTCCGGGTGCGCGTCCGGTATATTCTCGCTATCAAGACACTCTTTAATGCGAAGCAGTGTTGGTTCTATCCATGATCCGTCTCCCGTATACGGAATGAGTGTTACCTCAAAAATGAGTTTTCCGTCGAATGCTTTCTCATCCTTGCTTGCATTCGCATAGACAAAGTAACCCGTATCAGAGACGCGAAAACCATTCTGCCTCAAAAGCCACTGGTATACTTCCATCTGGCGTTTGTAGCCGTCCTGCCAATCTTTATTTAACTCCTCAATTTTCTCATCCTTGCTCGTTGACTTGTAGTCAACGACCAGCAATTCTTCTTCGGGGGTCACCCACACGTCATCCACCGCACCTGAAATAGTAAATCCGGTCTTTTTATGCGTGCACTCTATCCCCTTAAAATTTTCCCGCCAAATGTCCAGCTTGCTATGAGCAAATGGAATTGCATGTATGCCGTACTGCTCCATGAGCGGGTGCGCCGTTTTATCCGCCCGGTGAATATCGAACTCTTTTTTAAGCAGTGCATCAACCGCGCTATTGAGTGCGAATGGGTACCCAGGCGGACGGGCGGTTCCGAGCTTATTGTCGAGGTAGAAGCACCGCGGACACTCAACAAAAAGATCAATCTTTGAACGGGAGAGGCGCCACCGAGGGCCGCCATAATTCCAATCCGCTTTCCTGTCGGGCTTGTAGTATGAACTCATGCATCGCAGTATACCACTGCTCACACTCTCACAAAATCCCAACCGCTACTCGCCCTCTTCCTCTTCAATCCGCACAGGCGTTTTCTTTGCAGAGTCTGTCCACGCTTTCAGTCTGTCTTCAATAAACCAAAGCGCTGTGAAGGCCAAGAGCGCGAGGAGTGCTGAGAAAATGGCGATCGCATAGAGTCCAAAACCAATAGCAATACCGATTCCTGACGCAACCCATAACCCCGCCGCGGTCGTGAGCCCCCTGAGCTCATCTCCTCGGAAGATAATGATTCCCGCTCCGATAAATCCGATACCGGTAATAATCCCAGCAACAACACGCATCGGGTCGAAATTTACCAGACCCAAGTACGAATGCGTTACTTGAATTCCAATAACCGTAAAGAGGCATGAGCCGAGAGAGACCAGTGCAAATGTTCGCGAGCCGGCCCGTTTCCCTGCGACAACAGAGCGTTCTGTTCCCAGCAAGAGGCCGAGCAGGAGCGCGAGGCTAAGCTGGCCAAAGACGATGAGTAACGAAGCCGGTACGAATGGTTCCATTACGGAAAGTATAGCATATTGACTCCCGTCAACCTGATTTGTATGTTTAAAACGGCATAGAAGAAGGAGTGCGTGATGAAAATCCGCTTAACTGAAGAAAATCAAGGCGACTTTTGCGGTTGGAAAATCGTACTGATGGAATCCGGAGGCGCCACGCGTGGTGAATTTGGCGGACTGAAGGAGGGAATGCTTGGGGCGAAAATCCTTTCTTACAAACCCGGAACCAAGGAGCTGTACAACGAGGTGACGGGAAAGTGGGAGCCGGCAGAGTGTATCCTCAATGACTTCGAGGGTCCCGCAACAAGCTCTATGCTTGAGTTTCATCAGGGCGATGGTGGAATTCTCTGTATGGGCATTCCGTATATCGGTCCCTGCTACCTCGTGCCTCCCGACGTAGAACTTTCTCTCCCCTCGCGAAAGATGTTCTGCGATTAGAGCTAAAGGCGCCCTCTGGGCGTCTTTTTGTATAAAAAAATCGACTCAGTCAGGTGACTGAGTCGATTTTTTGGGCTCATATAAGCCGTTTTCTAATTTGTTCGAAATGCACTCATAAGAGGAGCTCCGCCGGCCCCAAGAGCTGGGAAATCTGTATCGAGTGAGAATTCTCTATCGCCATTGTCTTGGTAAATGACGGCAAAATAGAGAGCATTTGCTGTTGTGCCGCGAAGCAACTCAACAACGACGTTTTCATGCACTCCCGCCTCAAGACGTGCCGCTCCGAGAGCATTACCGATTTGATTATCACTGCCTTCATGAATGACAACCCATCCGGTTTCTTGTAATTCAACCTTTCGGACAGTAACGCTCATACCCGCAGGTTGATTTGAAACTGCGATCGCGGAATTACTTGTCAGCACTGGCGCTGACCCGCTTCCTGAATCTGTATCTCCTGATACATCGGGATTCACACCTGAGCCAATGAGCCCTGAATCACCTGATTTTATGTCACTATCATCATCAATTACCGCGGTATCATCTGTGCGGCTCTCTGCGCTTTCGCTCTTTGGGCCAAGGTAAAGCCACGTAAGCGCTGATCCGATGAGAAGACCAGTGACGAATAGCGCACCAAATTTGACATACTGATTATTCATGTTCTTTTCTGATTTTTATTACTTACAAAAAAGTTGGCCTATTTTACATTGCTACACCGCTTGTGCACAAGTCCTGAGCTTCTCGCATTGCTTCCGCGGCTTTCTCGGGTGTTATGCCGTGCTCCGTAAGAACACTTGCGCCCGCCTTAATTGAGCGACACAGAACAAGTTTGTCTTCAAGTAGTCGCTGTTTTTCCGACTCTGAGAGCGTTGTGAGGCACGTAATAGGGTGCAGACCTGTTTCTGAAACAAGATCCTGTAAATTGCCGCTTTCCGGGTAATTCCAGCCGATAAGCGTCAGCCCGACACACTTTCCGTATTCAATTGCATTACCGGTAAATTTTGTATTCGTAATGAGCATCCCGCGCTCAATGTGCGCTTCTCCCTCTACTTTCGGAGCTTCGGCTAAATCAATAAAGCGCGCCCGCACGTACAGCGCTACCTTTAGGTCGGTTTTCATCCCGGGACTGTTATGAAATTTTACCTCGGCACCAAATGCATCATCAGCTGACGTCGCGATAAGATCCACCTCGTGTTCAGCGCACTTTCCGTTTGTGATAACTCCCGTCATGACGTCGTAGCCTTTCGCGCGGAAAATTTCACTTACGAAATCCTCAAACGGAAAACCGGACGGGCCGAGCGCTAGGATTGCCCGCTTCAGTGAATAGCGTGCCGCAACGGGACGCACCTCTTTCTCCCGTAAATAATTAAATGCTCGTGAGTAAATTTCTTGAGTCGACATGCCGTCTTTCATTTCAGAAACCACCTGCGTTGTTATTTCCGCAATAGTTTTCTCTCCCGCGCCTGCCCGGGTAAGAGAGCGCTTGAGCTTTTCCGGATCAAACGGCTCCCGCTCTCCATCAGCTTTAACAATTGTGACGCTTTTTTTCTCCATATGTGTATCTTATCTAATGTCTCGTTGTATCACTAGTCGCAATTATGCCTCCACCGAGACACTCACCGTCTTTGTAGAGTACTAACGACTGTCCCGGGGAGGGTTTCTCTGCGGATTCAGCAAGCGAAACAGACGAGTCCTCTATAACTGCCCTCCGGAGCGCTCCTCGATGCCGGGTACGCGCGTCTGCCTCTCCGTGCGGTACCTCGCGAATCCAATGCGTATTTTCAAGTGTAATGCTTTCTGCTGCTGTCTCTTCAGGAGACCCACTTCGGACCGTAATGGTATTTTTTTCAATATCTTTCGCGATAACGAAATGAGCGCGCTCATCTGTCTTTTGCGACGTGACCGTAAAGCCGTGCCGCTGCCCGTACGTATAGAGTATTGCCCCTTCGTGCTCCCCAATAACAGCTCCGGCTTCATTTAAAACAGCTCCGCTATTCGTGGGAATATACTGTCGTATGAAGTCTCGTATTTCCACATCTCCAATAAAACAGAGACCTTGGCTTTCAGAACGCGTGGCACTGGGAAGTCTGTGTTCTACTGCGTACGCACGCACTTCATCCTTTGTCATTGCGTAGAGTGGAAAGAGCGAACGAGAGAGCTGCTGCTGCGTAAGTGTCCACAGAAAGTACGTCTGGTCCTTTGTTTTATCCTTTGGTTGTAAAAGCGCATACGCGCCTTCTTTTTCCTCAACTGCCCCATAGTGGCCAGTTGCTATGGCATCCGCGCCTTCTGCAAGCGCATAGTCAAGAAAAGCTCCGAATTTAACCGACCGGTTGCACATCACATCAGGATTTGGAGTGCGTCCCGCGGTGTATTCAGCTATCAGGTAATCTATAACTTCTTTTTTGTACACATCGGAGAGATCGAGTGTTTGAAATGGGATTTCAAGGTGTGCGGCACTGCGAAGAGCAGCCGCTCTATCTTCTTCCCATGTGCAGTGTATAAACTCCGGTTGCCAAATTTTGATAAAAACGCCCACAACCGCGTATCCCTGATTTTTGAGAATGTGCGCGGCAACAGAAGAATCGACCCCGCCCGAGAGTCCGACAAAAATTGTTTTCTGTGTATCACTCATCACTGCCACAATACACGAGAGCGTGGCAAATGCTAATTAACATAGAGTGCCTTCTTTCTTTTATGCTCCTCAAACGTTCGAGAAAAGTACGTCACACCGTTTCTATCAGCCAAGTAGTAGAGGTAGTTACTCTCAATCGGCTCAGCTGCGGCAATAATCGATTCGATAGACGGACTGCCGATCGGCGTCGGTGGGAGCCCTTTGTGCTGGTATGTGTTATACGGCGACGAGGCGTCAGCGAGCTCGGCTTTGGTAATATCGTATGTACCCTTCCCGTTTATGTAACGGAATGTCGCGTCAACCTGAAGCGCCATATCAATATCCAACCGATTCCATAACACGCTGGCTATACGTCGCTTTACCTCAAAATCATGCGCCTCTCGTTCAAGTATTGACGCCATTATGACAATATCCTCCACGGAGCGCCCTGAAGCTCCAAGCCGCAATGCAATATCTTCAATGCGCGCGAAGAACGTACCGCGCAAAACCGAGACGACTTCATCTGCCGTAGTGCTTGGCAGAAAGTGGTACGTATCAGGGTAGAGGTACCCCTCAAATTGCGTGGCAATCTGCGTAAAGCGTTCCGCGTCGAAGCGAGGCAGTACACTCTGTAACTGTTGCGCCATCTCTGCCACTGTTGACCCCTCTTCAATCCTCACTGTAATGGTATCAAGCCCGTACTCTCCGCGATTCATTCTCCACGCAAGCGCAAGTACGTTTTCCCTTGTGTCGAGATAGTAATCTCCTGCTATGACTTTTCCTCCGAAAAGAAGTGCGGCTGCTTTAAACACCGTAGCTGACTGGATAATGCCGTTTTCTTTCAGTAGTGATGCAGTACTGCCAATTGTCCCGCCGCTTTTAACGGTAATGACGTGTTGCGTAGGAAATGTATGCGGCGGCGCAATGAGCGTTGAATATGTCAGTGAGATAAGAAAAAGAACCGCAACTGCAAAAAGTGCGGCAGTTTCTCTATTGCGATTGTGTCGCATCCATGTATGAAGTCGCTCATGCCTTGAGCGCATTTTTTCTATTAGCACGCGCATCATGTCGGGAGATTTGTGGGCGCGCCGCCGGTCGTGCTTGGGATACGGCGAAGTGCGGGGGCCGATACAGCCTCGCCAGGGAAGTGATAGAGAGTCGCAAGCTCTTCCGTATTAAGCACGAAGTGCGGAGTCTCGTACGGCGGGTAAAACCACGAACGCCGTTTATACGCGTCAATGATTGCCGCTTTCATTTTGTTTTTCTTTCTATCCTTATAGTCCTGCCACGGATAGCTGAATGCCGTAAACCACCCCGTCGGAGCAAACCCATTGAGTAAATCATCATTTAATTGCTTTAGTGAGATGGTAAGCGCAGGAATATTCGAAGCATTGAAATTCTCCTTCTTTGCAATATAAATACCACGAATACCCGCATCAAAACCGGGCTTGCTGATACTCCGTTCGATTGCCTCGAGTTGCAGTTTCTGGCCGAATGTAGGATTTGGAAAACCTGGAAATTCTTGCCCTGGATATTGCGGAGAAGATTCTTCACGAATTTTCTGAATCATCGCTTTCGCCTCGTCCTTCCATGACACATACCCGCCAAACGGCCCCCACCCAGCATCTTTTTTAAAGCGTTTGTCTTCCGATAGCTTGTCTTTATTTTGACGAATCAGTATCTGAAACCACAGCTGCTCCCCGGGCCCCATTCGGCCGAGAAATTCGAAGAAACCGGCCATTGGGTCAATTTTATATTCTTCTTTCGGATCTTTATCGAGACCGTAGTCAACGTACGTACGAATCGGGAGGGCGTCTTCTTTGGTGAGTTTAAAATCGCACCCCCACACATTCATCGTTTCAACATTAAATTCTACGAATTTTGTATAGTCCTCAACTTCAGTTATCTGCACGTTCGGGTACTGCCCGTATATTTGCGCCTCAACAATGTCTTGTAAGAAACGCCGAGTCCAAATAAAGAAATGAATTTCTCCTTCAATGGAAGCTATTTCAAGCGAGAACCACGGACGCACTCTTCCCTCCAGCCATCTGTTGATAAATGTTGCCTCTCCCATGCCAAGATGAAAATTGGTGAGGACCGTTTCCATTGCTTTTGGTGATTTTGAAATTTCCTGGGGAAGCCGGATCTCCAGCAATACGTATTCCTGAGAGTTGATAAATTTCGTTCGAATGTATGTTTTCCACATTCCCCAAAACACAAACAGCAGCACTACCGGAAGCCATAACGGAGAGAGCGCGAGTATGCCGCGAAAGACGGAACCGAGGAGCGACGGGGAGAGGTACGTAATAACCGAGAGTATGATGACAAGCACCGGTACCAAGACGGTAGTCGGTGAAAACCCGAATTTATCTGCAAGGTTAACGAGCCATTGCATATTGCATCAATAATACAGCATTGCCTGCTCTTTGGCTTCTCTTTACTGACCCCTCAGTGGGAATAGCTATTAGGCGAGAGTGTAACGGCCGTCTTTGCCGCGCGCAAAAACACTCGAATCCTGAAGATTCACAAGAATTGTATTGTCCTTCACGTATCGCTCCTTTCGAACGCGGTCAATAATTTCATCGCGAGTCAGTGGCCCTTCATTCTTCAAAATCTCACGGATAACTTCCTTTACAACGCCAGTCGAATAGCCCCACTCAGAAAGTGCGTAAAGTCCGCGGCCGACAAGTACAAAACGGTCGTCTTTAATAAGTTCATTGTGGCACGTAGCCGTATGTGCTCGACGATTGAAGAGTTCATTGATAGCCTTTGCAACCTCTGTAAAGTGCATCGGTGAGCCGTGTCGCTTAATTGCCAAGTATGCGTAGTCCCGCATGCCTTTTGCACGGACGTTCGGACTTGCCGCAAGCCCCCACTCCCCGAGCGGGTTTTGCCCAATACCCTTTGACAGCGAGAGCCATCGGCGAAGTATTTCTTCATCGCGGTAACGTTGGTTAAGATCGCGAAGTTCTGAAAGAAATGTATCGAACAGTTCGGACTCCGGAATTAAATCGTCATCACCAAGATTTTTGTATACCGAGCGGAGTGCGTTTTGGACTTGCTCTGCCAATTTTTCATCCGTGTACCAACGGTGTGCAAATTCTGAATCTTCCTTTTTTCGAGTAAATTGATTCCCAAGCACTAGAAGAAAGTGTATGTGATTCCGTGTGCTCTCATCCTTTGCGACGGATGCGAGGAGGCTTTCCTCTGAAATGACGCCTCCGAGGGAGTCAACATACTCCGCCAGTGCCGCAAATGCTGCCGCTTCATTTTCAAATGCCTCGGATTTCTGGATTGTCGCAATAGCGTAATTTTCAATCTGTCGTACTCGCTCACGCGTAATGCCGTACCGCTTGCCAATCGCTTCAAGCGTGAGGGGATCGGTCTTATCTCCAAGACCGTAGCGCGCAATGAGTACTTCTCGGGCACGGTCCGGTAGAGCGGCGAGGAGTCGCTTCGTTACCGCTTTTGGTTTAAGTGATGAAATTACGGTTGCCATTGCGCATCTAATTAATATGTACTCCCATTTGTATCACTTACTTTCACCCCCGTCAAGCCTTAGACGACAAAATTTATCAATCGTCCGGCGACAAAAACTGTCCGTTTTATTTCTTTGCCATTTAGGTACGCGGCAACATTACTTACTGCCTTCGCTTGCTCTATCGCCTCTTGCTCGCTTACCCCGCTTTTAAGCGTTATGGTCCCTCGAACCTTCCCATTCACCTGGACTGCGTACGGCGCGCTTTCTTGCGCGAAGGCATCGGCGTCATACTGAGGCCACGGCGCAGAGTGGATTGAGCCTTCCTCTCCGATTTTCTCCCACAATTCTTCAGTCATGTGTGGGGCAAACGGAGCAAGAATACGGATGAAGGTACTCCATTGCGCGCGCGATAGAGGCGCGCTCTGTAGCGCGTTGAGGCAAATCATTAACTGGCTGATTGCTGTATTAAATTTTTGCGACTCAATATCGTCGCCGACCTTTTTTACTGTATAGTGCAGCACACTATCAGCAGTGGCATTTGCTTCATCTCCAACTGATGCCTGCAAACGCCACACTTTTTCAAGAAAACGCCGTACACCCGAAATATTTTGCGTGCTCCACGGCTTCATGTCCGCAAGCGGTCCCATAAACATCTCATACATGCGTACCGCGTCTGCCCCGTACTGGTCAACGACGTCATTCGGATTTACAACATTGTTAAGTGACTTGCTCATCTTGCGTCCGTCTTCCGCAAGAATGGTTCCTGGATGGCGAAGTTTCAAAAAAGGCTCTGAAAATGAAATATACCCGAGGGTATGTAGCACCTTTGTAAAAAAACGGGCATAGAGGAGATGCAGTACTGTGTGTTCCGCCCCACCTACGTAGAGATCAACTGGCAGCCATTTTTTTATTTGTTCTGCTGATGCAAATGCCTGCTCATTATGCGGGTCGGCAAAGCGGAAAAAGTACCATGAAGAACACACAAACGTATCCATTGTATCTACTTCCGGGGTCCACCCCGTACCAAATATCTTTTCCGTACGTGCATGCAATTCTTTTGAGCGCGAAAGCGGCGAATACCCTTTCGGCTCAAAATCGACATCAGTGGGAAGCAGCCACGGCAAATGCTCTTCCGGTATTGGATGCGGATTGCCCTCAGGATCGTAGACAATAGGAATGGGCGCACCCCAGTATCGCTGACGACCAATGAGCCAGTCGCGCAGGCGATACGTTGTCTTCATGTGTCCACCCACCATCTCGGTAATGGCAGATTTCGCTTGAAGCGACTCCATTCCACTACATGTTCCCGAATTCTTTAGTATTCCATTTCCGGTAAATGGAGCAGGCGCGTCTGTGCGCTCAATAACTTCCCGAATTGCGCAATTATACTTTTTTGCAAATTCCCAATCGCGTTCGTCGTGAGCCGGCACCGCCATAATTGCACCTGTACCGTAGTGTCCAAGCACATAGTCGGCAATAAAAATGGGTATTTCTTCCTTCGTGGCGGGATTTATTGCCATTACTCCCTCAAGCCGTACGCCGCTTTTCTCTTTGCCCTCAGCAGAGCGTTCTATGTCAGACTTGCTTGCCGACTCCTTTACATATGCCGCTACTTCATTCCAATTTGTTATGTCACCCTTCAGTAGATCAAGAAGCGGGTGCTCGGGCGCCATGACCATATAGGTTGCACCATAGAGCGTATCAGGCCGTGTTGTAAAAACCGTAATGACCTCCGTTTCTTTGCCGACAATTGGGAACTGCAGCTCAGCTCCCTCGCTTTTCCCAATCCAATTGCGCTGGTTCGTAATTGTTGATTCCGGCCAGTCAACCAAATCAAGGTCCGCATCAAGCGCTTCAGCGTAGTCGGTAATCTTAAAGAACCACTGCATCATGTTGCGCTTCTCAACAACTGCACCGGAGCGTTCCGCCGTACCGTCGGCGAGCACCTGTTCATTGGCAAGCACTGTCTGGTCAATTGGATCCCAGTTAACCGGTGCGTCCTTTTTGTATGCAAGATTATTTTTATACAGCAACAAGAAAAACCACTGTGTCCACTTATAGTACTCCGGCGTATGTGTGCCTATTTCCCTGCTCCAGTCGTATGAAAGACCGAGTCGTTTAATCTGCTCAATAAAATTTTTTATCGATGAATCTGTCGTCTCCTTCGGATGAATTCCTGTTTTGACTGCATAATTTTCCGCGGGCAACCCGAATGCGTCCCACCCTATTGGGTGGAGGACATTGTAGCCGCGCATTCGCAGGTAACGGGTATAGATATCTGTCGCTGTGTAGCCTTCGACATGACCGACATGGAGACCCGCGCCCGATGGGTACGGGTACATATCAAGCACGTACCGCTTCTCTTTTTCCGAATCCTCGTCAGCCGCGTAGAGCTGTTCTTCTTCCCACCGCTGCTGCCACTTCGACTCTACACCGCTATGGTCGTATGAATTCTTCATATAGTAATTGACAGATACTCGCAGTTACTTCTGCATACGGAGCAAAAACCATCTCTTGTCCCGTAGCCACTCGTCCGCAGACGAGTGTGGTACTGGGATGGTCATACCGCTCTTCCATAGCATCTAGTCCTTAAATACCGGAAATTTTTCTGGGTCAATAGTTCGAGTAAAGCACTGGAGTCCTGCGTCATGCATCCAGAACTCACTCTCAAATGAGTACCGTGCCACGGAGAGTAACACCGGCTTAACGGCGCCCTCTTGAAATCCCGTGCTTTGCTGATTGAATGTTGCGCACAGTTTAAATTCAAGCGCTCCGACTTTTTCATATGTGTACGCAAATCCATCTTTTGCTTGTGGGTCCGTTGGCACAATGGAGCCGACGAGCGGATCTTCAAGCGCTTCGAGCGTCTCCGGAAGCACTTTCTTTTGCTGATAGTAATTGAGTACTTGGTACTGAATATTTTGCAGATCATTTACCTTCTGCGAATCATAACGGAGTTCGCGCTGTGTTGCTGGGGTTCCCATGATAAAGAACCCTCCAATAACCGAAGCGAGAATGACAGCCGAGACAATCCACATAATGAGCTTTGAGTACCCTTCATTCCTCTCCCAGACGCCTCGCATATCAAGGAAGTAGTAAACAAAAATGTCACCGATAACCACAAATACTGCGAGCACCTTAAGGAGAAAGCCTGCCGTGAGTTCTTCACCCCCAAGAAACGCATTAATGAGGACTATGAGATCAATGATAATAGTGGCTCCAGCAACAAAGAGCGTAATGAATATGAGCCACCGACGAATACCGAGATCGCGTTTCGCGGGATTTTTTCGAATGTCCTGATTAAGTACCCGCGTGAGAAGAATGTAAACTGGAAAGAGCACCACAAGTGCCGCTATCGCGAGGCGAATGCCGGTTGAATAGGGGTCAGAGTAAGCAAGCGGATCCTTAAAGGCAACGTCAATATACTCAAAATAAAGAGCAAGGAGGCTGATGGTACTCACATAGAGTGTCACCATTGCAGCGAGCCAGAGAAAGAAATCTTTCGGAGACATTTTTATTTTTTCCATACGCCGATTCTACAATGATTTCGTACGATTGTACATCAAATGCGAAATTCAATTACATCCCCGTCTTTGACACAGTAGGTCTTGCCCTCGGTACGGACCCACCCCTTCTCTCTCGCCGCGGCGTATGAGCCTGCCTCAAGAAGTTTCTCGCAATGAATCACTTCTGCGCGAATGAATGTATCGCGAAAATCAGAATGAATGGCGGCGCCCGCAGTCGGCGCGCTGCTGCCTCTCTTTACAGTCCACGCGCGCGTCTCTGTCTTGCCAGTTGTAAAGAATGTAATGAGATCAAGCAATTCGTACCCGCTGCGAATAAGCGTATCAATACCGTCATCCATCACGCCGAACTCCCGCCTGAATGTTTGCTTTTCTTCACTCCCGACGTCTGAAAGCTCGTGCTCTACCCCCGCGTCAACGGCAACCCATTTCGCATTCATGCGCTTCAAAAAATCGGTTAGCCGCTTCATGCGTTCCCCCGC
Organism: Candidatus Kaiserbacteria bacterium CG10_big_fil_rev_8_21_14_0_10_49_17; assembly: GCA_002778575.1. Classification (GTDB taxonomy): domain Bacteria; phylum Patescibacteriota; class Minisyncoccia; order Phycocordibacterales; family JABMNX01; genus 1-14-0-10-49-17. The sequence goes on from PFBJ01000003.1 coordinate 45,137, forward strand.
CTCATCGTCGATATTTAAGGAACCGCTTTTTTTATTTAGTACATAGAGAATCGGCTTCATCGAAAGGAGGTGCAGTGACCGCACAATCGGAAGCTCTTCTTTGGAAAATTCAATACTCGACGCCAGCTTGCCTGACTCAAGGGTCTGGCTGAGCCGCGTAAGGACGTCTTCTTCGGCACGTGCGTTTTTATCCCCTTTCTTAAGGTCGCCTTTAATATTCTCGTACCGCTTCGATACGGTGGCAAAATCGGCCATAATAAGCTCGAGATTGATGACTTCAATATCATTTGTCGGCTCAACCTCGCCGTGCACATGCGTAATGTCGGTGTCATCAAAAATCCGCACAACCTCTGCTATTGCATCGACTTCACGAATATTTGCAAGAAATTGATTACCAAGCCCCTCACCTTCTGACGCGCCCTTGACAAGGCCGGCAATGTCAACAAATTCGATTGCTGTCGGAATGGTTTTTTCTGACTTGGAAAATTCGCTTAACTGGTTAAGACGCGCATCAGGCACGGCAACAACGCCAACCGAAGGGTCAATGGTACAAAAGGGAAAGTTTTCCGCCGGAACTGCTTTTTTTGTAAGCGCGTTAAACAGCGTGGATTTCCCCACATTCGGCAAACCAACAATTCCTATGGATAACGACATATTGACGCACTGATACTACTGTGTTTCTCTTCAATCAGCAATGCTCTTACTACGGGGGTGGTGATGCTTTCACCGAATGCCGAGTGGGTCACTCGACGAAGCCAATTTTGGTTTCGAGGATTTATCGCGCTGACACTCTTCTATTTTCTTCTCAGCGGAGGCGTGGTTATGTGTGCGCCCGTTCGTGAGATGTTTTCGATTCTCTCAATGGCAACAACCGCTCTTGCTGTCGCATACGGAGCGCTCTCATCGGTACTCCGTGACGCGTACAGGAAAAACGCTCTCCCTGTCTATCTGGAAGATGAGCTTGAAATGCCGGAAGCCATGTCCATTAGCTTCGCTGTCGTGACAGTCATTCTCATTGCATTTGCATTTCTTGCTTCATAGGCCCCGCACTGCGGGGCCTTGCCTATTCTCCCGCACGCCCCAGCTGGTGTACTTCGCGTTGCCACAAATCGCGCTTTGCATCACTCACTCGCTCTGACGGCCCTAAGCAGGTAATCTTCACTGGCGAGAAGCCGGCAAATTCAAGAATTCCCTTGCGGATTTCATTGCTGTAATCACCGTACTTAAGCCGTGTCTCCATACCACTGTGCGATCCGGCAACGATAATGACTCGCGCGCTTTTTCCTTTAAGGTGCTGGATACGTTTTTTAGTCTCTTTGTCGAAATTAAATGCAAATCCAGGAATCCATGCTCTATCAAAAAAACCTTTCAGAAGGGCAGGCATCGTATTCCACCAATTCGGATAGACAATAACAAAGTGGTCAGCCCACTGTATGTTCTTCTGTATCGTAATCAGATCCGGCTCCAGTTCCTGTATTACCTTATAGCCCTTATGGAGAATTGGATCGAATGTTATATCACCGAGATTAACCCGACGCACTTCATGCCCTGCCTCTTTCGCCCCCTCTTCATAAGCCTTTGCAAGAGATTCTGAATATGTTTCAGAATCAGGGTTGCCGAGGAGTATAAAAATTTTCTTTTTCTTTTTTGCCATGGTCACACTGTTATGAGTAAGTCTCTGTAGTGTACCATGCATGAAAAACGGGACCGTAGCCCCGTTTTTCATTACACACCTACCCGAGTATAGAGACGCTTACCGCGGGTATTTCTTACGAAAGCGAAGCCGGAGCAATTCAAGCACGCCGGCAACTATAAAAATCGCGACGATGTACCCAAGAAGTGCCTCAGTAAATGAAATTGGTGCATGCCTCCATGCTCCGAGGATTGTCGCTCCCCACCAGGAAGTAAATGAGATGGCGGAACCAAGCCAAAATGGAATGAGGCGACGCGTCAGCAGGACTGCATTGATAACGATTGCAAGGACCATAATATCCTTCACCCATACTTTTCCGGAGGTAAGCGGCCATATATTTCCCTCGACGAATACCCACCACGCAACAAGAGCAAAACCGGAGAGAAGAACGAGTAACGTTCCAATGCGAATCATAAAGTAATTCGCATGCATCATCCGCTTTTCATCTGCTGAAACGACGCCGTCCTTAAGCGCGGTGAAAGAAAATATCTCCGCGAGCGTGGCACCACCTGTACCGAGGACTGCTCCGATAATATGTACCCACACGAGTAGTATATGGAGGTCTGGCATGTTTCGTATTATACCCTACTGAGACAGTGCTTTTGAGAGCTCTTCCTTGTGCGACTGCATAACCTCCATCATTGCGCTCATTTGATCTTTCCCTGTCGCGGTTTTTGCTTGAATCTCTTTCGCAATTGTTTCAAATAATTCCGGATTTGCTTCAATTGCTTTAATGAATTGCTCCTGCTGTTCCTTTGGCACCCCTTTCATTTTTGAGGCAACCATTTTACGAATGAAAAATTCTTTAAACATATAAAAGTAGTGTAGTACGCAAAAGTAGAAATGGAAAATGCCACCCGGAGGTGACACTTTCCAGTGTAGTCACCGGAGCAAGCTCCAATGACTACACTCCAAACGTATCATGCACAGTATCGTTTTGCAAGAGTTTGCAAAGGTGCTGTGGATAAATGCGATCCTAATCCGAATAATTCCCTCTACAAAGCCAATTTTGACAAATTGTGTATTTTAATGTACTTTTATCCAGCTATGTTGAAGAAAATCCTTACCTACCCGCGGGCAGGGCTCCGTTTTATACGGAACAATAAAAAAGTATCACTACCCGCTATCGGACTTATTGTAATTCTCATAATTGCCGGACTTGTATCTGGCGGGACTCACGCAGACGTACCGAATGGAAAGGTTATTAAACGATCTGTCGAAGTTCGATCAGTAGCTGAACTCTCAAATGACAAGACGCCTCTCTCCCTCACCGGTCGCGTACGCTCCCAAACTGAGGCAAATCTCTACACCGAGCGCTCGGGTGAAGTCACCGGCGTTTACCGTACTGTTGGTGATTTTGTATACGCCGGAACAGTTATAGCTGAGATTTCCAATACGTCTGAACGGGCAGCTGTTTTTCAAGCCGAAGGTGCGGTCGAGCAAGCACAAGCCGCGCTCCAAAAGGTTCAAAGCGGCGCTCGGTCTGAAGAAATTTCTATTCTTGAAATTAATCTGCGCAATGCGAATGAGTCATACCAAACTGCCTTGACTAGCGCTCTTAATACTCTCCTTTCCGCGTACGCCACAATTGACGACGCTATTTTGCGCCGTTCTGACCAGGCATTCTCAAATCCGCGCCTGAGCAATCCAACATTTAATCCTCCTCTCCCCGATTCACAACTCGCAATTACGCTTGCCAATGACCGACTTGCCATTCAATCCATTCTTGCGCGCCACGCAGTAGCCAGCGCGACTATTTCTGGTGATGAGAGCATAGAAGGTGAATTGGCTAAAACAGCTGAAGATGCCCGTTTTGTTAAGGGATTTCTTGACGATTTGGTGTATGCTCTTAACCGAGCTATCACATCCTCATCCGTAAGCAGCACTGACATCGACGCATTTCTTGCAGATGCAACGACTGCGCGTAGTAACGTACAGTCAGTACTAAGTGCGCTTTCAACGGCGCAGTCGACAATCGAGACAAAACGCGCCCTGCTTGAGGTTGCGGAAAAAAACCGCGACCAGGCAATTAGCGGTGCCCGCAGTGAAGACATTGCAAGTGCTGAGGCTACGTTAAAGCAGGCGCTTGGGACGCTGCGTGTTGCTCAGGCAAACCTTGCAAAAACACTGATACGCACGCCAATTAGCGGAACGCTTAATACGCTTTCGATTCAGCAGGGCGACTTCGTGTCCGCGCAGGTTCCTGCCGCAACTGTTTCAAATAACTCTGCTTTAGAGATACAGACATATATCACCCACGCTGACCGAGAAGACATTGCCGTAGGGTCGGACGTAACCATTGAGGGACGCTACAAGGGGGTTGTAACCAGCATCGCGCCGGGCCTTGACCCGATTACCCGTAAAATTGAAGTGCGTATTGGCCTCTCTGATACTGAAACCGAACTAGTGCACGGAGATTCGGTTCGTATGTCAGTAAGCCGCGCCGCGAAAGTTGCCGATGCAAGAGAGAGCACTACAGCTGATCAATTTAGTATCCCAATTTCAGCGCTGAAAGTTGAAACTGATCGAGTTCTCGTATTTACCGTGGATGAAGACCGAACACTCGTTGAGCATACCGTTAAGGAGGGAGCTCTTCTGGGGGAGAAAGTGATTATTCTTGAAGGTCTTTCCCCTGAAATGGAAATTGTACTGGATGCCCGCGGTCTTGTTGCCGGAGATAGCGTCGTCCTAGTAGAGCGGTAATATGTATTATTTTTGGAGTTTTTTCCTGAAGAAACGCAGCTTCTCATATCTTTTTATAGCGGCGCTCGTTGTCTTCGGCAGTGCGGCTGTTTTTACGATTCCAAAGGAAAATGCTCCGGAGGTAAAGGTGCCCATTGCAATTGTCTCAACAATACTCCCTGGAGCAACCGCAGAGACTGTAGAGAAACTGGTTACAAACAAAATTGAGGACGCAATTGCAAACCTCGAGGATATTAAGTCAATCACATCAACTTCCCGAGAGGGCATTTCTGGCATCGTAGTTGAATTTGACGCAAAGGCTGACATCGAGACATCGGTGCAGGACCTTAAGAATGAAGTTGATACCGTGGCACCGCAACTGCCAAATGAAGCTGAAGACTCAACAGTTACGAAGCTCTCCTTTGTGGACCAGCCGGTCCTCACCGTTGCTATTTCTGGCGACTTGCCTGCACCTGAATTTTTTGCATTAGCCGATTCGCTTGAACGTGAGTTAAAAGCGCTCGCCGGCGTCTCTGACGTACACATAGCAGGTAAGCGTGAGCGTGAAGTGCAGGTAATCGTAAGCAAAGAAGCGCTTGCCACCTACGGCCTCACGCTTTCGCAGGTGACCGCTGCAATTGCAGGTGCTAATACGACACTCCCTATCGGCAGTATTACCGTTAATGATATTGAATACAACGTAGAATTTGCGAGCGACGTTACGGATCCTTCAGAAATCGCTGACCTTGCAATCCTTTCCACTCCAAATGGTAGTCCTATTTATGTCCGCGATGTCGCATTTGTTTCAGACAGTTTCGAGAAGACCCGCACATTCTCACGTATCTCAATTGACGGCTCTCCGAGTGAAAACGCTCTTTCATTTAATATTTTCGCGAAGTCAGGTGGAGATATTACAGACGTTTCCGCACACGTTCGCGCGCACCTTACCGCACTACAGGAGCCTGGGAGCCTTCTTGAGGGAGTCACTGTCCTTGTCGTTTTTGATGCAGGAGAATTTCTAAAGCGAGACCTCCTCACGCTCGTTTTCTCCGGCCTTCAAACAGTAGCACTTGTTATGATTATTCTCTTCCTCACAATCGGGTGGCGTGAAGCGCTCGTCGCCGGTGCCGCAATTCCTCTTTCATTTCTCATTGCATTTATTGCTCTGGAGGCAACCGGAAACACAATAAACTTTGTTTCTCTTTTCTCGCTCATTTTAGCAGTGGGTATCTTGGTTGACTCCGCAATTGTAATTGTCGAGGGCATACATACCAGAATGAAGCTTCAAATGGACAAAAAGGAAGCGGCGTATGAGACGATCAAGGAATTTTACCTTCCGCTGACATCTGGGACTCTCACGACCGTTGCCGTATTTGCCCCGCTCTTTTTGATTTCAGGCATTACAGGCGAATTTATCGCAAGCATTCCGTTTACGATTATTTTCGTGCTTATGGCTTCGCTCCTTGTCGCGCTCGGTTTTATTCCGCTTATTGCCTCTATCGTCCTGCGGCGGCGCAACATGAGTCGTCTTGAGGAGAGTCAGGAACAGTTCACTTCACGACTCCAAAAATGGTACCGGAACGTGCTCGATTCATTTCTTGAGAATAGAAAGAAGCAACGAACGCTCTTTATTTCACTGTCTGTTGCATTTGTTGTCGCCCTTTCCTTCCCTATTGTTGGAGTCGTACCGGTTATCTTCTTTCCACAGGAAGATATAGATTTCATTGTCGCTGATGTAGAAATGCCGCAGGGCTCGATTCTCGAGCGAACTGATTTTGAAGCGCGGAAGGTTGAGGAGATTCTGTACGAGGAGCCTGCAATCGATTCATTTGTAACCACAGTCGGACAAGCGAGTTCCTTTGGACTTGAGGGGGGCACGACAGAGAAACGTTTTGCCAATGTATTTATTAACCTGCGGACTGACAGAAGCGACACAAGTACCGAAATCGTTAATAGGCTTAGGGAATCAACTACTGACATCCACACAGCAAAGGTGAGCGTCTCTCAGCCGTCAAACGGCCCGCCGGGAGGCGCGCCAGTGTCGATTTCATTCCTTGGGGATAATCTCGACGATCTTGATCGCGTCGCAAAGCGGGCCGCACAGCTTCTTGAAAGCATCCCCGGAACTGCTGATGTCGCAACCGGAGCCCGTAACAGCACGACAGAATTTGTACTGACTATCGACAAAGCAAAGGCGACCGAGCTTGGTCTTGATCCACGAACAGTTGCAGAGACACTTCGGACAGCGGTGTATGGAACAACTGCCACAACGATAAAAAATCAGGAGGGTGACATTGACGTAGTCGTTCGTCTTGATCTTAATGCTGATTTTATTAATCCGCACGATACAAACCGCGCGACTATTGATGATATTCGCCAACTCGCAATTGAAACTGCGCGTGGCCCGATACTGCTCGGATCAGTTCTCACCGGCAGTATTAAGAAAGGCAACCCGACAATTGCTCACGACGACCGCAAGCGCGTTACCACCGTGACCGCACAGCTTGCTGAAGGTGGAAATGCGCTTGCGATTGTTTCAGAGTTCCAGGACCGCATCGCTGAGCTTTCGCTTGGCGAAGGTATAGTTGCTGATTTTGGCGGAGAGAATGAAGACGTTCAACAGTCATTCCAGGATATGTTCTACGCCCTCATCATCGGCATGCTGTCAATGTTTGCTATTCTTGTCTTGCAATTTAACTCATTCCGGCATGCGGGATACGTGCTCTCTATTGTTCCGCTTGCACTTATCGGCATTTTTGCCGGACTCGCTATTACCGGAAAGGCCCTTTCGTTCCCGTCAATTATGGGATTTATAGCGCTTGCAGGAATTGTTGTTAATAACTCAATTATCCTCATTGATGTTATTAACACGCTGCGCGCTAAAAATGACGGCGTCGTAACAAAGGAGATTATCATTACCGGTGCAACGGCACGCTTGCGCCCAATTCTCCTTACTGCGCTTACGACTGTCATCGGAATTACACCGCTCATCTTTGCGGCGGAACTCTGGGCGCCACTTGCCTTCTCTATAATGTTTGGCCTTACATTCTCAGTTATTATTACACTCCTCCTTATTCCGGTTATTTACTACCGATGGCCAGGAAACGTCTCTCGTGAATAAAAAACAACGGACCAGTTTCTGACCGGCCCGTTAGATAATTCCAACCATATTTCTTCCGTTTGGAATTGAGTGTGTTGGAATGTTGAGACTGTTTCAAATCGAATTGACTCGTAAACCAAATACACGAAACGCAACACCTTCAAAAGTCGCCAGGACCCGCTCAGCCGTTCGAGCAAAATCTCCATCGCCTGAGACAATAATTACTTCGAGTTTGATATCGCCGCTGTACACAGTGCGATGGTTCGTGACAGTATACCAGATGTCATCAACTATGAGCCGGTCAACGTCCTTGGCCTGCTCAACAATGAGCGTGAATTCCGCTTCCTCCGCTTCAAGCACATTGCGTTTTGTAAGGACATCCGCAATGACGTAATTTGGACAGTAGACTCCTGCATGCACAACTTCCGGTTCACATTTTCTTTCCTTTCGGAGTGTCCGAATAATGTGGTCAAAAAGATTTAGCCAATTGACATCGACAATATCCGTCTTGTCGTGATCTGCTATTGAGAGGCCATCGCGAATGGAAAGTAGAATGTTCGGTGCATCAACAAAGATCGCCACAGGAAGAACCTGCGGCGGTTTAGCATTTCCGTCCATGTGTTCCTCCGTGTATATGCTATGTGGAGTAAAACCCAAAACTCATATCAAGTCAACCAATACTACTCCTCTGAGAGGGCGAGTGCGGCATCGTAGTCATCGTTTGGCGCTAGCTTATTCGGCAATGCATGCCCGCACCGGACACAGCGGTGAATAAGTCTGTGCACACCTGCTTTCTGCTCTAGCGCAATAGGCTCCATCAGCCCGCCGCAATCAGATGCCCTGTCTCCTGGATGCACGTCAACATGTTTACTCCACAGACACGATGGGCAGTGATTCGTAAAACCGCTGCCAATAACACTTTCACCACAATGCTCACAGATGAAATTTTCAACTGTTTTTGTAAAGCGCTTCATACTGCAATACTAGCCTTTCAATATGCTGAACAAAAAGGTCGCACACTGTGCGACCTTCTGAAATTATTTTCGTAACTCCTCCTCTGTAGCTAACCGACGAGCTCCGACATGGAGACCCACGATTGCATCTCTTTCGGAAAGTCCGAGACGCCGTTTGTTGGAAATGTCGTAGACCCCCCCAACACTCTCGGAATGCTCCCCGTGAATGCCTCGAACCGAAAGTCCGAGGAGTTTTGCGAAATCATCAAGTTCGCCACTTTTCTCGAGCGCAGGGAGTTTCATATGGAAGCTCGCACGCATTGCCGTTCCAAGGTTTGTTGGACAACTTGAGAGGTATCCAAGCTGTTGTGTGTAGGCAAATGGGACGTTCTTTTCGATTTCAGAAATCGCACGTACCAGCCTGCTATAGACAGAGAGCAGGTCACCTCCCTGCTCAAGAGAGATAATACGAAGGTGATCTTCCTCATTCACCCACACAATGAACTTCTTATCGTTTGAAAGAAAAATGCCGCGTCCTGCCGGCCAGTCCCGATTGACTCCTGCGCTCTCAAGGAAACGATCCCCTTGCTTGAAGAGCACGTGGTCTTCAATCAGTTTATTTCGTGTTTCCTCATCGAGATCTGCAAGCGAGTGATACGTGCCTGCCAAATCATCAGGAAGCTTTGAGAGAGCATCAACAACTCGCCGCTCAACTTCCAGACGCTCGTCTAGAGACATTCCTGGCGTTAGCGCAAAACCGTCAAGATTTCGCCCAACACGCGCGCGCGTTGAGATAACACGATCACGGTAAAGCTCAGCTCCGGTAAACTGCCCCGGCTTGATCGTCATATCCTGCGGGTGTGCAAGAGAATCAACATTTTCAATGTTGTGGTACTCCGCAATAATGGGACCAAAAAGACCCCAAAACACCTCGTACGATTCAGCATCCGGCGCATAGACGCCGATACTGCTGTCCGGATTTTCAACTCCAGAGCGTGTAATATCATCAAGGCTAAAGCCTCGATTCGTCTTCGCTCTTCGCAATTCGGATGCAACATCCTCGGTAAAATGCTTGGCTAGAAGTGATTGCTTGACTGGCATGTGCATAGGTTTTTTCCTTCTGATAAGTGACCACCGAAGAGTGTACAGTGTATGTGTCTATTTTTCAACTAAGCATCACTAAAATTAAAAACCGCTCATGGTGGTGAGATGGGGATTTCTATTCCTCTTATTTAACCGCGCTTTCCTTTACCGAGGTGTAGAGAAAATACATGTATGCGACACTAAATGGCACCACAAGTATTTGGATAACCACAGAGATTACCTGACCAAGTGCCGCATCCTTCGATGAGAAGAATGCACCAATTCCTCCAAGAATTCCCGATATAAGAATAATTACAAGCATTCGGCCAAACACTGCCCACCACCGTCCTTTTACGTATGAATGGCTCTTTTTAAGGGCATCGACGCCTCGCTCACTTTCAAAGAGCACAATAAAGACCGCGAGACTAAGATACACTGAGATAATAATTCCTGGAATAATAAGGAGAATAAATCCAACAACCTCAAGAAACCCTACAAGTATAGAAACCCATAGGAACGAAAGGAAAAGCGGAAATGCCTCTCTAAAATACGTAGTAATTTCTCTCTTCTCGCTATCTCCCACTGCTCGTATAATGGCGATACCTGCGAGAATCTGCAGAAACGCAAGTGCGAATACCCCGAGTACTGCAAAGAGAGTTATTGTACCTTTACCGCTCGGAAGAGTGACGCTCCCGAAACCAATAACAAGGGAGAGAAATGCCGGAATGGCAATAATGCCAATAAGAGTCCACAGACGCTCCCGAAACAGAAAAAGTGCTTGGCGCACGAGGTCGCGTACTGAAATTACATTACTTTTTCCCATACACTTTAGTATAACAAAAAAAGCACCCCGCGCTACGCGCGGGGCTATGCTATTTGGGAACAAAAAGTTTTTGGAATTCGCAAAACGGCATACCGTAATTGAAGCCGGGGTCAAAGTCTTGCAGACGTTTTTCTCTATCGTTGTATCTGACATTCTGATTGAAGTCGATGAATGCAACGAGCGCAAAACGGCCATTTTGAGCACTGTGCGGTGTCGGTCGCACGCAGTGGCACAGTGCCTTTAGTGCGCCGCCGGAGCGGTACTGCAATCCCATGCTTGGAAAAATGACTGTTTTTTCTCCAGAGAGCGTCCACGGGTGCCAGTGCCGATCAAATCCGTAATATTCCCCTCCTTCCTGATTTTCATAAAGATGCAAGGTAAAATCGCCTCGATCCACATGCGGGTACGCAAGCATTGCCTCGCCGAAATAGTGAAGGTAGCGAAACGTCCAGCGCTTGTGGGAGGCACGCACTTCACTTTCAAAGCCAGAAAGATTGAATTCCTTCTCGACTGCATGCGCAAATTCCCCAACAAGCGGTACCGACTCTCTAATGAGGTTAGAGACGGCATCAATGAAGCGGAACCCCCTTTTCTCATGAACTCCGTCGGCACAGCTCCACAAAACCGGCAACTGCTCCTCAACAACGTGGAACATCTCTTTCGAGTCAGAGCGCGTTCCTGCATCATTGCGGAGCATATACCCAAAGTCGTTGGCTCGATCACCCTTAGAAAACTGGCGCTTTTTCTCTTCGGGCAATGTGCAGAAAGCCTGCCACGAAGCGACCGCCTCTTCAACCGAAGCGCGGAGTGCTGTGGGGTACGGTACCTCCACCATCCCCTTCGTTGCCAAAGCAGACACATCCATTTTTTCCTCCACTGCTGATTTTCTTTTTGTAGAGTACCAAAATACGCGATGGAAAGAAGATTGACACAAATGAAAGATGGCGTACTCTTCTCATGGATACCAACTACTGGAGAGTAAAGATGGGTTTTCGTTTGCAGTTGCCGATTTACCTTCCGACTCAGGGAGATGTATTGCCGTCAACACATCTGGCGAAACACGAGTTCTATGTCTGGCAACTTATTCGCTCACTAAGCGGAGCTGTGCGGTGGCCTGGAGCACACGGCGACTCACCAACACCGTCACAGACAGCAGACAATTGTATGTTTTCCTGGATACTGGGAAAATATCAAGAGATGTTGCAAAGCATTACTCGAGATGACATTGCGCCTCCGTTTCGCATTGATATCAAACCAAAGCCTCACGAATATAATGACCGGAGCTTAAAGGAGTTGTATGCTCAGTCGGTACGAGTGCTTATGCACGCCGGTTACTCTGGATGCATTGACCCTGTTCGCATCGGGACAGAAGATACATATCCAATGCCTGATGTAATGCTTGATCACAACCAAGCACTCGAGCAACTTGATTGGAAGCGGCTGCGCTTCGCCTACCGCTTCAGCAATGCTCCAGCATTTACTGATGATCTGCCATTACTGTGGGTGCCAACTCGGCGCGTTGCCCGATGGTGGGAAGAAATGATTGATGGGAAACCATCAAAAACGCAAGAAATTCTAAAGTCAGATGCACTGTCCTTACGAATTGCTCGCGCCAGACTCGCCTACATGAAAGAGTGGGGTAAAGTTAGAGCCCGTGTTCTTCTCGATTTTCATCCGATTTTCACCCTCTGTATGGTGCCCTAAAAATATTCTAGATCAGCCCGCATTCAGCGGGCTGATTTTTTCTGCACTCACGCATCACCTTAACGTTGCGTCGAGATGTGCCCGACAGCCTGCGCAGGCATCTTGCAAAATACCCCTGCCTCACATCACTACAAAAACATCACACTATTTCTGTGTGATGTTTTTGTGACGATGTGGACCAAACCGGAATTGAGCCAGCGACCTCCTGAGTAATTGCACCCTAACAAAATGAGATGATCGAGTTTGATTACACTGTGGACCCGACTGGAATCGAACCAGCGACCTCCTGAGTGCAAAACAGGTGCTCTAGCCAACTGAGCTACGGGCCCACACTGCAATCAAACAATTTTGTTCATCTCATTTTGTTAATGTGCAACGCAAAACGTTCGACAGTCTCCCGGACTGTCTCACCCCTAGCCAATGAAGCCACGGGCCATCTACATAAATGAACTTACAACACGTAAGTTCACACGAGTGAAATTATACCCTACTTCCCCCTTCTGGCAAGTACAATGACATGCTCGAGCAATTCAGGGAGCGAGCTTCCTGCTGCAGTGAGCGCTTGTACAAGCGGCGCCTCTTGGGAAAGTGACGGAAGCGTGTTGGTCTCCAAAAAATACACTCCTCGCGGGGAGACGATAAAATCTGATCGGGAGTAATGCCGGGCGCCGAGCGCGCGATGTATGCAAAGTGCCGCATCCTGCAGTTCTTGTTTTATGCCGTGTGAAAATGTGCTTGGACAGTGTCCAATTGCCAAGCCGCAGCCTTTAAGCTCTGGTGTGATTATCATCTCTCCCTGCGGGCGCACAATTTCAACCGGAAGCGTTTGGTAGTACTCCTCACCTCGAAAACCATCAATGACGCCCACGGTTGCCTCCGGACCTCGGATATACTCCTCAATCAGCACCTGATTTGAGTGCGTGAAGGCCCGCGCAATACTCTCTGCCAGATCGGTATACCCGTAGGCAACTGAAGTACCTATAGATGATCCGCGAGCAACCGGTTTTACCACCACCGGCATTGGGAAACTTCGAAATAAATCAAGTAGTCGCTTTTCATAGTCTTCTGAGACTCGAAATACGATACACTGTGGTGTCCGCAACCCCGCTTCTACCGCACACTCTTTTGCCCGCACCTTGTGCATTGCTAGTGCTGATGCAAATGCATCCGAGCCGGTATATGGTACAGAAAGCTTTTCAAGAATTCGCTGTACAGTCCCATCCTCCCCGTATTCACCACAAAGAGCATTGAGCGCAACATCAACACCATGAAGTGCCCGCTCTGGAGTAGTTGGCACGCCGCGCATATGCCACACACCATCTCGGTCAATAAAGATATCGCGTACCTGATACCAATCGGTAGTAAGTGAACGGAGTACGTGCGCACCGCTTCGAAGCGACGTATCGTATTCACTTGAAGGTCCTCCTCGAAGAACGCCTACAGAGAGCTTTGCCATTACATACAGTATACCAAAGCAAAGCCCGCCGTGCGTGTGCACGGCGGGTGGGAATCACCAATCCTTGAGTACTTTTCCAATACTCTGGGTTATCTCTAGAAATTGTGAGACCACTGTTGTGTAGGCATCTTCGATTTCGGCCTCAATATACTCAGAAATAGTCTCTTCCCGTAACTGATCTTCGGAAAGAACAAGATAACGTTCTCTCTGTGGGACTCCCGCAATTATTCCCTTGGCCGGGGAGTATAAATCCTCATCAAGCCCATAATTCGGTGGATGCGGAATAAGACTTTGCAAGCTCACGACAACCTTAAACTCCCAATGTGACGCCCAATCAGACCAATGCTGCCGATCCGGGCGACGAATGTGGATCACCTCTACGCTTTTGCTTTTCGTTTCTGGAATACACGCAAGCGCATCCCCCGCGGCTGCAAAACAAATGCCGGGAAATTCGCTTTTTCGCTCCCACTCCACAACGATTTTCGCACTCATCAGGAACTCCCTTCACTTGAGGTCCCAGACCTCTGTCATTGCTGCCGCCACCCACGACAACAGCTGCCTGGAGAATATCAACTCGTAAACAATTCTGCAACTACTTCCACTACACTGGAAGCATTTTCAGTGTAGTGGAAGTGAATAATTGATTCTGCCGAGGTAGTGCTACGAGCGCCTTCGCAAGCGCGTGCGATGCCAATTAATCGCAAAACGGTGCGCCTCGCTGTTTGCTAAAAGCACCGCCCTTTCATGCTCGCGCGCGAGCGCGCGATTTCCCTGAAACTCGCGCGGGCGGTGCCGCTCGTCTTTTACAACGCCAACTACCGGAATGCCAATTCCGTACTGTTTTAATACCGCTTGAGCCGCATGTACTTGCGCCTTCCCGCCATCTACCACAATCAGTTTCGGAAATGGCCACTCACTGTGCCCCAATCGCCGAAGAAGCACTTCAGTGAGTCCCGCGACATCGTTGTTCACATCACGGCTGATTTTAAATTTTCGATACTCGCTCTTTTTCGCTTCACCACCCTCAACTACCGCCATGACGCCCACAACCTCTGCACCAGACGTGTGCGCAATATCATACGCTTCAATGCGATAGTCGCTTCCCGCTTTCCCGTATTCCTTAAATTCATTTTTTATGAGCGATACGTCTTGAATATGTGAAAGGACGAATATCTGCCGCTTTAGCGCCTCCGCGTTCTCAAACTGCTCATTCTTTGCGTATGCGTTCATCTCCTTTTCAAGCTCAGCGAGAAGCTTCTTCTTTTTCCCGGAAAGAAATAGCGCAAGGTGCTTGATCGTTTTGCGGTACGCACGTTTATTCAACTCACGCGGGTACACACCAATTTGCTGATTAAATACGAGTTTTTTTCTTTGCCGATCGCTCATATCGCTATCAATCGGAAACGGAGTGTCGAAATACGGGAACAATTTCCGGATTATTTTCATCGCTTCCTTAAATTGCAATCCGTGCGGGTATGGACCAAAAAGATGTGTTGCCCCTACTTCTGCCACTTTCTTTTCAAGTTCCTTCCCGCGAACCGCAAGCACGCGGGGAAACTCTTCACCAGTAATGACAATGTAGTTGAAGCTCTTATCGTCTTTGTCCCGCGTATTGTACGGTGGCAGATATCGCTTAATAAGATTTGCTTCGAGAATGAGTGCCTCGAGAACAGAATCAGTCTCCACGTATTCAACACTTTTTGCCTCTGCTACCATCTTCACGATAGCCGGCCCCCGTGTCTCAATAAGGTCTTTTGAAAAGTAAGAGCGAACGCGACTCTTAAGCGATGTGGCTTTCCCGACATAGAGGAGTTTTCTGCGCGCACCGCGAAAGAGGTACACGCCCGGTGCATCAGGTAATGAAAACTGCTCCAGTTCCTCTTTCAGCATAGAATGAGCGTACTGTCTTCAAGAGAGAATGCAACTATCGTTTCTTTTGAATTAGATTTTGAAAGTTTATTCCCTTCCGTCGCAGTACGATTCCGGCGCCAATCACAAGGAGTACCAGACAGCTAAGGGTGATTAAGACGCTTTGCGCAAATGGACTGAAAATACTGACACTCGTAGAACACGGCGCCCCCACAAGCGACTCGCACCGGTATGTATTAAACAGCTCTACTGGTTCATGTCCCTCATTTTTGAGTTTTGCGTATACACCGAATGACTGCAGTCCTGAGACACCGTTAAGCAGTTCGATAAATTCCTTCATAGGCGACGGAATCACCTCCCGAATGCGCACGGTATCACGCACTCGCCCATCCGGCTCTGAAATCGCAATGTCCACGGTTGTAAACCCGGTCGGCTCGCCGCGCTGCTCCAGACACACCACGACATTGCTTTTTGCGGTTAGTGGGTAAGAGTCGACGCCGAGGTAGCGTATCGCGGGATATGCGCCGCGGTATTGGTAAAACCGAACAATGTAAAGCGAGTGCGCCCCTCCCCACGAAACATCAAAAACAATTGAGTGCAATCCCGGTGCTCGAGTGCTTACTGAAATAGTCTGATTCGCATGCGCGTCAGGTCCTAAAAGTAAATTGCTAGGCCCGTCAGACGCATCAAGCAGGTACGTTGTTCCAAATGTGCCGCCACTGTAGTGCTTCCACGACACGCTAACCTCCTGCGATTCGTTACTAGTAAGCGTATTGTCGATCGGAATAGTAACGGTTACCTCTTCTTGCTCCGGCGCTTCAACTACAGCACCCACGCCCGCATACGGCTCACCTGCAAGGGTTACAGTACTTCTATCTACATACACACCGCGCGAAGGACCAGAAATCTTAAACGGCACATACCCAACTGAAGAATTGTCCGAATACGGAGTGCCGATAATGTGAAATGCTCCTGAGGCAATGAGCTCAACTGCCGTGTAGTAGTCTCCCGCCACAGTTCCCCGCGGGACTACCCAAAGAAATGAAAGTGATTCAGACTCTCCGTGTTGTAGTGAAAAATTTTTGGGCAAGTACCACTCCTCAACTATATGATCTCCGAAACGTCGTCGCATATTCTCATCCGGCTCTTTCCTGAATATCCGAATGCGAATGTGTGAGTCCGGAATCGGGTACGGACTGTGATTCTGTATACTTCCGGAAAATGAAATGCTCTCGTACGGCTCATACACGTCCTTCTCCGTTTGCAGGTCAACCGAGACAGCGCGCCAGTCTTCTGTGCATGCCCGTACCGGACTATTCTTTTCAGCTGTTGCTGTGTGCGGGACAATATCAATACGCTCTTCCGCGCTCTTAGGAATAATGAAACCCCGTCCTTCAAAAAGCTCAACTGGATACTGGAGTGCCCCGCGTGGCGGGACAGGTGCCCCGTCTTTTATTTCAAGCGGGGGCAGTGTCTCTTGCGCGTGCACAGCTGTTGCAAAGACAAGGAAAGGAATGATAAGGAGAAATTTTTTCATACTAAAATTCTTCAAAATCTGGAATCAACCCTACCGTTATCGAATCTGACACGTCCCCTTGGGCGCTTTCGCACACAATAGTAAACGTACTTTTTTGGTCAACGCGAACGCTTGTCGTCCCGTCCCACTGCGTAAGATTGTTTGACTGCCGACGCACGATACCAGGTCCGCTTAATTCGCAAGAATTTTTTGTAATATCGACTGCCGACCACGACAAGACAATACTGTCACCAGCTCGTATGAGCGAATCCGCCGGAATGACCGCTATATCAACGGTCGGCGAGGCCACATACACCTCAACCGAATCTTCTGCCGGCGACCCAATACCGGAGCACAGAATTCGATACACCGTACTCGGAGCACTTGGTACTACAACAAGCCCTGTACTGTTATGCGTCTGTCCGCCGGTTGAGAATCCTGCTCCGCTGCAGCTGCTTGCATTGTTGCTGCTCCACGTAAGCAGCGCGGATTCTCCGTCAGATACAGTCGCAGAGTTTTCACCGTTCACACGAAGGTCAACCGAAACAGGCAGAGCCGGATTGATAGTAATGTTGTGCGTACTCCACGCTGAACGGTTCCCTATTTCATCCTCTGCAAGCGCCTGAAACGTGTAAGAGCCGGCGGATCCCCACCCGTATGAACTGTCTCCACTTGACCCAGATGAGACATACCCACTTGAGGGGACCCACTCATCAACTGAAGCGTTCTCGTCCCAGTCGATACCGTATCGCAGCGTGTCTCCATCCGGGTCGGTTGAAAGAAACGTAAACTGTGTCAGTACCGACGGGTAACTGCTTGCCGCGCCGCTAATGACTGGTGGTGTCGGTGCGCTATTTGGCGTTTTCGCGTCACCGACGAACACAATACTCTGCGCGGGCACTGCGACTGAAAAAGCGCCGGATTCTCCAACGCGCCGCATCGGAGTATTGCTTCCCGCACAAAATGGATTGTTGACTGTCTCTGAGTATGTGCCAACCGGTATGGTAACGTCCCAAAAACGAATGGTCAGACGCTTTGTGATTATGTCTCTGCTGTCATAGCGATAGTAAAAGTGTCCATCGACTGGCTCAAAGGTGAATCGAGACTCAATTGACCCTGGGCTGGTAACAGTACAAACAAAACCAGTCGAATCGCACGAAAGCCCCGCACTGCCATTATGCTCAACACTCATGACCGGCTCATCGAGTGAAAGAGACGCATACACATCGCGACCTCTGGTAGTACCGAGGTATTCACTGGCAGGACATGTACTGTCTGCTTTCTCCTGTGCTGTTGATTGGCGAGGAGACGGCGGATTTAGCCACACAGTGTAGTAGAGATTGTACTCAACACCCACAAAGTTGTCCGGTCCGGCATATGGAGTATTAAATGTTGAATCAATGACCGCTCTGGGTTCCCAATGCCCATTGAAGGTGCCTGGAACACTACTACTGGACCAGGTAATGTTTGAATCTGACAGCGGGCGAGGACGAAATTCTATAACCTGTCCAACAGAAACATCAGCATTTTGCGGAAGCGGCTGCTGTGTCGCGGTATCGATAACATCAACGTAGTACTGAACTGAGACAGTCGGACTGGTCAGGAAATCTGCAGTCTGCCATCCGCCGGGGTATGTTGTTGCATTCCAAATCTGATACCAATAATAAATTGGGTTTTCAAATTGAATTGAGCCGGGAATTGTACTGCTCCAAGAAGCAGAGAGAGCGTGCGCAGAAAATGGCGCAGAAAAAAGCAGTACGCATAAAACTAAACCGCGCCACACTGTTTGCATGTGTTTTAGTATACCGCAGAGGTACGCTGTCATAGCTATTTCTGTGGGAAAAGAAACACCCGCCGCTATGCGGCAGGTGTTTTGATTTCCCCGTTTTGGACTGCAACCCACAGTCGCTTTACACGATACGAGAGAATGCCCGTCTGACAAAAAAATTGATACTCGTTTCTTATTTTTGAACGTGTTGAGGAATTGCGCAGTGCACTCATACCGATAACATGCCCTTCAGCCGCTATAAATATACCGAGTGTGCTCTTTACCTGAGGACAGAGGTGTTTTCGAACAATACGAAGCACACTATAAGCTCGTGAGGTATACTCCCCAAACTCTCCAAAAGTTTGCTTCGCAATGAGCGCGCGCAACGGTGGTTTCTTTCTCATGGTACCCCTTTACACTGGAGAACTTCTCTAAAGCGTAATGATACCCTACTTCGCTCTTTTAGTTTTCCCCAACATTTTTTTCAAATACGTTCCGGTGTATGAGTGCGTAACGTTTGCAATTTCTTCTGGTGTCCCTTTCGCGACCACTGTCCCGCCACCGACTCCCCCTTCCGGACCAATATCAATGCAGTAATCAGCGCTTTTTATAACATCGAGATTGTGCTCTATCACCACGACAGTATTTCCGCGCCGGACAAGCTCTTGGAGAATTTCAATAAGTTTCGCCACATCCTCATAGTGAAGACCGATTGTTGGCTCATCAAGCAAGTATATGCTTTTTTGCACGTGCGGGCGGTACAGCTCAGATGCGATTTTTACGCGCTGTGCTTCCCCGCCAGAGAGCGTCGTCGCGCTCTGCCCAAGCTCAAGATAGCCAAGCCCTACATCGCATAGCGTCCGCAATCGGTCCGATATGGCGGGAATGTCATTGAAGAACTCGAGCGCTTCCTCAATTGTCATGTGGAGCACTTCATGTATATTCTTCTTGCGGTATGTCACTTCAAGGGTTTCTTTAGTAAACCGCTTTCCATTGCAGACGTCACACTCCACATAGACGGTTGGGAGAAAGTGCATTTCAACTGCAATCATTCCATTTCCTTGGCACGCCTCACATCGCCCGCCTTTTACATTGAAGGAAAATCTCCCCGGCTTCCATCCGCGGGCACGCGCTTCAGAGCTTGCCGCGAAAAGGTCCCGAATATGGGTAAAAGCCCCTGTGTAGGTAGCAGGGTTTGAGCGCGGTGTGCGTCCGATTGGCGACTGGTCAATCAGTATCGCGCGCCCGAGGTACTCTGTCCCTTCAAAACGGGCACAGTTGAATGTCTTATTGTTTTTGTATTTCCTGTCAAACCGCGCACGAAGGTTTTTATGGAGAATCTCGTACATAAACGATGATTTCCCGGAACCGGAAACCCCAGTAATCGCAACGAGGCGGTTTAGTGGGACATCAACATTCATGTTTTTAATATTGTAAATTCCCCCTCCGCGAATTTTTATGGCACCTTTCGGACTCGTTCGTCGCTCGTCCGGAATTTCAATTTCTCTATCCCCCCGTAAATAATCAAGTGTCACGGAGCCGGATGTATTTTTCTTTGCGGTTAGTAGCTTCTCGAGCCAATCTGCGACAACTATTTCTCCCCCGTGCACCCCTGCTCCTGGGCCAATGTCAACGAGATAATCTGACGCGTAAATCGTGTCCTCGTCATGCTCAACAATGACAATGGTATTCCCCAAATCACGCAAGTTGGTAAGTGTTTTGATAAGCAAATCATTGTCTCGCTGGTGGAGGCCAATAGTCGGCTCATCGAGCACATAGAGCGCTCCTACCAAGCCGCTGCCAAGCTGGCTTGCAAGACGAATACGTTGTGCCTCTCCGCCAGAGAGCGTATTTGCCCGCCGATTTAATGTCAGATACTCAATACCGACATCAAGCATAAACTGCAAACGGCTTTCAATTTCACGCACTATTGCGGCAGAAATTTCTTTCTGTTTTTTTGTGAGCTTCAGTCCCTTAAGGAATGCGTGGGCTTCAGCTATTGAGAGGTCAGTGAACTGAACAATATTTTTCCCGTGTTGCGGATCGCCGCCAAGGTATACCCGCAGCGCTTCCGGTCGCAGACGCGCACCGCCGCACACATCGCACACTTCACTGCCGAAGTAGTGCTTGGTGCCAAGCCCGTTGCATTCCGGACACGCACCGTACGGCGAGTTGAAGGAAAAGAGTCGCGGTTCTACTTCCGGAAAAGAAGAACCGTCTTCCGGGCAAATAAACTTTGCCGAGAATACTTTCTCGATTCCATCCGCGCCCTCTATCTTTACGAGACCGTCACTCTCTTTAAGAGCCAATTCTATTGCCTCAGAGAGCCGCTCCCGCGCACTTTGCTTATCCTTTTCAAATTCACTGAGAAAAATTTCATCAACGATTATATCAATATCGTGCTTTTTTGTTTTTGCAATCGTGATCCGTTCGCGGAGTCTCTGTTCAGCTCCATCAATCTTCACTTTCTCGTACCCTCGACCAAGGAAGTCATAGAGCAGTTGGTAGTACTCTCCTTTCCGACCCACCACAACCGGAGCGAGCACCTTTAGCTTCTGCACTGAGTATTTTGCTCCAAGTATCTCTTTTTCGCTCTTATTTAAATTGTCTTTCTCGATCGTGGAGAGGATGCTGTTCATTATTTCTTCATGGGAAAGCTTCTCGATTGGCGTGTCATGATAAAGACAGTACGGTTGGCCGACTCGCGCGTAAAGTATGCGGAGGTAGTCATATATTTCAGTAATAGTTGCAACGGTTGAGCGGGGATTATTTGACCGGCTTTTCTGGTCAATAGAAATTGCTGGAGAGAGACCGGAAATTTCATCAACATCCGGCTTTTGCATCTGACGAAGAAATTGCCGCGCATAGGACGACAGTGATTCTACGTATTTCCGCTGCCCTTCAGCAAAAATGGTATCAAATGCCAATGAGGATTTACCGGAACCAGAAAGACCAGTAAAAACCACCATCTTATTGCGTGGTATTTCCAGATCAACATTTTTTAGATTGTGGGTCTTTGCCCCTTTAATGCGTATTGATTCCTCCATCTCACTAGAGATAGGTTGCCCTTAAGCAACCGTTTACATAAGCACTTATTGAATATATTCCTTATTCTTTTAGCAATGGTCTGTGTGACCCCCGCGCAACCATCGCATGTAATGGGCCACGCAAGCCTTCGACCCCTGCGTGGTGGTAGGGGGTTGTGTATGGAGTATAGCAGAGAGGCTACGCACTGTCTCTAAGCGCTTTGCTATCTGTCTCTGCCGGCATTTCTTCGGATTGTGCCGAAAGTTCACTCTCGATGGTACGGACAACATCATCGAGAGTAAGTGTTGCTTTAATCAAAAACTTTTTTGCTCCCAATTCTTTTCCTTTTTCCAGATCGCTTTCCTGCCCAAGGTTCGAAAGGACAATGACTGGAATTTGCTTGAGTATCGGACTGCTTTTTACCTGCCGTAAGACTTCAAAACCGTCAACTCCCGGGAGCAGAATATCAAGCAGTATGACATCGGGCTTATTATCCTTGAGTATTTCAAGCGCCTCCTCACCAGTGCGTGCATGCATGACGTAATACGAGCTGCCGCCAAGCTTGCGCAGCAAGAGGTCAGAGAGAAGCTTATCGTCTTCTACAACGAGTATGTTATTCCGGCTTGCCATTTGGGTTAAGTGGAAGGGTTACTGAGAATGTGGTCCCGACGCCTTCCTCAGAGTGTACCACAATTGTGCCGTTATGATTATCTACAACGCTTTTCGTAATGAAAAGTCCGAGCCCTGAACCGTCTGTAAACATTTGTGTCGCTTTTCTAGAGCGGAAAAATTTTTCAAAAAGGCGCTTCTGTTCTTCCTTGGGAATACCAATACCGCTGTCAGTTACCGAAATTCCAATGCCACCTTTTTCCTTTGAAACTGAAAGCGAGACCATGCCACCCTTTTGGGTGTATTTAATAGCATTATCAACAAGGTTGTTGAGCAGGATTGAGATTTTTTCCGGATCGAACATAAATTCCGGCACATCCGCATCAACAGTTGCGCTGAATTTAACACCTTTTTGCTCAGCAACTCCCGCAAAGCCGTTTCGCACCGACTCAACCAGCGGGTGTATATCTCCTTTACTAAACTGGTAATCAAAGCGTTCATCTGAAATGCGCGCGACATTGAGGAAGTCATTTACCAGCTGCACCATTTCCGCCGCGCGCGCATCACCGCTTTCAACAACCTCTTTCTGGTCTTTATTGAGTTTTCCCAGCTCTCCGCTGCGCAGAATGTTAAATACCCAGCGCAAACCTGAAACTGGCGTGCGGAGCTGGTGAGCGGCGATTGTAATAAATTCGTTTTTTGAACGCTCTATTGCTTTTTCCCGTGTCACATCACGAATAAGCACCAGTTCACCTTTTCGCGTTCCTAATTTAAACGGTAACCTCTGAACTTGAATTTCCCTTTCATGGGGATAGGTAATAGTAAGCTCAGCGCTGCCGCTTGCGGGGAGGGGTTCCGCCGCGCTTTCTCTCTCCTCTTTTGGTTTTGCGGAGAGCGCCGCCGCCAAAGACTGGTACGCTTTTTCTTTTCCCCACTCGGCAACCTTTTTCCCCGTGACCTCCTCTCTCGTAATACCGAGCAAAATCTCTGCCGTGCTGTTTATTCGCTCTATCACCTCGCCGGCAGAAAGCTCAATAATACCGACGGGGAGATTCTCAATTATTGTTTCAACGTGAATCTTTTCATCCGCAAGCTCCCCCGTTCGTTCCGCCACTTTCTCTTCCAATGTCTCATTCAAATCACGTAAATTCGCTGACACCCGCTCAAGTTCTTCTCGCTGCGTTACTTCATGCAAGACAGAACGAATAAGAAAAATCCCGAGAACAATCGTCGCGACCAAAAGTGCGATATCGGGAAGGGCATCGGTAAGCGTCGGGGCAAGTAGTACTCGGAAAAACAGCAAACCCCAAAGAGCAAAAATGAAGACCTGCGTCGCAATAAGGCGAATATTGAAAAGCTGGTGGCGCAGGATTGCGTAGGTCACGCCAAAAGCAAATATCGGCCCGGTGAGAAAAGTGACGAAGAGCGACACGTAGTCATTCGCACCGTACCCATACCACGGTCCGTACCCGGCAAGCCGTGTCATGACAGGTATCTCAAGCGCAAGGATCATCAGGAGTCCCATTATTCTCGCTTCTTTGCTCTTGCCGGTTCGCCACAAGAGGAACATCACAAAAAACGAAAAGAGCACGGCAACAACAAAGAAACCGATAAAGTAAATGAGGTACGGCCCTGCTTCAGGTGTGAGCTGTATCGCCGGGGACTCGGTAAGCTTTCCGATAAGGTAATTCGTACCGGTAATATCGCTTAGAAACGGCAAAAGAAAGAGCGCATCAATCGCAACAAGCGCGTACGCAATATCGCGCATGACCTTATTAGCCGGCTTAAACTTCTCGTATACAACAATTGAAAAGAGAATCAGCGCAGCAATAAATGGAATACTGAATGCTTGTGAGACAGTACGGTAGAGGAGCGCGAGCCACAGATCGTCCGTCGTACTGTAAAGAAATGCGAAAAGGTTTATGAGGCCTCCAAATAGCGCGAGAGTTGCATAACGTCTTGCAATCGGGTCCCGATACGCCGTGGTTACGAGGAAGAAGAATGCAATTGCAAGGACAAAGAAAAGAAAGCCAAATGAAATGGCTTGTATATCAGCAGGAGTAAGGTTTAAGAAACTCATCTATGCCTCTAGTATAGGCGTAAATACGCTGAGGTGTGGCATGGACTGTGGACATGCGACTCGTTTCAATTCAGCAATGTATGTACACTTAAGGCACTAGTAAATTAATTATTTTCAACATGTTACGAATGAACCATCGCTTTTTCGTACTAATTGCAGGACTGATCTTCCTTGGTGTGGGCATCTTGCATGGAGCACGAATTTTCTACGGATGGAGCGCTATGATTGGTCCGTGGGTTGTGCCAATATGGGTCTCAATGCTCGCGGTCTTTATCGGCTTTATTATGGCAATTGCAGCCATCCGAGACTTTTTGCGATAAGACGTTACCGCAAAGCAAGGAGTAACCGCGCCAATAGGCGCGGTTACTCATTACCTCTTACCGGCAATGTTTTCTCTGCCGAGAACATCTTCACTGAATTCTGTAAAACACGTATCGCAGGACACGGAGGTGGTAAAAATATACTCAGGCGGTCCGCCAATCTTTGTGCTAAAATCAAACGCTTTTAGCTGCGGGGTAGACCGAGTGACTATGTAGCCGTCACAGTGTACATGCGGACACGGAATATCCGTGGTTTTCACAATTGGAGAGAGGTTTGAAGATTTCATGCATATCTCCTCTCAAAGATTCTGCCTGCAGGAAGTGTAGCAATTGCTTATTTTTCTTCAAGCGCGCGGATTTCATCACGAATAATGGCCGCGGTTTCAAAATCAAGCACCTTCACCGCTTCTTCCATTTGTCGGCGTTTTTCCTTTATAAACTTCTTTGGGGCTTTTTTGTACAGCTCCCTCTCGACTGACAGAAGCGTGGTGACAGCTTTTTGGTGCTCGCTCTTAAGTTGCTCTGTTATATCTTTGATCGCCTTCTTAATCGTCGTTGGTGTGATGCCGTGCTCTTTATTGTATGCAATCTGTTTCTCCCGCCGCCTATTTGTCTCTTCTATTGCCCGTTCCATCGAACCGGTCATTTCATCCGCGTATAAAATGACCCTGCCCTTCACATTGCGCGCCGCCCGCCCAATGGTTTGCAAGAGGCTTGTCTGTGAGCGCAGGAACCCCTCCTTATCAGCATCGAGTATTCCAACCAGTTCCACTTCAGGAAGATCGAGGCCTTCGCGCAAGAGGTTCACGCCGACGAGCACGTCAAAATGCCCCTTGCGAAAATCAGTCAAAATAGTGATGCGGTCTATGGTTGTAATATCACTGTGAAGGTACTCTGCCTTTATATCTCTCTCTTTCAGAAAATCTGCTAAATCTTCGGCCATTTTCTTTGTGAGCGTTGTAGTGAGCACTCGTCCGCCGCCACGCACTGTTTTTACCGCCTCCTCAATAAAGTCCTCAACTTGACCAGGGTATGAACTCGAACCAATTACTGGTCGTATATCAATTTCCGGATCAATGAGACCGGTCGGTCGAATGATTTGCTCTACCGGTGTGCCTGAGTGCTCTAATTCATACGGTCCGGGGGTTGCGGAGGTGTAAATGCACTCCCCGATTCGCGCTTCAAATTCATCAAACTGCAGCGGCCGGTTATCAACTGCAGACGGCAAACGAAAGCCGTGCAGAACAAGCGTCTCTTTACGCGAGCGGTCACCTGCATACATGCCGCCCAGCTGCGGAATGGTCACATGCGATTCATCAATAACAGTGAGAAAGTCAGGCTTTCCGTCTTTTGTATGTGGAAAATAGTCAATCAGTGTATACGGCGGCTCGCCCGGTTTGCGCCTATCGAAGTGCCGGGAGTAATTCTCAATACCATTACAGTAGCCGATCTCCCGAATGAGCGCTAAATCGTGATTCGTGCGGCGCTTCAGTCGCTCCGCCTCAAGCACGTTCCCCATTTTCTCCAAATCCGCCAAACGTTCCTTTAATTCAGCCTGTATGTCTTTCATTGCAACATCGCGTTCTTCCTCGGGCGTGACATAGTGTTTTGCGGGAAAAAGAAAGAAAGTATCGTGCTCACCGACAACTGCACGCGATATGCCATCAATTTCGGTGATGTGTGCGATTTTTCCGTCAATAAGTTCAATGCTGTAAATAACCTTTTCATTTGTCGGCATTATTTCAATTCGATTTCCAACCGCCCGAAAGGTGCCGGGAGTAAGGTCGGCATTTGTTCTCTCAAAGTAAATGTTGACGAGTCGCCGTAAAAAGTCAGACCGAGGGAGGTCTGCGCCTTTTTCGATTCTCATGTGTACACGTTCATACTCCTCAGGAGAGCCGAGGCCGTAAATGCACGACACTGACGCAACGACAATGACATCCTCTCGCGTGAGAAGTGCTTGTGTGGTGGCGTGGCGAAGGCGCTCTATCTCCTCATTTATCTGCGCTTCTTTTTCAATATAGGTGTCCGAAACCGGTAAATATGCTTCCGGTTGATAGTAGTCGTAGTAAGAAACAAAGTAGTGCACTGCTGCGTCGGGGAAAAATTCTCGATACTCTTGCGCAAGCTGTGCGGCGAGCGTTTTATTGTGTGCAATAACGAGCGTTGGCTTCCCAATTTGTTCAATAACATTTGCAATAGAAAAAGTCTTTCCGGTGCCCGTTGCACCCAAAAGTGTTTGGTGGCGCCTGCCAGCCTCTACCCCTTTAACGAGCGCCTCTATTGCCTTTGGCTGATCCCCTTGGGGCGTAAATTCTGATTTGATTTTAAGCTTTGCCATAATACTTTGTAAGGAATTCTTGCCGGTACTCTCGGAATGTACCATCTAGCAGTGAGGCGCGAATGCGAGCCAGTAACTGCATCATGAAAAACAGATTATGTTCTGACGCCAGCACCGCACCGAGCATTTCACGACTGCGAAAAAGGTGCGCGAGGTATGCCTTTGAGTACGTTTTCCCTACTTCGCTTCCGGTCTCTTCATCAAGCAGCGTATGGTCAGTACGATACCGCGCATTCAGTATATGTATTTCGCCTCGCGCAGTATAGAGAGTGCCGGTACGCGCAAGTCGAGTCGGCGCGACGCAGTCAAATGTATCTATACCGTGTTCGACTCCGTCAAAGAGGTCTCTCGGTTCGCTGCCGATACCGAGAAGGTGTCGCGGCTTTTCCATCGGGAGGATGGTATTAACACGCGCTAGTGACGCGTCGAGGTCTTTCTTTGAAAATGAACCGCCGATACCGAATCCATCAAAATCCATGCCGGCAATTACTTTTGCGCTCTCTTCGCGCAAGTGAGCAAACCTGCCGCCTTGGACAATACCAAAAAGCGCCTGTCTTCGCGCGGAATCAATATTCCTTTTATGCGAGAGGAGCGAGCGTTTTGCCCAGCGGTGCGTGCGCTCCATTGCTTCTTTTTGGTACGCCTCATCAGCTGTCGGTGACGTGCACTCATCAAATGCAAAAATAATATCGGCTCCAAGCGCGTGTTGGATTTCCATGGAGCGCTCTGGGGTAAAGCGGTGTAGTGAGCCGTCGAGGTGTGAGGTAAACGACACCCCGTCTTCATCAATAATGGCAAGTTTGCCGTGACTCTGCGCCAGTTCCTTGTTGTATGGCACGAGTGCCTCATCCGCGTCGACGTCTCTTTCAAATTTATTTATTCCTTTTCCAAATCCTGCGCCAAGCGAGAATACTTGGAATCCTCCCGAGTCGGTAAATGTCGGGCCGCTCCAATTCATAAATGAACCTATGCCGCCCGCCTCTGCTACAACTTTCTCACCCGGCTCTAGGTAGAGGTGGTAGGTATTACCGAGCACTGCCTGCACGCCAATGCGCGAAAGCGTTTCCGTCGAGAGGCCTTTGACTGTCGCTTTTGTCCCGACGGCAATAAACGCCGGCGTTTTAATGGTGCCACGGGCAGTCGAAAGCTCCCCGGCACGCGCACGCGTGCCGTGGAGCGTTTCCACTATCTCGAAGGAAAACGAGCTCATTCCCTCAAGCGTAACTATTTTACAACTCTTGGCAACTACTCTATGCCAAGCAATTCCACTTCAAAGACAAGGGTTTCTTTTTGTAGCGGATGTCCGGCTACCGCGCTGTAGGCAAGCGATGAAGGAATAACAAGCTTGCGTACGCCACCAACCTTCATACCAACAACGCCTTGCTCCCACCCTGCGATCACGCTTCCTGTGCCCAGAGTAAATGAGAAGGGTTCCCCGCGGTCCTTCGAGCTGTCGAACTTCTGTCCGTTTGTAAGTGTACCGACATAGTGAACTGAGACGGTGTCTCCGGCTTTCGCCTCGCTACCGGTTCCCTCCTGTATGTCAGTTATGTGCAGCTGATTTACAGTTGCACTGTTTTCTTCTGTATCTACCATAGGTGCTTCAGTTACGGTTGTACCAGCTGACCGCATCTGTGCTCGCAAAAGCGCGAAGCCAAAAACAATAACAACCAATACAAGCGCTCCAATCAATAGTAATCGTCGTGCCGAATCGGACATATTACTCCGCTACCACGCGCGTGTAGGTTAGTACCCCGCCGCGATCAAGGTAAATAAGTGCGAGCGAGCCTGCGGTCACTTCCGCAATTGAGAAGTAATACGCCTCTTCACCGTCAACGATCTTCAGGTATATCGCTCCGGGAATAGCCGGCACGGGTTCATTGCCAACTTCGGTAAAGACGTTCCAGCTGCCGCCGGAAATTTCCTCGCCGTCATACACTTCAGAAAGCGTTCCATCAGCATTGAAAATGCGTACCGACTTTTCGTCATCGGTTGACTGCCACGCTCCGACAAGCCCGGCTTCGATCGCTTCAGTCGACTGTTCAGTATCTGCGCTCGTATCACTCGCTGCTGGAGCGGCTACGTTCTGACTTCCCCCAGGAATGCCAAAGTATAGAAACCCGACTGCCGCAATAGCGATAAGCACAATAACAATAAGAATTGGATGTGTTTTCATATCTATTACTAAGACTGCTAATTAATCGGAGTATACCGTTAAACGGAGTCTTAGAAAAGGTGTAGCGCGACACCGAAAAAGAGGTAGAACACAAGAAAGACAACGACAAGGAGGACGATAATAGGTGGATGTTTCATTTAATTGAGAAAGAAAATTGTAATTTGAAGCACTGTTGCAAATGTACCCCACAGGAGGTACGGGAGAAGAAGAATGAAGAGCAGCTTAGACACTCGCCACGCGTACCACTGAAGAAGCGCCACTGTGGCAAGCACAAAGAGAATATCAAGTGACGCCCACAACTCGCCTGGAAGCAACAATTGCAACGGCGTGAAGACAATGTTGCCTATCATATTAAGAACAAGAATAAGAAAGAGCTTCCAGTCTGCGCGTTTTTTATATACGAGGTAGAGGATGTATACGGCGGCAAGCGCGATAAGCGGGTAGATAATCCCCCACGCAAGTCCAAATACCCATTCCGGCGGTGCAAAAAATGGCTTGGTAATGGCTGTGTAGTATTCTTGGTACCCCATTGCGTATTCCATGTTAGCTCGTTTTATTTTTGAACTCCTCGGTAAAAATATCCGCAAGCGTTACGAGCGGGAAAGTAACACTCTGCACTCCCGCCGCATACGGCGCAACGTGGTACGGAGAGAAAAAGAACTGTATTGTATCTCCTGAAATAACGAAGCCTTCAAAGTTCTCTTGCACCGGTTCCGTACCGTCTTCAATCCATTCTACTGTACTCCCGACCTCAGAAAGCCGCCCGAGCAAATCATTTTGTATCAGCGTTGAGAGTCTCGCGGGCGCCTCCGGTATAAAAACGTTTTCAAATGTAAGCCGCTCCCCAGTGTTCATGTCATACGTGCGCGTCTCAACAAAATGATTTGGGTGCGCGCCGCCGGTATCAAGTGAGACGACAATTTCAAAGCTGAGCAATGAACCTGACGAAAATGTTTTAAAATGCGTAAGGAGGCTGTACGGGCCAACAGCAACGCGAGGGTCAAATGTTTCCTGCACAATTTTTTTGAAATCGGCAATCTGCTCATCCATAAACAACTCAATATCAGCATTGACGGCGCTTTCGCGGGTTACTGGGTAAACCACGTCAATCACATACTCCTCGCTCTCTTCGGAAATTTGCTTCTCCCCGACTGCCTCGATTACCTGTGCAGGGGTATTCTCTCGCGCGATAGGCGCGACAAAACGATCGATAACAAAAAAGGCTCCTGCGATGAGTGCCAGAAAAAGAAATGCTTTGGATGCTTGGCGCATACCGTATTCTAGCACGTGCTCTCCTAGAGCATCCAATCAGCTGGAAATACGACAAGGAAAACCCCGGCGCGCACGCGCGCCGGGGTTTTATTCCTCCTTCAGGTGCTCCACTACCCGACTCATGAATTCCTTTGGGACTTTCACTGTGCCGAGCTCCCCCCATTTCGGCGGCTCGATATCGCACTTCTTCACACCACGCCGGAGTCTAAAGACGGGATTCTTCTTCCTCTTATTTGTGCAGACCACATCTTCCGCACGAACGCGGATCACTGTACCGTCTTTCAGGCGAAATGAAATGCCATCAGAATGGAAAGAGGTTATTTCAGCCTCAATCTCTTTGCTGCTCATGGGGCCCTCCACTATGCTCTCGAGAGCCTACCACACCAAAAAAATATGTACATGAGCGCATACATATTTAAATATGTATTTAAATCAATTACTCGCTTGTCGTGCCGTCGAAATGCTCTTGCGTTTCATCTGCTTTTGTTGGCTGTAGAACGCCGTCGCGATGCTCTGGCGGTGAGTAAATTGTGTAGAGCTTTAGCTCAGTGTCTCCTGTGTTAATCACATTGTGGTATGTGCCAGCAGGAATTATTATCGCAAAGTCAGCATGCACTTCATGCTCCTCGGTTTTGTTAAACACCACTTTTGCACCGCCCTGTTCAAAGCGAATAAATTGATCCAGTGTGTGCACCTCCTCGCCTATTTCCTCTCCCGGTTGGAGATTCATAAGGACAAGTTGAGAATTTTCTGCAGTGTAGAGCACTCGCCGATAATCAGTATTTTCAAGTGTTTCTTTTTCTATATTTACTATGTAGCCTTTTTTCATACCCTCAGTATAGCAAATTTAAATAGTGAAAGGGCCTAACATACTTGCCAGACCCATTTCTAAAATTAGAGGACACACTCCTGCACCTTGGTAGCAAGGAGCCCCTTCTCACCGTATTCACTGTAGCCACCGAACCATTCAAGGAGTTCATCCTCGGAAAGGTCAGGGTAGTGCGCCAGCACTTGTTTGGTATTTATCTCTCCGGATCGAAGGAGTCCGACAATCTTCATCTTGTGTTTGCGCACCCAGCGAGGCGAACTGGGCATGTCGAGCCCTGCCACCGGAGAGCTCTCGCGCGACGGTAGGCCAAATGCGTACCCGCGGCCCCACACGGATCGCAGGCACTCTCCAGCGGCCGGATGCGCCTTCTCGAGCTTCGCACGAATTTTGCAAATCATGACGTCGAGGATTTTTGCATCGGCCTCTTTCTCGGCCTCCGGATAGAGGCATGCCAGAAGCATGCGCCGTGTACGCACCTTCCCTCGATTAAAAGCGATTGCCGCGAGGAGTATCCACTCGCTTTTGGTCACATCGATAGACTTGTGGTTTACGGTCACAGTGCCGCCCTCGGCAACGACCACCACAGCGCGGCCATTTTGTGACGTCCAACCGACTGAGCGTCCGTCCGTTGACATTGACATGGCTTTCCCTCCTTGGAGTATGCCGTTATTACTTCTGAGAGCATAAAAGCACTTCTATTCTATTTTGTCAAAATATCACTGGCTGCTGCTCAAACAGTGCGTTTAGAGGCACGCTGTTATCACCTTTCCTGTGTGCGCAGGCACTGTTCATGCCCCGAAACCCTTCGCTTTGCTGCGGGTTCCGGGGCAGGGCTCGGTCACCCGTCACTAACCATTTTACTTCGCTCGCTCGTAAAATACTAAGTGCGTTCGACCCCGACTCGGCGACAAGCACTCGTCGTTCCTCCTCGTCTTGTATACCGCCTCCGTCTTTCTCGTCCCTGCCCGGAAAGAGTGCCTATGCACCCAATGCTCCGCATCGGGAGCTTACGCACTCTAGTTCCGGGGCAGGGACTCGAACCCCGATTTCTTGGACCAAAACCAAGCGTCCTACCATTAGACGACCCCGGAATATGTGGGATTGTACCTTTTTTATACCATTTAAAATAGAGCCGCCCCGTGTGTACGGGGCGGCCAAAACAGTATTCGCTCCTTACCTTACCTAGCAAGGATACCACGGTGAAATTTTGTTAATTCATATTGGAGCCGGCTTGAATTGATTTCTCCGGTCACCGGATCAGTCGCGCGGTGATAGGCGCATTCCGTGTAAGCGCCCATCGGCGTACTTTTGGTCAGTTCGACACACCGCTCGGGAGTAATTCCCTCCTCGACCACTTCTTTCTCATTCTGCCCGCGATACCAATTGTCAAACGCGGACTTACTCGAGAACTGTGTCCATGTGATGATTCCGGCATAGCCCTCCACGTGTTCACAATATCGAAGCGCAACAAAGTAACCTTCGCTCATCGTAGTACACCCTCCATGATTTGCTAAAAATAAATTTAACCTTATTATTTTGAATTGTCAATATCACCGAGAAGTCGCATCAGAGCAAGTTCAAGTGGCAATTGTGGAATGTATGAGCGGGGCGTCTCATTGTACGCCTCAAGCAGTACCGCGAGTGCCTCAAGGCTCATAGATTCGCTTTTTGAGAGTGCAACAATAAATACGACATCGTCTTCAGAGAAATGCTCGCCAAGACCTTTCTCGTTTGTGCCTCCGTGCTTGAGCAAAAGTGCGGCACGGGCTTTACTGAGGATAAGGGAGAGAAATGTTTTTATATCTAAATTCCCTGCTACTGCCTGCTCAACTACTGAGAGAGCATCCGGAAGTGAACTATCCGCAAGAGCGTTTAAAAAGTCATTGACGAGCGCACTTGTTGGAGCGCTCGTAATGCGCTCGACATCTTCAAGCGAGACCGCTCCCTTCTTCGCGCCGGAGAGCACCTTTTGCAGTGTGCCGAGCATATCGCGAAATGAACCGTTTCCGATGGTTGCAATGAGGCTTGCGGCTGAGGGCTCGAGATCATACCCTTCACTTTTTGCGACAGAGAGTGCCATGTCGTGGAGCACCTTCTGATTCGGCTGCCGGAATGTATGCGTCTCACACCGAGAGAGAATCGTCTCGGGCACCTTGTGCGCTTCCGTAGTTGCGAGAATAAAGATGGCGTGTGCCGGCGGCTCTTCAAGAGTCTTTAAAAGCGCGTTGAACGCTTCTTTCGTGAGCATGTGCGCCTCGTCAATAATGTAGACCTTGTACGGAGATTCAAACGGCAGGACGTGCACCGCATCGCGCAGTTCACGAATATCATCAATGCCGCGGTTGCTCGCTGCGTCTATTTCGTAGAGGTCTTTATCAGAACAGCCGATTTCATGCGCCAAAATACGCGCAAACGTCGTTTTACCAATACCGCGTGAGCCAGAAAAAAGATACGCATGAGCAATGTTGCCTTCTTTTATCGCCCCCTGAAGTACAGAGGTAATATGCTCTTGACCGAGCGCTTCTTTAAAGCTCTGCGGTCGGTATTTACGGTAGAGCACTTCGCTACTTTTCTTCTCTTTCATTGTTGTTATCTACAACTGTATAGTCTGCCTTTTTCATTTTACTCTTTGCGAACCGGTACCCTCTCTCGCCCCACTTTGCAGTGTCATTGCCGCGATCAACAAGCTCCTTCATGCCGCGGATAATTGCCAATACCAAAATAACACCGAAAAGTATTGAGAGGCCGAGTAAAATAAGGATTCCTCTTCCTATCCATGTATAGATTTCAGAGATTTCCATACCGGCAGTATACCAGAAAAAAATATGGGCGGATTTTCTCCGCCCTTTCATTTTTTACACGCGCTGCCCTGCGAGAGGGTGTGAGCGCACGTCAATTCCTGGAAACACTTTCCCTTCATCGAATTCTAAAATGGCGGAGAAAATGTGTTCGTGACCGCTCTGTGGCATGAAGATTGGTTCAGCAGTGCCAAGTTTGCCGCACGCTTCCTTCACCAGTTGGGGCCACACACTCCTATCCAAATCGAGTCCATGGAATGTGTGCGCGTTGAATGCATAGCGCGCCATTTCAAAATCAGAGCACCACAGCACCTCCCAATCATTATGGTGCGGACCTTGATCTTTACGAGCCACAAGAAAGCCGGCCGGCACCTCATCCTTTTGCGACTCGTAGCAGACGAACAGAAAAATAAGCTCAACCGAATCAAAGAGTCCGCTCTTTGAGCGGAAATCGATGACTTGCAGCATTTCCATGACTACCTCCTGCGTGTTCCTCTCACTACCTTTTCACAAAAGCAGGTGCTGGTAAAGCAGACAATCAACTCAATCACCTGATTGAGTCAATCGCTTCTCCTACAATTTCCCGCACCACGGCTGCAGTATTTCCCTTCTCCATAAGCTCAACACGAAGCTCCTTCGCGCCGTCAAAGCCATTCACAAATGCTTTGAAGTGCTTTTTGCAAATTGCAAAATTTTTATGCGGAAGGAGGGTCTCAAACGCTTCACATAACTCAACAAGCATTTCAAGCTTCTCTTTTGGTGTCGCCTGATATTCCGAAAACACCCACGGGTTGCCAAAGATGGCGCGCCCGAGCATTACCCCGTCGCACCCACTCTCTTTTACCCGCTCCCTCGCTTCAGTAAGACTCATGACGTCACCGTTGCCAAAGATGAGCGTATCAATGCCAAGCGCATCACGGATCTCGACTGCCTCTTTTACCTTCTCCCACTGCGCCGGCACGTCTGACATTTCTTTTCGAGTACGCGCGTGAATCGTGACAGTAGAGATGTCCGTAGAGAGCAGTGCCGGGAGCCACTCGCTTAATTCATCTTTGGTATACCCAATGCGCGTCTTAACCGAGACAGGCAACTCTCCCGCACCGCGTACCGCGCCTTCAATAACCGCAATGGCGTTCTCTTTGTTCTTTATCATGGCCGCCCCCGCGCCTTGCTTTTCAATACTCCTGTCAGGGCACCCCATATTGATATCAATGCCGTCAAAGCCACGCTTCACGGCAAGGCGTGCGGCGCTCTCCATATGCTCGGGGCTGCCAGAAAAGAGTTGCGCAACTATCGGGCGCTCAGTCTCGGTGTACATAAGGTCTTTTATAAGCTTCTCTCGTCCTTCCTTTGGCGCAAGGGCTAGCCCATCTGCTGAAACAAACTCTGTCCAGGTTACATCCGGCTTTCCAACACGGGCAATAATTCTGCGGTACGCGGGGTCGGTAACATCCGCCATGGGCGCCATGACGAATGCGGGCAATTGTAGTGTTTTCCAGAAACCTTTTTTCATACTTGACTCTCAAACGCTATCAGAGTGTAATAGAGCAAGCAAATTGTGAGGAGGAAGTACATGAATCCTTTTGAGTGGGGCGCTATCGTAGCACTTGCGATCATCTCTCTTGGTCTCGCATTTCGTGAGGCGCACAAGCGCAAAGAGCGCGAAGCGGACAACAAAGACTAGAGGAGGAGAGCATGCGACCGCATGAGCGCATCGGCCGTGGACGTCAGAGAGAGGCGCGGCGCGGTTTCCGCGTCTGGCTTAAGAGGCTCTTTAAGGGCCCATGGTCGTATAAGAAAATTCTCGAAGCAGAAGGGTCGGAAGACTCCAAGAGAATCCTTCGCACCCTCAAGAACTAGACGCACGTAGCAAGGCTACTGCGTATCGTCGGAGGCAGGTGGTACTGCCTCCGTTTTCTTTTTAAAATAAACTCGATTGCCAAACCGAAGATCAATGTAGTCAACACCATCAAGTCCGCCGGAGAGTGCCTCGGAAGACAGTGACGCGTGCAAATTTTCAAGTGTCACCAAGACGCTTATCGTGCGGGAAAAAAGTATTGCGGTTCCACTTGAAAGTAAAGCCCGCGCGTCGCCTGCAGGGAGCAACTCAATGTGCTCAACGGCAAGACCTCTTACTGCCACCCCTTCAATAAATTGCAGGAGTTTTTTAAATTCACCAACAGATACAAATTGTGCTCCGACAGGCTCACCCACGAGGCCACCGCCGGTAAAGCGAACAAGGAGCGTGCCGGAAAATTCCGGCGCGGGGGCAAAAATATACCCGGTACTATTTATGAAATAGCACGATTCACGACAGTACAGTGCTACGGGTTGAAATTCTTGAAACTGGACAGAAAGCGTTTGCGTATCAAGTCGCGTAAATGTGACAGACGCGAGCCGAGGAAATTCCGCCAGCACCTTTTCCTCTATCGCGTCTTTGGGATAGAGGAAAATGTTTCTCTTTGAAATATACGGAAAATACATTCCATCGAGTGCCTCTTGCACTGATGCACTAAGCGCACCCTTTGCTGTCACGCCATTTCCCTCAACAACAATTTCCTGTATTTGAATTGCTTCAATATGCGTCCCTGCTATACCGCCACTAAGAAGGAGCGCCCCAAGAAACAGCAGAGTGCCCGCTCGCCAGAGAAACATTTTCCGTCTGCGCGCAACTTGCCGAGGCGACCGGAGCCGTTTTCGCGGTGAGAGCCGCATAGCTACTTCCCTATTACATCCTTTCCAAAGTACGGGCGCAGTACTTCCGGAATGGTAATAGTGCCGTCTTCTTGCTGATAATTTTCAATAATGGGCACAAGCAGTCGTGGTGTTGCTGCGGCAGTATTGTTAAGCGAGTGCGCAAAACGTAGCGTGCCGTCTTCATCACGGTAGCGGATGTTCAAGCGGCGCGTTTGGAAGTCATGAAAGTACGATGCCGAGTGCGTCTCCCGATACGTCTCCTCAGACGGAACCCACGCCTCAATGTCGTACTTTTTTACTTGGCCGAGCCCTAAATCACCTCCACAGTTAACCACCACACGGTACGGCAATGTAAGCGCCTGCATGATACTCTCCGCATTTTCAGTCAGCTCTTCATGCATCTTCACAGACACCTCGTGTGACGCCTCGCACAGCACCACTTGTTCAAATTTGAAAAACTCATGCACCCGCACCAGCCCTTTTGTGTCCTTTCCGTGGCTCCCTGCCTCGCGACGAAAACACGGAGAAAATGCAAGGTACTTTTTCGGCAAATCTTTTTTTTCAAGCACTTCGTCCATGTAGTAACCCATAACGGCGACTTCAGAGGTGCCGGCGAGATACGAGTCGTCTTGCGTCTTATAGAGATCCTCTTCGCTTTGCGGTAAATAGCCGGTGCCGATAAATGGCTCCTTGCGCACAAGCGACGGGGTAATGACTGGCTCATACTCTTTTTTAGAAAAGTGGTCACGCACAAATTCCCAGATAGCAAAAGTAAGCCGCGCTCCGTCGCCTGTGAGATAGTATCCGCGAAAACCAGCGACCTTGCTCCCCCGCTCAAAGTCCACCATATTGTGTGCACGCATCAGTTCTGTATGGCTTTTAGGAGTAAATGAAAATTTCTTTTGCTCGCCCCATGTGCGGATTTCCTGGTTTGCCGAATCATCATCTCCTTCAGGAACAGAAATATCCGGAACATTAGGAACCATAACCATAAGCGCGCGCCACTCATCAAGAACAGCACGCAAGGTTTCTTCTTCTTTTTGAAACTCCTCCTTGATCACCGACATTTCTGCAATGAGTTTTTCCTTCTCCTCGGGCGGGGCTTGCGGAATCTTCTCACTTGCCGCATTCTGCTTGGCACGCTTCTCCTCAACGCTTTTCTGCAATTTCTTGCGCTCGTCGTCGAGAGAAACCAAGCGATCGAGGTCAACCGTCACGCATTTCTTACGCGCTCCCTCTTTTACCAGATCTAGATTTTCTCTGATGAACTTGATATCTAGCATATATGTAAGATGATACTACCGTGGACTACCCGCTCCGACAACTCAATAGAGAACAGTTTCCCCCACTGCTTGGGGAAATACCTGATGCCCCTGAAAAACTTTTCCTAAAAGGGAAACTCTCGCTTGAAGGGCAGAAACTGCTGTGCGTTGTCGGTTCCCGAAAATACACTCCGTATGGCAAGGGTGTGTGTGAAAAACTCATAGCAGACCTCGCCGGATACCCTATTACTATTGTCTCGGGGCTTGCTATTGGTATGGATACAATAGCGCACCGCGCGGCATTAGGCGCGCACCTCCCGACCATAGCGGTACCGGGCTCAGGACTTGATTGGGGAGTCCTCTACCCAAAAAGCAACCGCGGATTAGCACGGGAAATATTGCAAAATGGAGGCGCTCTTCTTTCAGAATTTCCTCCGGGATTTACCGCAACGCCGTATAGTTTCCCACAACGAAACCGGATCATGGCAGGTATGTCTGACGCAACGCTCATTATTGAAGCAGGGCAAAAATCAGGCACGCTCATCACCGCGCGTCTCGCAACCGAGTATAACCGCGATGTACTCACCGTTCCTGGGTCAATCTTCTCGCAGAGCACCTATGGACCGCACATGCTCATTCGAAATGGCGCAACGCCCGTCACCTCAGCCGATGACATTCTTGAAGCACTTCACATTACCCCGCGCGAAGGGCATACAGCCCGGCATAAAACACTCTCTACCGATGAGAAGCAGGTATTAGAACTGCTTGCAACTCCGCTGCCGCGCCACGAGCTTGTTGGGCGGCTTGACTATGACATTTCGAGTATCAATATCATTCTCTCAGCAATGGAATTGAAGGGATTAATCAAGGAAGAACTCGGGGAAATTCGCCGTGTTTAAGTACGCTTTACACACGCATACTATTACTACGCATTTGACATGTGCTAGTGTGATGCGGTAAGAGGTACGAGTTTTCTATTTTTGGAAAACGCTACATATGAAATTAGTAATAGTAGAGTCACCAGCAAAAGCAAAGACTATCGAGAAGTATCTCGGTGACGGCTACACAGTGCGCGCCTCAGTCGGCCACGTACGCGATTTGCCGAAAAGCAATAAAGACGCCGTCGATATCGAGGGCGGCTTCGTGCCGCGATACGTTATGGTTGCCGGAAAGGAAAAAACGATGGCTGACATCAAAAAATTGGCCCAAAAAGCCGACGAGGTCATACTAGCCACCGACCCTGACC
This sequence comes from Candidatus Kaiserbacteria bacterium CG10_big_fil_rev_8_21_14_0_10_49_17, assembly GCA_002778575.1. Classification (GTDB taxonomy): domain Bacteria; phylum Patescibacteriota; class Minisyncoccia; order Phycocordibacterales; family JABMNX01; genus 1-14-0-10-49-17. The sequence continues at coordinate 84,441 of PFBJ01000003.1, forward strand.
GTGAAGGAGAAGCCATTGCATGGCATATAAAGGAAGCGCTTGGATTAAAAAAACCAAAGCGTATTGCCTTCTATGAAATTACAAAAGACGCAGTCCAAGACGCCCTCGCGCACCCCAGAGCAATAGACGAGCATTTGAGCCAAGCACAAGAAGCGCGTCGCGTGCTCGACCGGCTTGTCGGTTACGATCTCTCCGGACTTATTTGGAAAAAAGTGCGCTACGGTCTCTCCGCCGGGCGCGTGCAGTCTCCTGCACTGCGCATCATTATGGAGCGCGAGCGGGAAATACGCGCATTTGTGCCGGAAGATTTTTGGGTTATTACCGCTGATCTTAAAACAGCAGATGGCGACTCTTTGCCTGTTACGTGCGTTGAGGAGCCAAAGACACAGGAGGACGCCGACGCTATTGTTTCTGCCGGCGAGAGCGGTGCGTGGAGCGTCGCCGCAGTAGAAGAGAGCGACGCAAAGCGCGCGCCGCGGCCACCGTTTACCACATCCACACTCCAGCAATCTGCGTCAACCCGTCTTGGCTACTCACCGAGCAAAACCATGCAAGTCGCGCAACGGCTCTATGAGGCGGGGCACATTACCTATATGCGAACAGACAGCACAACCATCAGCAACCAGGCGCTCGGTGCCATCGCATCGGTCGTTGAAAAAAAATACGGAAAAGAATTTCACCAAGCCCGCACTTTTAAGACAAAGAGTCGTTCAGCACAGGAAGCCCACGAGGCGGTGCGTCCTTCTGATGTGACGAAAGAAAGCGCCGGCACCACCGGGGAGCAGAAGGCGCTCTACCAGCTTATCTGGGAGCGCACGATTGCAAGCCAAATGGCAGACGCGAAGCTAAAACGCACAAAAATTGTCGCCCAGGTTCCGGGTGCGCCGAACTTTAGTGCGAACGGCTCACGCGTTATTTTCCCCGGCTGGCTCTCTGCCGACCCGCGAGCCCGTGGAGAGGACACCGAACTGCCAAAGGTTGCTGAAGGTGATGTGCTTTCACTTATTGCTATTTCTGCCGAGGGAAAACAGACACAGCCGCCAAACCGCTACACCGAGGCAGGTCTCGTGAAAGAACTCGAAAAACGAGGAATTGGCCGCCCGTCAACCTATGCGAGCATTATGCGAACACTTGTTGACCGAGGGTACGTTGAGAAAGAGGGGCGGACGCTCTTCCCCACCGCAACCGGCGATGTCGTAAGCTCCTTTCTTGAGAGTCATTTTGATAAGTACATTAGCGACTCATTTACCGCTGAGCTTGAGGATGAGCTCGATGAAATCGCAAATGGTGAACGTGAGTATGCAAAAACACTGAAAGAGTTCTACGAGCCGTTTTCGAAAGATGTTGCCTCAAAGGAAAACATTGAAAAACTGACAAACCTAGGCCCGACACCAGAGGAATTTAAATGCCCGAAGTGCCACGCGTCAATGGTCTTTAAACTTGCCCGTGGTGGAAAGTTCATGAGTTGTGAGCGTTTTCCAGAGTGCGACGGGGCGCGCACCGAAGAAGGCGCGGAACTGAAACCTGACGAGCCAATCGGTGCACACCCTGAGAGTGGTGAACCAATTTTTCTCCTCCATGGCCGATTCGGTCCGTATGTGCAAGAGGGTGAAAAAACGAAAGAGAATCCAAAACCAAGACGAGCAAGCGTACCGCAAGAGCACGACCTGAGCTCAGTCACGCTTGAAGATGCCGTAAAATATTTAAAATTGCCGCGCACGCTCGGTGTACACCCTGAAAGTGGCAAAGACGTTGTGGCAAGTGTCGGTCGATTTGGACCGTACGTGGTGCACGACGGTGACTACCGCTCCCTTAAAGAAGACGATGTGTACACCGTATCCCTTGAGCGAGCGCTTGAGTTACTGAGTCAGCCGAAACAGCCTCGCAAAGGGGTGGAGATAGTAAAAGAGTTAGGGAAACACCCAAAGACGGGGAAACCTATCACTCTGTATAAGTCAAAATCCGGACTCCACCTAAAGAAAGGTCTGAAAAATGTCTATGTACCTGATGACACAGACCCAGAGAAGTTTACGCTCGAACAAGCACTCGAACTCCTTTCGCCTTCCAAAAAATAACAGCTCATCCGCAGACAAGCTGTAAGTGGGAATTGTTTTCTCTTTTTTGGCTTTTTCTTGAGCCGAAAATTTTATATATGCGCGTTCTAATGTCTCGGCGCTCGAGCGCATCGAGTTCTTTCTCTAGGAACTCAGTTCGGGCGCGGGCAATGATTATTGTTCCGCCCCCACCGCACTCACAGATGCCGCTTGGTGTCTGACGCCAGATTCTCGCTGAACATGCCGAGCACTCAAAAGGCGCACCACCTGCTTGATCCTGCAATGAAAGGTCGGTCATTTGCCTACTCCCGTTGCGTATACCTCGCAAAGTAGTATAGTAGAGATAATGGCTAGTGTCAAGGATATTACAAAATTAATGGACTCACCCTCCAAGGAGGATGTCGATTTTGTAAATCGTGCGTATGCGTTTGCAAAAAAAGCGCATGAGGGGCACAAACGCTACTCCGGAGAGCCATATTTCACACACCTCTACGACACCGCCAAAGGACTCGCTGAAATTGGCATGGGCCCCAAAACAATTGCGGCAGGCTTCTTGCATGACTCTATTGAGGATGTTGGCGTAAAACCGGAAGACATAGCGGGTCAATTTGGCGAGGAAGTCCTCTTTCTTGTCGAGGGCGTGACCAAGCTTGGAACACTGAAGTACCGTGGCGTGCAGCGGCACACTGAGAGTCTGCGAAAACTATTTGTTGCAACGAGCCAAGATGTGCGCGTCGTACTCATTAAGCTCTTGGATCGTCGGCACAATATGAGCACCCTTCAGTACGTACCGAAGAATAAACAGCTGCGCATTGCGCAGGAGACACTCGAGGTCTATGCGCCTATTGCTGACCGACTGAGCATGGGGCGCTTGAAGCGTGAACTTGAAGACTACGCATTTCCATTTGCATATCCGAAAGAGTACGGACGAGTCAAAGCACTGGTACAAGAACGTACGAAACACGGCGTAAAGAGTATCGAGAAAGTAAATAAGCAACTGAAAAAGGAACTTGCAAAAGAAGGCGTGACCCGATTCCGCACCGAGCAACGCATTAAAGGACTGTACAGTTTATATAAAAAATTGGAACGCAAGGATTGGGATATTGATAAAATCCACGATGTTATGGCGCTGCGCATTATTGTACCATCTGTAAGCGACTGTTATCACGTCCTTGGCACGGTGCACACTATCTGGAGACCGCTACCGGGAAAAATTAAGGACTATATCGCCTTTCCGAAACCCAATGGCTACCAAAGCATCCACACGACGGTCTTTACCGGCACGTCCGGTACGGTTGAAATTCAGATACGGACTGAACAAATGCACCGTGAAGCGCAATTCGGTATTGCCTCACACGTCGGCTATAAAGGCGTGCAGCGAGGAGAGAAGCCTGAGAGTACATTTGAGTGGATTATGCAATTTCTTCCATCAGTTTTAAGCAAACCGACGGAGAAAAAACAGTCAGCGCGTAAGAGTCGGAAGAAGAAAGTCACGCACGCACCATCAGAGAGTGTGCCTTCGTGGATTAAACAGATTGCTGATGAGCATCAAAGCGCTTATGAAGAAGAGGAATTTCTTTTAAATATCAAAAGTGATTTCTTCAGCCATCGCGTATTTGTGTTTACCCCTGAGGGCGACGTGATTGATCTTCCTATTGACTCAAGTCCGGTTGATTTCGCATACGCAATTCACTCTGACATCGGCAACCACATAGCAGGCGCGAAGGTGAACGGAAAACTTGCATCACTTGATACAAAGCTTAAGAACGGCGACATTGTAGAGATTCTTACAAAGGAAAGCGCGAAACCGAGCCAAAAATGGTTTGAAGTCGCAAAAACAACCCTCGCAAAGCGCCACATTAAAGCGGCTCTTGAGGCAGAAAATTAAAGACTGAAGTTTTTCACCGAGTAGAGATCCTCAGACTCTTCCGCCTCTTCCACTTCTTCCTCTGAACGGTCATCAATTGGCCCTTCTTCTCCCTCTCCATCTTGCTGGGAGTCATTAGTTTCAACAGCTTCTGCCTCAGGCAAACGGCGTGAGACTTCCCGATCAATTTTTTCCAGTAGGGCGCGCAAGTCTTCAGGCGACATGAAATCAATAGAGATTTTCCCGCCAACCTCGCGAGTCTCAATATGTACGCGCGTACCAAGCTGCTCAGACAGCTCTTTCTCAATTGTCGTAAGTTCAGGAGAGAGTGGCTTCTTACGCGCCCGATCAACTGCTATCCGCCGTGCTATTGCTTCTGCATCGCGCACGGAGAGCTTTTTAAGCATAATTTCCTTATAAAGCGTCATTTGCTCTTCTGTCTTATCTGTAAGCATCAGAAGCGGGCGAGTGTGCCCTTCGGTGATCTTCCCTGCTGAAAGCGCGCCCTGCATCTCTTCGGGGAGTGCAAGCAGGCGCAGTGTGTTCGCAACGTATTCGCGGCTCTTCCCTATCTTTTCGCCAATTTGGCGGTGCTTCATGCCGAAATCCTCAGCAAGCTTTTTAAACGCAAGCGCTCGATCTATTGGATTTAAATCTTCTCGCTGGAGGTTTTCAATAATGGCAAGTTCCAGTTTTACCAAATCGCTCTCATCAGCTGTCCGAATAATGACGGGTACCTGCGAGAGGCCGGCTATTTTTGATGCGCGCAAGCGGCGCTCGCCAGCAATGAGTTCATACTCGCTTGCGAGTCCTCCGTCCTCTTTCTCAACTTCTCGTTTCGTAACAACGAGCGGTTGCAGCACCCCGTACTGACGGATAGAGTCCGCCAAGTCACGTAATTTATGTTCATCAAATTCCTTTCTGGGCTGAAATGGGTTTGGTTTAATTTTCTCAAGCTCAACCCAGAAAATTGAATCATTGTAAAATTTTCCACTCATACTCGGCAGTATAGCATTTCAGGAAATTATCCGTACACTATCTATACAGATAAATGCGAATGCCGGAGTGGTGGAACCTGCCTGCCGGCAGGCAGGCAGGTTGGTATATAAATCAATCGAAAATGTACTTTGTTTACGCAATACGAAGTGTTGAGAAAAACTACATCGACGTGGGGATGACGAGTGATTTGGAGCGTCGTATCAAACAACATAATTCTAGAAGAAGTTTTGCAACTCGGCCATATGCACCGTTCGTCTTAATTTACAAAGAAGCGCACCCAAATAGAGTATCTGCTCGAGAGCGTGAGAAGTTTTTAAAATCAGGTTCTGGTAAAGAGTTTCTAAAATCGTTATTCTAAGCGAATGCCGGAGTGGTGGAATTGGTATACACGCACGACTCAAAATCGTGTCCCGCAAGGGATGAGGGTTCGATTCCCTCCTCCGGCACAGAGCGACGCGAGGTGATGGAGCGCACTGTGCCTACGCACAGTGTATGGGGAATCGAACGCCGGAGCATGTCGTTTTGCGACAGCGAGGCGTGTCCCGTCGCACTTAGCGATCCGACGGCTGGCGGAGAGCTTAGTGACGATCAGGACACTCCCTCCTCCGGCACAGTGCAGACAAAGCCCCGGCGCGCATGCGCGCCGGGGCCTCTGTTACTTGATGATCCACTCCTTCTTAAGGAGAAGTTCTTCCTCCTCATGCAGGAAGGGTGTTATCCAAAGCGTCGTCGCAATCGTAAAGATCTGCACGACGATACTGACTAAGAAGAAGAAACTGAGCGCGCTCTCACGATCAATGAGGTGCACCGTCTCCCCGGAGAAAAGCCTCCAGAGGATGCCTGAGAACTCCAGCATGCTCTCGATCATCCCCGCCTTACCAAAGTGGGCGTAGATGATGGCCAGAAGAAAGACCGTGATGCCGAGCATAAAAATTGAAAAGAATGCCCGGGCGAACACCGACTCGCTTTTCATCCGAATGGCCTTCCGCTGATAGAGCGGAAGGATTACCCAGAAGAGACCGATGAGCGCTACGGTTGAGACAAGCGTAAAGACGTAGTAGTTGAACATTTTTCCCTCCACTATTTCCTTTAAAATAATAGCATAAATATACAATTAGTCAATATCTTCCCAAAATCACAGCTACCCCTTAGGATTGGCGGAGATTAAATCGCCAATGGAGGCCGTGGTGGCACAGCTATTTCTCTCACTCGACGAGCTCCCGCTACACTGTGCTCGAGCAATCCTTAAGGAGTGTGCAGAGCATATACACGGTATAAAACTTCTCGACCTCATCCTGAGATACGGCGTGGAAGATTTACGTCTGAAACTGTTCCCTGGTATTTTCTCAAACGGTGAAATACTCCCCGTTTTCGCGGATCTAAAGGTGCTCGACACAAAACTAGCTGTCCGTTCAACCATCCAAGCGATGGTTGACTACGGAATCGAATATGTCACGGTT
>PFBJ01000003.1:90853-106774 GCA_002778575.1 Candidatus Kaiserbacteria bacterium CG10_big_fil_rev_8_21_14_0_10_49_17
GCTGAGAAGAGTAGCACAAAAATAATTGTCGTCACCGTTCTTACCACTGATACCGCAATTGGTCAGGCTAATTGGCAGGAGCACGATCGCAGGGTTGCTGAGCGTGCAGATATCGCTCTTCGATACGATGCCTACGGAGTAACGTGTGCTGTTTCTGACCTGTCGGAACTGCGAAAACGCTTTGCAGCGAAGCTTCGGTACGTCACGCCCGGCATTCGGGAGCGGCTCGATGACCCGCATGAACATAAAGCGCCAGCAGACCCAGAAAAAGCCGTACGAGAAGGGTCGGATATGCTTGTGGTAGGGCGACCAATTCGTGAACCTCGAGTGGGCGTTGCTCCTGCAGATGCCGCAAGAAGTATTCGCCTGGAAATGCAAAAAGGAGAGCGTCACTGATGCAAAGGAAAACCGAAAAAGAGTGGCTTGAACTGTTTGAGCGCTACGGTGCTATATGGCGCTACGGTGGAAACCACACACTTCCGCACCCGATTCTTGCGAGCGGAATGCATGCAAACGGATATTTTAATTCCGCAGTACTAACCGCTCATTCACTGCTTCTCAGTGAACTCGGGGCAGGTCTTGTTGAGAAAATGTATCCCGGCGGATTCCAGCCTCGTGAAGCATTTCCAACTGTTGTGGTGGGGCCGGAGCGTGGCGCAAACGGCCTTGTCCAAGCGGTTGCACAGGCCCTCCCCTATGGCGCAAAGTGCTTTACGCTGCCTAAGGACGAAGCGACTGGAATGTTCATATCTGACCGGTACCTCTCCCTAATTGGGAACGATGACCGGATTCTGGTTATTGAAGATCGAATTACATCAGGCGCGTCCGCGCAGAAGGTTGCGGCCACATTCCTTGTGAGAAAACTTCATGTCATGCCTTATTACTGCGCGCTCACAAAGCCATCAGGGATGCGGTCGGTGTACGAACGCAAAATCCTTGCGCTTGCAGACGTTGATTTCTCAGTACACCCTTCACACGACTGTCCGATGTGCCGTGGAGGTTCTCCCGCGCTTGGAGATGTCAAAGATAACTGGCATTTGTTCTTCGACTAGAAAACGGCCCTCTGGGGCCGTTTTTTTTGATTCTGGAGACTGCTTACTTATTTTTAAGATACGCAAGCATTGTATCTGCATCTGAAACCTCAAACGGATCATCTTCACAGTTATCCGAGTAACCGGGCTCAATAAATGCTTTTTTAATCTCTCCGTCTTCAACGTATGCGCTAAAACGCCAACTACGTTCACCGAAACCGAGATTATCTTTCTTCACCATCATCCCAAGTCCGCGAGTAACTGCACCGGAACCGTCCGGAAGGAGCTTCACGTTCTTAATGCCAAGATCCTTTCCCCAGGCGTTCATTACATATGCATCGTTAACGGAGATGCAGTAGACTTCGTCGACTCCCGCAGCTTTAATTTCATCGTACTTTGCATCAAAACCCGGAAGATGCGTCGAAGAGCACGTTGGCGTAAAGGCGCCCGGCAAAGAGAAGATAACAACTTTTTTCCCGCCAAAAATTTCATCAGTTGAAACCTCCTTCCACTCGCCATTCACCCGAGTCTTAAGCGTTACTGATGGGATTTTCTTCCCTTCTAGTGTTGGTGTGTCCATAATTTCTTTGTGTTACTGTTCTAAGTACTCGCAGTATACCACAATAAATATGACCCGTCCAAAAATTGTCGCTATTCTTGGCCCTACCGCCACTGGAAAAAGTTCTTTGGCAATTCTGCTTGCCAAGAAGTGTGGTGGAGAAATTATCTCTGCTGACTCTCGCCAGGTATATCGTGGCCTTGATATTGCAACCGGCAAAGTAACAGAGGAGGAAATGAATGGCATTCCCCACCACCTCCTTGATGTCGCACATCCGCAGGAGCAGTTTACCGTTGCTGATTTTGTCCATCTCGGCGAGAAAGCCATTGCACATATTCTAAAGAGAGAAAAAGTTCCGATTATCGCTGGGGGCACAGGTTTTTATATTGAAGCACTGATTGATGGTGCGCTCTTTCCACACGTGCCTCCAAATGAGGAGCTGCGCGCCGAATTAGAAAAGCTCTCCGCACAGGAACTGGTGAAGCGCCTTGCCGAGCTTGATGCAACACGGCTTGAAACCGTAGATACTAAAAACAAAGTGCGTTTAATTCGAGCAATTGAAATTGCAGAGACGCTCGGGAGTGTGCCGGCTGTGGCGAGAGGTGAAAAGTATGACCCTCTACGTATTGGTCTTGATATGCCGGACGATGAATTGCGGGAAAGTATCAAGGCGCGAACAGAAGAGCGGGCGAGGTGTGGGATGTTTGATGAGGCTAAGACGCTTTTTGAAAATAGCTTAAGCTATGAGCGCATGAATGCACTTGGTCTTGAGTACCGCATACTGGCGCAGTGGCTGAAAGGAGAAATTTCAAAAGAAGATGCGCTTAAGAGAATCGCTGTAGCTGACTGGCAGTATGCAAAACGCCAACGCACGTGGTTTAAGAGAGATGCGCGGATTGAGTGGTATCACCCAAATGAAAAAGACGCGGTAATAAAGCGTGTTTCTCGCTTTCTCCAATCAACTCAATCAGCTGATTCGGTTGATTCTATGGAATGATTTCCGCTCCGGGGCAAAATGAGAGCCCGAAATTATTTCCTGCAAGAAACTCGTTGGTATTTTCATCAACAAAGACCCATACGTAGAGCTCACACACACTTTCCTCTGCTATTCCAAGAGTGCTTAGAAATGTGCTTTCTGCTAACTCACGCGCTTCTTTCAGTGGCTCACTCTGCAGGTAAATGTAAAAAGTGCTCTGCGGACGGTTGAAGTAAATAAGAAAATCTTTATCAAAGCCGCCGGCAACAAATTTCTGATCGTCACTGAGCGGATAGCCAAACTCCGCACCAATTGCAGTCGTCGTAGTACCTACTGCAACTGTCGACTCTTGAATAGCGTCAGCACGTATAGCCACAACTCCATTTTGTCCTTGTATAGCTTCATACTCCCCGCCACTACCAACAATGCCATTACTGCCAGAGGAATCAGGAAAAAGGAGCGGCTGTCCATCTGCATCGATGTCTACAAAGTTCGGCTCCACAGGAGTAAGGAAGTAAAAATACCCAGCTACTGCAACTCCGACCAGAGCAAATAAGACAAGTGCTGTAATAAAAAATTTCATATTAATCGCAAGCGCCGGTAGTATTTACGTGCCAGTGGTCTTTTTCTCTCAACCAGCACCTTCCTGATGGATCTTTCCACAGCGTTCCAATACTATGCGGTCTGATATATGTCAGATTATTTTTAGTCCATGTCGCCAATTTATTTGTTCCATCTGCAGTATTAAAAGATAAGTCTAAACGATTTCCATCATCGTGTGTTTTGTGCCCCGCCTCACTTCCCCCTGTGACCCACACTTTACAATTGCAACTCTGCGCCAATCCGATAAGAAAATTTTTTGATGACGATGTAAGACGACTTACATCGGTGCATCCTCCTGGTGTTGCTTTATATGACACACCAGGGGGACATGCACCTTTATTTACCACGATTCCGTACTTGGCAAGCTCCGCACGTGCTTGTGCTTCCTGCTGTGCCTTTGTCGCCGCGTCTCGTGTATCAGTCCCCGCCTTCACCGTCGTTGCAGTTGTCACTTGTTTTGAGCAAAGTGAACCTCCTGAGAGGGCTTGCGAAGACTCGCACGCTTGCTGCGTCGCGTGACACTGCCGTACCCCGTCCGGCCCCGTATAACAGTAGCCAGTTCCGGAGGAGGTCGTTATAACTGATCGTATTTGGCAATTCCCAGCCCCGCTTGCCGCCTCACACTGCGCCAATGTCGCATAGCATCCCCGTGGACTGCACGACTGGTACGCGGTGCTCGTAACCGAGACCCCTTCCGGAATTGTGCTCCCAGGGCGTTCTGCTTTTTGCTGACAGGCAATACCATTCCACGGTAGCAGCAAGTTCTGTGTATTGTTTGTCATCACCTTAAGAATGGTATCGATAATGAGCCATGCACCGAGGATAATGATAAGTCCAATGACAACACTGCTGAATATTCGCTTTGCCAATTTTAACCGCTTTTCATTGCCTGTATTTGCCATCCATAACACCCCTGCAATTGCGAGCATTAAAGCCCCGACGATTGCAGCAACAAGCACCAGGAAATTAAGAATATTTTGCAGTAATTGATTGACATAGCAGAGTTGGCACTCCGGCCCTTGGCACGGAACGATTCCGCCGGAAATAGTTTGCGCTCCCACAAAGTTCGGCAGAAAAAGAATACTGCCTGAAATGATAATCGCGGCAAAAATAATAAGCTGTGGAATATACGCTCGAAGCGTTGCTCTCATTACTCCCTATAGTAGCAAGGAAATTTATTTTAAAGTCGGCAAAATAGACATAGTTGTTTAGAAGTGCTATTCAAGATAGAATCGCTCCATTGGGCCTGTAGTTTAGTGGTAAAATTTCGGTCTCCAAAACCGACGTCCCAGGTTCGAGTCCTGGCGGGCCCGCAACAGTTAAAATCAGAATGAGTATTCTTATTTTATGTCTGTTTCGAGGTACTGGCAGGGCTCGAAAGACGGAGGCGGGGCACCCTCTGGGTCGACGAGTCGGGGTCGAGAATATTCCGAGATGACGTTGGAATGATTCGTGACCGAGTCCTGGCGGGCCCGCAACAAAAAAAGCGCCGAATACGCTTTTTCTGAGAAGCTTTAAGCTAAAAGCTCGTCTACTTCTTCGCTTCTTTGTAGAGCGTGTGTGCCCGAGCTATCGGATTGTATTTCTTAAGTTCAAGCTTCCGTTCCACCCCCTTTTTATTCTTGAATGAATAATAGACATGGCCTTTGCCAACTCCTTTTTCGTCTCCAACGGAAACCATTTTTATTAGTCTATCCTGTGACATACCGCAATACTTTACGCCACTATTACCTACCGGTCAAGCTAGAGGGTTGTTGCGCCCTCGCAGAAGCTGAAACCGAGGTTTTTATTGTACAGAAAGGCATTTACCTCATACGGAACTGCCACGAGATACGGAAGCGCACAGGCAAGATCGGGCGATATGCCGAGAGCCTTCAAAAGTGCGTTTTCAGCCTCTTTGCGCACTTCAGCTAGTGGTTCCTGTTGCAGCACAACCGTGAAGCTCCTGTCGAGGCCGACATAAATCACCGAATACGCCTCTTCTTTGCCACCCGCAATAAGATAATCCGGTGGGTACGTAATGACGGTATTGTTCACTCCAATTACCTGTGTCGTCGAACTTATTTGATTCTCCGGTGTGCGAAAGTCAGGCGCGGTAATCGTCTGTCCGCCGGAAAGAGCGACATCAATGTATCCTGGGAATTCCTTCGTTTCCTTAAAATAATCAGCCGCACCGCCAAATGGGTCAAGCACTCCGCCCGCATCATCACGTACCTGATTCACTGACGGTTGCTGCACGCCTAGAATAAGCATGTAGAAAATCCCAGTAATAATTGCAACAGAACCGAAAATAATAAGTGTCCACTTCATACTAATCTCCACACGTACCCTTTTGCCTCCACGGCTGGTATACAATTTTTGGATTCTGAACGAGCCTTTTTGCGGTATTTAAATTGCACGCGGTATTTTTCGCAAGAGCGACGCAGGTATTGTATTTGTTGCGATCAACAATAGTGTACCCCCATCCGGCTGTGCCGGGGTATGAACGCTTCATGATTGGAACATATACCTGCCCTGGATTGTCGAGCTTAAAGGCGGTTCGACAATCAACCGGTGGTTGATTCGGACAATAGATGAGGTGTTGGGTGAGGTTTATCTGAAACGCTCCGACCGAAAATGCGTCTCCGCTTGCGAGTTTGTCGACCTTTGATTCAATTTGAAAATCTCCGGCGCTCTCACGCATACAGTAGCACGACATCTTCGATGCGTGTTGCGCTCCGAACGTATTGGCCATATTGTCGTAACTGCAATTACCCGTGGCAATTGTTGTCGGTACCTGAGTGTTTTTAACCGCAATTGCTGATTGAGTAACCGAGCAGGCGCCAGCATTCCCAAATCCTTGGCTTCTGAACTTTTCACACTCCGCGGCCGTGCCGAAACATGTCTTCGCGCTCCCACCGGTCGAGTCAGTCGTGGTGGTGCAGAAGATTTTTACTGAAACACCTTCTGGAATAGTGCTCCCCGGTCGGTCTGCCCGTGCGACACACTCAATTCCTCCCCACGGCTTGCCTAAATCTGCAGTATTGTTCGTCAGTACTTTTAGGAGTGAGTCAATAAGAAGCCACGCGCCGAGGACGAGAATAAGTCCTATAAAAACTGCTGAAAAAATTTGCTTCGCGAGGGTGACTCTTTTTTCGTTTCCAGTATTTGCCATCCATATAATACCCGCTACCGAGAACATCAGTGCGCCAATAACTGCGACAGCTGCGACAAGAAATTTCAGGACATTATCAACGAGCTTTGTCACATAGCAAAGCTGGCACTCCGGCCCTTGGCACGGAACAATTCCGCCCGGTACGGTCTGCGCGCCAGCAAGTGCTGGAATAAAAAGAATTGCTCCTAAAACAAGAAGCACACATACAATTACGAAAAGTGGTACGAACTTTCGCAGAGTCATTGAGTATATGGTAACAGGAAAAACGAGACCGAAATCTTTTTATTTGTGCAAAAGAATGCTCCTTGAAGTAAATCGTCAAGAAAGGTAGAATCCTCTTTGTAACTGCGAATGCGTCGGTGGCAGAGTGGTCAAATGCAGCGGACTGTAAATCCGCCGGGCGTAGCCCTACGGGGGTTCAAATCCCTCCCGGCGCACAAAAACAACTGAACCTCACGCGGATAGCGTGGGGTGATTTTGTTTTGTAGCAAGCTGGAGGGATTTGAAAGACGGAGACGGTACACAAGACGAGCATTGCTCGTGCTTGTCGACGAGTCGGGGTCGAGAGTACTTAGTTTTTTATGAGCGGAGCGAAGTAAAATGCTTAGTAACGTGTGACCAAATCCCTCCCGGCGCACAGTAGAAAATCCTCTCCTCTTTGAGAGGATTTTTTACCGTGACCCTGCCGTTGCTCGTTTCTGTGTTGTGCGTTTGCGTGGCGCCTGTTTTTTACGCACCGAAACACGAAATTCTCCATCAACGTAATCAACAATCACGCGGCCTCCCTCCATAACGCCTTTGGAAACCATCATGCTTGCAATCGGAGTAAGAATCTTAGTTTGTATAAGTCGCTTCAGCGGTCGGGCGCCATAGGATGGATTGTGTCCCTCTCGAGCGAGTGCGGTAAGTGCCTCAGCTGAAACAGAAAGCTTGATATCTTTTGCGGCAAGGCGTTCTGCCACAATACCGGTTTGGATTTTTACAATTTCTTTCATTGCCTCTGTCGAAAGAATGTTGAAAATGATGATTTCATCAAGGCGGTTGAGGAACTCCGGCCGGAAGTAATTTTTCAACTCACGCATCACTTTTTCCTTACTTTCCTCGTACTGCGTATCGTCACTGTCATTACTTGCGGTAAATCCGAATTTCGCCATATTGTCGATATGGTGCGCGCCGATATTTGATGTAAGGACAATCACCGTATTGCGAAAGTTTACCTTGCGTCCCTTTGCGTCCGTCAGGTAGCCATTATCAAGCACCTGCAAAAGAATGTTGAAAACTTCCGGATGCGCCTTTTCTATCTCATCAAAAAGGAGCACTGAATACGGGCGGTGGCGAATAAGCTCAGTGAGTGAACCACCCTCATCGTGTCCGACATAACCCGGCGGCGAGCCGATCATTTTCGCAATTGAGTGTTTCTCCATGTACTCAGACATATCTACCCGAATAAGCGCGCTTTCATCGTCAAAGAGAAATTCCGTAAGCGCTTTCGTAAGCTCTGTCTTTCCGACTCCGGTAGGACCAAGGAAAAGGAATGAACCGATCGGCCGGTGCGGGTCAGCAATACCGGCACGAGAACGCTTCACCGCGTCTGAAATTTTCTCAATTGCCTGATCTTGGCCGATGATGCGCCCCTTGAGCGTCTCTTCCATGCGCGAGAGCTTCTCTGCCTCCTCTTCAAGCATGCGCGCAACCGGAATACCTGTCCACCGTGAGACGACCGCGGCAATATCTGATTCAGTAATTTCTTCTTTCAGAATCCTGCGAGAGCTTTGCAGTTTCTTTAAGCGTTTTGTCTTCGTTTCAAGTTCTTTTTCAATTCGCGGCATTTCCGCGTAGCGAATCTCAGCGGCGCGCGCGAGATCCGCGACCGCCTCGGCACTCTCAGCCTCTACTTTAAGATTTTCAAATTCTTCTTTCAGTGCCTTAATGTCTGTAAGCACCTCTTTTTCATTGCTCCACTTTAGCTCAAGTTCGGATGTTTTTTCCCGATGCTCTGCGATTTCTTTTTCAATTTTTCGTGTACGCTCTTTCGCCTTCTTGTCATCTTTCTCAACATCCTTTTTGAGCGCTTCTTTCTCTATCTCAAGGCGCATAATTTTCCGGTGTGCCTCCTCCAGCTCTGGCGGTTTGTTTTCAAGCGATATGCGAAGTGACGAAGATGCCTCGTCAATAAGGTCGACTGCCTTGTCCGGCAAAAAACGATCTGCAATATAGCGAGCCGAAAGAGTTGCCGCCGCCACAATTGCATCGTCAGTAATGTGCACGCCATGGAAGAGTTCGTACCGCTCCTTAAGACCGCGCAAAATTGCTATCGCATCTTCAATTGAGGGTTCATGTACGTGTACTGGCTGGAAACGGCGAGTCAGTGCCGGGTCGCGCTCAATGTATTTCTGGTACTCCTTTAGAGTCGTTGCGCCAATAACTCGCAGCTCTCCGCGGGCAAGGGCGGGTTTCAGCATATTGCTTGCATCCATTGCGCCTTCTGCCGCACCCGCACCCACCAGTGTATGAATTTCATCAATAAAGAGGATGATTCGCCCTTCGGCTCGTTCAACCTCTTTCATAATATTCTTTAAGCGCTCCTCAAATTCCCCGCGGTACTTTGTACCAGCAATAAGAAGACCGAGGTCAAGCAGTACAAGCTCTTTGTCCTTCAGCGATTCCGGAACGTCGCCGCTTGCCATGCGCTGCGCAAGCCCTTCGGCAATGGCAGTCTTGCCGACCCCGGCTTCACCGATAAGAATAGGGTTATTTTTTGTGCGGCGGGAGAGAATCTGAATGACGCGCGTAATTTCGGTGTCACGCCCGATGACCGGGTCAAGCTTGTTTTCACCTGCCATTTTAGTCAGCGAACGAGTGTAGCGGCCAAGCGCACGGAATTGTTTCGGTGCGCCCCCGTCCATTTCATCGCTCTCGCGAATCTCCTGCAGGACTTCGTGCGCAAGCTGTTTACTGATACGGAACCGAGCAATAACCTCTCGCACGGGGCCTGGATTATCAAGAATTGAAAGAAAGAGGTGCTCAGTTGAAACAAATGAATCGCCGAGGTCGCTTGCGACTTTGGCGGCGTGCTCAAGCACCTGCGCGAGCTCCGGCGTAAGATAGAGCTGGTAGCTTGGTGAGAGGACTGATGCCGCCTCAGGACCGTCTATAGCCTCAAGGAGAGTGTCAGTAAGTAAAATAGTATCGACATCAAGACGCTCGAGAATCGAAAGCACTACACTCTCTTCCTGTAAGACGAGTGCTGTAAGGAGATGCAGAGGGTTCACATGGTTTTGCCCACGCTCAATAGCAAGCTCGTGCGCCTTGCGAACCGTTTCCTTTGCTTTATTTGTGAAATTATTGAATGGAGTCATAGCACATTGTACGCAACCACTCGTTATTCATTCGCACTACTAGTGGCTGCTGCCTCTTCTGTGGCGGCGGTTAATTCTTGTAATTGTGTTTTAACGACCCGAATCGGTGTAAAACTACCGGCAGAACGTGCGCGGCTTTCAAACGTGCTTATGCCGATCACTTCCCCGTAGATGTTTATCAAGATTCCTCCTTTGACGATTTCCGAAGCTGTCATGCCTGTATTTACTCCTTCAAGCACTGAAACAGTTTTCGGTTTTTCGTCTTTCGGCGCATCTTCAGGCAATGGCACCTTCTGCTCTACTTCATCAAAGCCTGAAATAATTCCTGTAGCAACAGAGAGTTGCCCAAGTGAGCCGAGCGCAATAACCGTCTGCCCGAGTTTCAGCGCATTGATATCCGCATACGTTATCGTTTGCAGACTTGGCGCCTTTTCCCCTTCCGGAACAACTATCTCGATAAGAGCAATTGAGTGCGCGGCCGCATTGTCAAGAACAGTTGTTTGATACTCAACACCTCCTGCGGTACGGACGGTATACGTACCCCCCTCAACAATAATGCCGCTATCAGTTGCAATAATGCCCTCTTGTGTGAGTGCCACGCCGTTTCCAATCATCACCGGCCCGTCTTCTGTAACTTTATAAATTGAAACGAGCGCCTTGGCATTTGTAGCAATAGATTCCGTAAGAATGTCGTCTTCCTTGATAACTTTTGTTACCTCTTTTGTGATAACACTGGCACTTTGTGTTTCTCCCGGCACGACACGTTCAACCGTTCGCTCAACGACTCGGTTAATCGTTTGGGTAACGACAGGAGGTGCCTGATCAAGGAGGGTGATGGTAACGATACCGGTTGCAATCGACGTAACGAAGCTCACCAGCAAGGTCAGCATTACAATCTGCGCCTTCGTCAATCGCTCTATATCCATACCTGTATCATACCAAATGTTTATTGTATTCCCAGTAACGTACAGAGCGTCCTAGTAAAACAATAAAACAATTAATTACCTCTGTCAAATTTCTGCATAAAGCGCACGAGTGCTTTAAGCGTGTACGCCATATCCTTCTGTGTTGTTTCTTTTCCAAGCGTCATCCGAATTGCACCGCTCTCTCTCTGCGAAAGCCCAAGCTCCTCAAGTACGTACGAAGCAGAACCACGTACCCCTAAGCATGCACTTTTCGTTGAAACCGCAATCCCCTCCTTATCAAGCCAGACTGCCAAATACTCATGGTCGATGCCTGGAATCGTTATGTTAATATTATTCGCTACGCGACGCGTGCGCGAACCATTCAGTTGCGCGCTCGGTATCTTCTCTCGCAGTGCCGTAATAAATGTGTCACGGATCGTCTGTACGCGGGCACTTTGCTCTGCCCTGCCCGCAACCGCATTTTTAAGCGCACACGAAAGACCGACGCACAGTGCTACATTCTCAGTTCCCGCCCGTATCCCATTTTCTTGTGAACCGCCAAAAAGTACCGGCACGAGTCGCGTGCCGTGCGCAACGTAGAGCAGCCCCGCTCCTTTCGGGCCGTACAGCATCTTGGCGTCAAGCGTCATAAGATCGATTCGCAGGTGGTGCGGCAGTACGTTTTCCCACAGCGGCGCCTGGCTTGCGTCAGTGTGGAAAAGAATTTTTGTACCATGCTCTTTTTCATACCCTCGAATGCATCGGCCGATGTCACGAATGTTTTGCACAATACCAACTTCGCTATTTACGTATCCGATGGAAACAAGCTTCGTCTCTTTTGTTAGCGATTCACGCACCGCCTCAACTGACACCACACCCTCGCTGTCAACCGGTACGTAGGTTACGCTCGCCCCCTGTTGCTTTAACTCTTCACAGACTCCTTTGACTGACGGATGCTCAATTGCGGTTGAGATGACGTGTATGGTGTCCATTTTTTCACCCGCATCAAGCAGCGCGCGCACTGCGCCCAGAAGCGCAATGTTGTTTGCTTCCGTTCCGCCGCCTGTAAACAGTATTTCACTTGCCTTCACCGCAAGAGCCTCTGCGCACCGAGAGCGAGCGTCCTCAAGGCCTGCTTTTGCAGCCCTTCCTTCGGCATGGATGGAACTTGGATTGCCGTAGTGTGCCGAAAAATACGGCTTCATTGCCGCATAGACATCAGCATCGACTGGCGTTGATGCCGCAGTATCAAGATAAACACGGCGTCCGCGCGTGAACATAGGTGCATTGTACTTTGCTCTACCCCTTTTGCAAAAGTTCTTCCTGCCCGTATACTGTGCCTGTGCCTTTATCTATGGAACAGCTCCTTTCATTTATCACCGCTAAGACCCTTATCTACGCATTATTCGTACTCGTAGCGCTCCTGCTCATTGCGTACATTCGTGTTGAAGTGAAGTTAAGCCGTCTACTGCGCGGCCGCGACGGCAAGAGCCTCGAGGGTGCAATAAAAGCAGTACACACTGGGCAGAAGGATCTGGAAGCGTTCCGCCGAGAGGTAGAAAAATATCTCGAAACCGTTGAGAAGCGACTTCGTCGGAGCGTCCAGCGCATCGAGACGATTCGATTCAATCCATTTAAGGGAACGGGCTCGGGTGGCAATCAAAGTTTCTCAACCGCATTCCTTAATGAGGACGGGGACGGGGTCATTATTTCCACCCTGTACGCGCGAGAGCGCACGAGCGTATACAGCAAGCCTGTGGAGAAATTCGCATCGACATACGAACTCTCCCAGGAAGAACGCGAGGCTCTTCTTGAAGCAAAAAAGCACATCACTGCCGCGTAACATGTGCGCAACAAAAACATATGACAGAAACACGAACACATCGTCCGCCCGTTATCGTTATTATGGGACACGTCGACCACGGCAAGTCGACGCTTCTTGACTATATTCGTAAGAGCAATGTTGTGGAGGGAGAAGCTGGGGGTATCACCCAGCATATTTCTGCATATGAAGTTGAGCATGAAAAAGGCGGAGAGAAGAAGAAAATTACATTCCTTGATACTCCCGGCCACGAGTCCTTCGGAGCGATGCGCGCTCGCGGTTCACAAGTTGCCGACATCGCCGTGCTTGTTGTCTCCGCCGAAGATGCAGTTATGCCGCAAACGCTCGAAGCACTTTCAACAATAACAGAAAGTGCCATCCCTTATATTGTTGCAATAAATAAAATTGATACGCCGAAAGCAAATGTTGAACGCACAAAGGCGAGCCTTATTGAAAACGGTATCTATATAGAAGGAATGGGTGGCGATGTCCCGTGTGTTGCCATCTCCGCAAAAACCGGCGAAGGCATTCCTGACCTTCTCGACATGATGCTCCTTGTCGCAGAATTGGAAGAATTGACTGGAGATGCACAGAAGCCTGCCGAAGGGGTTGTTATCGAGGCTGCGCTTGATGCCCGCAAAGGCATATCAGCGACACTCATTATTAAGGACGGAACGCTCTCTGCAGGCATGCACCTTCTCTCCGGCCGGGCACTCGCGCCGGTTCGTATTATGGAAGATTTTACCGGCAAAAAGATATCGGAGGCGTCTTTCTCATCCCCTGTTCGCATTATTGGATGGGACGAAGTACCTCCTGTCGGCGGGACATTCCGGAGTTTTGCTTCTAAGAAAGAGGCGCAAGCAGCCCTCCTTGAGTATTCAGAGCAGGAGCAGACAAATGACACACCGATTGCTACGGACGAAGAAGACACCCGCACAACAATTGCAATTATTTTAAAAGCGGACGTGCTCGGCTCTCTCGATGCTATTAAACATGAAATAGCAAAGATCGATACCGAGCGAATTAATATCCGCATAGTCTCCGAAGGTGTCGGCTCGATAAGCGAGAGCGATGTGAAGCTCTCCCTCACATCTCAAAACGCGCTTATCGTCGGATTTAATGTGAAAATCGACAGCGCCGCTTCTGACCTAGCCGATCGCAACGGCATTACCATTCATACATTCAATATCATTTATAAACTTGCCGAGTGGCTCAGTACAGCAATTGCCGAGCGGACACCGAAAGTCAAAACAAAAGAGGTGACCGGTTCAGCAAAAATAGTGAAGCTCTTTAGTGTCCAAAAAAATAAGTACGTCCTTGGCGGACGAGTGGAGAGTGGCACAATTACACAAAAAGGAATTGTTTCCATTACACGCCGGGGAAATGAGATCGGTGAAGGAACGATACTGAGCCTTCAGACACAAAAGTCAGATGTTGCGGAAGTAAGCGAAGGAAACGAATTTGGAGCACAAATTGAAAGCAAAACAGACATTGCTCCCGGAGACAGTATTGAGAACTTTATCATCACTGAGAAGTAAGCTAGTATGAGCGAGCGTCAGTTGAAAATGTCTGCGCTGATAAGTGAGTTGGCTGCTGAGTTTCTCGGCAGTGAATCAAATCGCCTCTCTCTTATTACCGTTACTCGAGCTGATATATCGCCGGATTTTGCACGGGCAACTATTTATATCTCTGTCTTTCCAGATGACAAAGAAGAAGAGGCGCTGCATTTTACGCGTCGCAAACGAGCAGCATTCCGCGATATGCTTAAGAAGCGACTCAGCGTCAGACGCATTCCGTTTGTCGAATTTGAGTTAGACTACGGAGAGAAGAATCGCCAACGTATTGACGAGATTTCAAACGACGTACAATGAACGGCACCGTGGCGAAGTGGTAACGCAGGGGACTGCAAATCCTCGACGCGGGGGTTCGATTCCCCCCGGTGCCTCAAGCATACATACACACCCCTTTTAAAAAGGGTGTGTATGTGTGCTAAGTGGAAGCGGGAATCGAAAGGCGGAGGGCGCGCCATTGGTCCGATCGCCGAGCCCGGGGAGGAGGCACTTAGTGTTTTATGGACTTTTGTCCATAAAGAGCTTAGTGACCTGACCCCGATTCCCTGCTTAAATGTACAGCGGAATCGAAAGCCGGAGGCTCGAAGCCCTGCCCGCAGACAGGAAGCCGAGTCAAAGCAGTAGGCACTTATGAGTGGAGCGAATTAGTGACCTGCGCTTATTCCCCCCGGTGCCTCCCGGTGCCGGGATGATGGAATGGTAGACATAGGAGAGTGGACTTCTAATACCTATACCATTTATGCTACTATGTCCTTATGGGGAAGCAGAAACAACGCCCTCGTTCTTGGACTACTAATCAATTGGTAGTGGCGGTTAGGACATCTACGAGTGTCCGCCAAGTGTTGTTGAAGCTGGGTCTACAACCTGCTGGCGGAAACTATACTCAGATTCACTTATATATTAGAGAAATGGGACTTTCCACCGACCACTTTCTCGGGCAAGGATGGAGCAGGGGGTTAAAGGATCGAGTTGGAAACGGTAGGCCTTTGCGTGAAATTTTGAGGAAGAACTCCGACTATCAAAGTTTTAAACTAAAGAAAAGACTATTTAGAGAAGGATTGAAAAGAGAACAGTGTGAGTTATGTGGCTGGAATAAAAGGGCACCAGACGGTAGACTTCCGCTAGAACTTGATCATATTAACGGAGACAAAAGAGACAACAGGCTGGAGAATCTACAGATTCTGTGCCCCAACTGTCATAGCCTACAGCCAACGCACAGAGGGATGAATAAAAGAAAGCGCCGGGATGGTGAAATCGGTAAACACGCGACACTTAAAATGTCGTGAGCATTTGCTCTTGTGGGTTCAAGTCCCACTCCCGGCACAATTGAAAAAACTATGAATAAAGGGTACTATTTTTTCTGTTGTAAATACATCCGCCTATAGCTGTTTTGGTAGGTATCACCGGAAGTATCTTCGGATATTCATTTCACATCTATAATCGATATATCCGCCTATAGCTGTCTTGGTAGGTATCACCGAAAATATTTCTTATTGATTATTTACAGTTATAATCGGAACATCCGCCTATAGCTCAGTTGGTAGAGCAACCGCCTCTTAAGCGGTGGGTCCTTGGTTCGAGTCCAAGTGGGCGGACACGCGTTAGAAAAATCTGACCTGCGTCAGATTTTTGGCGTGTCCGGGCCGGAGCGATGTCGCTTTGCGACCGCGAGGCGGGGCCGCGAGCACTTAGTATCTTACGAATATCTGGAGTAAAATACTTAGTGACTTGTGGCGACGGGTTAGACTCTACGTAAATTTGTTTTATTTGGGCGAGTGGCGGAATTGGTAGACGCGCCAGGCTTAGGACCTGGTTCCCCTAGGGAGTGGAGGTTCAAGTCCTCTCTCGCCCACCATAATCAAACTCAACTGCTTTTTAGGGGCAGAAATTTTGGCGGCGCGAAGCGCCGCGTATGGAGGGAGGGGGTTTCCGCGCGCTTCG
>PFBJ01000007.1:0-31405 GCA_002778575.1 Candidatus Kaiserbacteria bacterium CG10_big_fil_rev_8_21_14_0_10_49_17
GAGCCACGCGTGCCAAAGCACGAAGGAGTGGCGAGTCCGGGGAGGAAGTTCTTAACGAGTGAAGCGAGTTTAGAAACTTGACCCTCGATTCCGCCCATTCCTACATCACAAAATAAGAAACCACCCTTTGTGCGGCTTCTTATTTTGAGACCTCTTCTGCTTCGTCGAACTTCTTTTGAAAACCTGCGAGCATTGCCTGCTGCTCTTCTGGTGTTGCCTTTTTCATTTTCGCAACCGCACGAAGGTGTTCTGTGTCTCCTGCCTGAATCTGCATGAGTACATGATTCTTACAGTTCTCGCCCAATTCCTCAAATGTCTCACCGGTAATCTCCTCACCGCACGCCCCGCCGAGGTCTTTGCATGTCAGTTTCTTCATACAGCGATTGTAGCACTCAGAAAATGTAAAGAAAGGTATTTAAATCAGTTTTAAATATGTATTTCTTTTTCAAGAAATAGGATGACCCGACACGTGTCGGGTCATAGAGGTAATTACTGTGATTATTTATGATGCACAGGAGTCATGCCGTAGGATGCCCTTTCCTCTTGCCGAGCTGCCTCGGAATAAAAAGACACCGAGCGGAGTGGCCGGTACCATAGGTAACATCGTTGTAGTACCCGCACATCCACACATTGCCGTCTTTTGAATAGAAGTGCACGGACCCTCGCGCGATTGGAAGCGAGATTCCTTTTCCTTTGTACTCAATAATGGCTGTACACTTTTCATTACTACGAAGGGGCGCATCGCAGTTGTGAGCGATGAGTCGCACCTTGAAGCAGTCCGACGGTCCGCAACACTGTTTACCGAACCAGTTTACAAAGCGCATATCAGCAATCCACTTATACTCGCCATGAGCTCTTGCGTGATTCGGAGAGAAAATTATGCAGAGCAGAGCAACGAGGAGTCCTCGCTTCATAGCAACCTCCCACGCGGTGTATTCTTCCGGAAGCATTCCACATATTGCACAGGTGTGCAAATAGCAGCCGCGCCTTTAGGCGCGGTTGCTGTGCTTCTCTGCTTCTTCCTGCTACAATTGACGCAATGAAGCCGATATCGCAACTGCTCCAATTCAAGGCGGTACAAAACGGACTCTTCTTTGGTCTTCTCATTTTTGCCACGCTTATATTTCTCTGGCTTGTGCAAGATTTTATCGCCCCGGTCTTTTGGGCAGTGGTATTCGGCATTGTCTTCTACCCTCTTTTTCGCAAGTGGCAAAGGGTATTGAGATGGAAGTGGGCTGCATCAGTGCTTACTATCCTCACGATTCTCATTGTCGTCTTCGTTCCGCTTTACTTTATTGGCTCGCTGGTAGTAAAGGAGTCAATAACCTTTGCTCAGTACCTCTCAGCACACCAAGACGAGCTGGTCACGCAAGCGAATCTGCTCATTTCATACATTCCTGATGTCGGCGTATCGCAGGAAGCACTGGTCGAGAAGCTCACCGGTTTTGCTGAGACCGCGGTGAACTGGCTCTCGGGTCAAGCGCTCGCCATCGGGCAGGGCACCTTCTCTTTCGTGGTGAAATTCCTCCTCATGCTCTACGTGCTCTTCTTTATCTTTCGCGACGGATCGCGTCTTGGTGAGACCCTTATGCGGGTTCTCCCGCTTGGCGATGACCGTGAGCGAGAGCTCTACCGTCGCTTCTGCTCTATTACCCGAGCAATATTTAAAGGCACGCTCGTCATAGCACTAATCCAGGGTGCCATCGGCGGCACGCTCTTTTGGATTGCCGGCACAGAAGGAGTAGTACTTTGGGCTGTCGTTATGGCTATTCTCTCGGTTATTCCTGCTATTGGCCCCGGCATTATTTGGATGCCGGCGGGGCTCTTTCTCCTATTTACAGGAGATGTTTTTGGCGGGCTTGTGCTCCTCATCGGCGGATTCTTTGTTCTCTCGACTATCGACAATCTCTTGCGTCCAATTCTCGTGGGGCACGATACAAAAATGCCTGATGTGCTAATTCTCCTCTCCACCCTCGGCGGGCTGTCTCTCTTCGGTATTGCCGGCTTTATTGTTGGCCCTGTCATCGCCGGTTTCTTCCTCGCTATGTGGGCCATGTTTGCGCACGACTATGAGCATGAACTTGAAACACTTGGGTAACGGTCAGGGAGAATAAGAATTTGACCCAGTAGAGTGGGCGTGGTACACTCTTTTGGTAATCCTGTTTTGAGAGACGAACGAGTACGCATTAATGAAGATATTCGGGCTAAAGAGCTCCGAGTAATTGGCGCCGATGGCGCTAATTTAGGTGTCATTTCACGGGCTGAGGCACTTGCTGCCGCAAAGGAAGCGGAGCTCGACCTCATTGAAATATCACCGAATGCAACCCCCCCCGTCGCGAAAGTGATGGATTACGGGAAGTACCAGTACGAGCTGAAGAAGAAGCAGCGTGAGATGAAAGCAAAATCTCATGTCACCGAGACGAAAGTTACCCAAGTAAAGATTGGGACCGGTGAGAATGACCTGAAACTGAAGGCGAAACGGGTCAGCGGCTGGCTCTCAGAAGGACACCGGGTAAAAGTTGACCTTTTTCTCTGGGGCAGGTACAAATACATGGAATTTAGCTTCCTGAAGGAGCGACTGGAGCGGTTCCTTAATCTCGTTTCAACCGAATATAAAATCTCTGATGAGATTAAAAAAAGCCCGAAAGGACTCTCGGTAACAATTGAACGGGCAAAAGGATCAGCGAAGAAAGATGCCGTTGGAGAGAAACAAGGCAATGAAAACAAACCCCAGTAACGTGCCACTTCGCTCTAGTTACGGGGCACAGTAAACCAAGAACATGAAAACAAACAAGTCATACACTAAAAGATTGAAAGTGACTAAGAATGGTAAGATTCTTCGCCGTGCCGGCGGTCAGGACCACTACAATGCGAAAGAGTCAGGACGCAAAAGTTTGAAGCGTCGCGGTCTATTCGGGTTTACTATTTCAAATAAGGCAAAGGATCGTTTCCTACCGAATAGCTAATAGGCACCCCCGTAGCCTCTCGCCCGCAGGCGAAAGGCTACGGGATAGACGAGTAAAATAAACACGAAAAGTAACTAACAATAGTATGGCACGGGTAAAACGAGGAACAATTTCAATGAAGCGACGTCGCAACCGGCTCGCAATGACCAAAGGGGCGCGCCACGGTATCTCAACGAAAGAGCGCCGAGCAAATGAAGCGATCCGGCACGCGGGCAACCACGCATTCGCGCACCGAAGGGACAAGAAAAATGTATTCCGTCGTCTGTGGAGCGTGCGCATCAACGCCGCGGTACGCCCAGCAGGGCTCTCTTACAGCACATTTATCCATGCGCTTAAGGAGAAAGGTGTGGGGCTCGATAGGAAAGTGCTCTCAATGATCGCAAAAGAGAAACCTGAAAGTTTTGAGCGGATCGTCACTCACGTTAAATAGGAATGCAGAAAAAATCGCCCCTCGGGCGATTTTTTAAAGAATGAGATCGCCACTTTTGGCAGAGAACCCGTCGTGATTTTGATAGACAAAGTTGTACTCGGCTTTGTCTTTTTTGACCAAAGCCATAACCTTCTCAACGAGCGCTTTCGGGTCAGAGTCAAAGACAATTTTTTTATTATTGCGATGAGAGTTGTAAATAATACTCTCAATCACTTCATCAGTCTGCCATGAGCCTTCAAGAATTCCGATTGGTTTTCTGTCCTCGTACGCAATAGTAAATTCGTTAATTGTACCGATGCGACCGCACCCGACAATAACCGCATCGGCGGAGCGAGTGAGTAGTAGATTTCTACCTGAAAAACCGAAACCGGTGTACACGATAAGGTCCATACACTCTGCGGGGAGTTTGTATGTCTCAACGTGCTCCTGAAATGACGCCGCTGGAGAAAACCCAATAGAGACACCGCCCTCTTCTTTTGCGCCAATAGCGGCAAAAAATGGAAATCCTGTGGTAGCGCCCGTTACAACCACCGCACCTTGGCGAATGATTTGATGTCCCAGCTCTTTACCCTGATTGTACGCATCGATGCCGCAATGCCCTGTCTCGGCGGCACCTGAGACACAAATTTTAACTTTTGGTTTATACACCTTTCGAGCTTCGTCCCGTATGTCCATAGAAAAAGTTTAGCACACCCGCACACTTACATACCTATTGGATGCTGGATAAGATTCGATTTTTTAAATGCATTCTGGCATTTCCTCTCTTTTTTAAGGCACTTTCTCGTGCATACGCATCTATTGAGCTTTTATATGCCTCGTAATATACAAGCTCAAACGGCCTGCGTAGTTTGGTAGAAAAAGACTTGCCAGCGTTATGTTCCTCCACTCTCCGCTTCAAATTACTTGTGCATCCAATATAGAGTTCCTCATCTTTGTGACTTTTTAATACATATACATAGTGCATTTTCGTATTACATTTGAAGTGATAGGTATGTAAGTGTGCGGGTTAGAGCTCGAGCACCACTCTATCCCCTTTTTTCGGTACGAGCGCATCAACACCAAGAAAGTCATGGAGTCTTTGCGCAAGAAAGTTTGATGCTTTCGGCTCTCCCATCGCGACAAACACTTTCCTGAGTGTCTCCGCGGACGGCTCGACAAATTCCACCAGATGTTCTCCGTCCTTGTGGGCCGAGTACCCCCGTATCAGGCGCACTTCTGCACGCACGTTAATTGTGTCGTTAAAAATTGTAACGTGCTTTAACCCATCAGCAATGTGTCTGCCAAGTGTGCCTACCGCCTGATACCCGACGAGCAGAAGCATGCTTTTCGAATCCTGCAGGTACACTTTTTCATGGTGGAGCACTCGACCGCCGGTTGACATGCCGGATCCCGCAATGATAATTTTCGGCCCCGGCGTGGTGAGTATCGCTTTTGATTCTTCAACTCTCGGAGTGAATGAGAGTTTCGCAAAGTCAAAAATATCATCACCGGCGGCAATTTCTTTCTTTACTGTCTCGTTATAGAGCGATTCATAATTGCGGTAGATGTCTGTCACCTTAATGGCAAGCGGTGAGTCAAGAAATACGGGGATTTCGTTTACCTCCCCATCCTCAACCATGTTGTTTATCTCATAGAGCAATACCTGCGTGCGCTGTATCGAAAATGCCGGAATGAGGAGTGTGCCGCCGCGCCCTTCGGTATCTACAATGGCCTCTTTGAGTTTTTCCCGCCGCGCAGAACGGTCTTCGTGATTCCTGTCTCCATAGACACTTTCCATCAAAATGTACGTGGCTCCATCGACTCTCTCAGTATCCTTAAGGAGCGGTGCCGGCGAATTGCCCAAATCCCCCGTAAAGACAACCTTTTTCCCATTGAGCAGGAACTCGACCATTGCAGAGCCGAGGATATGCCCCGCATCGAGAAAGGTGAATGGAATTCCGGAAGCGTCGCCTTTTGCATGGTACTCTACCCCTTTCCAGAGGCTCATAGCTTTTCGCGCATCAAGAAGGGTGTAGAGCGGCTCTCTGTTTTCTTTGCGTGCTTCATCTTCAAGGATGCGAACAGCATCATCAAACATAATGCTTGAGAGATCGCGAGTGGCAGGCGTCGAGTAAATAACTCCGTTAAAGCCGTCGCGCACCAGCTTTGGAATACGTCCAATGTGATCAGCGTGCGCATGTGTTGCAATGAGTACATCAATACTTGCCGGATCGTACTCGAAATCATCGTAATTGCATTTGTGGCAATACTGCTCGCCTTGCGTGAGGCCGCAGTCAATGAGTATGCGTGTGCCATTATGCTCGAGTAGAAAGTTTGAGCCTGTTACTGTTCCCGCTCCGCCGTAAAATGTTATAGCGCTATCACTGTCCATGTTTAAAAAATACCACTGTTATGCAAAACCACGCAGTAATTACTCCAAGTGTGTCCATGAGCATATCAATCGCAGTATCAAGTACGTAGTTACTCTCAACGGGAAGCCCAGCAAACACCTCAAACACTTCCCACGCGCCTCCGATTCCCAAACCCATACCGAGTGCAATAAAAAGAGCGTGTGTCGTGTTGCGCGGAGCCCCCGTATAGAAGTAAAAGAACCACAATGCAATTACTCCAAGCCATAGGCCGCCGAGGTAATGCATAAACATATCAAGCCACAAGTAACTCCAGTAGAGAAAGTATTTAAGAGCGTAGAAATGGACGGCAGCCAATAGCGCGAGGAGAAAAAATTGCAGTTTGAAAAGCGGGTGTTTCAGTGGATGGTGCATAGTTTCTACCAAAATGCTCCGCCTATGCGGAGCGCTCTGGCAGGGTTAGAGTGCATCTTTGCCCGAGAAACCCAAGGGGGTGTCCGCAACACTATAGCCGGAGCAATAGGTGATGTAAGACTCCCGAGAAAAGAGATTAAGGGACTATGCATTCCAACCCTGCCTGCAGTATACCGTAAATAAAAAGACTCTCACATATTGCAAGAGCCTTTTCGGTGTTTCCTAATGAGCACTACTCGAGAATTCCGTCTAAATTAACATCGTAGAGAATTTGCTCCTGCACGAGGCGGTAATCCATAAGCTCTTCGCTTTTAAACCAGTGCTCTATTTCATTTTGCGCTTCCTCAACAGAGCCTGACGCGTGAATGAGGTTGCGCACTGCTCGTTGGTCAGTGTCTGCCATTTGGTACGAATCAAGAACGTAATCCCCGCGAATAGTGCCAACATCAGAACTCCTCGGCTCAGTGCCACCGGTAACTTTCCGTACTATTTCAACGGCATGCGCGCCTTGCCAGACCATAGCAACCACCGGCCCGCTAGTCATGTATTTCTTTAGTGCGGCTACCACTGTGTCCCCCACCTCAATTGGATCCTCCGTGGGTGGTGTGAGTCCCTTTTTTCGATAGCCTTCAATTGCTTTCTCTCCGACGCTTTTTTTCCAATTCGGATCTAGAAGGTAGTGCTCTTCAACTTGCTTTTCGCTTGGGATGAGCATTTTAAGGCCAACGAGCTTTAACCCCATACGCTCGTACCGCTGTATGATCTCGCCTATAAGGGTCCGCTGGATGCCATCGGGTTTGATAATGACCAGTGTTCTTTCTTTCTTGAATTCACTCATAGTATTTACATCATTGACGCGTACTTCGCGCGGATTTCCTTTTCAACATCTGCCCTGTTTCGTCCGAAACGGGCGAATGATTCCTGCTTAAGGGTTTCTGCATTCGTACGATCTCCTGATTCTATTGGTACGGTCTCGATATTAAAAGGCTTTGCAGGCTTTCCGTCAACCAGAAGCGCGAGATACGCATTTCTGTTATCGAGTTCTGTTAAATCTTTTGCACTGAATACCGGCTCGAATTGCCGTGCCAAGTATTCCGCATCGTCTGACCCGACACGGAACACGCACTTGCTTCCTACGTTTCCAAACACTGAATCGCGGATTTTTTCATCAAGCTGAGCGATGAATTGGTGCGCCATCGTGAGCGAAAGTTTGTATTTCCGCGCTTCAGAGAGAATCGTTGAAATAGACGGCGTTGTGACATTTTGAAATTCGTCGATGTAGAGGTAAAACGGCGGCGCCTCTGCCGCTCCTGTGCTGGAACGTGACAGCGCGGCCATAAGAATTTTACCCACAATGATAAGCCCGAGGAGGTGCGCGTTAATATCACCGAGTCGCCCCTTTGAGAGATTTACTAACAGGATTTTGCGCTCGTCCATTATTTCCCTGAAATTAAATGCGGAGCGCTCTTGCGCCACGATCGGCCGCATAATCTCGTTGGCAAGGAAAACGTCGAATTTACTTGTGACATAGGGCGCTATTTCAGAGAGTCCTGCGTCTCGTTGCGCTTTCTGCGCAATATCGCGCCAGAACTGCACCACGAGCGGATTGTCGCACCGAGAGAGTTTCAGCTGCCGAAACTGCTCGTCGGCGAAAACCCGCGATACATCAAGGAGAGTCGAGCCGGTCGCCGGGTCTTCAATGACGAGCATTGTTGCGTTGCGGAAGTACTGCTCGAATATCGGCCCGAGCGATTCCGGCACGCCGCCGTAGAGTTTCTGGAAAATGGAGAGCATTTCATTTACAACAAATGTTTTTTGCTCGGGGTGCGAGCGGTCATACTCAAGCATGTTAAGCCCCATTGGCGCTTTGGTTTCGCTTGGATCAAAGTAAATAACATCACCCCGACGCCCCTCTGGCACAGCGGCAAGGATATCTTCAACATCATTGCCGTGCGGATCAATAAAGCAGACGCCCTCGCCATTTTGGATGTCTTGGATAATCATGTTCTTTAAGAGCGATGACTTTCCCGTACCTGTTTGCCCAACACTGTAGAGGTGACGGAGTCGGTCTTCAGGAGAAAAGTAAATAGGCACTCGCGTATCAGAGAATGTATTCATCCCAAGGAGCACTCCATCTGCCGGCATGCCAACCGGCGCGGGCGCCTCTTTCGCTTTGCTTTTGCGCAATTCACGCGAGGTATCTACTTGAGCCGCCGAGAGGTGGTAGAGGCCGGTAAGCTCACGTAGAGAAAGGGGCACAACGCGGTCGCGCGAGAATAAGCGATAGACAAATGCATGGAGGAGCGCGGCGAGACGGCGGCTCTTTTCACGAACAAAAACTAACTGGTTGCCTTGCGGCTCCCCAAATTGCTGAAATGCAGACTCAAGGTCTCCCAATATCTCCTCAGCGCGCGTAACTGAAGCTGCTGATGCGACAAGCCGAATATTGCCGGCGACAATCGGGCTTTTAATTTTCTCCCCAATGTGCTCGAGTGCTATTTCATCAACCGGCGTCGGTATGCTTTCTTCACTTTTTTTCTTCTTTGTCGGCACAATGACATCACGAAAGCCTTTCACTATATTTCCCGAAAGAGAATCGGGAATATCAGTTGCTTTCTTTACCGGTACGCCCTTTTGAATGTGCTCATATGCCCGCCTGAAACGCTTTGTGTAGTACTCCCCTGCGGGGCTCATCATAATCTGCACTGCTGCTCCCTCATTTTTTGTGTCGAGCTTTGAAAAAGAAGAGAGAATAATATTGAGCGGGTCATTTTCAAATGCATCGTAGCGCTTCAGTGGGAAAGCGCCGCCTTTGGCAAATTTTGCGTATGAGGCGACGGCTACGCCATCAGTCGCAAATGGATTGTAATCA
Organism: Candidatus Kaiserbacteria bacterium CG10_big_fil_rev_8_21_14_0_10_49_17; assembly: GCA_002778575.1. Lineage (GTDB taxonomy): Bacteria > Patescibacteriota > Minisyncoccia > Phycocordibacterales > JABMNX01 > 1-14-0-10-49-17. Next base: position 9,031 of record PFBJ01000007.1, read on the forward strand.
TTCACGCATGCTTTTACCTTAGCTCCAGGGAATGACGCGAGTAACTGCTTTTCAAAGAGCGACTGGCGAGCTTTGGGAACGCCAATGTAAAATACAACCTCCTCGCCGTCTGCCGGAATTCCTATTTCAAAAGTAAATGCATTTTTTTGATTTGGCTCTTTTGCGTCAGTTGAGAGCATCCCTGCGTAAAATTGCTCCATTGCGGCAAGCAGGTGCCCGACGTCTTTCTCTCTATCGTTTTCGCTTGATGGCAGAGCGATTTCATAGAGAGCCATGGAAAGCGCTTGCGCAAGCGCCTCAGTGCTTTTTATCCCGGCTGTCGGGTACCCCTCTGCAATGTAGCGCCGCAAAAAGCGGTGGAAATCGTCCTCGATATGCGGGTCGCGCATCCCCTCAACAACTGAAAGCGCATTGCGCACTCCTTTCTCTTGGAGAATACCGAGAAGCTCGCCCATTTTCTCATCGTGTTCCTCTGGCGCTAAATCAAGCACCACCTGATCGCGCTCTTCGGTTGACATCTGGTACTCCTCGGCGAGAACCGACGACGGGTCTGTTTTTTGATACTCCTTAAGATTGCGCGCCGCCACTCGCTCACGCTCACTGTCATTACTCTCCACAGAGAGCTCCCGCTCTTTTTTCGCCACTTGCTCACGCAGGTAGGTAAGCTCTTCGTGTGGTGTGCTGAATTTTTTCCGCTCGTGTGTCGAAGCTCCTTCCATTGCTATAAGTATACCGCACTTGTATTTTTCTCTCGCTTTATTATTGTGAAAGTAGAAAGGAAGGTGGCAGATGAAGCACTACATTTCAACGCGCATCGATGGGTGAGGAGGTCTTACCCTTCGCAAACCGGTCAAGGACGACATCATCAACGGCGACCCTGGCTCGGCTGGGATTCTGCCCATCGGGGGCGACGGCGACATCGCCGGTGGCACCGACATATCCTAGCACCACACCAAGCACCATAAGGGGCCCGCCACGCGGGCCCTTCTCTTTTTCCAGCTAAACCGAAAAGCCATCCAGAGAAAGTGAGTAATTCTTGGCCTCGCGGCCCCGAGCGCTCACTTTTTCTGGGCGGCTTTGCGTGACAATCGACTCAATCATCTGACTGAGTCGATTGATAGGCCTGCCTGCCGGTAGGTAGGGCTCTGCTAAGCCATTATTTCTTAGTCATTATTTCGGGGCCGTCTTTGGTTACCACAAGCGTGTGCTCGAAGTGCGCGCTTCGCGAGCCGTCTTTGGTGCGCACTGTATAGCCATCCGGCTCAAACACCACCTCTTTGCTTCCTTCATTTAGCATTGGCTCAATTGCAATGACCATTCCCTCAACGAGCACCGCCCCTTCACCGGCACGCCCGTAATTTGGAATACTTGGCTCTTCATGCACCGCCTTTCCGACACCGTGCCCGCAGAGCTCTCGGACAATGCCGTAGCCGTGGGGCTTCACAAACTCTTCTATTGCATGCCCGATGTCACCCGTCGTGTTGCCTGTGCGCGCCTGCTTAATGCCGACCATGAGCGCTTCGCGTGTGATATTGATAAGTTTGCGCGCGCTTTCATCAATCTCTCCGACTGGCACCGTAATGCCTGAGTCTGTGTAGAAGCCCTTATGGATAAGACCGGTATCAAGGCCAATAATATCCCCTTCAACGAGCTCTACGGGGTCCTCGGTTGGAATGCCGTGCACCACAGTCTCATTGATTGCAATGCAGAGCGTTGCAGGAAACGGACGCGGTGCGCCGTAGGGTTTGTAATCAAGAAAAGCGGGCTTGTCGCCAAATTCACGAATAATATCGTCTGCCTTTTGATTAAGCTCGAGCGTTGAGACACCGGGGCGTACCAGCTTTGCTGTTTCTTCAAGCACTACCGCGAGCCGCCGACCGGCTTCTCGGAGTATTTCTTTTTCTTCGTCAGTCTTGAGTGTCATTGTAGTTTCAGTTGTTTAAGGATATCGGAAAAAACCGCGTCAATATCTCGACTACCGTCGATATCGTAAAAATTGAATCCTTCTTTATCGCGAAAATGATTCATTGAAGGTACGACGTCTTTCTTAAACCAATTAAGCCGCTTGGTGATGCTGCCGTCGCTATCATCTGAACGGTGGCGCTCGCAGAGGCGTGTGTACGCAACTTCCTCTGGCAGCTCTAGGTACACAATATCAACCGGTACCCGTTCATAGAAACGCATTGCCTCCTCTAAAATTGGCGCTTCGTGTGGTTTACGAGCAAGGCCATCGAGCACTAAATGTTCCTCGCCAGTAAGCCGCTCGACGAGCATGCTCGTCCACATATAGATTGGCATAAATGCCGGCATAAGGCCGCCCTCTTCCATAACGGCGCGAGTCTTTTTCTGGGTAAAGGAGTTACCGTCTGCAAATTCTCTGAATCGCTTTCCTGTTTCAATGTAAATAACTTCACGCGACGGCGCTTGCTCCTTTAGGAATGCGACGAGTTTATCCGCCTGCGTCCCCTTCCCAGAGCCAGACATTCCAAAAAATATTACTGTTTTTTTCTCCATAGGGAGAGTATATCGTTTAGCGTAGCAGCTTCATAGCTTTTCAGCTTTTTAGTAAATATTTTCGAAAAAAACTACTTTTTTCTTTTTCAGAAGCTACGGAGCGTGGAAACGATAGACTTTTAATATTCGCGCATTGATATCTGCGCTTCCACTTTTTTAACCAAATCAAGAACCACAGAAACAGCAATGAGGAGCGCTGTTCCTCCAATTGTAAGCGTCGCAATACCGGTAATACCCTGCATAATGAGCGGCAAAATGGCTATGAAGCCGAGAAACAGCGCACCGAAGAGTGTAATACGAGTGAGGATTTTTGCGAGGTACCCAGACGTCTGCCCTCCCGGTCGCACTCCTGGCACAAATGCACCCGAGCGCTGCAAATTCTTTGAAATTGTCTCTGGATCAAATGTGACCGCGGTATAAAAGTAGGTGAAGGCAACAACAAAGAAGAAGTAAATCGCACCGTAGACCCACTGATTTGAAAGGGCGCCGAGAACTGAATTTGAAATAGAGGCAACAAGATCAATATTGATCTGTGCAAGGAAACTAAAGACCATCTGTGGAAGCAGTAAGAGCGCGAGGGCAAAGATGATAGGGATAACTCCTGCCTGATTCACTCGCAGTGGAAGGTAGGTTGATACCCCGCCGTAGACTTTCATGCCGCGGACACGACGCGCATACGTAATAGGAATCGGTCGTTCTGCCTCGGTAATAAAGACCACTCCGGCCGTAACAATGACGGTAAGTGCAAGGAATCCGAGGTAGAGAGGAATTTGAGAGACATCAAAAGAGAAGATGAGCTGGCTTATTGCGCTTGGAAGAGACGCGACAATGCCGGCAAAGATAATGAGCGAGACACCGTTGCCGATGCCGAATTCAGAAATAAGCTCACCGATCCACATAAGCAGTATTGAACCTGCGGCAATTACTATTACATCCGTTACTGTCGTAAAGAGGCTCGTGTCGAGGATAATACCTTGCCGCTGCAGGATGACATAGAAACCAAATGCCTGAAGGAATGCGAGCGGGAGGGTTAGCCATCGTGAATAGAGTGAAAACTTCTTTCGTCCCGCTTCGCCTTCTTCCTGGTAGAGCGCTTTAAGCTTCGGTGACATGATTGTGAGAAGCTGCATGATGATAGAAGCGGTAATGTACGGGCTGACACCGAGCATCACAATAGAGAGGTTTGCGAGTCCGCCGCCGGAGAAGATGTTCAGCAGTCCGAGGAACTGGTTGTTATTGAAAAAATTCTCAAGTTGAACCGGATCGATTCCAGGAATTGGAATAGCCGCAAATATACGGAACACGAGCAGTGCGCCAAGCACAAAGAGGATGCGCTTACGAAGCGCACTGTCAGTGAATACATGTTTCAGTTTCTGAAAGAAAGTAGCAAGCATATTAGCTCATGCTTCCTCCTGCTGATTCTATCGCCTCTTTTGCTTTGGCTGAGGCGTCTACACCAGCGACGGAAAGCTTCTTAGACAGCGTACCAACTCCCAAGATCTTTACCACCGGGTAGACACCGCCAGACTTTTTGATGATCTTTTTCTCAACGAGGGTCTCCGGAGTAACGCTCTCTCCCGCACTGAAGGCCGCTTCAAGCAGAGAGAGGTTTACCGGTACTGCGCGCTTATGAAAACGCTTGTTGATGTTCTTCCCGCGACCGCGGAGCTTTGGAAGTTTCTTTATAGTGTCGCGCATTTCTGGGCGAAGCGAGTGGCCGGCACGAGCCTTTTGCCCCTTCGTGCCACGACCTGAAGTTTTCCCGCGCGTACCCCCTCGGCCAACGCGTTTCTTGTCCTTGTTTTTTGTATGTCGTTGTAATTCGTGTAATTGCATATTAGGAAAGTTCTTTCAGTGCCTTAAGTGTTGCTCGCGCAATATTGAGCTTATTCTTACTTCGGGAAAGAATCTTGCTGGTAATATCGGTAACACCGGCAAGCTCGAGCACGGTTCGCACGGCGCTTCCCGCCACGAGCCCGCGACCCGGCGCAGGGCGAAGGAATACTTCAGAGGAGCCGAACTTTGCTGAAACGTCGTGTGCAATACTCATCTCTTTACTCATCGGTATCTTTACCATTTTCTTCTTTGCGTCCCGTGTTGCCTTCTCAATTGCAAGCGCGGTGTCTGAAGCTTTTCCTACACCGACACCTACTCGTCCTTTTTTGTCACCCAAGACCATCACAACACTAAAAGAGAAACGCCGGCCGCCGGCCATCACACGGGTTACGCGGCGAATATCAATAATTTTTTGGACAAACTCCTGTTTCGCTCGGTCCTCGCGACGAACAACCTTACGTCCGCGCTTTCGCGGCTCGCGAGCATCTGTCTTTTTTTCTGTTGTGTGCGGTGCTGTTGTCATACTAAAAAATAAGTCCGGCCTCCCGTGCGCTGTCAGCAAATGCCTTTATTGACCCCATGTACTTATACCCTCCGCGGTCAAACACAACCTTCTCAATTCCCTTCTCTTTGCCACGCTTTGCAATGAGCTTTCCCGCCTCGATTGCCCGCTCCATAGGAGTTGCACCTTTTGCCTCAGTTGAAGAAACTGACGCAAGAGTGGTTGCACTCTCATCGTCAATAAGCTGCGCGACAATTCGCGCATTTGACTTAAAGAGTGCGAGTCGCGGCCGCGCGGCAGAACCAGAAATAGCGGCCCGGATGCGTCGGTGGCGAATGGTGCGCTTATCTTTTTTATTTGTTGCAATCATATGCTATGCGGCTCCCTTCTTACCCTGCTTGCGACGTACGATTTCATCGCTGTATCGAATACCTTTTCCTTTATACGGCTCAGGTTTGCGCACCGCGCGCACCTCGGCAGCAAACTGCCCTACCGCCTCCTTGTCTGCCCCGGAAATAGTGATGGCATTCTTTTCTACCGCCACCGTCAGGTCTTTCGGTACCGGCATCTTAACCGGATGCGAGTACCCGACATTCAGCACCAGGTCACTGCCTTGTAAATCCACCTTGTATCCGACACCTTCTACCGAAAGGTGTTTGGTAAACGGCTCATTAACGCCTGTAACCATATTACCAATGTGCGAAGCGTATGTACCCCAGAGCGCCTGCGCCATCTGCGAGTTGCCGTTTGGTGTTACGACAATTGAATCTCCGTCTATAGAAACTGTTATGTGGCGGGAAAGCGGCCGCGAAAGCTCTCCTTTTGGCCCTTTAACAGAAATAGCAGAAGCATCAACCGATACGGTCGTGCCTGCTGGTATTGAAATTGGGAGTTTTCCGATTCGCGACATATTACCAAATTTTAAATAGCGCCTCCCCGCCTGTTTTACTTCTGCGAGCTTCATCGTCTGAAAGGATTCCTTTCGGTGTCGAAAGAATGAGCGAGCCTTTCCCGTACTTTACTGGATAAAGCTCTGTACTCTTTACATACATACGCCGACTTGGCTTTGACACACGAGCAACGCCGGTAATGCGGGGTTTCTTTTGTTTGTCATAGAGGAGTCCGATTTCAATAGTCTTCTGCACTTTCTTTCCCTTAACCTGCGCGTACTTGATGTACCCGCGCTCTTTCAGTTTCTCGAGTACTGCCATTTTCAACGTTGAAAACGGCACGGAGAGACTCTCTTTACCAACCGCCGCAGCATTCTGCATGCGAATTATCAAATCTGCTATCGGGTCGCTTACCATGATGATTTCTTTATTCCCGGAATCTGACCCTCATTCGCAAGCTCACGGAAACAAATGCGGCAGAGATCGAAATCGCGCATGTAGCCTCGCTTGCGACCACACTTAAAGCAACGGCGAACAACCCGACTTTGGAATTTCGGCGTCTTCTGCGCTTTCGCTATAAGTGATATCTTTGCCATCTTAGATTTACTTACCGAACCTCGTGAGGTTAGAAAATTTTAGACCCCGCACCAATTTTGCAAAACACATACTTTTGCGAAGTGCGTGTGGCGGATAACCACATCCCTCTTTTGGCGCAGCGCTTCGCCCCGAAGGGAGGCACCTATTCGGTGCACGCACTGCGCGAGATTTTACACACGCAAAATTGGTGCTGGGGTTTAGTTCAGCATTGTCGCACTCGTCGCTTTGCTCCGTACGCTCTGTGCTTCACTAAAAAAAGCTCCTTGAGCTCGGGGCTAATCGTATCAACTGCGCTAAGCGCCGTCAAGCAAGCCCTATTCTTCGGTGTCCTCTTTCTTAAACGGCACACCAAGCTCCGTAAAGAATGCCAGAGCCTCTTCCCGAGAACCTGCATTACTCACGAGAGTTACCGCAAGCCCAAACACATCTCGGATATCCTCATCTGACGTCTCTGGAAAAATCGTATGCTCCTTGATGCCAATAGTGAGGTTTCCCATCTCGTCAACCGCACTGCGAGTGATGCCGCGGAAATCGCGTGTTCGAGGAAGCGCAATGTGAATGAGTTTCTCAAGAAAGTCATACATACGACTCCCTCGAAGGGTTACTTGATACCCCACTGTCTCACCTTGGCGCACCTTAAATGCCGCCTCGGATTTCTTTGCAGGGCGCGGTGAAGGTTTCTGTCCGGTAATAACCGCAAGCCTATCGGCAATGAGTTCCATTTTCTTCTTGTCCTTCACTCGTCCGACACCTGTTGAAACGACAACCTTCACCACTTTTGGCGTTTGCATTGCATTTGAAAGGCCGAGAGTATCCTTAAGCGCTTGGAACATATTCTTCTGTTTTGTTCGTGTTATCTGCATATTTCTTCTTATAGTGTCACGCCGCTTTTCTTAGCAATACGAACCCGCTTTCCACCTTCTTCTTTATACCCGATACGAGTCGGCTTGCCTCCTTTTGGATCAAGCACCATAGCATTTGAAACATGGATCGGAAGTGCTTTTTCAACAATCTGTCCCTTTTGCCTGCTTGCTGTTGGGCGCTGGTGGCGCTTCTTTACATTAACTCCCTCAACAATGATTTGCTCGATTGCTGGAAATGCACGAAGTACCTTCCCGCTCTTTCCGCGATCTTTCCCTGCAATTATTGCTACTGTGTCTCCTTTTTTTATTTTCATAGTGCTATACGACTTCTGGTGCGAGAGAAACAATGCGCTGGTACCCTTTCTCACCAATTTCTCGAGGAATAGGACCGAAAATTCGGTTTGCGCGGGGCTCTTTCTTTCCCTTTTCGACAATGACAACAGCATTCTCGTCGAAACGGACATACGATCCGTCTTTTCGACGAAATGGTTTGCGCTGACGGACAACAACGCCACGGAGTACGTCCTTGCGCTTTACCTGCTTGCGCGGTTCCGCAACCTGGACCGCGAGCACTACCTCATCGCCAATCTGAGCGTAGCGGCGCTTGCTTCCTCCGAGTACTTTGAAGACTCGTCCGAGCTTTCCGCCGGAATTATCTGCAATTTTTACAAGTGTCTGAGGCTGAATCATAGTGCTATTTTACGACAGTGAAATGCTTCCGCTTTGAAATTGGTTTCGTTGACGCAATCTCAACCACGTCACCGACTTTCTTTTCATTCCCTGCATCATGCGCGAGAAATCGTTTGACGTGCTTTACAAATTTCTTGTACTTCGGATGCTTCACATAACGCGTAACCGCAACCGTAACTGTATCCTTCATTTTGTCGGATACGACAGTGCCGCGAAGCGTGTGTGGATTTTTCTCTGCTGTGTCAGTCGCCCCATCAGAAAGTCGCCCATCTGAGGATGCTGGGTTTTTTTCCGTTCCTTCTGTTGTTTCGTTTTTGTTATTCATACTATTGCATTCCGACTTCTAACGGGGCGAGTGTTATTTTTGTTTTCGCTCATTCATCAGTGTTTTGATGCGCGCGATACTTTTGCGCAGAGCACGCCCCTCGCGCGTATTGCGGGCTGAACTTCCCGCAACCGTAAATCGAAATCCCCGGTGCGCCTCCTGGTTTTGCACCAGAAGCTTTGCAAGGTCTGCGTCGCTTTTCTTTCGAAGGTCTTTCATATCACTTAATGAGCCTCTCGCGCAACTACTTTTGTTTTTACGGGCAATTTAGCTCCTGCCTTTCGAAGTGCCTCTCGTGCAGTTGCCTCATTGACTCCATCTACCTCAAAAAGGATTCGTCCGGGTCGCACCTCAGTCACGTAGTGATCCAAATCGCCCTTTCCTTTACCCATGCCGACTTCCGCAGCCTTTTTTGTAACCGGACGGTCCGGGAAAATGCGAATCCATGTTCGGCCGCTTTTTCCGGTTGAACGACTAATGACTCGGCGAGCCGCCTCAATCTGATTTGCAGTAATGCGCGACTGTGTTGTCGCTTTCAGTCCGTAGGAACCAAAAGAAAGTGTGATACCCCGTGTCTCGGGCATGTTAAGGCGGCGCTGGTGCCTTCGCCCAGTCTGCCATTTGCGGAATTTTACTTTCTTTGGAAACAGCATGTTAATCGTTGAAAATATCTCCTCGGTAGATCCATACTTTGATGCCGATTACACCGTACGGAAGGAACGCCTTCTCTCGGGCAAAATCAATATCAGCTCGAAATGTCTGCAGCGGTACTCGCCCGCGCTTCACTTCCTCGCGACGTCCCATTTCAGCGCCGCCGAGGCGTCCACCGACAGCAATGCGCACACCTTTGACTTCGCGGTTCGCCATAACCTTCTCTGCCATCTGCTTAAGCACCCGACGAAACGGCATACGTTTCTCGAGTCCTTCAGCGACCATCTGCGCCACAATAGCAGCATCGGACTCTGGTGAGCGAATCTCTTCCACATCAATCTTAATCTCTGGGATTTCATGAAGCTTCAGCTTGCGGAGTTGTTTGATAATATCTGCCTTAATGCGCACCGCCCCCTCGCCTTGGCGCCCGATAATAATACCGGGACGTGAAGTCTTAAGGATAATGCGGAGCTCTTTCTCGTCTCGCTCAATTTCAATTGAACTCACGTACATACCGCGAAGGCGCTTCACGAGGTACCCGCGGAGCGTTGTGTCTACCTTCATATACTCGCGGTACTTTTTCGGATCAGCAGAAAACCAGCGACTCTTCCAGTCACGGAGAATGCCGAGGCGATGCGCGTATGGATGTACGGTATGTGTCATAGTATTAATTCGTTGTTTTTTCTAGCTCAATATTGATATGGCTGGTGTGCTTGCGAATTGGCGTCGCACGTCCTCGAGAACGAGGTCGAAACCGCATGAAGGTCATACCCTCATCTACAGTAACTGTCTTAATACGCAAATCTTTCTGCTCAGCTCCACTTTGTGCTGCATTTGCAGTCGCGGACTCGACTACCTTCTTCATCGCTTCAGACGCACGCTTCGGCATTGCTGAGAGCGCAGTAAGCGCTTCGTCAACTCGTTTGCCGCGAATAGCGTCCGCTACGAGGCGAACTTTTCGTGGTGCTTGCCGATAATTTGAAAGTTTTGCTTTCATGCTATTTCTTCTCGCCCGCTGCTTTTGCGGCTTTTGCTGCCGTTATCTCTGCTTCTTTCGCGCGTTGTTCAAGTTCCTTCTGCATCTTTCCTCCGTGCCGACGGAATGTCTTTGTCGGCGAAAATTCGCCCAGTCGATGCCCTACCATCTCTTCCATAACAAGCACATTGGTATGCGTCCGTCCGTTATGGACAGCAAAGGTAAAACCGACCATTTCTGGACTTATCTGGCTGTTTCGTGCCCACGTCTTAATTGCCCCAGCCTCGCGGAGATTCTTGCCGTCGATTTTCTTCAACAGCTTCTCATCAACATATGGGCCTTTTTTAATACTTCGTGCCATATACAAAAAGCTCCTTCGAGCTCCGAGCAATAGTAGCGAAACAGGCCTGTAATGTCAAACAAAACGCCGTCTCATACCCGAGACGGCGTTTTCTTGTAGAAATACGTGACTGTACCCAGTGAAAGTGTCAGTTCATCCCGACCCCCTACACTGTCGAGAAAGCGGACATGGACCTCCGTTGCCGTGTCTGGGTGATTGCCTGAGAATTGGACTTCCACCCGCCTTCCAACCGCGCGTTGTTTCGAATTGCGAAATACAAAACGCAGATCGGGGACTTTTTCAAAGGCAACCTCAAAATCCCACTCTCCTCTCCATAGATCGGCGCGGATAATGCGCCCGGCACATGTGCTCATAGCGCACTCCTCTCATAGCTCTTATATAAGACTAACAAGGAAAACTGTAAAGAAAAGCTCCCCGAAGGGAGCTTTTCTTTCGCCGCACATTTTGGGTTACCGTTTTTTTCCAACTTTTCTCCGTCGGACAATAAGGTAGTTTGAGTACTTCTTTGGTGTTCGAGTCTTCTGACCCTTGCCAGATGGCTTGCCCCACTTGGTGCGAGCGCGTCGGTGTCCGCGACCGCCGCGACCTTCGCCTCCTCCGTGTGGGTGGTCCACCGGATTCATAGCAGACCCGCGGACTGTTGGGCGCTTGCCGAGCCAACGAGAGCGTCCTGCTTTACCAAGAACGACAAGCTTATGCTCTTCATTTGAGACCTCGCCAATAGACGCCCACGCTTTTTCAGGAACCTTCCGCACCTCGCTTGACGGCATTTTGAGGTTTACATACCCACCGTCATGCGCGATGACCTCTGCGTAATTTCCTGCAGAGCGAGCAATTTTAGCTCCCCCTTCAGGCTTTAGCTCAATGTTGTAGACAAATGTACCAATCGGCACTTTTGCAAGCGGAAGCCGATTGCCTGGCTTTAGCGGCGCATCTTCTGCAACGATAAAGGTATCCCCGACTGCAACACTCTGCGGCAAGAGAACGTACCGCCTCTCCCCGTCAGCATAGAGAACGAGAGCAATAAAGCCGGAACGGTTTGGGTCGTACTCAATAGTTTCAACCTTCGCAGGAATATTGCGTTTATCGTACTTAAAATCGATGTCACGGAGGCGTCGCTTATGCCCGCCGCCGCGATGGCGCATGGTAATAGTGCCTCGGTTATTGCGGCCGACGTCTCGCTTGCCACCCTTGGTAAGTGGTTTGTGCGGTTTTGAAGCAGTCAGTGTCTTCTTGTAACTGACGACGGTCATGCCGCGGCGGCCCGGTGTTGTTGGTCGGTACTTCTTCATACGCTAAATACTATTGATTGAATCTCCCTCTTTCAGGTACACGTAGGCCTTCTTGCCTCCTGTTTTGACACCGCTCTTTCCTCGACCTCGGCGTGATACTATCTTGCTTGGAACTTGAGTAATATTTACTTTCACTGGCTTTACTTTATAGAAACGCTCCACAGCAAGCGCCACATCGCGCTTTGTTGCTTTCGTATCAACATTAAATACATAGACACCAGCACCGGAGTGCATCGTTGCCTTCTCGGTAATACGTGGTGCTCGAAGAACTGAAGCGAGATTACGCCCAACTGGCACTCCCTTTGAAGATGCTTCCTTTTTCTTTGTAGGAGCTTTTTCTTTTAGAGTCGAAGCGACCTCCTTCTGTGGAGCCGTCTCGTCTGTCTCTTCTTTTTTTGTTCGAAATAGAGCCATATCTTTATTTGATTACCGATGTTTTGCTTCAAGCACTGCGAGAGACTCTTCTGGTTTAGTAATAATGAGGTACTTAAAGCGCAACACGTCAACTGGGTTTAGGTTCGCTACCGCATCAACTTCCACATTACCAAAGTTCCCAAAACTCTTTGCGGCAACTTCACTGAATTCATCGAGCGCGATGAATGCCGCATTCTTCTTTCTCGCAAGTCCTTCAAATCCCTTTACACGAGACAGTGCGGTCAGTACCTGCTTTGCCTCTTTAGCCTTTGGCTCAGCAAAGCCCAAATCATCAACAAAAAGTACCTCGCCGTCTTTCATTTTCTTTGAAAGTACTGAGTAGAGCGCCTTAACCTTCATTTTGCGATTAAGCTTTCCCGTGTAGTCCTTTTCAGAGCGTGGGCCGAACGTAACACCACCACCACGCCAAATCGGGGATCGGCGAGAACCGTGTCGCGCACGCCCGGTGCCCTTCTGTCGCCACGGCTTTCGCCCGCCACCGCGCACTTCACTACGATCTTTCGTGTGTGCCACCATGGTGCGCGCGTTATTTTGCATGGTCGTTACAACCTGATGCACGAGGTCAGCATTAAACGGGGTATTGAAAACGCTTTCTGGTAGTGATACCTTTCCGGCCTCCTTCCCTTCTTTGTTGTATATTACTGCATCCATCCCATGAGAAAACCGTCCTTCTGTGTTAGCAGGAGCTTTTTTCTTTTCTTTCGTTGTGTTTTTTTCAGTAGTCATAGTATGTGTTTTCGACCTCTAACGGGACACGTATTATTTTCCTCGTACTTCTACAAGCGTTCCTCGTCGACCTGGGACTGCTCCACGGACAATAAGCTGATTCTTCTCCGCATCAACAGAGATCACTTGCAGATTCTTTACCGTAACACGCTCACCACCCATGCGTCCTGCCATTTTCTGACCTTTGAACACTCGCTGTGGGCCGGTGGAGCCAATTGATCCTGGCGCTCGCTCCGTGTGCTTCTGGCCGTGTGTCCGTGGGCCTCCTGCAAAACCGTGACGCTTCACAACACCCTGGAAGCCCTTACCTTTTGAAATGGAAGATACAGTTACGCGGTCTCCCTTTTCAAATACGGTCACATCAATAACATCTCCTCGTGAGAATGTTACTTCACCAGCACTCTTTGGAATACGAAACTCGCGAATTACTCGAAAGAGTCCCAAATCCTTCAAATGTCCCTGCTGTGGCTTTGCCACATGCTTCTCTGTTCCTTCTTTAAATGCAACCTGCACAGCTTCATAGCCGTCTTTTTCCATCTCTTTTCGCTGGGTCACGGTAACAGGGCCTGCAGCGAGGACTGTTGCAGGGTGAACACGACCTTCTTCATCGAAGATTTGTGTCATGTATTGCTTTGTTCCGAGAATAAATTTCATTTAAAAAAACGCGCCCAATAGCGCGCCGTGCAAAAAATGCATTCTAAGCGTGCCATTGGTCCGAAAGTTAAAGCTTTCGTACGTAGCTACCTCCGCAGAGGTACAAACAGGAGTATACAAGGCCACATAAAAAATGCAAGAAAACAAAACAGCCGCCCTTTCGGGCGGCTGTTTTGTTTTTAGTGTTTGGTGAAAGTCGATGAAATGCGAGGCGTCGAGGAGCGAGAGCCCGGGGCGTACCGAGCGGTACGGTGAGGGCTCAAGCGCCGAAGACAACGAAGCAGTTGCGACATTCAGCAAACACTCTCTACATCATCTTGACGTCAATATTGACACCAGATGGAAGTGAGAGGTTTGTCAGAGCTTCAATGACTTTTGGATTTGGAGAGAGGATATCAATCAGTCGCTTGTGTACGCGCATCTCAAATTGCTCTCGCGCATCTTTATGCACGAATGATGAACGGTTGACTGTGTACTTCTTAATCTCCGTTGGAAGCGGGATAGGCCCTACCGTCTTCGCGTCATAACGAAGAGCGGTATCCATGATTTGCTTCACTGACGCGTCGAGCACTTTATGCTCGTACGCCCGCACGCGAATACGCAATCGCTGGATTCCACTTTCCGCTTCCTTCTTGGAAACCCTCTTCTTACTCGCGCGTTTTGTATCTGTGTTATCTGTTGTCATTGTTCTCTTGATGCACCGGGGTGCCCGTTAGGTGCATTATGCGATGATCTTCGTCACAACACCAGCACCGACGGTCTTGCCGCCTTCTCGCACCGCGAAGCGCTGCTGCTCTTCAAGAGCGATAGGTCCAACGAGCTTTACCTTAAAGGTCACCGTGTCTCCCGGCATAACCATTTCTGTTCCCTCTGCGAGAGTCACCTCTCCGGTAACGTCAGTTGTTCGCATGTAGAACTGTGGCTTATATCCGCTGAAGAATGGTGTGTGGCGTCCGCCTTCATCCTTTGAAAGGATGTACACTTCTGCCTCAAACTCTGTGTGCGGTGTTACTGTACCTGGCTTTGCAAGTACCTGGCCACGATGGATATCCTCTTTCTTTGTTCCGCGGACGAGGATGCCGGCATTGTCGCCCGCCATACCTTCCTGCAGAGACTTGTTGAACATTTCAATTCCAGTCACGGTGGTCTTGGTAGTGTCTTGGATACCGACTATTTCGATTTCCTCACCAACCTTTACCACGCCGCGCTCAATGCGTCCGGTTACAACAGTGCCGCGCCCTTCAATTGAGAAGATGTCCTCAATCGGCATAAGGAACGGCTTGTCCGTATCGCGCTCAGGCATTGGGATGTACTCATCCATTGCCTTTGTAAGCTCAAGCACCTTCGCTACCCACTCGTCGTTTACATCGCTTGCTTCAAGGGCCTTCAGTGCCGAGCCGCGAATAATAGGTGCGTTATCTCCGTCAAATTCGTACTTGTTGAGGAGTTCGCGAATCTCTTCCTCAACGAGGTCAAGAAGGTCGTTGTCATCAACCATGTCTACCTTGTTGATGAAGACGATAATGCGAGGGACGCCGACCTGCTTTGCAAGAAGGACGTGCTCGCGAGTCTGCGGCATGAGGCCGTCAGTACCAGCAACAACGAGTACCGCGCCGTCCATCTGAGCGGCACCGGTAATCATGTTTTTAATGTAGTCGGCATGCCCTGGCGCGTCGATGTGCGCGTAGTGGCGATTTGCCGTCTCATACTCATTGTGAGAGAGAGCGATCGTAATACCGCGCTCCTTTTCCTCCGGAGCGTTGTCGATCTGGCTCACATCTCGCATCTTCACATTCTGTCCAGCGAGGTGGAGAGAGTGAAGAATAGCAGCGGTGAGTGTCGTCTTTCCATGGTCAACGTGGCCGATGGTACCGACATTCACATGCGGCTTTGAACGATCGAAATCTTCTGCCATATGCTTACTTCTTTATACATGTAGGGGAGAAACTCGAAGGCGCGAGAGCTTGGCCTCGAGTCTTTCCCCTATCAGCGTGTCAACGAATAATAGAGTGCTATTCTTTTCGAAAAGAATCGCACAAAAAAACACGCCCCATGCGATAGTGAAATAGTATCTGAGCAGGTGTGTAAAGTCAACTCATATATAGCAATGTAGTAATGGAGGCCGCGACGCAGTCGCGGCCTCGTTATTCAGGCTTCACCTATCGTATCAAGCAGGCTTGCCTCAATCGCCTCCTTGGGATTCTTCCCGCCCCAGGTAACAAACTGGAATGCCGGGTAGAACCGCTCGCATTCGGTAATTGCGATGTCCATTAAATCTTCAAGAACTTCAGGACTCGCTCCAGGCGTGCCGCGGAGCAGGTGTGTATGCCGGAAGACCGGCGTCCGCTCTTCCTGCGAGACGATAAGCGCTCCGAGCCACAGCTTGTGGTTAAGTGCCATAAGCAGTTGAGCGACTTGTGCCAGTTTTTTCTCTGGAACACGTACGTCCATGAAGCACGAGAGGTGAATGGCCCCTAGGTCAGCGCTCCAAACAAAGTGCAGGTGGTACCCGCACCAGTGCCCAGGGAACTCTACTGCCATCTCATCGTCACCGCACCGCTCAAATACCCACTCATTTGCCGAAACCATCTCCTCGAGTGTGTCTAGGGGGTTTTTCGGGGCAGTTGTCTGAGTTAATTCGCCAGACATGGTTCCCTCGCTTCCCAGTGTTTCTACCCTCAGCATACGGGCTTACGCTGAAAAAACAAAGTGGAAAAGAAACCGCCCGGCAAAAGCGAACTTTTTGCCGGGCGAACACACTAGAGACGTCAGGACACCACTCTGTTACGCAGACGTTGGGACGCCTGGTAGAAGCCTGATTCACGAATCTTCTTTCGGGCATTCCTGTATAACAGTTTGGTAAGCCGCTGATACATGAACCGGTACAGCAGATACACGAGACAGCTTGAAGCGATACATGCAAGGACAAGCGCCGTCCAGGTTGACAAACCAACTAACTTACTGCTAAGGAGCAGACTGCCGCCGAGGAAAGTGAAAATCCAGACCCAGAAGCTGGTAAGGCAGGAGGAGAACTTTCGCGAATTCCACCGAATATCATGCTCCACTTCCTCTTTGAGCTTCTCGCGACGAAGCGACGAGAGGACTCCATTGAAGGAAAGCGTGTCAGGCGACTCTTCACCCCACCGCGCTAGGAGAAAGTGGTCCTCCCCTAAGGTGCCGACGAGTACCGGGTCGACATACGGGGTTTTCTCGGTAGTCCATATTTGGATTTCATCGAAGCCAATATCCTTGACACGGTCCCACAGTCGAAGTACCTCTGGAGGAATCGTGTCGAATTGGTAGCTCCTTAATTTCTTTTCGCGGTGTCTTGGCTTTTCTGTATCCCGATACTTTGTCGGACAGTAGGTTTGCCAGATCAGGAGCTCGTCATCACTCATTTTCACATGAGAAAAAAGTGCGGAAACGCCTGAGGACGAATAGCGGTCAGCAACGATTGGCAGGCCGATATCTTTTGCAATCTTCGAGAGTTCTTCGCCCTCTTCTTCACTGAGGGTCGAAGCCGAGGCCTTTGGCCTAGCGATCAGAACGGCGGATGCGCCGTCTGCCTGCAGCAATTGCTCACTTGCCGTCATTGCACTATCTCCTTATGGTGTTTGTACTCTGTAATCTTTTTACCATTAAAAAAATATGTGTCAATACTAAGTAAAAGTGTGGCTCCCGCGGTGTGTCACCTGCGCTTTCTATAAAAAATCGACCTGCCTGCCGGCAGGTCGATTTTCGTGGCTACACCAAGCCTATTTATTAACTTCGCTTAGAAATTATTTCTTGCGCGACGTTCGCTGGCACTACTGCATAGTGGTCAAATTCCATAATTGAATTTCCGCGACCCTCCGTCATTGAACGCAGCCCAGTCGCGTATCCGAACATTTCAGAGAGTGGGACTTTCGCATTAATTACCTTAAGCTCCCCGCGATCTTCAATACTCTCCACGGAGCCGCGCTTCGAGTTGAGGTTTCCGGTAATATCACCCATGAATTTCTCCGGCACAGTCACTTCTACTTTCATAATCGGCTCAAGGAGTGCTGGACGCGCTTTTTTTGCGCCGTCTTGGAACGCTTGAGAAGCTGCGATTTTAAATGCTACCTCCGAGGAGTCGACATCATGGTACGAACCGTCGTAGAGTTCAACTGAAATATCCACCATCGGATACCCTGCCACAATGCCGCGTTCCATTGCCTCTCGTATTCCCTTCTCTACCGCTGGGATGTACTCGGCAGGAATGACGCCTCCCTTAATGTTATTGATAAACTCAAAGTGATCGTCGCGCTTCACATTCTTTGGAAGCTTTTCGTCTTCAGCAATTGGCTCAAGCGGCTTCAGGCGCAGTTTTACATGTCCGTACTGTCCACGGCCACCGGTCTGTTTAATGTACTTATTCTCAACGTCCGATGTTCCCTCAATTGTCTCGCGGTATGCCACCTGCGGCGCGCCGACATTTGCTTCAACTGAGAACTCTCGCTTCATGCGGTCGACAATAATATCGAGATGGAGCTCGCCCATGCCTGAAATGATCGTTTCCATTGTCTCCGGATCGCTTGAAACGCGGAATGTCGGGTCTTCATCTGCAAGTTTATTGAGTGCAAGACCCATTTTTTCCTGGTCTGCCTTTGTCTTCGGTTCAATGCGAAGAGACACCACCGGCTGTGGGAATACCATTTCCTCAAGAATAATTGGATTCGCTTCGTCGCAGAGGGTGTGGCCGATTTTTGCCTCCTTCATGCCGACTGCAGCAGCAATTTCCCCCGTGTAGACTTCCTTCACTTCTTCACGCTTGTCAGCCTGCAGTCGCACAATGCGCCCCACGCGCTCTTTGCTTCCAGTAATTGCATTGTATACGTATGAGCCGGCGGAGATAGTTCCTGAGTACACGCGGAAGAATGAGAGCTGTCCTACAAATGGGTCAGTCTGGAGCTTAAAGACGAGCGCTGAGAAAGGCGCATCATCAGATGCTTCACGCGTAATTGGCTCTTCGGTCTTTGGATCGGTTCCGCGAGCAGGAGGAACCTCTACCGGCGACGGGAGGTAATCAACAACACCATTAAGGACGGTCTGCACGCCTTTATTCTTAAGCGCAGAGCCTGCAAAGACCGGAAAAATTTCATTCGCAATAACCGCTTTTCGCAGTAGTGCCTTCAATTTCTCAATAGGAATTTCATTTCCTTCGAGGTACTCATTCATGAGCTCCTCATCATTCTCAACAATTCGCTCTATAAGCTCGCCGCGGAATGTTTCTGCGTCCGCTTTGAGGTTCTCCGGAACTTCTTTTTCAACAACATTTTCACCGACATTTCCCTCAAAGTAGTACGCTTTCATTTCAAGGAGATCAACGACTCCCTCATGGTCTCCTTCCTCGCCGATTGGAATCTGAAGTCGCACTGCCTTTTTTGAAAGCCGGTCGAGAATTGACTTATACGAGCGTTCAAATGACGCGCCGGTTCGGTCGAGCTTGTTAATGAAGCACAGTCGCGGCACATGTGCCTCATCAGCGTAGCGCCAGTTAGTCTCGCTTTGCGGTTCAACGCCCGCAACACCGTCAAAAACAACAATCGCCCCGTCAAGCACGCGCATTGAGCGCTTTACCTCTGAGGTAAAGTCGATGTGCCCTGGGGTATCAATAATATTAAAGTTGTACGTATTCTCCGGAGTCTTCTCCTCTCCTGTTTTTACCCAGCCACATGAAATAGCGGCGGCAGTAATGGTAATGCCACGCTCACGCTCTTGGTCCATCCAGTCGGTAATCGTCTGCCCGTCGTGCACCTCGCCAATCTTATGGCTCATGCCGGTGTAGAAAAGAATACGCTCAGACGTGGTGGTCTTACCCGCATCAACGTGCGCAACGATGCCGAAATTTCGTACTTTTTCAAGTGGATATGTTCGTGCCATAGAGTGTTAAATTACCACGCAAAGTGGGCAAAGGCTTTGTTCGCCTCCGCCATTTTGTGAGTATTTTCGCGCTTTCGTACCGCCTCGCCTTCGTTCGCTGCCGCTGCCTTCAGCTCTGCTGCAAGGCTCTTGTACATTGCCTGCCCTTTATGTGCGCCTGCAGCTTGCACAATCCAGCGGAATGCCAGCGCAAGCCTGCGTTCTGCGCGCACTTCGCGAGGCACTTGGTAATTTGCACCGCCAACACGGCGTGAGCGCACCTCCATAGCAGGTCCGACATTGCGAATAGCAGTTTCAAGGACTTCAATCGGGTCACCGTCTTTCTTTATTTCAGCGAGCGCATCGTAGACAACTTTCCGCGCGACGCTCTTCTTCCCATCTTTCATGATGTAGTTGATGAGTTTCGTCACCTTCTCTGATTCGTATACGCCGTCAGGAAGAATCTCAGGTTTTTTCTTTAGTGGTCGTCGCATGGTTAGTTTTTATTAACGAGTGAAGCGAGTTTAAAAAAACTTCCACCCGGCACTAATTCTGATACCCACGCACTAAAGCCGCCAATGGTTATGCGTGCCGTATTCATTTTTGGGTTGTTGTGGTTCATGTTCAGAATTGGTGCCGGGTACATAAAATCTCATTCACTCTCGTTCTTACTATTTTAGTTATTTAGATTTCTTTGCTCCGTACTTTGATCGTGACTGCTTGCGACCTTCAACACCGCCCGCGTCAAGTTTTCCGCGAACAACGGTGTATCGAACATTAATATCCTTCACGCGGCCACCTCGCAGGAGCACCACGGAGTGCTCTTGAATATTGTGCCCCATACCCGGAATATATGCCGTTACTTCCATGCCGTTTGTAAGGCGCACGCGGGCAATCTTTCGAATAGCAGAGTTCGGCTTTCGAGGAGTCACGGTTGTCACCTTGGTGCACACACCTCGTTTAAATGGCGATGGGTAGCGTGTTGGGCGATTCTTTAGAGTATTGAAACCACGAGTAAGAGCCACCGCTTTTGATTTGGTTGCGGGACTCTTTCGTTTTTTGCGTGTCAGCTGGTTGATTGTGGACATGTAAAATAAAAAACGCGCAGTGCGTACGGGCACACTTTACTATGCCACCCCTTTATTTGCAAGTATTCTACGCTCCTATGAGGGTAAGGGCGAGAGTACGTATAAATGTGAATAGCGGGCCGCCGAAGAGATAAATAATGAGTATGAGGAACCCAAATGCTATGAGTCCATTCTGTTCAAGTGCCGTGCGCGCACTCCGATACACACTTCCAAGCACCCCAGGGAGAAACGGCTCTATTACCTTTGAGCCGTCAAGTGGTGGAATAGGAATAAGATTCACAATGGCAAGAAGAATATTGATGTAAACCACAAGTACCGAGAGATCAATAAAAGCGGGCGGGAGAAATCCTGCGCCTGTGCGTACCAGGAGGGCAAAGAAGAGCGCAATGAGGATATTTACGCCGGGGCCCGCAAACGCAACAAGCGCTTCGCCCCATTTTTGGTTTCGTAAATTATATGGATTGTACGGCACCGGTTTTGCGTAGCCGAAGAGAAACGGTGAGCTGGTAAGCACCAAGAGCCCCGGCAGAAGCACTGAGCCGAACATATCAAGGTGCTTCAGCGGGTTTAAAGTGAGTCGTCCCGCCACGCGCGCTGTCGGGTCGCCGAGGTAATTTGCCATAAAGCCATGCGAAACCTCATGGATGACCACTGAGAAGACGAGAGCAATGATAAGAAAAATAGCTGTTTCAATTTGCATATTTGACAACCCGATGATACCATAGCCTGCGTTATGGCAAAGGAATGCCCGGTCACAAAAAAGACTTCACAAGTAGGCGGCGGTTACAGTAACCGTACGCGTGCTACGCAATTTAACCCAACAGGGAAAGTGCGTCGCCAGCCGAACCTCCAGAAAAAGAAAATTTACATTCCTGAGCTAAAGAAGAGCGTAACGCTCAAACTCTCCACGAGCGCTATTAAGACAATCAACAAGAACGGCGCATTTAAGACCCTTAAAAAAGCAGGACTTATCTAGCCAGCTTTCAGAGCTTTTAGCTTCTGGCTTCACAGAAAAATGGCCGTGCATGCACGGCCTCTTTTCATTTAAGTTGCTCTAGCAATTCTGTCAGATTACCCACTTCAATGCGTGGAGAAAGCGGAGTTCCATTGAGCATCTGCTCCACTACAAAAGAGCCATCCTCTCGCGATTCAACAAGGCGCGTTTCAAAGACGGGCTCAGTGTGCACGTTATCGTTTACAGGCATTGTTACCTCCTGCGAAATGTCTTGCCGTCTGAAACAAACTGTATCATTCCTAAATCGATAGTCGACACCAATGGAATCCCTAATTCAGCAACCCTCTCGAGCACCTCTTGGTGGGGGTGACCATACGTATTATCCTTTCCTGCGGAAATTATCCCGACATCAGGGGAAACGGCTGAGAGAAATGGAAGTGAACTTGAAGTTTTCGAACCGTGATGCCCAAGTTTAAGAATGGTACTGTGGAGCGCTCCGCCAAAGTGGCTCGCGAGATACGCTTCGATTGCGACTGGTGAGTCGCCGGTAAGCATGACGCTCGTCTCTCCATAGGAGAGGCGTGCGACGACAGAGCCCGCATTGCTCTCTATACCACTAACATCCCTATCGGGAAAAAGAATATCGAGCCGCGCGCCGCCGCCGAGATGCACGCGCATGCCGGCGCGCGCAAGAACGCGCGTAAGTCCTGCTTCAGCGTTAACTATGCGCTCAAGCGAATCCGTTACTCCTGTCTCGTGCTCTACTCCTGACTCAAGGAAAAGTGAAATATCGTACCGAGGGAACACATCAATGAGCCCTGCTATATGGTCCGCGTCAGGGTGTGTTGCGAGAATGACATCAATAGAGCGGTCGAAAAAAGGCACGACACGGGAGAGCTCCGAGAGCACGCCCTTGCCCCGACCCCCGTCAATGAGCATTTGATTGCCAGTTGGTGCCTCAATAAAAATTGCATCGCCTTGACCAACATCAAGAAAGGAAATGGTAAGCGCACTACTTTCTTTGAGAGTAAGACCGTAGAAAATAACAGCATTTATCAGGAGAAGCACGCAGAGAAGGGAGAGTAAGACTTTCGTTTTACTGAATCGCATAAGAAAAGTATACAAAAGAAAGACCGC
>PFBJ01000007.1:31416-32388 GCA_002778575.1 Candidatus Kaiserbacteria bacterium CG10_big_fil_rev_8_21_14_0_10_49_17
TTTTTTCGCACCGGGAGTGCATGCGGGCCGATATAGTACACCCCATTGGTGTACGAGAAGACCAACCCTCGCCCTTCAATGTTTTGCACTTGATATATGGTTCCCTTGCCGTAGGTGTGTTTCCCCATGAGGAGAACGCGCCCCGGGTACCATGCCCGCAAAGTGCCAACGAACATCTCACACGCCGAAGCGCACCGTGGCCCGACCAGTATACGGGCACGAAATTGCCCTGAGTGAACAAGCCCGTGCGCGTGCGTACGCACTGTGCGCACTCCACTGCGGGACCGGACTGTAATTATGACCGCCCCCGCGCGTGGAGAGAAGAATCTCAAAGCCCGCAAGGTTGAAGCCACAAGACCTCCAGGGTTTTGGCGCAAATCAAAGATGTAGTCCGTTACGCCAGCATCATTCGCCGCAACAACCGCGTCGTAGAGAAACCGAGTTTCTTCCGCATCAAACTTAGGGAGACGCACATACACAATATTCTTGTTGCGAATCCGTATCAAAAGCGATTTTGACGGGAGATGCCGCCTGCGGCGCCTCGGTGAGACTGACGCATACCTGAAGGTAAAGTATCGGTCGAGACAGTGCGGGATCCGAGACACATCCTTGTAATCCACACCTCTGCGGATACCGTGCGCCATTTCCTGAAACAGCCGCCGGAGGCGACGCATGCACTGGCGGGATACACGTGGGTATGCGTCTGTTTGTATTCTTCGTAATACCTGCTCCCATAGCGGATCCCCTGCTTCTTGGAGAGATTCATAGATCTCTCCGGATTGAGCGTGAGTCGGGGCGCTTAAAGTAAGAGCGATACATGCAGTCAGCACGCCAACAGCAAAGCGTCTCACTGAACCCTCCTTTGTCTATGTCCTTACTCTTCTGTACCACTTTGAGCAATTTCTACAAGACAAGCATGTCAATAAAAAAAGACCGCGCGGTTTCCCGCGCGGTTTCTTGCGCCAACACTAG
>PFBJ01000013.1:0-28950 GCA_002778575.1 Candidatus Kaiserbacteria bacterium CG10_big_fil_rev_8_21_14_0_10_49_17
CGGAATCGAACCGCCGTCCAGAAGTGTGTCACTATATGAGTCTACGAGGCCTAGTTCATCTTAAGGATTTAAATGTATGCCGTATGAGATGAACAGAATCGGAATACATCGAGCACAGTGCTTAGCGTAATCCCTGTGCGGGGAATACGAGCGACCCGAAATGTATGACGTCAGCAAATCGTATCGGATGTCGGAGATGCTGACGGTCGCTTACCTGCCTGCCGTAGGCAGGGGCGTAAAGCCTTAAACAGCGTAAGCGAACTGGAAGTCTCCCATCTGGAAAGGTGAGAGAACTGCCTTTGATAGTGACTTTGCACGTATCGTTTTGGATGTTTTTAGGAAGTCATCCACTTCCGCTTCGCACAATATAATGAGTAGCACCACTATCGAGGCCGATCATCCCCCGCCTGCAATCGAGCCGAGGCCAGATTGCAGGCGGGGAGGGACCTGCCTACACGCGCTCCGGCAGGCCGTCTCACGTGTAGATATGTTAGCTATTACTCTGTTTCAATGTTCTTTCAATGTCTCTCTTGCTCGCGCGCTCTTTAAGCACTTCGCGTTTGTCGTGCTTCTTTTTCCCGCGGGCAACAGCAATAGAAACCTTTAAATTTCGTCCTTTACTATACACTGAAATAGGCACTATTGTCAAGCCTTTTTTGCTTTCAAAACCAGCAAGCTCCGCTATTTCTTTCCGGTTTAGGAGAAGTCTCCGCGAACGCTCGGGATCGTAGTCTTTTGGCGTGTTGGAGGGCTGGTATGGCGGAATGGTTGCACCAATAAGGTATGCCTCAGCGCCACGCACCACAATGTGCGCCCCTTCAAGAGAACCTTGCTTATTACGAAGTGACTTTACTTCATGTCCGAAGAGCTCAAGACCTGCCTCGTACTCCTCGAGAAGCTCGAAGTTAAAGCGCACTTTTCTATTTTCAATAAGTGCCATAGAGAGACTATACCATGCCGTTTTCTCTTGGTTTACCAGCTCTTTCGTGTATACTAACGCAACATATGGACTTATTTGGCAAGAAAGAGGAGCCTAAAGCAGGCAAAAAGAAAGGAGAAAAAAAGGGCGGCGGGCCAAATATTCCCGGCATGCCCCAGAAGCCGCAGTTTTGGGCAAATCTCCTCTCGACACTCCTTATTTTCATCCTTCTTATTTCTGTCTACACACTCTTTTTTAGTGACGCAGAAAAGCCGCTAGAAATTCCAATTTCCCAGCTTGCGGCAGATATAGAAGCGGGGAGTGTTTCAAAGATAACAGTACGCGGGGAAGACCTTTTCATTACATACACTGATGAGAGCGAGAAGGAATCGAAGAAAGAAAGCAGCACGGCGCTTAGCGAGACGCTTGTTAATTACGGTGTCTCAAAAGAGAAATTAACTGCTGTTGAAATAGACGTTACTGAGCCGGGCGGCTTTCGCTTCTGGCTTGTGACTGTCGGACCATTTCTCATCCCGATCGTATTTCTCATTCTCATCTTATGGTTCCTTTCGCGCCAAGTGCGCGGCGCTGGCATGCAGGCATTTTCCTTCGGGCAGAGCAAAGCACGCATCATTGATCCAAACGACACAAACCAACGAGTGACATTTAAAAGTGTTGCCGGCGCGAAAGAAGCCAAAGAAGAGCTCACGGAAATCGTTGATTTCCTCAAGCATCCGAAAAAATTCCTCGACATCGGTGCGCGTATTCCGAAAGGTATTATCCTTATGGGCGCACCAGGGACGGGTAAGACTCTCCTTGCGCGCGCAGTCGCGGGCGAGGCGGGTGTGCCGTTCTTTTCTATCTCCGGTTCGGAATTTGTTGAGATGTTTGTCGGTGTCGGGGCCTCACGCGTGCGCGACCTCTTTAAGATGGCGAAGAAAGCGGCGCCGGCTATCGTATTTGTCGATGAAATCGATGCAGTAGGGCGCGTACGCGGCACCGGTGTCGGCGGAGGAAATGACGAACGAGAGCAGACACTAAACCAGATTCTAGTTGAAATGGATGGCTTTGAGCCGAATGAGAAGGTGATTGTCATGGCGGCAACCAATCGCCCTGACGTGCTTGACCCGGCACTTCTGCGACCGGGGCGCTTTGACAGACGGGTAACAATTGATTTGCCTGATAGGCAGGACCGAGAAGATGTGCTCGGCATCCACGCGCAGAAAAAGCCGCTACATGAAGATGTCGATCTCTCTGTCATTGCCGAGCGAACACCGGGATTTTCCGGTGCTGACCTTGCAAACCTTATGAACGAGGCGGCAATTCTCGCGGCACGAG
Organism: Candidatus Kaiserbacteria bacterium CG10_big_fil_rev_8_21_14_0_10_49_17; assembly: GCA_002778575.1. Taxonomy (GTDB): domain Bacteria; phylum Patescibacteriota; class Minisyncoccia; order Phycocordibacterales; family JABMNX01; genus 1-14-0-10-49-17. Next base: position 2,258 of record PFBJ01000013.1, read on the forward strand.
AGAACCGCAAGAAACTTACTCAGTACGACCTCATTCGTTCCATTGAAAAGGTGATGCTCGGCCCGGAGCGCAGGAGCCACATTTTGAATAAAAGGGAGAAAGAGATTACCGCATACCACGAAACAGGGCACGCACTCGTCTCATCTATTCTGCCGTATGCGGATCCGGTGCATAAGGTTTCGATTATTTCCCGCGGACGTGCCGCGGGCTACACGCTGAAGCTTCCATTTGAAGATAAGAAGATGCAGTCGCGGAAAGAGTTTCTTGACGATATTGCGACAACGCTCGGCGGCTATGTGGCAGAGGAAATGGTCTTTGGCGACCTCACCACCGGCCCCTCAAATGATCTGCAGGTTATCAGCGGCCTGGCGCGAGATATGGTGACGAAGTACGGCATGTCAGAAAAAATTGGCCCAATTGCGCTTGAAGGTGACGGGGGACGGCGCGCGGTGCTCGAGGGGCACGGTGCGGAAATGTCAGAGAGAGTCTCAGCCGAGGTAGACGCGGAAGTGAAGCGCATCATCGATGAGGCGAAAAAGAAAGCAACAGACATTCTCACAGAGCACCGTAAAGCACTCGATGCCATTGCGAAGCACTTGGTGGAAGTCGAGACAATAGAGCGGGAAGATTTTGAAAATCTCCTGCGAGAAAACGGCATCACACCAAAGAAAAAAGAAGATATTGAACACCAGCCGATAGTGTAAAAGAAAAGCCGCGACAATCGCGGCTTTTTCAGGCACGGAGTTCTCGTAAGCCTTTCGATGCAATGCACAGCGCAAGGAAACCCGCAGTGAAGAGTGCTCCAAAGACAGCAACGAGAATCCAGAGCTTAAGAAGCACGGCAGTTCCAAGGAGAGGATAGCAGGCAATGCCGGCAATACTCACCCTTTTAATAATGACTGGATATAAGAGGTTTTTCCACGTCTCTGACTCAATGCCGAGGAAAGGCCAAAGGAACAGAAAAACGAACCACTCGATCGCGTTGCCGAGACCCCAGAGTGCACCGTTACCGATAGCGCGCACAGCTCTCATAGTTACCCCCACGCACGAATGTGAACAAAACTCGCGAGAGTATGCACCCGCACCCCTCTTCCGTCAAGGTGTGGAAAAGAAAGCGGTGGCCGTTTGGCCACCGTTCGCATCAGTTAATTAGAAGTTCTCGTACACTGCAACTTTTTGAAATAGCTTCTCGCACCGCACCGCCGAGTCAAAGTAGAGCATGAGCGAAGCGAAAAAGACAGCGTGGTGAAGCACATCCACCCATCCGGCTTGCGGGCCAGTGAAGAGGTAGAAGCACACGCCGGCAACAGAAAGAACAAAATAGAAGACGAGCAACGCAAAACCGTCTGCCCACCTTTCGAAATTGTAGTGCGGCTCGGCGGTGAGGCGTCTCTCATCTACCACTGCAGAGCAGATGAGGTAACCGAAAAAGGCGTATAGTCCCCAGTATAGAAATCCAAAGCCAAAAGCACGGAACTCGTCTCGCATTGATCCCTCCTCAATACGTCTTTCGCCACTATACCGATTTGACATAAAAAATGAAGCGGCTCATCGCTGAGCCGCTTCAAACTATCGCGCAATACGCCAGTCAAGGGTCATGCGCTCTTCAGGTTTCGGATCGTAACCAAATGGCCAGACATACTCTTCGTGATTCGGTGTGATCGAAACGACATCGGCCACGTGCCACGGCGCACGAATGAGGAAAAGTGTCCGCTTACTACACTCGATACCGTAAAAAGTCGGACCTCTAAGTGACATGAAGCTTTCGAAGCGGTTGTCGAGAATCCCACGTTCTTCCCAGAACACCTGCGCGTAGAGTTCTACCGCGGCATGTGCCGAGAACACCCCGCCTGGACAGCAGTGACTGTGCTTTTTCCCGACTAGGTGCGGGGCGGAATCGGTACCTGCGAAGAGGTGCGGATCTCCCAGCATCACTGCTATGCGCAGTTCTCGTTGATCTTCAGAGCGCTTCACTGGCGGCAGGCAATAGAGGTGGGGGCGCATACCTCCACGGAAAAGATCCGTTCGATTAATAAGAAGATGGTGCGGAGTGACACTTGCCGCTGTGTAGTGCACATCTTCATCCTGCACCCACTGAAGTGCAATTTTCGTTGAAATATGCTCCGCGACGATCTTTAGGTAAGGGAATTGCCGACGCACACGCGGGGCAATTTCATTGTAGAAAATCCCCTCACGGTCAAACGGGTCAACTTCACGACCGTTCCACGTAACCACTTCGCCGTGCATGCACAGCACCGCGGGAATGTTTTCCTCGACATTGAGGTGCTCCATCTGCTCGAGGAGCTTGAAGACTTTGCTCTTCTTTTCAAAGAGCAGTTCAAAATCAGTGAGCCCCATATCTGAATTCGTGGTCGCGCCAGCTGGGTAGAGCTTCAGCGCAGAGATAGAGCCGTTTCGAAATCCCTCGACGATGTCATCTGTATTGCAGTCGTCGACCAAGTAGCAGGTCATCAGCGGCAGAAAGCCGCTCATGTCGGCTTTTGAGATTGCCGAGAGAATGCGTGTCTGATACTTTCGCGCTTCGCTCGCTGTGCGTACTGGCGGCAGAAGATTCGGCATAACAAGCGCCGAGTCAAACTGCCGTGCTGTAAGCGGCGCTACCGTGTTGAGCATTTCATCGTCGCGGAAATGCACATGCATGTCCGCAGGCATGATCATCTCAAAAGAAGTCTGGCTCATTTCAACCCTCCGTTTCTTATCCGAGAGCACTCTACCAAAGCACCACAAAAAAGGAAGCGGCTCATCGCTGAGCCGCTTCAAAGAGGTCCGCGTATTCAGCGAGGATTTCGCCGAAGATACGAGGATTTTCATTTTGAAAAAATGCCGTGCCGACGGCGACACCTGAACACCCGGCATCGCGTACATAGTCACGGACGTCTGCGCCAACTGATACCCCTCCAGCACCAATAAGTTTTGTGTACTTTGGGACATTCGGACGGATGTTCTGCGCCATTGCCATGGCAATAGGCTTCAGTGCTGTGCCGGCCATACCTCCGATGCCGTTTGAGACGGTAATAAGGGGAGAGCCGTCTTCTTCGGCGAGGAAAACGTTGGGGTATGTATTCGTAAGAATCGCCGCATCAGCCACTATTGCTCCGAGCCACGTAGCAATCTGTATGCGGCGAATCGGGTTCTGCTCCGGTGAGAGCTTCACCCACAATTCAACACCGGTCTTCTCGAGCACTTCGCGTACCGCCAGAAGAGCACTCTGAACCAGTGCGTCGTCATAAGATGTAATTGGCTTCTGTTCTCCCGCAACAAAAACGTTCGGACATCCGAGGTTCACCTCACATGCATCCGCCCCGCTACCCACGACAACTTTCGCGAGCAGAACGTACTCTTCGGTTGAGAAGCCGGCAATCGATACGACAAGCTTTTTCCCACATTCGTTTGCAAGACCGACGAATTCAGGGAGCACGTCTTCGTAGTACGCCATACCCGGATTCGGAAGGCCAAGCGAGTTGAGGGAAGTGCCGTCATGAGCGACATTAAATGCAGTGCCGCCAGTGTTGCCCTCGCGGGGCTTGACTGTGATAGAGCCGACCACGATGTGGGTAAGGTCAGGCACTCGAGCGAGGAGCTCAACGTGCTCTCTGTGTTTTGCCCACCCGGCGGCGTTCATGAAGAAAAGCTCGTGCGGGGGAATGAGAGGGTATTGGGTGATAGCCACAGTATTTCCTTTCAAACAGTCTATCCGTCAGAATCCTACGCATATAAGCCATAAAAATCAACTCACTCAGGTGAATGAGTTGATCGCAAAGAGTTGAGCATAAAGGCATAAAAGCGTACAGTAGTGAGTGCGCGCCCATAGCTCAGTTGGTTAGAGCACCAAGCTTATATCTTGGCGGTCCCAGGTTCGAGTCCTGGTGGGCGCACTGGGAGGAGTGAAGCGACGAGCAGTACGCCCACAGAAGCGTGCTTGCGCACGCTTCGTCAGGGCTCGAACACCGGAGCGATGTCGAGCATAGCGAGACCGCGAGGTGTGTCCCGCTACACTTATGAGTCCTCCTCCGCCTGTTGGCGGAGGAGGACGAATTAGTGATGGTCAGGACGAGTCCTGGTGGGCGCACAACGTGAAGAGGTAATTGACTTTACAGGGGTATTTTGGGAAGGTCTTTCCAGACAGAGAAGAAAGGGTAAGAAAATGTACACCTGGGAATTAAAGATTATCTACAACACCGCTGGCATTGTGCTCCAACGCACAATTGAAAGGAGTTTCCCCCATATCCGGGACTAGAAGTTGTATCTGAAGAATACCCAGTCGATATCCCCGATTACAGCAATTTCTCGAAAGAAGCGCACGAAATTCTCGTTCGCATACCAAAACCACTTTGTCGGAAAATTGTTCGAGTTATCCATGCGACAAAAGAGAATCTAGAACGAACATTCTATGTCATTCTGGAAAACGGATTAGAAAACATTAAGCTTATTGACCGAGATGAAAGCATGGAAAGAAGCCGGGCACGTATGGTTCTTGAAAAAGAAGAGGGATGGAAGCGGGTAGAGTACCCTAGCCCGGGCTCGCAAAAAGAGAAAACATAATATGAAGACCGGAGGGCAGCGCTCTCCGGTAATTTTTTATTCAAAATGAAGCTCGCTTGCGCGCTTAGAGACGAGTGCTTGTAAGAGCGGGTGGTCTTTGAGTGTCGGGTCTTTCTCTATGAGACGCACTGCCTCATTGCGCGCCGCCTCCACCATCTTTACATTTTTAATCGCCTCCATACCGATATCAGAAATACCCCACTGCTTTCGGCCACCAAGTTCTCCGGCACCACGCAAGCCTAAGTCATGCTCTGCCAATTCAAAGCCATTTTTCGCGCTCGTGAGGGCCTTGAGACGCGCAATGCTCGTTTTCGATTTACTCTCCGAGAAAAGGTAGCAATACGGCTGGTGGCTTGAGCGCATCACGCGGCCGCGTAATTGGTGGAGCTGTGCGAGACCGAAACGCTCGGCACCCTCAATAATAATCATGGTCGCATTCGGAACATTTACTCCGACCTCAACCACGGATGTCGCGACGAGAATGTGCGTTTCGCCCGAGGCGAAGCGATTCATAACCTCCTCCTTTTCGTTCGGTGTCATTTTGCTGTGGAGGATTTCTATCTCATATTCTGGAAAGATGTCGTGTTTGAGGCGTTTCGCCTCTTCTTTTACTGATTTTGCATTCAGCGCCTTCTCTTTGTTTGGGTCTGGCTCATCAATGCGCGGGCAAATGACATACAGTTGCCTGCCGGTTTGCATCTCCGTTCGGATACTCTCGTAAGTTTTCTCTCGCGCATCAGGTGCAATAACTGCCGTCTTGATTTGTTTTCGCCCCTCTGGCTGCTCATCAAGAATGGAAAGATCGAGGTCTCCGTATATGGTAAGCGCAAGGGTGCGGGGGATTGGTGTTGCGGTCATGGAGAGGAGGTGCGGCGCGAATGCATCTTTCCGCGCGAGGCGTTTCCTCTGCAGAGTACCGAAGCGGTGCTGCTCATCGATGACAACGTAGGCGAGGTTTTTAAAAACGACTGATTTTTGAATGAGGGCGTGCGTGCCGACGAGGATTGGGATTTCTCCATTTTCGACCCATTTCATAAGTTGGGCGCGGGAAATTGTGGTGCTTTCTTTGGGGTTTACTTTCGATGGGAATTTTTTACACCCACTGCCGGTAATGAGACCAATGGAGACAGGGAGGTGTTCAAAAAAGTGTACGAAACTTTCAAATTGCTGTTTCGCGAGAATCTCTGTCGGTGCCATGTATGCTGTTTGCAACTGCCCGAAATCTTGCCCTGGCGGGCGACTCATTGCTGTCGCGTAGACAGTGGCTGTCGCGACGGCTGTCTTTCCGCTTCCGACATCTCCCTCAAGGAGGCGTGACATTGGGTGCGGCTTTTCAAAATCGGATACGATATCCTCTATTGCGCGCACCTGCGCCCTCGTCGGCGAAAATGGGAAACGTTCTACGAACTCGTCAATCGCACTGCGATTCACGGCTATTGGAAGCGCGTGCCGCTTTTTATTTTCCGCGCGATCCTGCTGTCTGCCGAGCTGTATGGCAAATACCTCTTCAAAAGCAAACCGTTTTCGTGCCGCGTCCGCGTCTTTTTGCTGTTTGGGTGCGTGTATAAAAACAAATGCAGAGGATCGTTTGGGAAGGTTGTACGTTTTCAGTATGTCTGCCGGTATTGGCTCAAGAAGGGAGTCGAGCAATTCCTGCATTAGAACGCGCTTGAGCGCATGGAAAAACCACTTTGAGGTGATGCCTCTGCTCTCCGGATAAATGGGGTAGAGGACTGCCTCACCGTTTTCTCCAAAAAGCGAATCGTGAGAATCAATGGGAAGTTCCGGGAGCGTTTCCACTTCTGGGTTTGCAAGGTAGAGCGACCCCTGCTCGCCCGTTACTTTTCCTGAGAGCTTCACCGGCACGCCGCTTGCAAGCATTTTTGCGAGGTACGGCTGGTTAAACCAAATAATTTTCATTGAACCGGTCCTATCCGTAATCCGGCCTTCCGCCACAGGCAGGCGGCGCTTGAATGATTTTTTGCTCTTGAGCTGATCAACTATGCCGTAGATAATTGCACTATCACCCACGGAGAGATCCTCAATATTTTTGATATCTGAAATGTTTTCGTAGCGAGTCGGAAAGTGGTAGAGGAGGTCATTAATGGTCACGAGAGAAAGCCGCGCGAGCGCGGCTTTCTGTGGTTTCAGCAAGCGAAAGTGCTCTTCAATCGCGTCTGTGAGCTTCATGGAAGCATTTTACACTGCTTCCCGCGTAATTTCTTTTCTCGGCATGTACGAAACAGCAAGAGCGAGGCTCATGGCAAGAATTGAAATATCACGAAAGATGACATCCATTTGCGGGATATTGAAGAGAATGATTCCAATAAGGTAGATGCTTGCAAGTGATGCTGGAATGAAGATCCGCTTTCCGATGAGTATCCAGAGGGCAATAATGACCTCCGAGAGCCCAAAGAGATGCAGAAGCCAGTCGGTGTGTTCGCCGGCAAGCGACGTGAGGAAAACGGGGAAGTACCCAATCCATGCAAACGGGTTAAAGACCGCAGAGATTGCAGGGTAGAGAAATGCGAATGCAACACCCGCTCTTAATAGCCACTCTACTTTCTTATTTTCCATTACTCTTCAGTAACAATGACTTTACCGCGATCGCTCGCTTGTAGGTGGTCATGGAAGCCCCACTCGCCAGCTTCATTGAAGGTGAACTCCCAGAATTCACCCGCCTTTAGTGGTCGGCACGCGTCAAATGCGGAGCCGAGACAGTCTGCGTCTGTTTTCTCCGGATAGATGGAGTGTGTTGGGTGGATTGCTGACGCCGGCCACGTGTCGCGGTCGCTGTTATTGACGAAGCGCACAGTCTCTCCCTTTTTAATGGTAACTTCTGCGGGGTCGAAGCCGTCATTCGTGTAGGAGATGAGAGCGTGAAATATCGGGTCGCCCATCGGCTCCTCGTCCATCATGGCTGAATCTGTGGTGGTGCTCATCGTATCATCCATCATAGCCTGATCAGCTTCCTGAGTAGGAGCCTGAGCCTGATTTGCGTAGAGGAAGTAGCCTCCGCCGGCAATGATAAAAAGGACAACAATTGCTATAAGTGTTCGCATAGTGTGAGTTTATCTCGTAAGTAGCTCTATAGTATCAAGCCTCTCTCGGTGGTGCCACTCTTGCAAAAAAATCCCGATTTACCTACAGTACCGTTGGTAGAAAAGGGAGATTCCCATGAAATTCTACGTCATCGCGTGGAGACCGCATGGCCGATCCCCCTTCTTTTTCAGGGGGGACGCGCGGTACGAGATTTATTTACCCTACATTTCAAATGAGTATGTATCAGACGGGTGGGTGCGCGATATTGCTTACGCACGACTCTTCAAGGCGTACCCTGACTTTACTGCTCGTAGTTTTTCAAAAAAACTTGACGCAAGTCGGATTAGAATATTTCCGTATGACGGAGACGTCCTTGAAACGCACATAATCCGGCCGACTCTCCGACCTCGTGAGAGGCACCTGAGGTAAAGCACCCCGCGTACGCGGGGTGTTCTTTGTTTTGCGGAGAGGGAGGCCTGCCTACCGGCAGGGAGGGATTCGGTCACAAGTCGCTAAGTATAATTGTTCGCTTCACTCCAATTCTACGAAGCGCTTGCGACCCCGACTCGGCGACAAGCACTCGCTCCGCTCGTCTTGTATACCGCCTCCGTCTTTCGAATCCCTCAACACTACTCTGCAGTTTACAAAAAAGGTGGTCAAAAGCCACCGTTTTTGTAAATGCGGAGAGGGAGGGATTCGGTCTCAACTCACTAACCATTTTACTTCGTTCCTCGTAAAATGCTAAGTGGTCGCGACCCCGACTCGTAGCCCCACTCTTTCAGAGCGGGGACCCGCTACTCCGTCTTTCGAATCCCTCCCTCTCTCGCAACATGCAAACAAAAACAGAGCAGTGCTCTGTTTTTGGCAGTTGCGGGCAGTCGTAGAGGACGTTCGAACCCTCCGAGACACGAGCGATATCGGCTTCCGAGCGGCGCTCGCAAACATAGCTGTGCTCAAATCGATGCACGAGGATTCTGAGGACAAGGCTGCCTAGGTAGTCTCTTCCTCACGATCGCTCTCAGGAAGGGGGTGGTTGAGAATGCGCTCGTAGAAGACTACGAGCTTCTCTGCAATCGGTTCAGCTTCCTCTGGGGTGAGGACTTCACCGAACTCCTTCTGGTAAAGCTGTATAAACTCCTGCAGGTCACTCTCTGATACCTGCATGCTGTTCATGGTGCCTGAGTGGTTTCGAGAGTCAAAGCGGTCAGAAGGAGCGCGGGGCGGGCGTTTAGTCCAGACACGGAGGTTGTTAAGTCGTTCTTGCTAGGCTTTTCCAAACGAATCCTCGTTACTTGGTCTTGAGGTTGATATTGATGGTGCCGCAACTACAGCCGAGCTGCTCTGGCGAGCCCTTGCGCGGCGTGAGATAGGGATAGCCGCCGCATTTCGGGTTCGGACAGCGGACATGATCGAGCAAGGCCTTGAAGGCGTCGGCGACTTCCTTGAACTCGGCCTTGGTGAAATTTTCCCATTCGTTGAAATGCACGGACTTGTTAATTGCCCACTGCTCGGCGTTGGTTTTCTGGATTAGCGCCTTGGCCTCCTCCAGCTCGGCCTCAAGCCCGGCCTTGACCTCATCATGACCCCAGTGCGCTGCCGACTTGATGCCCTTGCCCAGACGGTCACGCCACCGGTTCAGCACCGATGGCAGCAAGTCGCCAAGATCGTAATTGGCATCGCCCCGGTACTCGACTTGCGCACGTAGGTTATCCGCCAGCACGGCGGAAATATATTCGAGATACCGGCGCAGCAGCGCCGCCGCGTGGGGCACATCGTCCTTATCGAGCGCGGCCCCGATCTCCGCCCAGATATCCGTGTCGTCCCAGATACGCGGCCCGGTCTCAACGTTCCAGCCGCCGAAGAACTGGCCGCCCTTAATCAGCCCTTCGGTCTTCATATACTGGAGCCAGACGCGGTCATGTGTGGTCAGGACGAACTGCGTGTCCGGGAATTCCGTCTTGAGCAGCCGGCACACATCACGGCGATGGCCGGTATCGACCGACATCAAGACATCGTCGAGCACGGCAAAGGTGAATTTGTCGCCGAGCGTGTGCTTCATCAGGGCGAGGTAGAGGCAAAGTCCCATCCCGTCCTGATGCCCTTCGCTGTGATAGGCGCCGGGCGGGAACGTCCCCCTGCCGTAGAAATCGACATTGAAGCTGAGCTTGGCAGGTTCGGCTTTAAGCTCGCCGATGAACTCGTCTTCATCATCGTTGATCGCCTTGTAGAGATCCGTGAACTCCTTGGCGACAGCGTCATAGATGTCTTCCAGAACCTTATTGGATACGCTGTTGTAATGGTCATGGACTTTCTGCGCCGTGGCGCTCCGCGCCGCCATCTTCTTGGCCGTCTCGGTGCTAACCAACAGCCTTTCGTACCGGTCCTGAAGGACGGCGAGGAAATCGATCGCTTTGTCCTTGGCCGAGCTGTCGGGAAGCGCCCGCACTCCCTTTTGAGTTTCGTCGAGCCGCGCCTGCGCGTCCGCGGGTAATTCCCACCATTTGTCCTGGATCGCGGCAATCGCTCCTTCGATCTGGGAATGGTCGTCCTGGAATGCCTTGAGCGCCGCCTTGGCGTCTTCGAGCGCCTTGGCACGGGCATCCAGCGCGGCGCGCGGCACGGCAGGATCAAGCTTGGCTGCGTATTCCGCCGCCTTCCTGATGGCGGCGGCCCGCTCTTCAAGGCTGCCCATGACCGCACCGATCGTCTTGCCAAGGTTTTCGAGCAAGGTGCCCATCGCTTCGGCGGTCAGGAGCTTTGCCTTGAGGTGTTCGCGCAGTTCTTCAGCGTCCCACGGCTTATCGCAAAGCGGACACGCATCTTCGGTGACCAGCTCAAGGCCGGTGGTGATAAAGCCGTGCGCCAGCGCCAGCGCCTTTTCGTCTTCCTGTAGCATTCTCACGTCGGCAAGCGCGCTTTCCCGGTGCTCTTTGAGGGCCTCGGGTTCGCCGGCATCAATGGCGGCAGCGAGCGCGGCGAGATCGGCAAGGGCAACGTCCTTGGCAATGCTGGGCTTTTTGTGCCCTTCGCCATTTTCTGCTGTGCCTTCCTTGAAAGAGGTCTTGGGCGTGAGTTCAGTGAGCGCCGGTAAGCCAAGAGCGCTACGCTGTTCGTTGGCCTTTTCGAGCACCTTTTGCCGGTCGAGCGTATCCAGGCCAAGCGCGGTCGTGAGCTCGTTTTCGGCAGTACGCCTTGCCCGCTCCGCTTCTTCAGCATCGCGTTTGCCCTTGTTGGCGTAACTCACGAGCGCCTTGCGAAGGTCGCCGATGTAATCAAGGCGCAGCAGGTTCTGGACATCGGCGGAGCGCTGTGCGGGCGGGGTGACTACGTATTTAGCGATCTCGCGCCGGGAAAGCGCAAATTCCGGGTGCGATTGCAGCTCGCCGATGATCGCCTCGATCTGGGCGTCAGCGGGCACGATTTCTACGGCACGCGGATTCATGACTGACCGCGTAATCGTGACCTCCTTCCCCAGCGAGGGTACGGCGGCATTTATCGTAACTTTGGCCTTGTCGGGATTTTTGCTCTGATCGACATGCGGCGCATGCGCTTTGACACTTAGTTCGCCCTGGCCCTGCCCGGACAGCCTTGTGATATTGCCCGTCAGGCAAAATTCGATCGCATCGACAACACCGCTCTTGCCGGTGCCGTTCGGGCCGCAAATCCCGAAATTCTCGCCGGCAAGGTCAAGGTCAAGCTCCCTGATACCGCGAAACTCTTCGATGTGAATAGTCTTGATGTGAATCACGGTCCTTGATTTTTTGTGGGCGCGAAGAGCACCGCATCGATTTCCTCAGGCTTGGGAACCTTGCCATTTCGCAAGAGTGCGTCCAGGCGGTCAGCTACCTCGTTATCGATAGTGTTATCAGCATGCAGAATGATCAGATACTCATCGAGCACCCTGGCTACCGTCGGTGGAAGCGGCTCTTTGTTCTCGTCAGTCATAGCTCAATTCTTACATGAAAATGCTTTGGTGTGGCGCTTTTTTCGTCACGACGCGTAAATGTGCGCGTGGCGTGCATTTTTGACCCTTATCGGGGTAGACCTCGAACTTTCGGGGCCTGTATAGACAAGCGATTGCCAACAGGGTTATTCGGGTTCGAATCCCGAACTGTTCTTAGAGGTCAAGACTTCAAAACGAGCGGTGCTCGAGCATCAAAAAACCCCGCAACAGCGGGATTTTTCGGCAAGACGCCTATATGCACGCGCAGCGTGCACTTGCGGAGAGGGAGGGATTCGAACCCTCGGTACGGTGTAACCCGCACAACACATTAGCAGTGTGCCCCGTTCGACCACTCCGGCACCTCTCCATCGATATACTCACTACCGTTCGAATCGCTGGCCTACGGCGAAGTGCCTGCGTAGTCGTCCACCTGCGGATGAAAAGAAGAATTGTCTCCTTTTCATCCACTCCGGCACCCCTGCCTACCGGCAGGCCTCCAGTGATATGTATCCCAACAAAATTAACACATTTATTGTGTTTAATCACGCCCGCGCTAAAGCGATGCACGTTACCTGCCGAGCCCCTGCATCTGTAAGAGTTTTGCGTGCCTCGCGGAGGGTGCTGCCGGTGGTGGTGACATCGTCAATGAGGAAGATGTGCTTTCCGGAAATAATTTCAGGATTTATCACTGCAAATGCGCCGTTTAGGTTTACAAGGCGCTCGCTCCTCTCTAGGCGCGTCTGAGGCTTGGTCTCACGTACTTTTTTAAGTACTCTCTCCACTCGGTACTCGCCGTTCATTTCTCTCAGCACCCTCTCTACCTGATTATAGCCACGCTTTCGCAGGCGTTTTGGCGTAAGTGGAATTGGGACAAAAAACACCTCTACGTCATCAAAAATGGCAATATCAGCGAGCTCCTCAAGGAAGAAACTTTCAAGACATGCGGCAAGTGCGCGCGCTGCTGCGCTGCTGTCGCGGTACTTGAGCATCCAGATTGCTTTTCGAATCAGCGGATCCCGATAGGAGAGGAGAGACGTGATACCGTCGTGCTCTTTAATATGAACGAGCGCCGCAAAATCCTCCGGCGGACGAGTGCGAATGCTCTGCTCGAGCGTATCAGTTCCAAAGATAACATCGAGCAGCCATGTAAACGTGTGTACAAACGCACGCATTGTAGTAATTGTACGCGCTTTGGCGCACTTCTTTGCAATACCCCATGAGACAACGCACACAAAACGCTCTCGGTGCATAGAACTTACCTATCTCACGGGGTATACTTTACAGGAATATGGCAAATCCACTTTCAAGTGTGCTGGATTCTTTTAGTGCTCTTTTTTCTGGCTCAAAGAGCGGCGAGAGTGTACTTGGAATTGATATCGGCTCATCCGCCATTAAAGTCGTGCAATTACGAAAGAGGCGTGGCACTGCTGTGCTTGAAACCTACGGGGAGCTTGCTCTCGGGCCGTACTCGCAAGTTGATATCGGCAGAGCAACAAACCTCAGTGCCGAACAGCTCTCAACCGCACTGACCGACCTCATTCGGGAGGCAAATGTGACAACCCGCTCCGTCGGTGTTGCCGTGCCGTTTTCTGCAAGCCTGATCACGCTCATTCAAATGCCGAATTTACCGAGGAAACAACTGGCGGAAATGATTCCCATTGAGGCGAGAAAGTACATTCCAGTACCAATCAGCGAGGTAACACTCGACTGGTTTATCGTTCCGCAAGATGAAAGTAAGTTTCTTTCACACGAAGAGAAGGAGAAAGCGCAGGCGAGCAACAAGGTAGATGTGCTTGTGGTTGCAATCCACAATGAAGTACTCGGGAAATACCAAGATGTCATGGAGCGTGCCGGACTCTCGGTCTCTTTCTATGAAATTGAGATTTTCAGTGCCATTCGCGCCGCTATTGGGCAGGGCGTGGCGCCGGCAATGGTAATTGACATGGGCGCGGCATCAACCAAGGTGTACCTCGTTGAGTACGGTGTCGTGAAAAGCTCGCATATCATTAATCGAGGCGCGCAGGATGTTACATTCGGCCTTTCAAAGTCAACCGGTATTTCAGTAACAAAAGCAGAAGAGCTGAAAAGAACAGAAGGACTTGTACGGACAGACGGGCAGACAACGCAATCAATTTTATTAACACTCGAATATATTTTCTCAGAGGCCAATCGTGTACTATTGAACTATCAGAAACGGTTTAATAAGAACATCGGACAGGTGGTGTTGACTGGAGGGGGTGCCGCAATGAAGGGTCTGGAAGAGTACGCGGCGAGACATTTCGAAACAGAAGTCGTTCTTGCTGACCCCTTTGCAAAGGTAGAGTCCCCGGCATTCCTTGAAGAGGTGCTTGAAGAAGTCGGACCTGAATTTTCTGTCGCAGTCGGTGTTGCACTGCGTAAATTGCATGAACAAGGCTAACTATGGAGCCAAAATTTAAAACCTCATTTATTCCAAAACAGCCGATATCCTCGACGCCTTCTGTGGGGCGTAAACGCAAGGGCGGCGCACTCTCAATATTTACGCTGATTGCCTTCATACTTATCATTGCAACCATAGCCCTCGCGATTGGTATTTTCCTGTATCAGCAAATAATTACAGCATCCATTGCAAGCAAGAGTGAGACACTCGACCGCGCGCGCGAAGCATTTGAACCCGCGCTTATCCAAGAACTCATTCGTCTTGATGAGCGGATAGACTCAGCACAAGAAATCCTCAATCAGCACATTTCACCGTCGGCGTTCTTTGATTTACTTGAACGACTCACACTTACAAACGTGCGGTTCACATCACTTAGCCTCACACGAATCGGGGAAGACAGAATCGGCATTGAAATGGAAGGCCAGGCACGTTCATTTAACAGTGTAGCGCTTCAGGCGGATGTCTTTGGCCGCGATCACGCCATTAAGGACCCGATTTTTTCTGACCTTAACCTTGATCAGTCCGGCAATGTCGTTTTTACCTTTACCGCATTTCTTGACCCGACTTCCGTACGTTTCGCGGAAAATCTCGATCGCTTTGGTGAGCCGTCAGTAGATACAACTGATACAAGCGACATTACCCAGTAATATGATAAAAGTTCTTACACCAATTTTACTTGTCATCGCCACCGTAGGCATATTCCTCGGGTATATTAATCCTGCATACGCTGAAATTCAGGCCCTGCGCGCGGATGAGGAGCAATTTAATCAAGCGCTTGAACGAGCGAGGGAGTTGCAGTCTGTGCGCGACGCGCTGCTCTCCCGCTACAACACTTTTGCAAAAGACGATATCGACCGGCTTGAAAAATTGCTTCCTGACCACATAGATAATGTCCGTCTCATTCTCGATATTGACGGTATCGCTTCAAAATACAATATGCGCACGCGTAATGTGACAATCAGTCAAGGAAACAACAGCCGTAGCTCATCACAAAACGAAACAGCTGTTGTGAGTGTCGATACCAATCCGTACGGGTCTGTCGTGATCGAGTTTTCGGTCGCGGCAACATATGAGGACTTCCTCCGTTTTCTGCACGATCTTGAATCAAGTTTGCGCGTCGTGGATTTGGTCGGCCTTTCATTTCAGTCTGATGTTTCCGGAGACCTCTATGAATTTGCAGTTAGTCTTAAGACCTACTGGCTAAAATAATATGGGATTCATTAAAAAGTATAAAAATATTCTCATAGTCATAGCGGTTGTTGTGGTTAGTTTTGTTGCGTACTCAATGTTCTTTGGGGGAGAGGGCAACCAGAACCAAGTGCTTACCTCTGACGCGGCTAATGGAGTCGGTACTTCCGCGCAGCAAGAGGCAAGCCGGGAACTCCTCTCACTCCTGCTTGATCTACGCGCAATTCAACTCGACGAATCAATTTTTGACGACCCCGCATTCCGTGCTCTCACGGATTTTGGTCAGGATTTAGTGCAGGAGCCGACGGGTCGCCGGAACCCATTTGCACCGCTTGGGGGTGCGGCAGCTGCGGTTGAGAGCCAGTAGGAAGTCGGAACACATGGGGGTGCTAAATCAATATGAATCTTTTAGATGTACTTGTAGAGCGCAATATAATCGATAAGAAGGAAGTTTCTGCAATTGAAAAAGAAGCAGAGGGAGGCACTTCTATTGAGCAAGCGCTCGTGGCTCGCGGAGTTTCTCCGTCAGACATCCTTTCGATTAAGGGTGAGTATTTTAAAATTCCGACTCGTACCCTCGGCAAAACACCAGTACCGAATGAAGTTCTCTCGTACATTCCAGAGGAGTCGGCGACGCACTACGGCATCGTCCCCATTGGCATTGCGGACGGAGTGCTCGAAGTCGGCATCATTGACCCTGACAACATAGACGCGCTCGATGCGCTTAATTTTATCTCTTCTAAAATAGGACTTCCGTATAAGACCTACTTAATTTCAATCGGTGATTTCCAGAAAGTTGTTGAGCGCTACCGTGGCCTTACCGGCGAGGTTGGAAAGGCGCTTACTGAGCTTGAGTCAGAACTCTCAGACGAGCAGAAAAAGATTCAGGACGCGATTGAT
Organism: Candidatus Kaiserbacteria bacterium CG10_big_fil_rev_8_21_14_0_10_49_17; assembly: GCA_002778575.1. Lineage (GTDB taxonomy): Bacteria > Patescibacteriota > Minisyncoccia > Phycocordibacterales > JABMNX01 > 1-14-0-10-49-17. Next base: position 18,313 of record PFBJ01000013.1, read on the forward strand.
GAAGACTCTTCAGCAAAAGGAGCGCTCTCAAGCACGATTAAAGAAGATGCTCCGGTAACAAAAATTGTTGCAACCGTCCTTCGCTATGCGGTTGAAGGCGGAGCAAGCGACGTCCATATCGAACCGACAGACGAGCAGGTAAAAGTGCGCTTTCGCGTCGATGGAGTATTGCATACGAGTCTTGTGCTTCCCGCGGGGGTTCACCGCGCGATGGTTGCGCGCATTAAGATTCTCTCAGGAATGAAACTTGATGAGCGTCGGAAACCGCAAGACGGCCGCTTCTCAGCAACTGTTGATGGTAGAAAAATCGACTTCCGTGTCTCAACGTTCCCCGCGTATTTTGGTGAAAAAGTAGTGATGCGAATTCTCGATAGGGAAAAGGGATTCATTTCACTTGCAGATATTGGCTTTTCCGAATCGAATCTTGCGGCAGTGCGCGAAGCAATCTCCCGGCCGTACGGAATGGTTCTCATTTCTGGGCCAACCGGTTCAGGTAAATCAACGACACTCTATTCAATGCTCTCGGAGCTTGATCGAGATTCAAAGAATGTTCTCTCTCTGGAAGATCCTGTTGAGTACAACGTTTCAGGCGTAACGCAGTCGCAAATCCGTCCTGAGATAGGCTACACGTTTGCAACGGGGCTGCGCACGACACTACGCCAAGACCCCGACATTATTATGGTAGGTGAGATTCGCGACAAAGAAACCGCACAACTTGCGGTGCAGGCAGCTCTCACCGGACACCTTGTACTCTCAACCATTCACACCAACAACGCTGTCGGTGTTATACCGCGCCTCATTGATATGGGTGTCGATCCGTACCTTATCGCGCCGACACTCAACCTTGCTATTGCACAGAGACTTGTCCGGCGGTTATGCCCCGATACCGGCAAGGAAATTCCTGTCGATGAGAGCGTGCGCGCAATGCTTGATAAGGAATTCGCGGATCTTCCAGCTCAATACAAAAAAAATATCAACCTCAACGGGCCACTCTACGGACTTGAGCAAACGGCAACCTGCCCGAATGGCACCCGCGGGCGAGTTGCCGTCTTTGAGGTGCTTGAAATGCACCGCGATATTGAGCACGCAATCCTCAACGATCCGTCAGAGACGGTTATCCGCGATATTGCTCGAAAACGCGGTATGCTCACTATGAAAGAAGATGCTATCATTAAGTCAATCAATAAAATTGTTCCATTCGAAGAGATAAACACTGTTGGAGGGTTATTCCTTGAGGAAGATAGTTCTGAAGGGACAGCAGAAGACGAGCACAATGGCTGAAAAAGAAAGTACACAAAAGAAAGGGTACACAGTATTACTTGTCGATGACGATAAGTTTTTACTCGATATGTACAGCACTAAGTTTCGGGAGGCGGGACACACAACTGAAGCGGCGTTCGGGGGTGATGACGCGTTGAAGAAACTGCGAGGCGGGGCACAATTCGATGCGATTCTCTTGGATATGGTAATGCCTGGCACGGACGGAATAGAGCTTTTGAAAAATGTTAAGGCGGAAAAGCTCGGCGGCAACCCAACCCTTATCGCGCTTTCAAATCAAGGAGAACAGTCTGATATCGATAAGGCGAAAGAGGCGGGAGCCGATGACTACATAGTAAAGGCAAGTGCGATTCCGTCGGAAGTTCTCGCCCATGTTATTAATGCGATAGAAAAGCGCGGTTAGTATGGAATATTCAAAAGTACTCGTTAATTTAATAGAGACAGTCATTCGAGAAGACGGATCAGATATCCATCTCTCTGCTGATAACAAACCAACCATTCGTGTTGCCGGCACCCTGATCCCGCTCCTTAATGAGGCGGTACTAAAACCGGAAGACACTCTCGGAATTATTTCAGAGATGCTCACACCCGAGCAGTTTGAAGAGTTTAAGGCAAATAAAGAGATAGATTTTTCCTACGATTACCAAGGCAAGGTACGCTTTCGCGGCAATGGATTCTTCCAGCAAGGGGCTGCTGCTATCGCGCTTCGTCTTATTCCGAAAGCGATTCGAACTCTCGAGGAGCTCAACATGCCGACGCTTCTTGCCGACTTTGCGCATCGCCAACAAGGATTTTTCCTGGTTGTTGGCCCTGTCGGGCAAGGCAAATCAACGACACTCGCGGCACTTATCGATATAATCAACCAGGAGAGAACCGAGCACATTGTCACAATTGAGGATCCTATCGAGTATGTCTTTGAGCAAAAGAAGTCAATGATCGACCAGCGTGAGGTGCGTATTGATACCAAAGATTTTAAAACCGCGCTAAAAGCTGTATTCCGCCAAGACGTTGATGTCATCATGATCGGTGAGATGCGCGGGCCTGAGACAATGGCGGCGGCAGTGACGGCGGCAGAAACCGGACACTTGGTATTCTCAACACTCCACACAAATAATGCCGCGCAAACAATTGATCGAATTATTGATACATTCCCCGCAAATCAGCAAGACCAAATCCGCATCCAGCTGGCCGCTTCGCTTGCCGGCATTTTCTCGCAGCGGCTTATTCCAAGGGTTTCAGGCGGTCTCATTCCTGCGTATGAGCTTCTTATCAATAATAAGGCGGTAGCGAACCTTATTCGCGAAAAGCGAACTCATGAAATCAACACAATTATTGAAACAGGTATGGAGAGCGGCATGATAGATATGAACCGGTCTCTTGCAGAGCTGGTTCGTCGGGGCGATATCACCGTTGAAGACGCGCAGGCGCACTCCTTTAATCCGCAAGCGCTCGAACGGCTCCTCTAATACGTATGCTTTTTAAATACACAGCAATAGACCAAAGTGGTAAACAGACAACCGGCAGTATCGACGCGGTGACGGAAGACGTCGCGATTAACTCTCTGCAGAGACGAGGTCTCGTTATTTCTTCCATTTCGCCTGCCGGCGAGTCAGATTCTTTCCTTGAAAAAAACATTACGCTTTTTGAGCACGTGTCAAACCGTGATGTGGTTATTCTCTCTCGGCAAATTGCCACCCTTTTTGAGGCCCAAGTATCCGCTTTGCGAGTATTCCGGCTTTTGGCAGGGGAGGCAGAAAAACCACTGCTCGGGCGAACGCTTGCGGCTATTGCCGATGACCTCCAGGGAGGAAGTTCTATATCAAAAGCCCTCTCTCGTCACCCGGCAGTGTTTTCGTCGTTTTATGTGAACATGGTGAAAGCGGGCGAAGAGTCAGGAAAACTCGATGCAACATTCGAGTATCTTGCGGACCATCTCGATAGAACGTATGAGGTAAGTACGAAAGCGAGGAATGCGCTCATTTATCCGGCTTTTGTCATATTTACGTTTGTCGCGGTGATGATACTGATGCTTACTCTTGTTGTTCCTCGGCTATCAACTATTTTGCTCGAAGCTGGTCAGGAAATTCCGTTTTATACGCGTGTCGTTATCGGTCTGTCGCAATTCTTTGTAAACTTCGGCCCCTTCCTCCTCATTTTGTTAATTGCGGGCGGTTTTTATCTCTGGCGATACGGCAAAACAGAAAAGGGAAGCGCGGCATTCTCGCGCTTCAAGACCAGCATTCCGTACCTTGGAGATTTGTATAGAAAACTCTACCTTTCCCGCATCGCGGATAACCTCTCAACAATGCTCTCCTCCGGCATCCAGATGGTCCGCGGTCTTGAAATTAGCGCTTCGGTGGTAGGCGATGCAACGTACGCCCGAATTCTTACTGAAACGATGGAAAAAGTGCAGAGCGGTGTTTCGGTATCTGATGCATTTGAGGAATATCCAGAGATGCCGGGAATTATGGTGGCAATGGTGCGAGTCGGAGAAGAAACAGGAGAATTGGGAGAAATACTTAATATGCTTGCAAAATTCTACCGGAGAGAGGTGACAAATGCTGTTGACACGCTCGTTAACCTTATTGAGCCGATTATGATTGTTACTCTCGGACTCGGTGTCGGAATTCTTCTCGCTTCAGTACTTATCCCGATTTACAACATTTCCACGGCTATTTAAGGAAATGGGTTATCCACATAGCAGGCCCCAGTAAAAGCCACAGCACTCTATAATTGATATACAGCTGACTCGAAAGGGTCGAATTAATAATGTTTAAACAGTTTTCTATGCACAAACGAGGTACACGAGGCTTCACACTCATTGAGCTCTTGGTCGTGATTGCAATCATCGGTATTCTTTCTTCCGTTGTCCTTGCGTCACTCAATAGCGCGCGAGAAAAGTCGCGAGACGCACGTCGAGTTTCGGATATTAAACAGCTTCAGCTAGCGCTTGAGCTTTACTTCGATTCAAATGGCGGCTATCCAACAAGTCTCGCTTCTCTTGCACCGGACTACATAGCAGTGGTGCCAACTGATCCATCGACAAGCGATCCGTATTCGTACGCCGCTCTTGGTTCAGGTTCCAACTGTAGCAGTTACCACCTTGGCGCGACGCTTGAGGATTCCGGACACACCGCACTTGATTCAGATGCTGACGCGACAGCAGGTACAGTATGTACAGGCGGCGGAACTGACTTTGACGGTACGGTTGCTACGACATACGACGTTAAGCCGTAAGGCCTAACAAAACACAGCTAAGCAAAACACCCCCGTAGGGGGTGTTTTGTTGCGGTACAATACGAGCATGGATATCTTCGCACTTATTGTTGCTTTCGTACTCGGTGCGCTTATCGGCAGTTTTCTTAATGTCGTTATTTTGCGCTTCAATACGGGGGAGACTCTATCTGGTCGTTCGCGCTGCGGCAGTTGCGGTGCCACGCTTTCGTGGTTTGATCTCGTGCCGGTATGTTCATTTTTTATTCTTTCCGGCCGTTGTCGGTATTGCAAAAGTGCTCTTTCCCTCCAGTATCCTGCCGTAGAGTTGGCAACAGGGGCACTCTTTGCTCTCGCTGTTTTTCTTAGCAACTCTGTTTTTGAAGCCGTATTACTCTCTGCACTGTTCTCGCTGTACGTGGTGATATTCGTGTACGACCTTCGCCATACGATTGTGCCTGACGCGTTTTCGTATTCTGCCGCTGGCGTCGCTCTGGTTTTTGCATTACTTACCAGAGAAGTGACACTGTTTTCGACTATCGCCGGGCCCTTGGTTGCAACGCCGTTTGCATTTTTCTGGCTTATTTCACGGGGGAGGTGGATGGGTCTCGGGGACGCGAAACTCGCTCTTTCAGTCGGATGGCTTCTCGGCGTATCTTCCGGATTCGCTGCGGTAATAATAGCTGTGTGGATAGGGGCGCTTGTTGGAGTCGGTATTCTCTTTCGGACAAGTCAATTGAATCGTACTCTGCCCCCACGTACAATACATCATGAAGTACCATTCGCACCGTTTCTCATAGTGGCAACAGTGCTCGTGTTGTATTTGTCAATCGATATCACTTCAATCTTCTTTCTGTGAAGTATTTTACTAAAAGAGTTGCGCGGGATGAGCGGGGAGGATTTACCCTTATAGAGCTCCTCGTTGCCATTACAATACTCATTCTTATTACTGCTGCTATGCTTACCAGCCATAGTTCCTTTAGTGGCAAGATACTCCTGAGCAACTTTGCGTATGAGGTGGCTCTCTCAGTGCGCCAAGCGCAAGTTTTCGGGCTTTCGGTTCGTGAGTTTCAGACTTCATCGAATCTCTTTACAATCGGCTACGGCGTTCATTTTGATGCGCTTGACCTTACAACGTATAGGCTTTTCGCCGATGAGGATTCAAATGAAATCTACAACTCTTCCTCTGATGGCACAGTCGAAACATTTTCGACTCGTCGAGGATTTCAGATTGCGCGATTTTGCGCCACCGCATCAAGCGGCACCGAATTCTGTTCAGACACCGGAGAGCTTACGGCACTCGATATCGTTTTCCTGCGCCCTGACCCTGATGCAATCATTAATGCTACACGTTCAAACGGTGCTCCAGGGGTGTATCAGAGAGCTCGTATTGTACTGCGCTCACCTCAAGGTGATGAGCGAAGCGTATTGGTCGAAGCTACCGGGCAAATATCTGTTCCAACTGTAAGCGGACTATGACCATAAAGAGCAACAAGAGAGGATTTACGCTGGTCGAGATGATGGTCTCTGTGGGCATTTTTGCAGTCGTAGTGATTGCTATAGTCGGTGCGCTGCTCTCGCTTGTGGATTCAAACAGAAAAGCGCAAGCGCTCAAGTCAGTGATGAACAACTTAAACTTTGCCCTTGAAAATATGGGGCGAAATCTGCGTGTCGGGTACGACTTTCACTGTGAAGAAGATATCGCCCCTACAAATCCAACAGTGCCGCAAAGCTGTCCCTCAGGCGGAGTGCTCATAGCATTTGAATCGCAGTATGGTGATACGAGCGACCCAGATGACCAGTTCATTTACCGATTTAATAACGGACGAATTGAGAAATCAGACGATTCGGGGGCGACATTCATTGCGATTACGTCTGAGGAGGTGAATATCACCGATATGAAATTTTTCGTCACCGGAACAACTATACGAGATCCGTACCAGCCCCGCGTCGTCATGACTATCAGCGGATCGGCTGGCGTTGACGCTCGAGTTGAAACTTCATTTAGTATTCAGTCTACCGTCTCACAGAGACTCCTTGATTTATAGTATGAAGAATGTACAGAAGAGAAATAGCAGCGGCTTCACGCTCATTGAGACACTCGTTGCTATTACAATACTTGTCGTCTCAGTCAGTGCTCCACTAACGCTTGCGGCAAAAGGACTTTCTTCTGCGTACTTCGCGCGGGATCAGATTACCGCATTTTATCTTGCGCAAGAGGCAGTTGAGATTATTCGCAACATGCGTGATGAAAACATTCTCTCAGGGCGAGGGTGGACTTCCGGCATTCCGATCGGCACGCCTTTTATCGCCGAAGCGCTCACGAACAGCACAGAGGTATGCACTGGGACGTGTGAGTACCTTAAGTACAATGATGAAACTGGTTTCTACAATTACACATCAGGAGACGCATCTCGGTACCGCAGAACGGTAGAAGTCGAGACAGTTGATTCAAAAGAAATTTCGATTTCGGTCACCATTGACTGGCAGTCAGGTATCTTTAGCCGTTCGTTTAGCATTAAAGAGAATATTCTCAACTGGCAATAATATGAGCAGGAAGCAACAACAACGAGGTATTACGCTGTTACTTGCGGTTCTGCTCTCGAGCATTCTTATTGCAATCGGGTTGGCAATCTTCAATATAACCATTAAAGAGCTCCTCCTCTCCTCTATTGGTCGTGAATCGCAATTCGCGTTTTACGCGGCGGATACTGGGACAGAGTGTGCTCTCTATTGGGACCAGAAGGGTAATGCATTCTCTACCAGCACCGATACGAGCATCACGTGCGACAATCAGGTTATTACTGTTACGCAGGCTCCGCTTAATACTCCGACGACATTTCAGTTTGATGTTGACGGCTACTGCGCGATCGTGACGGTTACAAAGAGTGACGTTCACCCGCGAACAAAAATAGAATCGCGCGGTTACAATACGACCTGTGAGGCGGATGCGAACCCTCGTCGCGTTGAACGCGCTTTGCGTGTAACCTATTAGGGATGGCACAGAAGATTCCGAAGAATGTGGCTCTCCGAGCCGCTCAATTGAGAAAAAGTATCAATACACACCGGGCGCTCTACCATGAGAGTGATGCGCCGGAAATATCAGACGAAGCATACGATTCGTTGGTCTTTGAGCTTGAGACTTTGGAAAATAAATACCCTGCTTTGCGTGACAGCGAAAGTCCTACACTTCGCGTCGGCGGGGCACCGCTTGAAGCGTTTAAGAAAGTAACGCATACAGTACGGCAATGGTCTTTTGACAATGCATTTTCTGCTGAAGATGTGTACGCGTGGGAGGAGCGAATTCGCCGTTTTCTTGATAGGCAGGGCGGTGGAGCACCAAAAGAAATAGCGTATACCTGCGAGCATAAAATTGACGGGCTTAAGGTTATTCTTGAGTACAAAAAGGGAGTACTGATACGAGGAGCAACACGTGGGGACGGTGTTGTGGGTGAAGACATAACAGAGAATCTGAAAACAATTGAGACGATCCCGCTTTCTCTAACAGAGAAGGTTGACATTATTGCGGTTGGCGAGGCGTGGCTCTCGCATTCCGAGTTCAAGCGCATAAATAAAGAGCGCGAAGGGAGCGGTGAGGCGGTATTTGCGAATCCTCGGAACGCCGCCGCGGGCTCCCTGCGGCAGCTTGATCCAAAAGTGGCGGCATCACGCAGGCTCCAAAATTTTGCCTACGATATTGATTATCTCAACTGTGCTGGGACCACAGTCAGTGAACCGCAAACTCAAGCAGAGGAATTAGCGCTTCTTGATAGACTAGGATTCTCAGTTAACCCCCACCGAGTACTTGCAGAGAACATTGAAGAAGCGCTGGCATTTTATGAAACGTGGAGGAAGAAAAAAGATTCCCAGGAGTACGAAATGGACGGAGTTGCCATAAAGGTCAATAGTCTATCGCTGCAAAAAGAACTCGGCTACACGGGGAAGGCCCCACGGTTTGCGATTGCGTATAAATTCCCAGCAGAACAAGTGACGACCGTTGTTGAAGATATTCAACTACAGGTTGGACGCACAGGGGTCCTGACGCCGGTAGCGCATCTCTCCCCGGTGCGAGTTGGCGGAGTGGTGGTCTCGCGGGCGACACTACACAATGAAGATGAGATTAAACGGCTCGATGTCCGTATCGGAGACACGGTAATTATTGAGCGTGCCGGTGATGTTATTCCGGACATCGTCTCAGTTGTAAAAGAATTGCGCACAGGGAAAGAAAAAGTATTTCATTTCCCCGAAAAAGTCGCGGAATGCGGAGGCGACGGGTCAATAGAACGAGTACCAGGTACGGCTGCGTGGCGGTGTGTCGCGAAAGATTCAGGAGTGCAGCACGAGCGGAAGATCCACCATTTTGTTTCCAAAAAAGCACTTAATATTGACGGGCTCGGTCCGAATATAATAGACCAGCTCATTGAAGCGGGGCTCGTTTCGTCATTTGACGACATTTTCTCCCTTAAGCGAGGCGACATTCTCGCACTTCCCGGCTTTAAGGAGAAGGCAACGGACAATCTCCTTCAGTCTATTGACAGTGCGCGCACGGTGCCGCTCCCGCGACTTCTTGTCGGTCTTTCTATTCCACAGGTTGGAGAAGAGACCGCGCGCGACCTTGCAGAACACTTCGGCACACTCGAAGCAATTATTAGCGCACCAATTGAAGAGCTTTCAAGCATTGAAGGGGTGGGAGGTGTTGTGGCGAAAAGTATCCGAGAGTGGTTTGATGACGCCGCGAACCTCGCACTCATTAAACGACTGCGAAAAGAAATCACGATACAGGAGGTTGAGCGTAAAGACGGGCCGCTTTCCGGAAAAAGATTTGTGCTCACCGGAATACTGGAAGGGCTTACACGCGAGAAAGCCGCAGAGAAAATACGGGCTCTCGGCGGTTCGGTGTCGAGCTCTGTCTCAAAACAGACGGATTATGTTGTCTGCGGGGAACGCCCAGGAAGCAAGTATGAGAAAGCGCTTGCGCTTGGCGTCCCAACACTCACCGAAAAAGATTTTATTGCACTTCTCTCCCGCTAACGCTATCCTCAATCTACAATGATTAACGAATCTGAAATAGAAAAGCTGGCAACACTCGCTCGAGTGCGCATTTCTGACGAAGAAAAGAAAGCCCTTGTTGAAGAGATCGACACAATTCTCGAATATGTTGATCAGATCCAAGATGTGGCGGGCGATGCTGAAGAGGTGGCAGGAGAGCATCGAAATATATTGCGGGAAGATGGAGAACCGCATGAGCGGGGCGCTTACACTGAGGCTATAGTTGAGCAGTTTCCGAAGAGGGAGGGGCAGTCACTTTCAGTGCGAAAGGTAATTGATCAGGGGTAATGGAGAAGCAACAGACAATTCACAAAGCTCGCGAAGCGCTCCGTGCCGGCAGTGTTTCTGCCGCAGCTCTTCTTGAAGGAGCGCTTGAAAATATCGAAAAAAGAGAAACTGACGTGCAGGCATTTCTTGAAGTGTTTGATGATGCTCAAAAGCACGCAGAAGACGCGGACGCAAAGCTCGCCAAAGGTGGAGGTGGGGCGCTTCTAGGGATTCCTATTGCCGTAAAAGACAACATTTTGATAAAGGGAAAGGTAGCAAGTGCGGCATCAAAAATGCTCGAGAATTACACTGCCATATACGATGCAACCGTTGTTGAAAAACTACGAGAGGCAGGAGCGGTGATTATCGGACGCACGAATATGGATGAATTTGCCATGGGCGGCTCAACTGAAAACTCAGCATTTAAGGAAACTCGAAATCCGCATGACACTGTAAGAGTGGCTGGGGGCTCATCCGGCGGCTCAGCTGCTGCTGTTGCAATGGGGGCAGCCCTCGGCGCCCTTGGTTCAGATACTGGCGGCTCAATACGGCAACCTGCAAGTTATTGCGGTATTGTAGGGCTTAAGCCGACGTACGGTTCGGTATCGCGCTATGGGCTCATTGCTATGGGCTCTTCTCTTGATCAGATAGGCCCAATGACAAATAGTGTTGCGGATGCGGAGCTGCTCTTTAGTGTTATTCGCGGACACGATAAGAAAGACAGTACGTCGCGCAAAGAGACTGCGCCGAAGAAGGGAACTGCGAAAAAGATTGGCGTACCACGGGCGCTTCTTGAGCAAAAAGGTCTCGATGCGGATGTACTTGATCGGT
>PFBJ01000013.1:28983-30818 GCA_002778575.1 Candidatus Kaiserbacteria bacterium CG10_big_fil_rev_8_21_14_0_10_49_17
GTTATGAGGTGGTGGACATAGATTTGCCGAGCGCAAAACATGCGCTTGCGCTCTACTACATCATTATGCCGGCGGAAGCATCCACCAACCTTGCTCGTTTTGATGGTGTGCGCTACGGACTCCATAGAGAGGGGGATACGCTTATGGAGGATTACGCCCTTTCACGGGGAGAAGGTTTTGGTAAAGAGGTGCGACGACGTATTCTGCTCGGCACGTACGTTCTTTCCGCGGGGTATTTCGATGCATACTACGGGAAAGCGACCGCACTACGCCGGGTAATGCAAAAAGAATTTGAGAAAGTGTTTGAGGATGTGGATGTTATTGCGACTCCGACTGCACCAACACCCGCATTTAAAATTGGCGAGAAAGAGGATCCGCTTTCGATGTACCTCCAAGATATCTTTACGGTTTCAGCAAACCTAACGGGCATGCCGGCGCTCTCGGTTCCGATGGGTACTGTTACAAGAGACGGAGCAGCGTTGCCTACCGGATTTCAATGTATGGGGGATTATAACAGCGAGCATGTGCTTTTCGAGACTGGAAAGGTAATTGAAGGTGGTACTATATAAGGTGCATGGAAGAAATTTCTTTCATTAATATCGGGTACTTTTTTGTGCTCGTCTATGATTTTTTTACTCAAGCTGGGTCTGCGGACTACTCGTCTATTCCGCCGGCAGTAATTCATTTTTGGGACTCACTAAAAGGTATCTCGACAATCATTACGCTCATACTCCTTACCGGAGTGGTGTATGCATACATTAGACTTCGTCAGATAAAGGCTGAAGAGAAAGCGCAGTATGAAGCAGAGCGTGGTGCGCATGAAAGGGTGGTGAGCGAGCATGGCGGTGAGGTCGGTGCCATAGTTGGGCGGTGGGATGAGATAGTCTCGCACCTCGGCTCAAATAACCCAAATGACTGGAAATTGGCAGTTATTGAGGCGGACATTCTTCTTGATGAAATACTGCGTCGCGGCGGTTACCATGGCGATTCGCTCGGGGAGCGCCTACAGGGGGCGCAGCGGAGCGATTTTGAAACAATAGATTTAGCGTGGGAAGGGCATAAGGTGCGAAACCGTATTGCGCATGAAGGAGTCAATTTCAATCTCTCGCACGAGCAGGCGAAGCGCGCCATTGCCTGCTACCAGCAGGTTTTCCGAGAGTTCCAGTATCTCTAGTTGTCAGATTAAAAAAATAAGGTATACTTGTACTGTCAAAGCGCTTCAAAGCGTTTTTTATATAGATAGCGGGGTGGAGGAGAGGTACCTCACGAGGCTCATAACCTCGGGACGCCGGTTCGATTCCGGCCCCCGCAACAAGAAAACAAAAAGGTCCCCACCAAGGGACCTTTTTGTTTTCTCGGAAGGGCTGGAATCGAACAGGAAGGGGGTCGGGGAAACTCTAATTTCCCCGTGAAGGAAAGGGGGTTGCTCTATACATAAGTGAGAGGGTGGTGTGAGAAAATGGAAACGATCCAGTTTGTGAGCCACCTCGCAGATTCGGCGTCAGCTCACTAAACTCTTCGCCAGCTGGCGAATCGTTAAGTGGCTCCTACCCGGCCTCGACTCTCGCAAAGCGAGATGTCTCCGGCTTTCGAATCTGCACGCACTGTGCGCAGGCACAGTGCTGAGCTGCCTCCTCACTTTGTTCGGAGCCACCTCGCAGATTCGAACTGCGGACCTACCCCTTACGAAGGGGTTGCTCTATAAGTAAACGAGGGAGCGGTATGAGAAAATGGAAACGATCCAGCCTATGAGCCGCCTCGCAGATTCGAACTGCGGACCTACGGTTTACGATACCGTTGCTCTACCAACTGAGCTAAGGCGGCTCACAAATCAC
>PFBJ01000013.1:30860-32321 GCA_002778575.1 Candidatus Kaiserbacteria bacterium CG10_big_fil_rev_8_21_14_0_10_49_17
GGCTGACATTTACCAAAACAGCTAAGATGGCAATCGAAAGAAAAATCTTTCTGGAGCCCGAGGGCAGGATCGAACTGCCGACCTTACGCTTACCATGCGTACGCTCTAACCAACTGAGCTACCCGGGCTTCTCAACTCTTCAAGCGTGCCGCAAATCGTATCACGCAATTTCTTATTGTTAAAGTAAACAGTCAAAACACCATACTTTGTCTTATTGCGCAGCGAACGGGACTTGAACCCGCAACCTCCCGCGTGACAGGCGGGTGCTCTAACCAGTTGAGCTACCGCTGCAATACGAAACGATTCTAGCAGAAAAAGCCAGATTTGTCCGTGTGCCGGGGGGCAGGATCGAACTGCCGACCTCAGGTTTATGAGTCCTGTGCTCTAACCAACTGAGCTACCCCGGCAAGGGGTTCTGCCACTTTACTACTGAGTCTCGACACACTCCGGGGTCGGGACCCCAGCCTACAAAAAAGCGCTCCGCAGAGCTATCTCACGATAGCATCACCAGAGCGCAAGTTCAACCAACTCCTACGTGGCAACTTTAGATGCCAACTTGCTTTTCCCAGACACTTTTCTTTGCACTTCCCTAAGAGTGACATGCTCCACCTTCTCTGTTCTGCCACCAAGAACTTCAAGTGCGAATTCAATGGTCTCGGTGTGGATGGTAAGTGTCGCCGGAGCAAATTTAAGCGCTCCGTCCACTCCAATTAACACCCATCGTCGCCACTCGGAAATATAGGCAATCGCGCCATTCTGGTTGATGTATGCAACTGGAATGGCAGTCGATTCGTTTATCATTACCATCTCTGCCTCCTGTTGGTGTACCTAAAATAAGTATGACACTCTAAAATAATCATGGGAAGCGTGCTATTTGCTATACTCAGCACATGGCGGAAAAAGAGGAAATACAGAGAAAAATAACCGAGATAGAAACAGCAATGAGCGCGCCTGACTTTTGGAGTGACTCCAGCAGTGCGCAGGCAAAAGTCAGAGAATATGAAGAGTTAAAAGCAGAACTTGAAGGTGTCGGTAAGTACGACAAGCTCGACGCAATTATTACAATTTTTTCAGGCGCTGGAGGAGATGACGCGGAAGACTTTACAGGCATTCTTTTTCGGATGTACCAGAAATTTGCGGCACATCAGGGGTGGTCTCTCTCAATACTTGATAGCAATCAAAACGAGATAGGAGGCTTCCGTAATATTACATTTGAAGTTGGAGGAAGGGCGTCGGCTGGCGGGGTGTATGGGACGTTGAAAAATGAATCCGGCGTACACCGCCTCGTGCGCATCTCGCCGTTTAATGCTCAGAAGAAACGCCACACCTCTTTTTCAATGGTGGAGGTCGTTCCGAAACTGCCTAATGTGAAGGATGTCGATTTAAACGAAGACGACTTAGAAGTGCAATTCGCAAAATCTGGTGGCCCTGGGGGGCAGAATGTTAATAAGAGAGAGACTG
>PFBJ01000013.1:32374-39459 GCA_002778575.1 Candidatus Kaiserbacteria bacterium CG10_big_fil_rev_8_21_14_0_10_49_17
ATTCAAGAAACGTACCGAAGACCAGAAGAAGCTTGCGCACGGGCTCTCTATCTCCTCAACCACTGCAATTGAGTGGGGGAATCAGATCCGCTCCTATGTTCTTCACCCGTATCAGATGGTAAAAGACCACCGGACAGAGGTGGAAACCCGAGATGTCGACTCGGTGCTCGAAGGGAACATTGAGTTGTTCATAGACGCCGAGCGCAATCTAGAGTAAAATCTCTTCATGATTTACTTCGATCGGGTGTCGAAGATTTACAACGGAGGGTCTATCGCTCTCGATAATGTAACGCTCACCGTTGAGCCGGGAGAGTTTGTTTCTGTCGTCGGTCACTCGGGAGCGGGAAAGACAACGCTCCTTAAAATGCTCCTCGCGGAAGACCGTCCAACAGACGGCAATATCTTTTTTGAATCAGCAGATATTGCAAAGCTTCGCAAAGAAGAGCTGAACCGATTGCGTCGCCGCATCGGTACTGTGTTCCAGGACTTTCGACTGCTCCCAGGAAAGACTGCGTATGAAAATATTGCATTTGCAATGGAAGCCGCGGGGCGAAACGATGATGAAATAGCTACTGACGTGCCATACGTTCTTGAACTGGTCGACCTTGGAGAAAAGATGTGGAATTTCCCGCACGAGATGTCCGGAGGTGAAAAACAGCGAGTCGCAATAGCTCGCGCCATTGTGAATCAACCTGATGTCGTTATTGCTGATGAGCCAACTGGAAATCTCGACCCAATCAATACATTTGAAGTGGTACAGATTCTCAAGAAAATTAATGACCTTGGCACCACGGTAGTATTAACGACCCATAATAAAGGCGTGATCGACTCGCTCAATCGACGCGTTATCACAATGGATGCGGGCAAGGTGGTGCGCGATGACAAGAGTGGTAAATACATGCTGTAGAATAGAGAAATGCTTTGGACTAACACAAAAAGAATTCTGCGATCCGGCTTTGTAAGCTTCTGGCGAAATAGTTTTGTATCACTCGCATCTATTCTGGTGATGAGCATCACCCTTTTTATGATCGGCTCGCTTATTTTTGCGGGTGCGCTTCTTAATTCCACACTCGAACAGCTCAAAAACAAGGTGGATGTAAACGTGTACTTCATTACCTCGGCTGACGAGGGCAGTATCCTTGCATTAAAAAATTCACTTGAGGCGCTCCCGGAGGTAGCGGAAGTAACGTACACCACACGCGATGAGGCGCTTGCCGCGTTTCGTCTGCGACACGCAGACGATCAACTCACTCTGCAGGCACTTGAGGAACTCTCTGACAATCCGCTCGGCGCAAATCTTTCTATTAAGGCAAAAGAAACAAGCCAGTACGAAGGTATTGCGAATTTTCTCGAAGAGCACCGCACTGACGCAGGGACAGACGGTGACATCATCTCAAAAATCAATTTCTTCCAGAACAAAATCGCCATTGAACGTCTCACAAAAATAATTGATTCGGCTGAGCGCTTTGGTTTCGCTATCATTATTTTCCTCGCTGTGGCTTCCGTTGCAATTACCTTCAACACCATTCGGCTCGCCATCTACACCGCGCGTGACGAAATTTCCGTTATGAAACTCGTCGGTGCGTCAAATGCCTATATTCGTGGGCCGTTCGTGTTTGAAGGGATTCTCTACGGCCTTATTTCCGCTGCCATTACCCTTGTACTTTTCTATCCGATCACGCTCTCACTTGGACCTGTGACCGAAGGGTTCTTTAGCGATCTCAATCTCTTTCACTACTACAGCAGTAACTTCTTTCGCCTCCTCCTCATAATTGTAGGGACCGGCGTACTCCTAGGAGCTCTCTCAAGCTACTTAGCAGTTCGTAGGTACTTAAGACAGTAGGAAAATGGCGCGTAAAGATCATAAATACATTTTTGTTCTCGGAGGAGTTATGTCAGGAGTCGGCAAGGGTATTGCTTCCTCCTCAATCGGAAAGATTCTTCAGGCAAAAGGGTTTGAGGTAAATCTGGTCAAGGTCGACCCCTACCTCAATGTCGATGCAGGGACCATGAACCCCACCGAACACGGTGAGGTTTTTGTTTTGCGCTCTGGTCTCGAGACCGATCAGGATATGGGCAATTACGAACGCTTCCTCGGGAAAGATTTAACCGATGAAGACTATGTCACCTCTGGCATGGTCTATAAGTACGTAATTGACAAGGAACGCTCACTTGGCTACGGCGGAAAGTGCGTTGAGGCAATTCCGCATATTCGTGATGAAATTATCCGCCGTTTTGAAAATGCAGCAGACCACAATGGTTCAAAAATTTCTGTTATTGAAATCGGCGGAACTGTCGGCGACTTCCAGAATGCAATGTTTATTGAAGCCGCGCGCGTTATGCAGCGGGTGAACCCTAACGATGTCATTTTTATTATGGTTTCCTACCTCCCGACACCGGGAAAGCTCGGCGAAATGAAGACAAAGCCGACACAAAATGCCATCCGCGCGCTAAACTCCTACGGCGTTCAGCCGGATATTATCATTGCGCGCTCTGAGGTGGCGCTCGATAAGAAACGTAAAGAGAAAATTGCTATTTCGTGCAATGTCCGCCCTGAACACGTTATCTCCGCGCCTGATATTGAAAGTATCTACGAGGTACCGCTTAATTTCGAGCGTGACAAAATTGGCGATACGATTCTCAGCGAGCTAAAAATAAAAAGCAAGAAGCTAACCAACCTGCGCGAGTGGAAAAATTTTGTTTCTAAAATTAATAAAGAGAAGCCAAAGGTAAAAATCGCCATCGTTGGGAAATACTTCGATACCGGCGACTTTGTGCTCTCTGATGCCTACCTCTCAGTGATTGAAAGCATTAAATACTCCGCCTATACCGTTGGAGTAGAGCCAGAGATCCACTGGATTAATGCGAAAGACTTTGAAGGAACCACGCCTGCCGGCAGGCAGGGCAAGCGTACCGATTCGCTGAAAGGATTTAACGGCATTCTGGTACCAGGCGGTTTTGGCGAGAGCGGCATTGAGGGGAAGCTTAAGGTTATTCAATACGCGCGTGAGAAAAAGATTCCATACTTCGGCCTTTGCTACGGCATGCAATTGATGGTTGTGGAATATGCACGCAATGTCCTTGGGCTTAAAGGAGCGCAGAGTGTAGAAGTTAACCCTAATGCCGAGCACGCCATTATTGACGTCATGCCGGACCAGAAAAGGAAATTGGAGAAGAAAGATTACGGCGGGTCAATGCGCCTCGGCGTGTATCCGTGCTACCTCGCGCGCGGTACCGTGGCGCGCAAAGCCTACGGCGCGGAGCTCATTGAAGAGCGCCACCGCCACCGCTATGAGGTAAATCCCGAATACGTAACACAACTGCAGGAGGCCGGGCTTGTATTTTCAGGAGTGTCACCTGATAAACGCCTCATGGAAATTGCCGAACTCCCTGCAAAAGAGCATCCGTTTTTCCTTGGTACGCAATTTCATCCGGAGTTTCAGGCGCGTCCGCTTGATCCGCACCCGCTTTTCACAGCATTTATCAAAGTAGCTACTGCAAAAAACAAAAAGAGCTGATATTCTATACCCATATGCATCAAGGAAATTGGACATGTAGCGGATGCGGGGCGGCAATTACGCAGTTGCCCTTTGAGCCGCGCGATACGAGCAATCTGAAATGTCTCGATTGCTTTAAGAAAGGAAAAGGAAATAGCGCGCCAGCCGGAGAGCGCAAAACATTTAAGGGGGACTGGAAGTGCAGCGGATGCGGAACAGCAATTACAGAGCTTCCCTTTGAGCCGCGAAGCACTGAAAATTTAAAGTGCCGAGAGTGCTTCCGCGCCAACTAGCGCTCCAAATCAGAAAGCGATACAGTGGCGGTGTATGCGCACCGCCTTTTTTGTAGTAATCGCAGTCGTAGCTATTAGCTATCCACTTGCGACAGTAAGCGACTTTGCCTCATTTGGCACACCAAAAGCTGAAGTGCTTTTTGTAGGCGATATTATGTTTGACCGCTCAGTTCGTGAAGTTGCAGAGAGAGAGGGAAACGACTTCATCTTTTCGTGCATAGCCAATGTCTTTAACCGTCATGACGCGGTTGTGGCGAATCTTGAAGGACCCATCACGCACTTCTCCTCTAAAAGTATCGGCTCGGTAATCGGCTCTCCAGAGAATTACACATTTACTTTTCCACTTTCACTGGCACAGACGCTAAGGAGGCACAATGTGCGCGCGGTTTCGCTTGGCAATAACCATACGAGCAATTTCGGCCGCGAGGGGGTAGAGGAGACGCGGGCGGCACTTGAGAGTGC
The DNA here is from genome assembly GCA_002778575.1 of Candidatus Kaiserbacteria bacterium CG10_big_fil_rev_8_21_14_0_10_49_17. GTDB lineage: Bacteria > Patescibacteriota > Minisyncoccia > Phycocordibacterales > JABMNX01 > 1-14-0-10-49-17. The sequence continues at coordinate 36,627 of PFBJ01000013.1, forward strand.
CGGAGTCGCGTACTTCGGTGATCCATTTGATTTCTACAAGACGTCCACGTTACTGCGAGTACACGGCGTGTCTTTCGTACTCGTCTCGTTTAATGAATTCGGCGGAAGTGTCAAAGATACACTCTCGCACATTCGCGCGTGGAGTGATACGGTACCCGTTATTGTATTTGCGCACTGGGGCAATGAATATGAAGAAACTTCAGCGGCGCGCCAACGAGAGTGGGCGCGGCAATTTGTTGATGCGGGTGCTGATCTGGTTGTGGGAGCACATCCGCATGTAATACAGGAGAGTGAGGAATATAAGGGCGTGCCGATCTACTACTCTTTGGGGAATTTCATAATGGACCAGTACTGGATGGAAAGTGTCCGCACAGGGCTTGTTCTTTCTGTAGTGCTCACAAAAGACGGGGTGGAGAAAATTAGCGAGCAGAAAGTAGAGCTTCGGCGTGATAGGAGGACGTGTTTGGTTGAATAAAGACTAAAAGTTAGGTATCGTTTTCACACATTGCCGGGTCGTCGCAATGGTGGGAATGAATCGGCATCTGCTTGCCGATTCATCTGGTCCCGAGTGTTGGTGAGGGGATCGACGATGTTTGTGGTCTGAGCTGCCGGGTCGTCTAATGGTAGGACACTGGTTTCTGGCACCAGTAATCTAGGTTCGAGCCCTAGCCCGGCAGCTCAGATCGGAAACGATGAGATAAGGTATTCTGGCACCAATAATCTAGGTTCGAGCCCTAGCCCAGCAGCCAACTTGAGCTAGCTCGAGAAGCGTAGCCATCTCGTGCGTACGAAGAGCGTTGTAGGCAACTAATTCAGCAGTTGGGTTAGTTGCGATAGAATTGAAGTATGTCACAAAATGATCAGTTAAAAATTTTAATTGTCGGCGGAGGAGGAAGAGAGCATGCTCTAGCGTGGAAAGTAACGCAATCAAAAAAGTGTCGTTTGCGGTGGCGTATAACATTGAGGATGCGACGTTTGAGCAAATTGCTCTTGATGTGTCTGCACAAGAGACAGCTCCGACCGAACTGCTCTTCAACGGCGACGGTACCAAGTTGTACATTATCGGCTACTCTGGTGACGATATCAATGAATACTCACTCTCCACTCCCTATGACATCAGCACTGCCTCATTCTCCCAGATTGCCCTGAGTGTAGCTGGGCAGGAAGGGAATCCACGTAATATGATTTTCAACAACGACGGTTCCAAATTGTATGTACTGGGTGGCGCTGGTAGCGATATTAATGAATATTCCCTTATTCCAGACGCCGTTAACCCCACTACCTCTCTCACCGCACCGGCTGATGGCGCGACGGTTTCCGGCAACAGCGTTACTATCTCTGCCAACGCTTCCGATGACACCGCTGTTGCCGGAGTGAAGTTCTATGTGGACGGCTCTTTGGTGGGGAGCGAAGATACGAGCTCGCCGTACTCAATTACTTGGAATACGCTTGAGACGAGTAACGGTTCAAAAACCATTGAAGCGGTAGCACGCGACAGCGCTGGCAACACCGCCACCTCAACCTCGCGCACTGTGACGGTCTCCAATGATTTGGATGATTTTCTTGTTGGGCATTGGAAGTTTGACGAAACCACATCCGGCGGGGCCGACTCTGTGGCGGACTCATCGGGGCAGGGCAACCACGGTACGCCCACATCGGCTCCTAGCGTAACTTCAGTAGTGGCGCCCGCATCAGCCACCAGCACTTGCGCCCTTACCTTTGACGGCACCGGTGAATATGTGTCAGACACATCGCCGTCGGGTTTTAACACCGGCACGGACGCGCGAACCATCTCTGGATGGATTCGAGTGACTGACACGGCAACCACTAAAGTTCCGTTCGCGTACGGTGTTTGTGGGTCGGGGAATGACGGCAAAGCATTCGGGGTATATTTGAACAGTTCGGAAACGCTTAGTTTTTGGGGGTGCGGAGGTTCGTATGATTTCAGCACGGAAACGACGGTCACGCCGGATGTCTGGACGCATATCGCGGTTACCTATGACGGAACGGATGTGAGCGTGTACAAGAACGGCACATTGGCATCCACGTCACCGAGAACACTTAACTCTTCGACCGCCTACTGGCAGGTCGGATCGGCAAGTTTATTGGATTCCGGCAACTTTCACTTTGAGGGCTCTGTTGATGATGTGCGTGTATATGCCAAAGCGCTCTCGTCGTCAGAGATCACATCGATCTCTGCACGCACCACGCCTACTCCCGCTAGCGTTTCTCCTTCAACTGAAGCAAGTAGTGCCACGGTCTCGTGGAGTACTGATGTGCTTGGAAGCACAGGGATGTATTTTGGACTCCTTTCTTCCATCGCCACCTCAACCGCCGAGCAAAATACAGGCAATAGCGCCACCACCACGCATAGCGTCTCAGTTTCAAGTCTTCCGTCATGTGCCGTGTATAAGTATCGCGTAGTATCTGAATCTCTTGCCGGCGACATAGCAACTTCTACTGAAAGTACTTTTAGTACTGTTTGCACCGGAAGCGCGTCAATCACTGCGAATAACGAAGGAAGCATCTCAACGTCAGCGGGCGGCACGCTTACACAGGGCAACGCATCAATTACAGTACCGACCTCTTTTACCGCAACCACTAGTGCCGCAACATTTCAAATCTCCGCGCTTGACAGCGCGACAGTGGTAGCGAGCGCAGGTGTGCCTTCAGGTAAAAATAGAGTTGGCACAATATATCACTTGAAATCAATCTACGATGAGACGAACGAGCTCGATACGTTTGATCAAGGCATCACCGTAACGCTCTCATACAGCGACAGCGACGTCTCAGGGCTCGATGAATCATCGCTTGCAATATATCGTTACGACGG
>PFBJ01000001.1:0-6472 GCA_002778575.1 Candidatus Kaiserbacteria bacterium CG10_big_fil_rev_8_21_14_0_10_49_17
TAATGAGCAATAAAGCTCTCTCCCCCTCCGCTAAAGAATCTTCTTGGCTCTTTGGAATAAAAATGAAACTCGACTTCCCCACTTTATAATGGCTGAGTCTTAAAAGTTTTTACTACACGTAAAATTATTTTATTTCCTTGTATATATGCCGCTTCGCATTCTCTTCAATTCAACCTTTACTACTACCTCCTTTTACCTCTCTACGCGCCTGCACTCTGCAATCATGCCTATCCCTAACACCGTTTCCTAATCGCGCAGATATCGGCATACCGAGTTTACGTCGCCATTTCTATCTCCCTTCCTAGAAAGTAAAAGGGCGTGGAGGATATCCACGCCACACCAGTTACCCGCCAGCAGGTCCTGCGACCTGCTTCTTCCGCCAAATGCGCTTCATCGCCGGAAGTTGGTCAACAACGAAGACTGTGCCCTTCGGAATAAATGGAGGCTTCAGTTCCGTATAGATGACCTCAGCGTTATCATCAAGACCGTTTCTGCCGTACCAGCCAAAATGCTGACCGCGGAAGACGTCCACTTTTTTTGGATCTGCGCCAGCGAATTCGCTCACGTGCTCGTCAATGCGGAGAACAAAAAAGCCTCGCGCGCACATCCCCTTCACTGTGCCATCAACCGCGATAGAGATGACTCGGAGAGCGAGCGTACGTACAAGAAGTATTCGCTCTCCAATATCCGATTTATTGTAGTGCTTCGCTATAATGAGCGCTGCCTCAAACGATGTGCAGACAATCGCAAAGGTAAGTTTCTGCGGGTCGATCGGTTCTTCTTTTTTTGCTTGTGCCGGCTGTATTGTAAAAAGCGCAATAAAAACCGCATGGAGCCATTTCCGCATGGTTTCCTCCTTTGTAACCTATATTCCACAGTACAGGAGATGCCTAAAAAGAAAAGCGGGGCTATGCCCGCTTAGTTAATTTTGAATTTTTTCCCGTATCGGCTTGTATGTTTTTCTGAAGCGGCCTGGAAAATCCACGATGTAGAATTTTCCCCGGCAATACAAATTATGTTTTTTGCAGAAGACTGACATCTATTTCTAAGGAAACCTTACCATCGCGCCAAATCTTGTAAAGCAAAAAGCCACATCCGTGAGGATGTGGCTTTTTGTCATGTTAGAGGGAAGCGACGCGCTTACCCCAACATGGCTTTGAGGATACCCAGGGCTGACTTCCCTTCTTCTCGTAGAGGTACCGGGCGTAGCCCATGTTCCCTGCGAGCGAATAGAGGTCGAACCCGAGCTTCATTGCACTCTCGAGGTGATAAAACTCATTGATTTGCATCACGCCGATGTCGCGGGAGTTTTTCTCACCGCGCAGGATGTTTCCATCCGCATCGTACTGACGAAACCGAGATTCACAACGAGCGATTTCAATAAGCTCTGGGGTGTCCGCAAAGTAGAGCCGAGTAGCGTGCTCAACCGCGGCGCGGCCAAGCGTACCCTGCTCCGCAGCTGGCGCCTCGGCAGGAGTTGCCATCAGGACCAGTGCAATTAAGAGTGGTATTATATGCCGTTATTTAAGTTCAAAGCGAAATTCGGCTTCACGCCGAACCTCATTAAATATAGCATTTCTAGAAAATTTGTCAATACCTCTAATTAAAGGTCGCAAAGGTGTTGATGAGCGTTACCGACGTGCTGATAAAGCCAGTTATTAAGGCCCAATTTTGCTTATCCTGATACCAATGACGAACTCGTGCCATATACGTGGAGTGTTAGATTGTTACTTTTCTATTTTCTCAAATGCACGCAAGATTTCAAGCGGAATTGCAAACACCACGGTGTTTGATTGGTCAGATGAGAGGTCGTTGAGAGATTGCAGTGTTCGAAGGTGAAGCGCGCCTGTCGATTCTGAAAGAATGCGCGCTGCTTTTGACATATTTTCCGCCGAGAGCACTTCACCCTCTGCTTTAATAATAACAGCGCGCTTCTCGCGTTCCGCTTCAGCCTGCTTGCCAATCGTGCGTTCCATTTCACTTGGTAGGACCACGTCTTTTAGTTCGACATTATCTACCTTAATGCCCCACGGGTCGCTGGCAACGTCGACAATCGTTCGGATGCGTTCTGAAATAGCGTCACGCTGGCCCAAGAGCTGGTCGAGCTCGACTTCACCCACGACGTTTCGCATTGTCGTTTGCGCCAACTGGCTCATTGCGTAGAAGTAATCCTCAACTTCAAGAATAGCTTTTGATGCATCTGAGACTTTGTAATAGATAACCGCATTGACGCCAACTGCGATGTTGTCTTTTGTAATTGCTTTTTGATCCGGAACATCGACTGCCTTGACGCGCATATCCACTTTTTTCATGCTCTGGAAAACTGGTATAACTATCCGCCATCCGGGCTCTCGTATACCGACGAAACGCCCCATCGTAAACATCACTCCCCGCTCGTACTGATTAATTTGCCGGAGAAACGCAACAAGAAGAGCGAGGCCAAGTACAAGTAGTGTGAGAATAGTGAAGAAATTCATATGTTACGTATTAGATTTGCAGCGAGGGACCAATTGCATAACAGCATCATAGGCTTCTTGTGCCGAGTCCACAAGGGTAAAGATTGCAGTGTCTTCAGGGGAGATGGTGCTGTATGTATCAAGGAGCGTCTCGTGCATCCATGAGAGGAGCGGCTCCCAATATTCACCTCCATAGAGAATTATTGGTATTGACTCAATGCGTCCGGTTTGCACTAGCGTTGCAATTTCAAAAAACTCATCGAGTGTCCCGAATCCGCCTGGAAAATATACGTATACTTCCGAGGCATACGTGAGCATCAATTTTCGAGCAAAGAAGTAGTGAAATTCATACGAATCTGTTGTGTTGTGATTGAGCCCCTGCTCTTCAGGAAGTTCAATATTGAAACCAACGGACTGGCCTCCGGCGTCTTTTGCTCCCTTATTCGCGGCGGCCATAATACCCGGACCGCCGCCGGTAATAATAGTAAATCCTGCACGCGCGAGGTTACCCGCCAATTCTTCTGCCGCTCTGTAGGTCTCATCACCGGCGCCACAACGAGCACTGCCGAAAAAAGTTGCCGCCAAGTCGTATTTGCGAAGCGCGGTAAATCCGCCGTCTATTTCATCACAGATGCGTTTTACTCGCTCTTCCTGTGCTGCATCACCCTCAAAAAGTTCTCGCTCAACACGACACGTATTTGGTATTTGCGGTTGTTCTTTATCCATACGTTACTTCCAGGGGATTTCAAACGCTTCAAATTCTGGAAGCATTTTCTTATCGTACAATAGCCGCGCGATGCACTCAGCGTGTGAGAACGCGCCGGTTAGAGCATTGTGTGGCGTCGGCTCTGCCGGAATACCGACATAATTAAGCACCGCATCAAGGTCAAGCGCGCTGCGCCGCTTTGCAACCGGCGGGGTAAGCCCGCGTTTAATCATGTGCATCCATGCAAGCGTGTGCACGTCAATTGTTCGATACGCCAAATCCCAATCGAGGTGTTCCCGTTCGGCCGCCGCCTTGAGGAAATCCCTATCAAAGGAGACATTCTGACCAGCCAGTGTCCGGTCTTCGATCTCTTCACTCCACGCGAGGAATGCACGCACAATTTCCCCCTCTGTTTTTTTGCTCGGGTCAGTAATTTCCGCCTCGGTAAAACCATTGACCGCAAGCGCGCCGTCCATAATATGCGCACCGTCCCAAATCCGGCATTCGTCGTAGAACTGATTCGCCGGATTGTCAATATCAAGAGCGCCAATTGAGACAATCGAGTGTTTGTGGTACTCAGTACCGCTCCCTTCTACATCTACTACTATCATCTTAAATTTACTTAACGAATGTAAACGAGTTTTCGGAAATCTTAGACCCTATTAATACGATTTGAGGTATCTAAGATTATTGTAATCCTTTGCAATTCGCTGCAGGCTCATACCCCGCCGCGCGTGCCTCGGTAATTGATGAAAATGTAATGAGGTTTTTCTCGGCGATGCGTTTTGCTCCTGAGCACCACGGGTAATGATACTTGCTTCCGTTCTTTGACGCTACCACTTCCCCTCCTGCTATTTCCGGGGCACGTGCTGCTGATGCCGAGAGAATGTCTTCTCCACTATACCCTTCAGGGTACTCGATCCAGACCGGCTCAGTAGCAGTTTCAAGTACAGAAAGACGCCCGAGACCAAAACCTGCAGTCCCAACAAGAATAATAGCAAGAATGAGCAAAAGAGGCTCAAAACTCTTGATTTTTTCACCCATATTCCGTATACTCACCCAGTTAGTATACCAAGCTATGGCACACAGAAAAGCTGGCGGATCAGCAAAAAACCTCCGCGATTCCAAGCCGAAATTCCTCGGGACAAAGCTCTATGCGGGTGAAAAGGCTCAAAAGGGCTCTATTATTGTGCGCCAACGAGGCACCAAAATTGAGGCGGGTAAAAATGTTGGTATCGGAAAGGACCACACGCTTTTTGCTCTTGCTGAAGGTACGGTCTCTTTTCGTGATAAACGAAAGACCAATTTTGACGGCAAAATTGTCAAGAAAAAAGTGGTAGATGTTCTCTAAGACTCACCTCTAGACAAAATATAAAAAGTTGGTATACATTGTGCAGATCTACCGTCCAATTCTTTGTGGTGGAGGAAGACATGAATCCAGACTATTGGATTGCAATCGTCATACTGCTTGCCATAGTATCGACATACTATGTCGCACTGTATGGGAATGCAGACACGAAAAATACGAAAAAAGTTGCAGTAGGTATAGTAGCGTCAGTCACTACGGCACTCATCGCCCCTGGATTGCTTCTCCTCGCCGCAACGTTCAGTGCGTATGAGAGAGATTGTCCTTCCCTCATTCTGGGTGCTGTCTCGCCGTATAAAGGCGACATCTATCAAACCGTCGCATCGGTAAAAGTTGGCAAGGATGATTATCGTGTTCATATTAAATCAGTAGTTCCTAAGTACAATATCATGTGGTGCAGGAAGTATGACAAAGTGACACCTCCGTACTTCATCTTCACTGATGGCATGCCCGTCGCAATTGCAAATCCGCACGCGAAAAACAAACCATTAGATAAAGGACAGAAATAAAATTGAAAGGAAAGCCCCGCACTTGTGCGGGGTTTATCTTTTAATCAACTCACTCAAATGAATGAGTTGATCCACTACTCCAGTATAATGGAGTATTTGTTCAGTATATTGGACAAACCTTCCAAGGGCCCCTTGGACAGATGTATATGTTCGTTGTTTGAGAAATTATTCCTGGAGTGGCTGGACGGCCAGCGTAAATGAACCCTCCTGCCCTGCTACTTTTAGCGTTATTGGGTGCTCGCCAACTTCTTTAATCGTCGCGGGAAGATCAAGACTCCCTTTCGGAAGTTCAATACCGTGCTGCTCTTGGAGTGCCTTTAGGATTGTTGCCTCACCGACACCTTTAAAGAGATGGCCGTTTTCATTTGCCTTTGCGGGCGTGGTTACGGTAATTTTTTCTAATTTCTTAAGATCAAAGAGAAGTTGCTCTTTCTTCTGCCCGGCAACGTCGGCCTCAAAACGCTTTTTCTCTTCTACTTGTTCAATTTTGCCTGGGGTGGCAATTTCCGCAAGCTTATTTGGAATAAGGAAATTCATCGCATACCCATCAGCAACGTTCTTAATATCGTGGCGTACGCCAACATTTTTTACATCAGTGAGAAGAATAACTTTCATAGGAAATCTAAAATTAGTAGACCTTACTATGCACAAAACTTACAAACTCTTCAAGTACTCTGCCGCTCGTTCCTTCTGAGGGTCTCGGTCATTTTCATAGTCTTCACGGGTCCTCTCAACCTCAATATCCGGCGTGAGTCCGCGCTCTGAGATGGAAGTGCCATTTGGTGTAAACCACCGAGCGACAGTCACTTTAAGCGACGTTTCCGGAGTTATGTCTACCAATTCCTGCACTGACCCCTTTCCAAAAGTCTGCTCACCAACGAGTGTTGCGATACCGTGCTCTTGGAGTGCTCCTGCGAGAATTTCAGACGCTGACGCTGATCCGCCGTTTACCAAAATCGCCATTTTAAGGTTCTCATTAAATACTGCGTAGCCGCGGCTTCGGTGTATCCGCTCTTCTTCGCCGCGTTCACTTACCACCACCTTGCCGGTCGGCAAAAACCAACTCGCCATATCAACTGCCGCCTCAAGGTAGCCGCCAGGATTGCCTCGCAAATCAAGAATCAATTTATCCGAGCCGGATTCTATGAAGCTGCGCAATGCTTCACGGAAAAGGAACTGTGATGTCGCGGAGAAGTTGTAAAGTTCAATGACGTACACCCCATCTTCTCGCAGCCCCGCCCCTTTGCTCACATCTGTGCTGACTGTTGGAATATTTATAACATCGCGCACAACCGAAATCGTCAACGGTTCGTCCTCACCTTCACGAATTATTGTAAATTCTACCGAGGTTCCCCGTTCACCGCGGATTTTCTTTACTGCTTTATCGACAGTGATTCCCTGCGTTGACTCTCCATCAATTTGAATAATTGTATCG
>PFBJ01000001.1:6511-7666 GCA_002778575.1 Candidatus Kaiserbacteria bacterium CG10_big_fil_rev_8_21_14_0_10_49_17
AAGGGAGCGACAACGGTGAGGACATCATCGCGCATGCCGATCTCCATGCCAACACCCTCGAAATTACCGCTTATTTCCGACTCAAAAAGCTCCGCGTCTTCTGGCGGAAAAAAGACCGTGTACGGATCGCCCAATGCATTTGTCATCCCTGCTATCATTCCCCACACGCGGTCTTGGTCAGTTACCGGATCAGTTGAAGTTGCCGGAACGTACTTCGTATTAAGTACATTCCACGCGCGCCATACCGGATCAAAATCGACACCTTGCGGCTGCGTTGAATCAAGACCAAGCACAGTATCGCCACCGCCTTTTGCAAACTGCGTGCCGGCAAAAAACGCACCGACAATAAGAAGTGCAACGATGCTGCCGGCGAACAATTGTCCTAGTTGAGGAGACTTCATGTTGGCACATTATTACACAGCTATTCACTCTTTGCCATAGAAAACGGGGTATACTGAAGACAATGGTGCAAACGTTTACGCACAAAGATCTAACATGGGTTGATATTGAATCACCGACTCAAGATGAGGTCCGTGATTTGATGCGCACGTACAATCTTGATCCGCTCGTCGCGGACGAATTGCTCCTGCCGACACTAAAACCGCGCGTGGATGTATACGACACATACATTTACCTCATCCTTCACTTCCCTGCGTTTCGCCACACTCACAACGGCTCAACCGACCAGGAAGTAGACTTTATTATAGGAAAGAATTTCATCATTACGACACGCTACGATACCGTTGATCCGCTCCACAAATTCTCAAAAGTCTTTGAGGTCAACTCGGTCCTTGATAAGAGCGATATTGGCGACCATGCAGGCTACCTCTTTTTCTACATGATCCGAAAGCTCTATAAGGCACTGGAGCATGAACTTGAGTATATTAATGACGCGTTAGAGCTTATCGAGGAAGAAATTTTTGAAGAGGGCAATTCAAAAGGAATGGTATTTGCTCTTTCAAATGTCGGCCGTGATTTACTGAACCTTAAACAGGCACTGAATCCGCACCGCGAAATTCTTGAGTCATTTGACGAGGCCGCGAGGGGCTTCTTTGGTGACTCGTACCGCTACCACTCACGCTCCGTCTTTGGCGAGTACTACCGCATACGAAATCAAATCGACATTCACGCCTCAACGCTTGCCGAGCTGCGCCA
>PFBJ01000020.1 GCA_002778575.1 Candidatus Kaiserbacteria bacterium CG10_big_fil_rev_8_21_14_0_10_49_17
ACCTCCGCGGGTGTTTTCCAAAAAAATGCTTCTATTTAAGCGATTTTCTTTATTGCCTGAGAGAGGCGCGATTTTTTTCGATTTGCAGCATTTTTCTTGATAATCCCGCGCTTTGCGGCCTTATCAATTGCTTTGTATGCCTCTGAAAGTGACTCGTTTGCTTCTTTCTTATTTCCAGCAGAGATAAGAGTTGTCACTTTCTTTGTGGTGTTTTTAAGAGTTTTGGCACGGCGCATATTAAAGACCCGGCGTCGTAGCGACTGTCGGTGTGCCTTTTTTGCTCCTGTTGTATTTGCCATTGCCCGCACACTATACCAGAGTAGTGAGGAGGCGCAAGAGTCCTAAGTGCGGTATTATGAGCGCAATGATTGCACGAATTAAAGGTGAAGTAATCGGAAAAGGGCTCAATTTCCTTACGATTGATACAGGGGGTGTCGCCTACCGCATCTTTTGCCCCCCTGACGCTCTGGCACAGTATTCGCTTGCCGAGGAAGCCACTCTCTTTACCCACCTCGCCGTCCGAGAAAATGCGCACGATTTATACGGTTTTGGCAGCGAGGTGGAGCGCGCCTTCTTTGAACTTCTCATTTCTGTATCTGGCATCGGTCCAAAATCGGCTCTTTCAATTCTCTCGCTTGCTCCAGTTGAGACCATCCGCAACGCTGTTGCGCATGGCGACACTTCATACCTCACAAAAGTATCTGGTATCGGGAAAAAGAACGCGGAGAAAATCGTCCTTGAACTGGGTGATAAACTTGGCGCGCTCGAGGAAGGCGGCACGACGCGGCATGAGGATGTTGATGTGCTTGATGCGCTTAAAGAGTTGGGCTACTCCACTAACGAGGCACGAGACGCCCTGAAACACATTCCACCCGATGTGGTAAGCACAGAAGCGCGGCTAAAAGAGGCACTGAAGCAACTTGGTACACCACAGTAATATGGGGCGCCTTCTGAAAAAAGTAATTCGCGCTCTCGTTCCCGCCCCGCTCCTCTCGCGCCTCCTTCCCATCTACCATTTTCTGCTTGCCTTTCTTGGAGCATGTGTCTATCGCTTCCCGTCTCGAAATCTCTACGTCATAGGGGTTACGGGGACAAAAGGAAAATCAACCACAACAGAGCTCATTGCGACCATCTTAAAAGAAGCCGGACATTCGGTCGCCTATGTTAATACTATTCAATTTAAAATTGGAGGCACAACAGAGCGGAACCTGTTTAAAATGAGTATGCCGGGACGATTCTTTCTGCAACGATTCCTCTACCGCGCACGGAAAGCAGGGTGCACGCACGCAGTCCTTGAGATGACAAGCGAAGGCGCGACACTGTACCGGCACCGCTTTATATCTCTGAACGCTCTTGTATTCACCAACCTGACACCTGAACATATTGAATCGCACGGTTCATTTGAAAAATACCGTGACGCGAAACTTTCAATCCGTGACGCGCTTTCCCATTCACGAAAACCAGAGAAAATTATTGTCGCAAATGCTGATGACCCGCACGGTGCACTGTTCCTAAAAGCACACGTGCAAAACCGCCTCACCTACACGCTCGCGGAGCACGATGTACACAGCGACTCGCGATCTTCAACCCTCACATTTCAGGGGGTTGCCATGCGCTCACACTTGCCGGGTATGTTCAACGCATCCAATATCCTTGCAGCCGCAACTCTTACTTTTGCTATGGGTATTGATGCAAAAACAATAAAGAGTGCTGTTGAGAAAGTGGAAAAAATTGCAGGGAGAGCCGAGCATATAGATGAAGGGCAAGCATTTGAAGTTGTCGTTGACTACGCGCACACTCCGGAGTCGCTCGAGGCACTCTATAAAACGTTCCGAATGCCAAAAATCTGCGTGCTTGGAAATACCGGTGGCGGTAGAGATGCCTGGAAGCGCCCGCTGATGGCAAAGATTGCCGAGCAGAACTGCGCGCGAATCGTTCTGACAAATGAAGATCCGTATGACGAAGATCCGCTAAAGATTATTGACGAAATGGTTGCGGGCATGAAGCATAGGCCTGAAGTTATCCTAGACCGCAGAGAGGCAATTGCTCGCGCGCTCTCCATCGCATCGCGTGGCGATGCCGTTCTTATTACCGGCAAAGGCACTGATCCGTTCATTATGGGTCCGCGTGGAAGCAAGAAAGAGTGGAGCGACACGGAAGTGGTGCGCGAAGAACTTCAAAAGTTGAATCGAGCCGTACCTAATGTGCATAATGACTGATATGGAACGTGGAGCAGCAATGGCAGACCTACTTCTTCTTGCGGGAATTATTATTGTTCTTGGTATTGCGTGGGTACAAACTGGCGGTCCAGGCAAAGAAGCATCCTCCTTCTTCTCCGCAGGAGCGCCTATTGCAGGTACGCTAAGCCCACTGGAGTGGAGTACGGGCGATGGCACTGAGCCGCAAGAAAAGGGCCAGACCGTTGATGAAGAAACGGTAAGCCTCCTGGAGCAGAAGCGCATTGAGGCGCAGAGCGAGGGGGTGGCTTCGCCATATAAAGGGATCGTTGAGATAACACCCTCCACAGCAGGGCCGCGCAATACCAATCCGCAGGAGGAGTACCTCACCCTCCATGTTCGCTCAAGTGCTACGAATGCGATTGATCTCACTGGGTGGACCCTTGAGAGTATGCTCTCTGGCAAAAAAGTAAAAATCCCTAAAGCAAGCACAGTCTCAACATCCGGAACAGTTAATGTTGAGGGGCCGCTTGTGGCGAAGCCTGATGAAGAAATTATCCTCACCACAGGCCGCTCTCCTGTCGGGCACTCATTTAAGGTGAACAAATGCACAGGCTATTTTGAACAGTTTCAAGACTTCACTCCTCGTCTTGATGAAGTGTGTCCAAGCCCGGAGAATGAACTCATTTTTGCGGATAATCCGTACCAGCAATTTGGCAATGAGTGCCTCGACTACATCGAGGATATGCCCGCATGTCGTATGCAGGTAAATGCAGTCCCTCCTCAATTCCCTGGAATATGTCAGTACTTTATCGTTGAAGAAATAAATTACACCCGTTGTATTTACCGCCATCGCAGTGATGCAGACTTCTTCTCTCTAGAGTGGCGCGTGTACCTCGCGCACGACAAAGAGCTCTGGCGCAGTAAGAGAGAAATTATCCGCCTCCTTGATAACAACGGTAGAGTGGTTGATGTATTTAGTTATTAGAATGGTATGCTAATCCTATGTTAAGTGTATTTCCTGAGCTGTTTATACTCTCATTCTTTGTGCCTTTCATTTTACGGGTGGTGCTCGGTGTCTTTTTCTTTCTCGAGGGTTGGAGTTTCTTTAAAGAGAGAAAAGACGCATTCCGCAAAGAACTCCCGGAGAAATTTGGCACGCTGCGGACCTGGGCCCCGTTGTCTGTCGGCGCTGTTGAAATTGGTATTGGTCTTTTTCTTATTGCGGGCTTTCTTACGCAGGTTGCGGCGCTCTTGGGGTTAATCGCTGCCGTAAAGTTTCTTGTATTTAGAAAAGCATTTCCAACCCTTGCGCCGCACACCCGCCTTACGTACGCACTCCTCTCTACCATGCTCCTCTCTCTCCTCATTCTCGGCCCTGGCGCATTTGCGATTGATTTGCCGCTGTAAGGTATCGACGGTGAGTGTTTTTATGGTATGGTTTTTTAGCTGTTACGCATGTACCGCCCGTAGCTCAGTCGGTAGAGCACCTGCCTTTTAAGCAGAGGGTCGTTGGTTCGAGTCCAACCGGGCGGACACGGACAAGAGGAATATCCGATTTTCAAAAGTCGGATATTTTTATTAAAAAGCAAGCTATTTTGCTTTCATACCAACACTCAAACCTGAGCGTGTCGCTAAAGTTGAAAAATGCAGCGAAGTGGTGGTTATGAGTATTCAGAAATACTGTCGGAATAACGTGCGACCAAGAGTCTTAAAAACTTGATGTGCGTCAGATTTTTAAAATCCACTGCTCGAGTCCAATAGCAAAATCAAATGCCCCTCGGCGAGATTCGTGCGGAAGTGCGACCAGCTGCGCTGCTCTGTTTTTAAGCTCCGCCTCAGAGTAATTGCGTAGAGCTTCTTTTGCTTTTTTGTACGGAAACGGCTTTAGCCCTGCCTCCTCGGTGGTGTTGCTGTGCAATGCCAAAAGCATTGCCTTTACCTGCCAGAACAGCAGGCCGTGCAGCTCTTCTGCGGCTGCGCCGCGATCACGAGCGTGCTGATAGAGGCACCAGAGTCGTTCTCTATTGCGTGCGCCGAGGGCGTCTGTTAGTGCAAAGCGGTTGAATTCTTCCTTCGCAGCTTCCTTTTTCCTGTACTCCTGCACCTTCTCGGCGTGCTTTTCTATTTTACTGAGGTCTTTTTTTATCAGCTTCCCTTCAAGAATGATGAAAACGTGCTCGGATGCAGCAATGCTTTTTAATTCGTTGAGGACTATTTCACCCAGCTCGCTCTTAAGAATATGGTCGAGAAGGACAATGTACTTTCTCTCAAAAAGTCCCTGGCTTTGGATAAGCTCATCAAGCGAGATGTTCTTCTCATCTTCATCTGTTATACGAAAGAAGAGCGCGTTGGGTTTTCTTTTTTGCAGTGCATGCACAAGCGCTCGGGCTTTCTCCCGCCCTTTGTATTCGTCTGCTCCGTAAATGAGGTATATCATAGCCGCTCCATCGCTCCCCAATTCTCTCCAACAGATGCCTCCGCGATAAATGAAATGCCGTGTGTCTCCTTTGGAGAGATGACGTTTTCCATGATTTTTTTAATCTCGGGCGCCACCGCATCGACTTTCGTATTCGTAACTTCAAAAACCAACTCGTCATGCACCTGCAACAGTAGCCGCACGTTCTTTTCTAAACCGCTCTTTTTTATGTATTCATCAATGCGAGCCATTGCTATTTTAATAATGTCTGCCTGCGTTCCTTGTATCGGCGCATTTATCGCCATTCTCTCGGCAGCCGCACGAATAAACGGCACTGATGACGTAATACCCTCAAAGTACCGCCGACGGCCGAAATGTGTTTGCGTGTAGCCGAGGCGCGCGGCGCGCGCTTTCACCTCGTCGAGGTAGTGAGCGAGCCCAGCAAAGTTTTTAAAGTACTCATTGAGGAAATGCTGCGCTTCGCTTCTCGTCGTTTCCACTCCGAGCTGAACACGCAGTGCATTGACTCCCATGCCGTAGAGGATGCCGAAGTTTATGACTTTCGCGCGCCTGCGCATTTCTTTGTCCACCTGCTCAGGTGGCACACCAAACACTTCTGCGGCAACGGCTTGGTGTACATCGCCGCCTGATGAAAAGATGGAGATCAGCTTCTCATCTCCGGAGAGAAATGCAGCGACGCGCAATTCGATTTGGGAATAGTCAAGCGCGAGCAGTACATACCCCTTCTCTGCTATAAATGCGTGGCGAATATTTCTCCCCAATTCGCTTTTTATAGGAATGTTTTGAAGATTCGGGTTCTGCGAAGCCATGCGCCCCGTTGTCGTGCCTGCCTGAAGGAACTCTGCGTGCAGGCGCCCGTCCTCTGCCACCATTTTAGGAATTGTATCAATGTACGTTGAGAGGAGTTTCTGCAATTCGCGGTACGCAAAAATCTCTGCAATTATGGGATGTTCGCCGCGCAGCTTCTCTAATTCTGATTCTTTGGTTGATTTTTGTCCCGTACTGGTCTTTTTTTGATTCTTGGGTTTCAACTCCAGTTTTTCAAAAAGAATTTCTCCCAATTGCCGAGGCGAATTGATGTTAAACTCTTCCCCCGCATGTTCATAAATTGCCGTTTCGAGTTTGGCAAGCTTTTTATGGTAATCCTTTGACAGCGCATTGAGATACACCGTATCGATCTTAATGCCAACAGTATTCATCTTTTTCACGATTGGAATGATTGGTTTTTCGATACGCTCGTATACCTCTTCGAGATTCGCGGCACGGAGCGCTTTAAAGATTACTTCACGAGCCTCTACAAATGTCTTCTTCTTCGCGTACTGAAGAATTTCTTCATGTGTCGGATTCGTCATATCTGAACGCAGGAGCCAGAGCGCGACGGCTGTTTCGGTGAATGTTTCTTCATCTACCTCCTCTTTCTCTTCCTCTTCAGCTTCCTGCTCAATGTTAAGGAGTGCTTTCACCCGCTCGCCAAGCGTTCGAAAAGAGAGGTCGGCAAAAAGGTCGAGTATCGCCCCCGCATCAACGCTCCTGCGCCACGTGTTTTCAGGTAGTGTAAAGTCTATCGGGACATCCTTATGAATCGTAGCGAGCTCCTTTGAAAATTCTGCCTCTTCTTCCCCGTCACGCAGGAGACCTATGATCCGCTCCGTCAGTCCGGCTTCCGTAAACTTCTCCGGGTGCCGTTTGAGCGTTTTGTACATCTGCTCGATTGTGCCGAATGTGGTGATGAGCGTCGTTGCGGTTTTCTCTCCAATACCCTTAATACCGATGATGTTGTCAGACGGATCGCCGCGAAGCCCCTTATAATCCGGCAGCAACTCCGGTCCGAATCCGAATCGTTCTTTCACCCTTTCTTCATCGTAGAGGATAGTGTCTGTAAGACCTTTGCGAAGCGTATACACAAGCACCTGTTTTTTATCAACAAGTTGCAGCGTGTCCATATCGCCCGAAGCGATAATAATTTCTCGGTTTTTACTCTTTTTTAACCGCTCTGCGATGGTGCCGAGAATATCATCAGCCTCATAGCCCGCTTTTTCATACACTGGTATTGCAAATGCCGTGAATATGTCACGACTCCGTATAATTTGGGTAACTAATTCATCGTCTGCTTTTGCCCGTCCTGCTTTATACTCCTCGTACGCTTCATGCCGGTGCGTGGGTTCCGGCAAGTCATAGCACGCAATAATGTAGTCGGGTTTTAGATCGCTGATAATTTTTATCAGCATTGCAGAAAGGCCGTAGAGCGCGCCTGTCGCCTCACCTTTCTCAGAAGAAAAATCAGGAAGTGCGTGATATGCCCGATGCAGAATTGCGTGCACATCAAGAAGGACAACTCTCTCTTTTTTATTTGCTGCCATATGAAATATCTCTGCTCTCTTTACTGTGCGTCAGCGTGACGATTCGTGTTCCCTCTGGAAGCGCGCGCATAACTCTATCTGCCCACTCAATCACGATAAGATTTTTGGGATTTCCAATGAGCGTGTCCCAGTCCAGCTGTTTCAGTTCGTGCTCTCCATCTAGGCGGTACGCGTCGATATGAATGAGTTGCCCAAACGGCGCGTCCACGAGCTGGTATATCTTCTCAAGGACAAATGTCGGGCTCGTAACTGATTCCGTAATACCAAGCGCCTCAGCAACCCCCTGCACAAATGAAGTCTTGCCCGCCCCAAGCTCTCCAATGAGACCCACAACTGTCGCCTTCTCTCCAATAGTTAGTTTTTGGAGAAAATTGCCAGCTTCTTCTTTCAGTTGCTCTACGCTCTCTACATGCATACCCCATTCTACCAAAATACAGAAAGCGCGCCCCTGGGGGGCGCGCTGTACGGTTAGTGGCGGTGGTAGTGGCGATAGTAGTGCCGGCGGTGATGCCGGCGCCGGCACCCTAGGCAAATGCCCAGCGGGACTACCACGGTAGTGGTGTGGTAGTAGTCCGGTCGGGGACTGTACCAAATATAGGTGTTGCTATACGTACTACGGCACGTATAGCCGGAAAATGTGCGGTAACACCGGCGCCCATCGGGAAACACTCGGTCTATCGCACCACTGAGACGAAGAGCGGTTTTGACCCCAGTGGGGTCAGTGGCTCCGCTAGCCAAGCACCCAGAGAGCGACAGACCGCTCAGCGCCAGGACTAAAAGAGTTCTGAGAGTTTTCACGCCTCCTCCTTGAATCGGCTCATTCAGATGAATGAGCTTGCCTGCCGGCAGGCAGGTCGATTCCATAGGTTAAAATCTATTAAAAAAATAGCACAAAATAGCTCTTTTGTCAATTCCGTGCACTTCCCCACTACGAGAAAACGTGCAGAGAGCGTACAATGTCCTTATATGCCTGAATTTGACGATTCAAAGCAGCTCTCTAAAATTGCACGACTTCGTGCAAAAGAGGAAGAAGAATTGGCGCGCATACTTTCACAGAAATATGGCGTTGGGTACCTTGACCTGACACGAATCTCAATTAATACGGATGCGCTTCGCCTGATAAAAGAAGAAGATGCTCGGGCAAATGAAGTGGCGGCATTTTATAAAGTCGGTAAGAAGCTTTCTCTTGCGGTACGCGCCCCAGAGAAACCTGAGGTGCGCCGCGTGGTAAAACAGCTTGAAGAATTGGGGTATACCGTCCAACTTTTTATGGTGTCTCGCGCAAGTCTCGAGCGCGCGTGGGACCGGTACGCGGACATCTCTTTTGCAACCCGCTCTGAAGCAGGAATACTTGATATTGCTGGAGACGAGGTTGCGGAAATGGTGAAGCGTCTTGGAAACCTCGCAGATGTAAAAAATGAAATCCATGAGACCCTCACAGAAAAGCGAGCGTACCGCATTTCGCGCATTGTCGAAGTGGTTATGGCTGGCGCGCTTTCCCTGCACGCATCAGATGTTCATATTGAACCGGAAGATGGGAAGATACGGCTTCGCTTTCGTATTGACGGCGTCCTTACCGATATCCTTGACTTTGACCAGAAAACGTACGAACTCATTCTTTCCCGCATTAAGTTGCTCTCGGGCCTGAAGCTTAATATAAAAAATGCCGCGCAAGACGGCCGGTTCAGTATTCAAATTCAAGGAACAGAAATTGAAATCCGCACCTCCATGCTCCCAGGCGCTTACGGCGAGTCTATTGTTATGCGCCTTCTTGATCCATCAACGCTGACCGTCAATATGGAGGAACTTGGTATCGAACCAAAATTGCTTTCGGTCCTCGCGGAAGAGATTAGCCGGCCAAACGGAATGATTCTCAATACCGGTCCAACCGGCTCTGGTAAAACGACGACGCTCTACTCATTCTTGCGCCGCGTACACCGTCCGGAAATAAAAATTATCACTATTGAAGATCCGGTTGAGTACCACCTTGAAGGTATAGTACAGACGCAGGTTGATAAAAAAAACTACACATTCGCTTCAGGTCTCCGTTCAGCACTTCGTCAGGACCCTGACGTCATTATGGTCGGCGAGATCCGCGATGAAGATGTGGCGTCAACTGCAATTCACGCGGCTCTGACCGGACACCTTGTGTTCTCAACACTGCACACCAACAACGCTGCCGGCACTTTCCCCCGCCTCATTGACCTTGGAGTAAATCCAAAAATTATCGGCTCAGCAGTAAATGTTGCAATGGCACAACGCCTTGTTCGTAAACTCCGCCCTGACGCGCGGGAGAAAGTCCCTCTTGAAGGGCGTGATAAAGAAATAGTTGACACAGTACTTGCATCAATAGTTGATCGTTCTCTCATCCCTGAGAATACGACACACATGTTTATTCCGACCGAAGAGGATATCGGTCCTGATGCGTACTCAGGGCGTATTGGTGTATTTGAGGCAATTATTGTTGATGAGGAAATTGAGCACCTCATTGCGGAAAACCCAAGTGAGCGGGAGATACGGAGGGCGGCTTCAAAGCAGGGGCTGTTAACACTTGAGCAAGACGGGGTATTAAAAGTTTTACAAGGCATCACATCAATGGCAGAACTGCGTCGTGTGATTGATTTGGAAGGACAGGATGCTATGCTCGGAGATGGAACTCCGCGAGCAGGAAAAAGTACCGAGCAACAAAAAAATCCAGAGCACAACCCTCTAAACAATACTTAACAATACAGTTAAGTAAGCCTAGTTTATCTAAGGGGAGAAGCAGCGTTAACCGCAAACATCCTCGAAAAACTCCGCGAGACCGGAATCTCATTGTTTAGAGGGTTGTACGCTGGATTGAACAATATAAAAACCCGAAGCGTACGGGCTAGTGAAAGCCTAGCACGAATAATTCTTTATGTCAAGTGAGCCAAAAGATGAGCAGTATCTCGACCAAACGCTGCGCCCTGGCGTATGGGATGAGTATATCGGCCAAGCTCGTACGAAAGAGAACCTCCACATACTCCTCACTGCGGCACGCGAACGCTCGCACCCGCCGGAGCATCTCCTTTTCTACGGCCCGCCCGGGCTTGGTAAGACGACACTCGCGCACCTTATTGCGCGGGAAATTGGAGCATCAATAAAAATCACCTCGGGACCGGCAGTTGAGCGCGTGGGTGATTTGGCTTCAATTCTCACAAACCTGCAACCGGGGGACGTGCTTTTTATTGATGAGATCCACCGTCTGAATAAAAACATTGAGGAGGTTCTCTACCCTGCTCTTGAGTCCGGTGTCCTCGATATTATCATCGGCAAAGGTCCATCTGCGCGGACCATCCAGTTAGAACTTCCGCCATTTACACTCGTTGCCGCCACGACGCGTATCTCGCTCATGTCCGCACCTCTTCGGTCTCGGTTTTCAGGTGGAACATTTCGACTCAATTACTACAGCGAGGAGGAAATTGCTCGCATTTTAAAACGCTCGGCAAAAATACTCGGCATTGAGGTGAGTGAAAATGCGATTCGTGAAATTGCAAAGCGAAGCCGCTTCACTCCCCGCACCGCTAATTACTTGCTGAAACGCTGCCGTGACTTTGCGCAAGTGCACAAGGGGGAGCTTACCGAGGCGGTGGTTGAAAAAGCACTTGAACTTCTTGAGGTGGATGCGCTCGGCCTAAACCGCAGTGACCGTCTGTTACTAGAAACCATTATTGAAAAATTTGGCGGCGGGCCGGTTGGATTAAGCACGCTTGCGGCAGCCACTGGCGAGGAGCACAGTACGATAGAAGAAGTTCACGAACCGTACTTAATTCAGCTTGGCCTTCTTGAACGCACACCCCGCGGTCGTGTCGCCACCGAATTAGCATACCAGCATCTGGGTGCTACAATACCTGCTCAGAATCAAAGAAAATTACTTTAATAAAGATATGTCGGGACATAACAAATGGTCAAAGATTAAACACCCCAGTACTACCCTCGCCTGTGGGCGAGGGACTACGGGGCAGGACTCAGTAACACAACATTAGAAGTAGTATTCGGGATATATGTCGGGACATAACAAATGGTCAAAGATTAAACATAAAAAAGCAGCGACTGACGCGCAGAAGAGCAAGATTTTCGGAAAATTGGCGCGGTTGATTGCAGTTGAATCAAAAAAGGCAGGGGGCGATAGTAACAGCCCCGGGCTTCGACTCGCTATTGATAAAGCAAAGGAGGTCAATATGCCGAAGGATAATATTGACCGCGCCGTAGCGAAGGGCACAAGCGCCGATACCGCCGCGCTTGAATCGGTTGTGTATGAAGCGTACGGGCCGGGAGGGTGCGCCCTTATCATTACAGGTCTTACTGACAGTCGAAACAGAACCGCCGCAGAAGTAAAACATACACTTTCAAAAAACGGACTTGAGCTGGCGGCGCAAGGCTCCGCCTTATGGGCATTTGAAAAAAATGGTGACGAGTACACAGCAAAATCAACCGTTCCCCTTTCCGAGAGTGACGCACAGAAACTTGAGGGTGTCATAGAAGCGTTTGGCGAACTTGAAGATATTCAAGATGTCTTTACCAATGCAGAGTAGTTTCCTAAGAGTACTCTCCATAGACCCGGGGTATGACCGTCTCGGCATAGCTATTCTTGACAGGTCAGGTAAAAAAGAAGCACTTCTTTTCTCTGACTGTATCTTCTCTGACAGGGGGAGCGTTTTTGAAGAGCGCCTTTTTGCAATCATCTCCGCTGTTGAGAAATGTATCGCTGAGTACAAGCCTGAGGCGCTTGCTCTTGAAACACTGTTTTTTACCAACAATCAAAAAACAGCAATGCACGTCGCGGAAGTCCGCGGCGCTCTCCTCTACCTTGCGATGAAGAACCGTATGCGCATTTTTGAATACACGCCAATGCAGATAAAAAACAGCGTTGCCGGCGACGGACGGGCAAGCAAAGCGCAGATGATGAAAATGGTGCCTCTCCTTCTCGATACGTCGGGACATGCAATAGAGAAAGATGACGAATGTGATGCTATAGCAGTGGGTTTGACCTGCTTTGCTTCAGAGCGGTAGTACTTATCCACACAGAATTCCTGACACTCTTGAAATAGTGCGGGGTAGTTTGTTAAAACAGTGGCACCACTGGAGAGTGTTTCGGTGGAGGTCATTTAAAAGAAGACGAAAAACCTATGATTCACTACTTCGATGACGACGAACTCCTCGATGATGATATGGATGCTGAGGATGACGTAGAGAGCGATGCTGAGGATATAAGTGATGACATGGACTCAGAGGACGGCGATGAGAGTGATGAGAGTATTGACGATGACGACGCTGATCTAGGAGACATGGATGACGACGAAGCGTAACACATAAAAAGGCCCCGCTAAGCGGGGTCTTTTTCTATGAAATAATTTTTACGAATCGTCGTTTCCCCACTTTATATACTCCCGGCAATGCTTGTGCCTGTATATCAGAAATTTTCTCTCCGGTTTCAGTGTTGGTAATAGCTCCGTCGGAAATTAGCCGCTCAAACTCTTTTTTTGATGCAATAACATTTCCTTTAAGAAGTGTTTCCGAAAGCGTCTTGTCCCGCGCAATTTCAGGGATGTTTTCTGGCACACCGCCGTCACTAAATGCTTTCTTAAATTGCTCTTTCGCGCTGTCAGCTTCTTTTTCAGTATAGTAAAGACTGACAATTGCGTGCGCGAGTGTATGTTTCGCTTGCATTGGCTCTCCGGCAAGCGCCTCTGCCACCTCTTCACGCGGTACTCGCGTTACGTGAATGAAATATTTCTCAATGAGCGAATCGTTAAGGCGCATCACTTTCCCGTACATATCTTCCGGAGAGTCGGTAAAGTTTATGGTGTTGCCCCACGATGAGCTCATTTTTCGTCCATCGAGCCCTTCGATCAAATCTGTCATTAAAATATTTTGTGGTATCTGTCCGCTTTTCTCTTGCAAGACTCTGCCAGCCAGGAGGTTGAAACGTTGATCAGTGCCTCCAAGCTCAACATCGGCATTGACTGCGACCGAATCATACCCTTGCATAAGCGGATAGAGCACCTCTCGTAGTGATACGCGGGTGCCGGCGTCGAGTCGCTTCTTTATATTCTCACGCGCAATAAAGTCTGCGACAGAAAACGCGTCTGCGTGCTTCCCAATTTCAGCGTATGTGAGTTTCGAGAGCCATTCCGAATTCCTTCGTATTTCTGCTTTGTTGATATCAAGAATCTTCCCTGCCTGTTCTGTGTAATTCCGCATATTTAAAGCAACAGCTGTCTCAGTGAGCATTGGCCTCTCACTCTCCTTGTCTGAAGTATCACCAATAACCCCGGTAAAATCACCGACAATTAAAACTACTCTATGACCCAACTCTTGAAAGTCGCGGAGCTTCAGAAGTGGAATAGAGCGCCCGAGGTGAAGATTCGGGCTCGTCGGGTCAATGCCAAGCTTCACGCGTAATTGTTTTCCTGAAAGAAGTTTAGCGCGCAGTTCGTCTTTAGTTATGACCTCTGAAACACCCCGAGAAAGAAGTTCATCTACCTTCTTTTCATCAGTTATGACGCTCTGGTTGCCAAATCCAAACATGCAAGTACTTTACCACAGCAAAGGCTTAAATCAGACCGCGTACACGCTGTTGTGGTAGCATATATACATTCTATGAAAATTGCCTGGAAAACACTTATTTTATGGGGAATTGCTCTTTCCCTGTTTTTTGCTGGGCTCATTATTCTCTGGGTTGCTACCCTCCAGGTCCCCGACCTTCAATCATTTGAAAAACGGAAAGTCGAACAGTCAACAAAGATATACGACAAAACGGGTGAGGTGCTTCTCTACGATCTTCATGAGGATATACAAAGAACAGTAGTGCCTTTTGACTCTATCTCCCGACATATAAAAAACGCCACTGTTGCTATTGAGGATGCGGAATTTTACGAACATAAAGGCATAAAGCCCATGTCCATCCTTCGTGCTGTGATAGCAAACACGCTGATTGTGCTTCACATCTCTGACGGGTACACGCAGGGAGGATCAACAATAACCCAACAGGTTGTGAAAAACTCTGTCCTCACACAAGAGAAGCTTCTGTCTCGAAAGCTAAAAGAGTGGGGATTGGCGCTGAAACTTGAAAAAGAGATGAGTAAGGAGCAGATACTCGAACTCTACCTTAATGAGTCACCGTACGGCGGAAGCATGTACGGCGTCGAAGAGGCAAGTAAAGCATTTTTTGGCAAGAGTGCGAATGAAGTGACCTTGCCTGAAGCTGCGTACCTCGCCGCGCTACCACAAGCTCCTACATACTACTCCCCGTACGGAACTCACCGAGACGCACTTGAGGCAAGGAAAAACCTTGTTTTGGAAAAAATGCTCGAGAACGGATTTATTACCGACACGGAATTCAAAGAGGCACGCATGGCAGAAGTTGAATTTAAACAGCGCCCGAAAACGGGCATCGAGGCGCCGCATTTTGTTTTTTTTGTTATTGCCCAACTTGAAGAAATGTACGGGAAACGAGCTCTTGAGGAGCGAGGTTTTCGGGTTACCACGACACTGGATGTCAATTTGCAAAGAAAAGGAGAAGAGATTGTGAGGCGGAATGCACTTGAAAATGTCGAAAAGTTTAATGCGGAGAACGCGGCGCTCGTTGCTATTGATCCTAAGACCGGCCACATTCTCACCATGGTCGGCTCGCGCGACTACTTTGACGAAGAGATTGACGGGAACTTTAATATCGCCATCGCTAACCGTCAGCCAGGTTCAGCGTTTAAGCCATTTGTATACGCTACCGCATTTAAAAAAGGTTTTACCCCTGAGACGGTTGTTTTTGATGTACGCACGCAGTTCTCTACCACATGCTCCCCAAATAACTTTACGAGCGAGGGCTCGTGTTACTCCCCAGGCAACTACGACAACATATTCCGCGGACCGGTTACATTCCGGGATGCGCTCGCTCAATCTATTAACGTTCCTGCAGTAAAAGCACTCTACCTTGCGGGTATTAGTGACTCTCTTAAAACCGCCCGAGACCTTGGCATTTCAACACTAACAAATGCCGCTCGTTACGGCCTCACACTTGTTCTTGGCGGCGGTGAAGTTTCTCTTCTTGATATGACGAGTGCATATAGTGTCTTTGCTAATGACGGCGCTCGGAATGAGTACGTCGGAATACTAAAAGTCGAAGACGCGCATGGTGATGTTGTCTATATGTGGGAGAAAAATGAACGTGAGGTGCTTGATAAAGAGATAGCACGAAAAATATCCGACATTCTTTCAGATAACGACGCGCGAGCTCCAGCATTTGGCACGAATTCCCCCCTCTATTTCGGCGGTCGTGATGTTGCCGCGAAAACCGGAACAACAAATGACTATCGTGATGCGTGGATTATTGGATACGCTCCAAATATCGCGGTGGGGGCGTGGGCTGGAAACAATGACAATAGTCCAATGGAAAAAAAAGTTGCTGGTTTTACTATTGCACCCCTCTGGCATGAGTTTATGAATGCGGCGCTTGCAACACTTCAAAATGAGTCATTTGTGCCACCGCTTCCACCAGAAGATCTTGAGAATACAAAACCAATCCTTAAAAATGTGTGGCTTGGAGGAGAGCAGTACGTCATCGATACCATCTCAGGAAAGCTTGCGACACAGTACACACCACAAGAGACGCGAGAGACGCGAGTTATTCCAAACGTACACTCAATTCTTTATTGGGTTGATAAGAAAGACCCAACCGGAGTAAAACCAAGCGACCCGAGCAAAGACCCGCAATTTACTCTCTGGGAATTTCCTGTCCTTTTGTGGGCAAATCAAAATGGGTATACAAACCAGCACGTCTCTATCCCAACAGAGACTGATGATGTCCATCTCCCAGAAACTACTCCCGTAGTCTCGTTTATTTCTCCTGAGCAAAATGGTGTGTACGCACCAAACACACCCGTCTCGGTTCGTATTAACACAACCGGACGCTACCCTGTTGTTCGCGCGGACTACTACCTAAACAATGTGTTTATTGGCTCATCAACACACGCGCCATTTAGTGTCTCAATTCACCCTCAAGCAGGGCTCAATACTCTCTCAGTAAAAGTGTTCGATTCAGTAAAAAACCAAAATTCTGCACAGATCACCTTCTCCTCTCGTTAAATAATACGAGTCACACGGATATCTTTTTTTTCTAACTTTTTATTTAAAGCAGTGAGAATATCTTTTTGATGTAACAAAATCTCACTACGAATAACTGAGTGTGTATTTAAATAAACACTATTATTTTTAAATGAAAGTGTCACTTCAGGTATGCCTTTCTTTTTTAAAATACTATTTAATTCTTCCGTAACAGTTTTTTGTGGATTTGAAAGTGTCTTAAATCGTTTGAGATACTTTGCAATACCATCCATACCTTATTTATTCATAGGCATAACCAAATAAAGGAATGAATCATCAGAAACACCTCGTATAACCAACGGTTTCCCTGGACCGTTAAATACGAGTGCGATACTGTCAGAGTGAATATGCGGCAACACATCAACCAAATACTTTAAATTAAAGCGAATATCCAACTCATCTCCTGAAATAGAAGCATCAATACCGTCTTTCGTTTCCCCTACATTATTTGATTGTGCATTCAACCTAACCTCTTTCTTTTTTGGGTCGATTATAAATGTAATTTGATTAAATGAGTCGGTAAAAATACTTAATTTTTTTAATACTCTCGCAAAATCATCTTTTAGAACAATAACCTCAGTTTTTTTAGATGGTGGAATAATTTGCTTATAATCAGGAAATGAGCCGTTAATAAGCCGTGATGTGATGTACACCCGCCCAATTGAAAATGAAATTTGATTCTCATTTATTTTTATTTCAACCTCATCATCATCGCTTGCTTCTAAAATGCGAATAACCTCAAGTGTGTTTTTATACGGAATAATACTCTGTGGAAAATTAGAATCACCGGTATTTACGACACTTTTCTCAGCCAATCGAAATGAGTCTGTTGCGACAAAAATGGTGTTTTTCCCGTCTGGGTATATATACACACCACTTAATTCTGGTTTAATTGTTGTATTTGAAGCACTGTATACAACCGAGGTAATACCCTCTATAAAATGCTTTTTTTGAAAAATAGTTGAGTATTCTTGTGGTGCTGGAGGAATGGTCGGAAAATCTTCAACAGAGAATGATTTTATTGTTGAAATACTTGTTGGAGTTTTAACTGTAATATTTTCATTAGAGCTTGTTACTGTAATTTTTGTATGTGGTGATATGTTTTGAATCGTGTTGTAAAAAATCGATGCAGGAACAGCAACCACACCTTCTTTTTTAATTAGAGCAGGTATTTTTGATTCAACACCAATATCAAGATTAGTTGATCGTATAAACAACTCATTTTTTTTAGTCTCTAAAAGAAGGCATGTAAGAACTGGGAGTGTTGGGTTGGTCCCAGCAATACGCTCTGTATGAGAAATTGCTTTCAATAACTCCGGTTGTCCACATTCTAATTCCATACTATTTTTTTATTTTTTCCTTCACTACCAAACAATATGTATGTGTATATGTGGATAGTGTATAAGATGGCTCTATAACAATACTATCCACTAATTTACTAACTAACATTCTGTTGAAAAGTGTTGTGTGTTTTGTTAATTTCATCTACCTTTTTTACTACTACCCTCTCTATACGGTACTTCTACACAGAGTTATACACAACTCCTACACATTACTTTAGTAATGACCGTATCTGCTCCACCTCTTGTACTAAAATCTGGTCATTTTTTAAATCATTTTTAATTTTTTCACATGAGTGGATGACTGTTGTGTGATCTCGACCTCCTAATTTCTCTCCAATACTTGGATATGAAATACTAAAATCTTCCCGAAGGATATACATAATAAGTTGGCGGGGCTTCACCACCTCTTTTTTTCTTGTTTTTTCGTAAATACTTTGCTCGTCTATTTCATAAAAATCAGAAACTCGCTTAATAACCTCTTTTGGAGAAACATTTTTCTTTGGTTTTGCGTTATTTTTAAGAATGTCACGAACTTCATTTTGGTTAAGAACCTTACCTTTTAACTGTGATTGGCAGATAAGGGAATTGAGTGCTCCTTCCAGTTCACGAATATTACCTTGTACCTCTCCTGCAATATATTCAATAATTTCTTCAGGAATAATGAAGTTATTTTGAGCCGCTTTAGTGCGTAAAATAGCAATACGAGACTCAGGATCTGGTTCCGGAATATCGGCGATCATCCCCGCGTTAAAACGCGATTTTAGCCGATCTTCAAGGCCTGGAATTTGATTTGGGTTGATATCAGAGGAGAATATTATTTGCTTATTATTGTCATAAAGCGCGTTAAAAAGGTGGAAAAGCTCTTCTTGAGTTTTTTCTTTTGTTGCAAGGAATTGAATGTCATCCATAATTAAAACATCATACTGGCGGTATTTTTCCTTAAACGAATTCCCCTTCCCTTCTTGCATAGAGGTTATGTAGTCGATGGTGAACCGCTCTGATGTGACGTAAAATACTTTCCTGCTGTCACTCTGTTTCTTTAGATGATTTCCAATTGCTTGGATAAGGTGCGTTTTCCCATGCCCAGTTGATCCGTAAATAAAAAGAGGGTTATACACAATACCCGGCTTTTGAGTAACCGCTTGTGCCGCGGCGTGTGCTAGTTGATTAAATGCACCGATAACAAATGTATCAAATGTGTAGCGAGGGTTTAGGTTATCGTTCTTGTTTATGTAAAAATTTTCAAGCGGAAGCTCATTTGAGGTAAATTGACTTCTCGTATCCCTCCGTTCACGCTCTCGCTTCTTGTCATCTCGAGTAATAACATACTCAACTCCACGGACTTCTTCGGCAAGTCCACGGAGTGTTTTGAGAATCATTTTATGGAATTTCTCAGCAAGCCAGTCTTTGGCGAACTGGTTTGGAACGCCAATATACACGATTCCAGAATCCATCTTTGCAATGTGTGTATTTTTAAACCAGGTACTGAAGTTTGCCTTCGAAATGGACAGCTCCACTTCAACGAGTGCGTTTTCCCAAAGTTCTTTTGTGTCGATCATATAGGTAAAAAGTTACCCTATTATAGCTTCTCAGGAGAGTAGCGAAACTTGCGGCAAAGAGAGCGATATGTTAATAAGATGTTCATAACCTGTATATAAAAAGACCTTCATGTCACGAACATATCAACCAAAACAACGAAAACGAAAGCGCTCCCACGGCTTCCTTTCTCGAAGCGCTTCTGTCGGCGGGCGCAATACCCTTAAACGACGACGGCAGAAAGGGCGAAAGAAACTCACTACTGTTTAAGGATGTTTCAAAAAAAGACACGGCTTTCGCGCGCAGATATACACTCTCTCATTACGTCTGGGAGAGCTGTGAACTCCCAGCACTTCTCTGCTCGGTTTAATACATCCTCTAAACCGTCAAAGTGTGCCGTTGTCGTATCAAAAAAGGTGGCTTCCAAAGCGGTGGAGCGTAATACTCTAAAACGCCGCATGCGCGCCTCCCTTCTAACTGCACTTAATGGTCTTAGTGGATGCAATATTGTTCTATTTGCTCGCAAAGGGGCGAATTCCCTTTCTTTTAGCGAGTTGCAGGAAGAAGTGGCGGCTCTGATTGGGAACATACATACAAGTTGAACATATGCGCGCCACGGGCTAGAATAGGGCATGATTTCGTCCTTCTTCACAACCGCCATTTATGACCCGCTTTACAACGGGCTTATTTTTTTGGTATCTATCGCGCCACTGCATGATGTGGGTATTGCAATCGTACTACTCACTATTATTGTGCGCCTCATTCTCTTCCCTCTCGCGCAGAAGTCTATTAAAGCTCAGGTTGTAATGAAGAAGGTTGAGCCCGAGCTGAAAAATATTCGAGAGAAGTACAAAAAAGACAAGCAGGAGCAGGCAAAACAGACAATGGCGCTCTATAAAGAACAAAATATTAATCCTATCTCAGGCATTCTTCTGCTTCTTATACAATTACCTATTATTTTTGGGCTTTACTGGGTATTTTTTAAGGGCGGGTTGCCGGTTGTCGATACTTCCCGTCTCTACTCATTTTTAACCGCTCCGACTGAGGCGAATATGCAATTCCTTGGGCTTATTGATATGGCTGGACGCAGCATTCTCTTGGCTTTTCTGGCTGGAGGGACACAGTTCATTCATGCCCGTATCGCATTTGCAAAAAATGCCACGCCACGTCCTAAAAATCCAACCATGAAAGACGATTTGGCGCACAGTATGCAACTTCAGATGCGCTACGTTTTGCCGATCATTATTGGAGTTATTGCCTACACTATTTCCGCAGCGGTGGCACTCTACTGGGCAGCCAGCAATACGTTCACTATATTCCAAGAACTGTATGTCCGGCGGAAATTACGTATCCAAGAAGAGAAAAATGGAACAGAAAGTAAAGACAATAATTAACGGTATTCTTAATCAGTTGGGTGTACAGGTAGAGAATATTGATATACGAAACTCAGAGGAAAATCCTGTTTTCGCGATTAAAACTCCTGAATCAGCGAAACTTATCGGCAATCGTGGAGAAACGCTCCACGCTCTCTCACATATCGTAAAACGTACCGTTTTGCACGCACACCCACACGAAGAGTACCGATTCTCAATTGATGTAAACGGTTACCAACAGAAACGAGTTGATGAGTTAAAACAAAAAGCAAAAATGCTCGCTGAGCGAGCACGAACATTCAGGCATGATGTGGAACTCCCGCCAATGAATGCCTATGAGCGCATGGTTGTTCATTCTGTTATTTCAGAGGATAGCGAGCTCTCTACTCTCTCTGAAGGGGAAGGAAAATATCGACGAGTGATTATTAAATACACCCCAAGAGAATCACTCGACGTCGAGTAAATTACTCTATCGCAGGTGTTGTTGTGGCAGTACTTTCTTTAACCTGCTCGAGTAAACGAAAAGCCCACAGCGTCCCATCTGATTTATTTGAGAGGAGAAGGTATTGCTGAGTCTCGTCGATCCAGAGCGCGTTAATATCAAGCGATACGCCGAGATTCTCCAGATTTGCTAGGTGCACCATTGTGCTTGTTTCAACATCGACTAAATATAAGTCATCTCGGAAAGTCTCTGTCCCCTGGTACCACTCGTCTGGATACACACCAAGGGCACCGCTTACAGGTACGGCACAGATAAAAAGGTCGTTACCCCAGACACACTTTTCCATGGGAAATGTTCCAAATGGCAGAGCAGTGGTTTCC
This sequence comes from Candidatus Kaiserbacteria bacterium CG10_big_fil_rev_8_21_14_0_10_49_17, assembly GCA_002778575.1. Classification (GTDB taxonomy): domain Bacteria; phylum Patescibacteriota; class Minisyncoccia; order Phycocordibacterales; family JABMNX01; genus 1-14-0-10-49-17. The sequence continues at coordinate 21,175 of PFBJ01000020.1, forward strand.
TCAAGGAATGGAGAAATGACATAGAGCGAAACATCCTCGCCGCTACTTGTCGAGAAGAGGATATTCTCACCAGTTCTATCCACCAACGTACTAAGACCCGGTATCCCAGAAAAGAGATACCCGGAGAGGTCCTGATCCTTTTCAACCAGGAAGCTGACGCCCGGCATGCCATTTGCCGGTTTGGTGGCGAGTGTTATCCTCTCTTCCGCGGTCCACATAGCAACCCACTCCTTAAGTGGTGAGTCAAACACAACAGCAGGGTTACTTCCATCAGGGTCTGAAACATACCCGACTGAACCGACAGCGGTATCTCGTAAGAGATAAAAAATCTTATTGCCACTCGGAGAGGCAGTAATGCTAAGAATGTTGTCCGGCAAAAAAGTGCTGGCGATGCTCCCGCCTCCGCTCTCTGCATCGAATATTATTTCAGCGTAGAGCGTGCGTATGACCTCATCTTCAGAGAGGTATTGCATAATCACACCGTTTCCGTTTTCTACAAAAACCGCATTGTACACCTGCGGGATTGTCGTATTTGAAACGCGAGTCTGCGCAAACGATTCACTTGTGGTCTCAAAGATGTGCCCCGTGGCGCGCTCGACGTAGCGATACACGATATCGTCGCCGCGACTAAAAACAGTCGCGCCCGCGACTGGAGTCGCGGAAATTTGCCGAAGACGTGGGGTTTCTGATAATGCAAGAAATGGGTCATTTGCGTCTTCATTGAGAAATGGTTCAACAGAATCAAATGTAAAGACCCCTCCATTGCCGCTAATCACTCCGCCGCCGATTGGCGTGTCAGCTGTCTTTTTAGAAAAGATAAAAAGATATGCAGCGTAACCACCAATAATCATAAGTGTTGCGATAACGAGGACGACAATAACTTGGATTTTTCTGGTGCTCATACTACGGAAGTGGATACTGCTGGCAAGAATTTAATATTGTTGCATTGTTTGCTGAAAGTTGGTTTTGGAGGCGTACGCACTCTGCTTGGGAAGAAAAGGATTTATTGCGTAGGTTTAAACCTGACTGGTAGCGTATGTAGTATCTCGGCTCCTGGATTGCTGGCGCGGGTATTTGTGGCTGTGTAACCTGTACTCGCCCCGGATAGTAGGCATCGGTGGCGGCTCTCGCCGCCGCTTCCCTCTCTGCTTCGGTTTGGTATTGCGCTTGCGCATCAAGGGCCGCTCGGTATGCGTCCGTGTAAAATTGGTTTTCCGCATCCGGTGTTGAGTATGTGTCGTACGGATTGCTGTAAATATCAAACATGTGAGATGTGTCAGTTCCTGGATTTGTGTTAGACGTGTTTCGGGAGATGTACTCCCCTGCTTTTTTGAAAACAAAATTTCCTCCTTGTATCAAAAGGTTAATAGGGTGTAAGGATCCTTGATTTGACAGATTTGTCCCTTGCGTTTTTGGAATCGTTGGATTGAGGTTTTGAATAATACGCGGATTTATTTCATTTAATATAACCCAAATAAGAAGAGCCAAAATAAGCCCGAGAACAGCGTTAAAGATTCGGTCCCGCCCTTCGCTTTTACCCGACACGGCGTCGGTGGTCATATACTGCACGCCACCAATAGCCACCATAATGACGGCGAGAAGCGCGGCGAGAATAATACCAATACGGAAGAGCGCATTTGCAAGAGAGCCGATATCACCCTGCGCTTTGTTGCTTGTGCCTGGAATATTTACCAGTGGGTAGTACGTCCCTTCACTTGCCCTACTCTGCACTTGATTTGCCGTTGCTGCTTCCAGGTCGCTTGGGACGAAGACAGCAAAAAGGCTGGCAATAAAAACGGTAAGAACAAGGGCAAAGTACAGAGTTTTTTGTTTGCGGAACGTGTGCATCATAGATTTGTTTCAGAACCGAATGTAATACTAAATGCTGCGGCGGCGGCTTGGAAAATACGGACGGCATTTTGAATAGAGAGCGAGAGGTCAGCAACTCCCACCTGTCCGTCGTCGACTGCTATGTTAATACTACCGCGATCGTTACCGAGCGAGTCAATCGGAGTGTCATTTGCAAGCCACTCATACGAGAGCGCACTGCTGTTCCTGTTCTCTACTGAAAAGAAAAACGGGTACGCAGTAACGGTCACATCATTGCTTGTTGGTATAAGCGTGCCGGTAATCGCTTTATGGAATTGAACCCCCAGAAGAGGGTCGTTTTCGTACACTCGGATAAACGGCTCAATCGGCTCAATGACCGCAACTCCTTCGGCGTTTACTGCACCGCCTCCGGCAGTAGCGAGTACTTCAATTGTTGTGGCTGATCCTTGAAATGGTGCTTGAATGAGGAGTGTGTTTTTTCCGTATCCGGAATACTCTCCGAGCACTTCCCCGTCTTTTTTCCACGTATACGTAACTTCGTCATCCTGCAAAAAACGGTTATTTAGAATTATCTGCGGAAATGCCACAATATCGACCAGCGCTTCAGCAGAGACAACAGACCGCCCCCGATAAAATGGCGGCGTGTACGTCCGCCCTTGCCAGATAAGGTCAACGGACGCGGGGGTAATCTCGACCACCTCATCGGCAATGACGCCAATAGAAGAACGAGCCACAATACGAACTGTTGCTTTCTCGCCAATACCTCCGGTTTGGAATAGAAACGTACGCTCGCCTACGCCCTCCTTTTGGAGCGTACCGTTTAAAAACCATGAAATAGTCAATTGGTTAAGGTCGACTGAAAAACTCTGAATACGTATCTCAGCCACGCTAAACGGTCTCGGGTACTCTGGATTGGTGGTAATAGTAAGCGTGTCAGTGGAAGAGTCTGTCGGAAGTGCAACTTGTGCGTATACCAAAAAAGGGACTACCAAAAAAGCGAAAAAGAGTATGAAAATGAGAGGCGCACGTAGAGAAATCATAATCGCATTATACCGTTAGCTGCGCATCTGAGCCATTGCGGAGTACATTGCAATACCGACCATCGCAATCGTAAACCATATAAAAGCATTTAGGAATGGGAGCACCTCAAGCACTCGCACTGCCATCCAAAGAACCCCACCAATAAGGCCAAGCGGTTTCACTTTTGCAATTTTAAAAAACTGAGGGAAAACCCAAAACATCAACCCTCCGATCGCGCCAGCAACAATCGTGCCAATGAGAGTAATGGTGAAAATAATTTGGATGATATCGACCGTAAAGGCAACCAGCACGAGAGCAAAACCAGCAACAGAGCTTGCAACGCCGCCTCCCAATTCATCCAAGCCCTTTATTTTTCCGCGGGCAGCTTTGCGCGCCTTCCTCCCCGCTCTTCCTGCGGCGCGTCCTCCTCGTCTCATTCCTCTACCTGCAGAAGATATCCCCTTCCCTGCAACCGAAGTGCCAGCGCCGCCAATTGTCGCCGCCCCTCCAATTGCAGCAAGAGGGACACCGACAATTGCGCCCACTCCAGTAGAGCTAAGAGCAACACCTGCACGAGTTGTGGCTCTTCCTGCTTGCCCCACTCCTCTGCCCGCAACAGAAAGACCTCGACCAGCTACCTCTGCCGCAGCTCCAGTCGCTTGTACTCCAGCTCCAGTAGCCTCTACTCCCGCCCCTGTTGCTCGTACTCCTTTTCTAATCCCTCCTCCACGCTTTTGAGGCGTCGCTTTCTTCCTAATCTCGTCTCCTATTCTCCCTGCTCCTGGTGGCATACTAGTTTCTTACCGGCGGCCCCTCTGCTACCGCGCCGCTTTCTTGTTGAGGAAGTCCCTGTTGTGCCTGAAGCGCTTCCTTACTTTTTTTAATTGAGAGAATTTGCGACGGGTCCGAGGTAATAATTTGATCTTCCGTGTATGAAGCAATGATTTTAATAGCCACGTGTTTTAATCCTGCAAAGAAGATGCCCTCCCCGACATCTGATTCAAGGAGAAGGTACTTTTCTTCATCAGAGAGCTTGAATGTTTCCTGCACCAAATCCACAGATGTTGGTGACTGTTTCAGTAGTAGCTGAATTGAAGAGTTTGTAATCATTGGAATACCGTACGGCGAGTTGAGGAAGTCAGAAACGTCCTGGGTAATTGTTGCAAGGCCGAGGTAGTATTTTCGTCCACGTTTTGCAATACCAAAAAGGAATGAGGCTGTGTCTTCTGCTTTCATCATCCACCACGCCTCGTCGATGACCAAGAGACGTTTTTTTAAGGTTTTGCGCACGGAGTTCCAAATAAAGTGTGTGACAATGTACATTGCGACCGGTTTCAGCTCGTCCTCCATGTCGCGCACGGAGAAAACAACAAACTTTTTATTGATATCAACGTTAGTCGGACGGTTGATAAAGCCGGCCCACGTGCCTTTTGTGTACTTGTTGAGCCGTTGTACAAGCGATTCGCTCCCCTCAAGTCCAGCAAGCACCATTTCGAAATCAGAAAGGAGCGGCGGCTCGATATTTGCAAAGTCTGAATCCGGGGTAATGTCTTTAAGCGCGTACGTCTCCGTAATGGCGCGGTCAATAATAGCATCCTCCTCGGGAGAAAGACCGCCGAGCATAATGCGGAAGAGGCCCACGAGGGAAATAATATTTGAGCGAAGGACATCGCCAGGGCTTTCATCTTCTCGCGGAATTGGCAAATCAAATGGGTTAATGTGATTTGTTGATGAAAGAGAAATGTTAAAGTAACGCCCCCCTGCGGCTTCCGCGAGGTACTCGTATTCGCGCTCAGGGTCAATAACGATAACCTCGGTGTCGAACATAAGTGTGCGCAGGATCTCGAGTTTCATCGCGTAGGATTTACCTGAACCGGATTTCGCAAAGACCACCGAGTTATAGTTTTCAAGCGAAAAACGATCAAAGAGAATAAGGCCAGAGTTGTGGCGGTTAACGCCGTAGAGAATTCCCCTATCACTCGTGAGATCAAATGAGACAAATGGGAAAATAGAGGAGAGCGGCGAAGAGTTCATCTTTGAGTGTACTGAGAGGTCATCCTTTCCAACCGGCAGAACGCTTTCAAATCCCTGTTCTTGTTGGAAGAGCGCCGGCTTTACATAAATGAGCTTTGACTCGAGCATCGACTTGATCTCGGACTCAACTTTATCCAAATCTTCAATACTGTCGCCGTAAATAGTGATGTAGAGCCCCACGTCAAACATCTTCTCTTGCGCTTGTTGGAGGTTGTCACGCAGGTTTTCAAGATCGCGGTATGCGGTATCAAGTACAGGGTCACGCACGAGCCCCTTGTCTTCACGCGTTGAAATTTGGCTCTGCACCTCAGCGACTTTTTTCTGGAATTTGCGCAACACTGCCGCGGTATCGGTGGGATGCACAAAAATAGAGACATCAAACACGCGATCAAGGTTGATAATTGGCGAGAACCAGCTTGTGGTGAGAAAGCGCGGGTATGAAATAACAAAGAATGTTCGCGCAATTTTGTCCCCCAAATGCATTTCACGCGGTGTTACTTTAAGGGCTGACGGCGCGATGACATCCTGTAGCTCTAAAACCCCCTCTTTGTAAATTTCTTGAGGAAGAATAGGAAGAATTTCAGGCTCCTCCTTTTTCTTTTTTTGTGAAAATATGTCAAATAGTCCCATATTATTCTGGTTGAGCCGCGTGCTGGTTTTTCATTTGACTCAGCGGTATCGGTTTTTCTTGCTCTCCCGGATTAAATATCTTATAGAGCAGTTCAATCACCTCCTCGGTCTCGAGTTTAGCGACACGCACGCCGGTGCGGATAAGGCCCTGCTCGACAACCGCCATACGTTGCTCTAGTTGGGATCGTCGCTCCTCAAACCCTCCGTCTTTTCCTTGGCGGACATCAAGTGTATCTTTACGCTTTCCAAATACTTTACGTATCGGATTGTCTTTTCCGCTAAATCCGGCCGAAGAGTACGGAATAATAATAAAGAAGTTCTTCGACATAATGTTTGCTGATTCAGTAAAGTTTTTGATGAAGCTTATGTACTCATTGATCTGAATTTTCATTAAGTCATCGAATGTATTTTCCAGCTGCCCTTCAAGAAGCGCGACGTATGGGCGCACATCAAGCTCTCGCGACTGCACGAAAATTTGAATTGAAAACTCAAGAGAGTTAAGGAAATTCTGAAATTGAGAGATGATAGCTTCCTGCTCATCAGTTGATTTCAACGCAAAGTTAAGTGATGAGGCCATCAACACGGCACGCAGAGAGCCGTCATTAAGTATCATTATGCCGTCGCGCACCTCTTTTACTGGAACAAAATTTTGTGAGGATTTAGCCATTTTGATTTGAGCTTTGGTTTAAGTTTTCCCGAATGTCGAGACTCCACGCGAGGTCTTTAAGGCGGTTTTGGGACAGTTTCGGCACAGGTACCACCGCTTCTTCTGTCTTCTCTACTACTTTTTCTTTCTTAGCATTCGGCTTTTTCGGCTCCCATAGGTAGAGTTTGTTATTAATGGCGTAGCGCACAGCGTACTCAAGCACAGTAATGAGCGGCTGGTTATTTACTTTATAGAATGCAAGACCAAGAGAGAGCGCCGCAACAGGTGCAATAAGAATAAGCGCAATGTAGAGAGGCAAGAATTGCCAGAGCATATACGCAATACCCCCACCACCAATAAGGTAGATAAATTGCTTCAGTGTGAGAGGGCCAAAGATTTTGTCCTCCACTTCAATAAACTGCGGAACCTGGTAACGCATAGTGAGCTTAGAGCTTCTCAGCTTTTTAGCTTCGATATCATGACACGCAACATTTTCAAGACCTCAAGCAGAAGCGCATCCACTTCATTATATTGTACTTTTGAACCAAAAGAGAGCTTTTTAGCAATAATAAGTTGTGTTTCAAGTTCAGTCGCAGATCCATAAGCAATATGAAGAAACTGCTTGAAATCGTTTCGTGTTGACCTACTGCGTCCTTCTGCGATATTTGAAGGAATTGAAACAGCAGAGCGTCTCATTTGAGAAACTAAACCGAATCTTTCATCCTGTGGAAAAGATTCGGTAAACTCGTAGATTTTCACGGAAAGTTCTACCGCTTTTTGCCAAACTATAAGGTCTTTGTATGTTTGAATACTCACACAATGCTCAGAAGCTACAGAAGCTCTGATGCTCATAAGCTATTCAACTGGTTCACGGTACGGATCTGCCTTGTACTTCTTCTCTCCTGTTTTTGTGTCAACGGCAATATTCACCGGACTGCTCTCTACTGCCTGTGTGAGCCGCCGCGCCGCGCCCGCCTGTAGAGGAGCCGGAGGTCCCTCTACTGCCTCAGGAGTTACTTCTCCTTCTTCATTACTCTCTTCAGATTCTTCATTTTCTCGGTCTTTTTCAAGCAATTCCCGCAACGATTCACGAATAGGGAGGAAAATATCCTTCGCTACCTCAGCGGTTATCTCTCGCGCCAATTCAGGGCTTATCTCAAGTTCGTGCGTAATATTTTTTTCATACTCAGAGGCATCTTCAAGCCCCATCATGACGAGCATTGTCTCATTTTCTAGACGAACTCCCTGGTCAATGTGGAGCTTATGCTTTTCAGTAAGTTCGCGAAGTTTCTTCTCTACCTCGTTTGAGGTCACAGCAT
>PFBJ01000017.1:0-6933 GCA_002778575.1 Candidatus Kaiserbacteria bacterium CG10_big_fil_rev_8_21_14_0_10_49_17
CCTTCACGTGGCTCACACACTCCAGTAAGTTCTTTTTTTAATTCATCCACGCTCGCATCAGGGAGCGTTTCGGCTTTAAAACGGGCCTGAAATGCTCCATGAATCGCACCGTTGCTGCAAATCCCGGATGGCGCACGTGCTACAACATCTTTCCACCGTAGTGGATCTTTTGCCGTTTCCTTCTCGGCAAGGTAGTGCCCGAGCACGTGGCAATAGAAATACATATCATCGATATCCTGAACGGCTCTCGTTACCTCAAATGCGTCTTCCATGGACATTCCTTCATCCATAAGTTTGGGAATCGCAGCGTCGTAACAAGCCGGACGATACTCAGCTGTGGCGCACTTTGCGACAATGTCTTGTGCGTGTTGTTTAAAGTAACTCTTCTGTGAAGCGTTTTCAGAAAAAGATAGGAGCACCACAAACAGAATGAGAATTCCGATAGTAATGAAAAAATTTTTATTCATTGTCTGATTCATACCATGTGCAGTATTTTTCTCTATATGGAGACGGAGCCTGCCGACATAGCTCTCCCGCTCTTTTTACTTCATACCAATTACGCAGGCGCAAAAGCACATGCTTATAGCACGCGTCTCGCTCCCCCGCTCTCATACTATCAAGAGAGCAAAAAGAACGCAGGCTGTCATACGAGTGCTCGGGTGAACCATATTTGATATGCCCCACCGAAAGCCCTTCAATGCAAGCGCCGTGTACCGCGCTATTAAGAGAGCGGCACCACGACAATCCTTTTTCCGCGTACTGCGGGTCGCCGAGATAGACTCGTATAAACTCGCTTCCAAAACCGAGAATGACCATCTCTTCAGTGCTATATCCGTCTATTGTCTTTTCTTTTCCATACTCTCCCATTTCCTTAAGAACATAGCGTGCAGCGTCCAAGAAATCGTCTTCCACAAGACGCAGCACTGCCGGGATCATATTCGTATAACACGCTTCCCTGTATTTTTTCGGTTGCCGATGGCAAAGCGCATACGGATGTTCTTGTATTTCAGCAAGTCCATACCTCTCGTCAGTTGAGAGAATCTCAATTGCGTTAAACACTCCGGTAGCGCAGAGGTATTCTTGAAAATCACTTTCACTCACCTTTTCACACAGTAAAAGTCCTGGGGCAACCATCGTGTCGGCGTCTCCCCACAAGCGCGGATCTGTCCCGTCAGTTACTCCGTGTCCGATACCGTGGTAGCACGCGGTGGATCCGGACGAGGCAACACGCCCGGCAATTTTTGCATCGACCTCGGCGCAAAATTTTTGTGCTTCGCTGATATTTCCAGTTGAAAATAGAAGTGTCTCCATAAAGCCGTGGAAAAAGCCATACCCGCAGTACCCCACTTCGGGAGTAAGTTCCCCGAGTGTGCCATTAAAAAACCGCGAGTAACTCCCTTCGCCGATAAGGTGCGCGTACGCGTGGCAGTCTTTTGCAAACAGAGGATCTCTTTCATAGAGGTAGGAAAGTAACTGAAACGCTTTCGCAACTCCTTCTTTCTCAACGGTATGTATTACCTCTCTCTCCCAACACTGCTGTCTGTCAGTGGAACTAGGAGTTAGACACACATCCTTCCCTGTCAATAAAGAGACGAGGCCGAGCACACCGAGCGCCGCAACCACGACAAAAAGCACGGTACGTGTCTTTTTATTTACTCGCCATTTCATCTGCTATACAATACCGCATACTATGCCTCGTGTCCGTTTAGACTTTCTGATTCTCAGTATTGGCTTTACGTGTGCCTTCTGTGTAGTTTTCCTCTCACTTACCCCCTTTAGAAACGAACCTGCTCCAGTTGCCATACACCGGAGTTCAGATGTTGCTATAACTGCTTTTAACTACTTCAATACGGGAGAATTCGAGCGCGGCATCCGTCTCTTTGACACAATGCTCGCAGTCGATCCGGATAATATCGAAGCACTGAGGATGCGCGCGCACACGTTTCGATATTTTGGTAAGTACCAGGAGGCTGAATCACTGTTACTGCGCGCGGCGGAAGCTGACCCTTCCGATGTTGTGACATTTATTGAACTCGGAAAACTGTATCGAAATATGAGTCGGTATGATGACTCTGAAAAAGCCCTGCTCCATGCGGTAGAGTTAAAGCCGGACTACGGCGATATCTACGATTACGGGCTCGGGTACTTATACATTGAAACAGGCGATCTTAAAAAGGCAGAGGAGGCTATTACTCGCGCTTTAAAATTAAGAGGCGAACACCACTTTACCTATAATGCTTTTGGAGACTTGTATCGGATGCAGGGGGAAAATAGAAAAGCAGAGGATGCTTTTCTCCACTCCATAGCTCTTGATGCACGCTCAGAAGCATATATAGGCCTCGGCTTCCTTTATTTAAATGAAGACCGTTTTGAGGACGCAATAAATGCATTTAAGAGGTATTTGAATAATGTACGCCCAAAATCGGAAGTATACACAGGACTCGGATATGCATACCTTAACAATGGAGAGTTGGAGAATGCGCGAACAGCCTTTCTCGATGCTCTTAGCCTTCAGAGCGATCTTGAGTCGGCAAAAAACGGACTCGCGCAGGTGGAGATACTGCTTTCCTCTACTGAATAGGACAAAACGCTTCATCCCACTCATTTCCATCAAAGCTCACCCAGCGCTTCTTGCCGCGGTATTCATGTGGAGCACTTTCGCACACCTCAGCAAACTTCTCCCCTGAGTAAATATTCCTTAATTGGGTAAAGGCATTACTAAAGCATGCCTTTCTCTCTATCCTTGAAAGATTAGGATTTTGACAAAACTGAAATACCCGCTCATGAATTCGTTCGGGGTCGGCGTGTGAGTAAAAGCCCGCGACAAGACCGTTGATGCACGCAACTGAATACGGCTCTCTAATTGAGCGACAAATGGCAATCTGGTCAGAGAAGTCTTCATTGTCAATAATATTTTGCATGGCATCGCCCGCGAGTTTCCGAACAACATCTATAGCCATTTCCGAAGAGTCTATGTATTCTACAATATACAATAGTGCTTCTTGAAAGCCGCCCGCCCATAGGAGTTCATGGAGTCCCATAAACTCATACAGGCACGCAGTTTGCGCGAGCGGTTGGTACTTTGAGCAGTACCGCAAAGGATCGCCTCCATCTACATACTCATGGAATACAAAACCGTATTCACTATTTATTAAATCCTGCGTCAATTCATTAAACACCCCGTCAAAGCAGTTCCGCATTTCAGATGAATTTTTTGGAAGAATGTCCTCGCACGCACCTAAGCCGCCATTGGCGATTGCGTGAAAATCTCCCCAGTACTGTGGATTCTCAACTATATACGCAGTTATACCGTGCCCGATACCGTGCACACAGTTTAAGTACACTGATTCTGTCCCGTTGAGAGAACCTCGCACATCTTTGCAGAACTGGTACGCCTGATACGTATCATTCGTGGCAAGCAAGAGCGCTTCAATAAAGCCATGGAAGAACCCGTACCCACAATATGCGGCCTCTGGTCGGAGCTCGAACTGCTCTCCATTTGAATAAAGCGTGTACGCCGCCTCACCCAGAATATGACCCCACCCGTGGCACGCCTTTGGCACTTCAGCCTCTGTGCGGTAGAGCTTGATAAAGAGGTCAAAAGCGGCATCGAGTCCATCGTGAAGAAGACTATCGTGGAGCATGGTATCCCAGCAATACTGCAGGTTCTCGGGGGAAACGTCTTCGCAATTTTTCTCTTTCCATAGACTTGTAATACGCTTCCACAGAGACTTCTTTTCCTCTGAACCGACAGTGATGGTGCCTGTAAAATTGGCTGTAATATGATCATGGAAACGCCACTTTCCCGGTTCCGTGAATGTAAATGCCCACTCCTCTTCCGGATCAATCGGTTTTTGCGGATCAAATGCCGGATAAATCTCGTGTGTAGGATGGATGTTTGATGCCGGCCAGAATGGAGTATTTCGTTCTGAGCTAAATACTACCGTATCTCCCACCGCAATATCTATTTCTTCCGGCTCAAACCCAAAAGAAGTTAGAGTTATGCGGTACGTGCTCGCATCCTCTCTTTTTGTATCTGCTATAGGAGCTGTGTTTTCATATTGGAGAAAAGCTATTCCTGCAAATCCCACAGTCACCATCACTGCAATTATTTTAGCTTTCTTCGACAACATTAAATCTGTTTGCTTTTAACTTATTCTGACACTCCTGCGCTTCTCTTGGTGGCAAAGACTGACAAAGCTCCGCTCCCAAAGCTCTTCCATCTTTTTGCGTAAGCATAATCCAGGACGCGCCCTCTGTACATTCCGACTGAGACGAGAGGTCCGGCATAGAAACGCATATATCGAGCACTTTTTTCACGCTAAATGCACTCTCCGCGGCGCTATAATTTCCAATAGCTTGAAAGCAGGCTCCTTGTTCTTTCAATTGATCCAGTCCATCGCACAGCTTTCCAATTCGGGACCAGTCGCTATCAAATACAGCTGCCCACCATTGCGGTTGCTCAGCATAGCAGGCGGGGCGAAATGAGGATGGAAGTTCTGAACATGGACTATAAACATCTTCACTATCAGAAGGTGGCCGTACGTCAATACCCGAAAGATCATCGCGTGTCCGAAAGTTGTATTCCATAAACACACCGCTTGAACACCCTCCCATCTCTTGCCACGTGAGCGCTCTGCAGTAGTGTAATGCTTCTACTAGATTATCTGGCCCTGTGTATGTCAAAATACCGTGGCCGATTCCGTGCTGGCATGGTAGAAAATTATCTTTTCCCCAAATACGGATGCACGCTTGGTCGAGTTTCTCCAAGACCGCCGGACCTTCTCTGTATACCGCAATGTTAAAAAAACCGTGGTAGCAGCCAAACTGAAATGAAGCATCGCACGTCCCGATGCCGTCAATACCTTCTAACTCGTATAATACCTCGCCGAAAATATGCGCATTGAGATGCTGTTCGCCAAAACTGCTATTTTTATTTTCTCTTTTAAATTCAATATACCCGTCCTCTGGACTCTCTGAGAGAATCAGACTTTTCCAATGCTCATACGAATCAGGGACTGAATCAAAACGAACTGCCGCAATACCGCTCGGTCTCCTATCTGGAGCACTCTCCAAAAAGACCGCCCCGAGAGCCACCCCAACAACCACCAGCATTCCGACAATGTAGGGCTTACTTTTCTTCATCGTACGGATTATACGTTTTACCTTCAGTTGCAACGAAACTGCAGCTTTCTTGGAACTCTTTGGGGAGGTGCAGACATACCTCAGTATTGCGTTTCTCTTTTGTTGGCATTGTCGTATACCCTATTCCTTCCACGCATGCGTGTATGTCTTTTTCTGACTTTGCTGACGCACAGAAGTGAAAAAAATTTTTGACGCGCTCCTCTTCGGAAATCTCATGAAAAAATCCAAGCCACCATGACGGCAACCAGAAGTAACAAATACCCCTGTAAGAATCTGCCGGCAACATTTCACACGGATACGTTGGATGAAATAAGTCAATATCTCTATTTTTCTTCTCAGATAGGAGACGAGTGTTGTACTCCATAAACGCTCCACCGGGACAACTCTGAACCAACTCAGTACTTTTATGAAGCTCACGGCAAAGGGAAAGTGTTTTCAGCAGCGCTTCCTCACTGTACCCCTCCCGTGCTATCAATCCATGCCCTACGGCATGCAGGCACTCTTTTTCAGAACCGTTTGAAACGCACTTTTCAAAAAGATCGGCAAGAGATGTTGCGCCATTTTCAATAAGCGCTCTGCCGAGAGCTTCATGGTAGCACCCAAGATCAAAACGACTGTCACAATACCCGACTGCCTCTATACCGTAACGCTCGTAGAAAATTCCGCCAAGCACATGGCCTGCAGTATGCCAGTCATTTCCGGAAACATGCTCGTATTCAGATGCAACCAATTCATACACTGCCCCTGCCCCATACTTCTCAACAGCTTTACTCCATTTTGCGTGGGCTTCTGTGAGCGCTGTATTGAGTGTTGCTGACTGAAAAGAAATAAACTGAATATCAGGCTCTATAAATACACTGCGTAAAGATGCCGCAATCAGCAGCGTGACGCCAATTAAAATTACTACGAGGATTTTCTTTTTCATTGAAGTAATCGCTGCTTGCACAGTGGCTGATTCTCAGGGGGTAATTCACTGCAAAATGCTGACCGGTACGTTATGTCATCTATATAGTAGTCGACATTTTCAATAAGCCGACTGTAGCAAGACTCTTTATGTTTAGGGTCACTTACTATAGAGCAGAAACGCTCAGAAACTGCTCTATTGTTTTCACCGCCCCAGTAAATGGAATTAAGAGCGCTTATCATGCACGCGCCGATTGCATCATACTCATCCGCAAGCGTGCACCATGTGTATATTGTTGAGAGTTGCTCGTAATCAAGTTTTTCCGTATTTCGGATATCCCTCTCCTGAACAAAAGCAATGAATTCTTTGCCGAGTGATGCAAAACACGCAAGACGATTTTCGCCGTCAGAGGTGGGGATTTCACTGCACAAATCAAATATCTTATTGAATGCTTCTGGAGTGGGATTTCCCAAATCCCCTCCCACCGCCAAGAAAAGTTGCGGGGTGATGTACGTATAGCAAATAGGCCGTACTTCCTCTGGAATAAATCCCTTTCGACACAGTGAAAGCGGGTCGTCATCCGGCAAAAACTTTTTCTTTTTTTCTTCCCACGTTGCCGGATCGTGTACACCGGAAACCATCTCCATTACTACCCCTCCCGCGCATTCAATATACTCGCGCTCATGGTACTCTTTAGTGCCAACTTTGCTGCAAAACTGTACAGCATCAGGAAAATCGTAGTCCAGAAATGCAAGCACGCCGTGTCCGAATCCGTGATAGCACATCGTATACGCTCCCTTCCCGCCTGGAGCCTTCTTGCATGCCTCGCGCACGTCCGGTAAAATTCCTGCGCCGAATTCAAGAAGTGCCCCGACAACTACCGA
>PFBJ01000017.1:6951-7624 GCA_002778575.1 Candidatus Kaiserbacteria bacterium CG10_big_fil_rev_8_21_14_0_10_49_17
TTCTCAGGCAGTACTGCTTGTTTCAACTCCTCAAACGCGTAGACCGCCCCTTTTTTATCTGCAATATCTTCAAAGTAATCGGATAAGTCTTTAAAATTTTGGGGAGCACTCTTTTTGAGTTCCTGAACTTCAGGATAATACCCCCGCGGCGAAGGAAGCAGCAATAATAGCAACAGGAATCCTGCTACCAGTAATATAGTCGTAAGAAGCGGTGCGTGCTTGCGGCACCGCCGGTATAAATGCGAAAAAATATGCATGAACTAACTCTTTAGAAGACGTCGGTCAAAGAATACCACACCCTTCTAAAGAATCTTTGAAAACCAACCCCAGACGGCTCATCAGCGTATCCATCGAACATATATTCCCCTCTATCAAGTACTGTATCTTTGCTTTTCTTTACTTCATTTATTATCGGGTATTTTAAGATGAATGGATCATGCCTGATGCCAGTTACCTGCCATGAGACTTGCCCGTTTGGTTTACCACCTGTAACTGAAAATTCATTATCAGTTACCTCGGCAGAGATATGGAGGTCTGGCATAGGCTCTCCTATTGGTCGTATTTGGTACCGGAAATCTTTATTTAATGCCTCAAAATAATCAGGCAACGCTATTGTCGCCTCGCCGTTTTCATCAAGTTTTGCGATGCCGTCATAGATATTCTTTACGTCAGG
>PFBJ01000017.1:7662-8009 GCA_002778575.1 Candidatus Kaiserbacteria bacterium CG10_big_fil_rev_8_21_14_0_10_49_17
GACGCTTCATTATAGTACGACGTCTGTGAATAGTAACTTGACTGATTATAGTACGCTGTTTGATTGTAATACGCAGTTTGGTTGTAATACGCAGTTTGGTTGTAGTACGCAGTTTGGTTGTAGTACGCGCTCTGATTGTAGTAGGCCGACTGAAAATAGGCTGAGGTCGTGCCAGGCAAGGCACAAAATGCGAGCATGAGTACCGCTCTCGTAAGCATGCTAAGTTCTTTCTTATTCATACAGTTCCGGAAACAAGTATTTCCCCTCCTCGACTAACATGTCTGGCCCTTTCTCAACTTCAACAATTATTGGATACGTCTCAATAAATGGATCGTGTCTGATGCCGG
>PFBJ01000017.1:8046-8238 GCA_002778575.1 Candidatus Kaiserbacteria bacterium CG10_big_fil_rev_8_21_14_0_10_49_17
GCCAATAACAAAAACATTATCTAACACCTCCTCTTTAATATAGAGGTTTGGCATTGCTTCATTGAAAGGGAAAAATTGATACCGAAAGTCTCTATTAAGCGCTTCAAAATAATCAGGCAACGCTATTGTCGCCTCGCCGTTTTCATCAAGTTTTGCGATGCCGTCATAGATATTCTTTACGTCAGGGCTCTC
>PFBJ01000017.1:8256-10176 GCA_002778575.1 Candidatus Kaiserbacteria bacterium CG10_big_fil_rev_8_21_14_0_10_49_17
ACCAGGCGCCGTAAGATCTCCGAGAAACTGCACATTACCCGAGAGAGTAAGTGTGGTCGCCTCTGCAACAGCAAGCGGAGCGAGGATGAGAGTAGTTATTATGAGTACTTTTTTACATTGCATAGGTATCACTTTGAGTAAAGCTCAGGATGAAAATACTCACCTTTATCAACCTGCTGATTAGGTCCTTTCTCAACGACCGGAATAATGGGATGCTCTTGTATCCACGGGTCGTGTCGTATGCCAGTAACCTGCCAGGAAACCCGCCCTCGCGGTGCGCCACCGGCAATTTCAAATTCATTATTCTTCACTCCGCGCTTTAGGTGAAGGTTCGGCATAGGTTCTCCTATGGCAGTCACTAAGTACCGAAAATCGCCATTGAGCTCCATAAAGTACCACGGTAATTCAATACTCGCCTCTCCATTTCTATCAAGCTCTATAATACCGTCATAGAGATTTTTTACATCAGGGCTCTCGACGAAGGAGTGATAGAGGAGCTTATTCTCTGGATCAAGCGGGTGGTCTATAACAAATGTGCCGGACCCTTTTGAAAACGTGCCGTCAACACGAACATCGCCTGTCGTCTTCACGGTATCGTCAGAGATATATGTCGATCCCGACTGACCAAATGCTACCAACGGCATCAGTAAAAGACCTAAGAGAATACCAAGGCGTTTTATGTCCATACAAGCAGTATAGCACCCGTTCACTAATCGACTCAATCAGGTGAATGGGTCGATTATTCGTTGTTCCTGCCTGAAGACAAAGCTCTACTGCGCTGTTTCTACAAAGCTCGTAGGTTGTGCCTTTGGTTTTGTGGAAATATCGAAGTGTGTGAAGTCGCTATCCTGATCTGGGCGCAGGTTCGGCCAGCGCTTGTAGTCGAAGCGGTTCGCGATGAGGCGCACGGATACCTCCCCTGCTTTGTCCGAAGCGATCCGGAGCGTATTGGTTGCCGGTTCTTTTTCATAGAACACCCTGCCGTCGAACCCCGGCGTGAGGGTTACAACCAAATCCTTCCAATCCTTGCCGAACTCGGTGATCTGGTAGAAGAGCCAGAGGTCGGAACCTTTAGAAAGTTCGCTAAAGGCAACGTTTCGTTCATACTTCCCGGTCTCTTCGTTGTATGCGCCGATGTTGAGCGTCACCACAACCTCCTCCTTGATACCAATGGTTGAGTGTCCGTACGTGGCATACTTCGTGCCGTCTATGGTGTACACAGGGTCGATGGTGCCGACGTCAAGTTTGCCTAAGATCTTGATGTCTCCTTGGAATGTTGAGGTTGCTTGGCCAAGACCGGTCGCCGCATTGTTGCCAACATAGATGTTGTTCGCAACGGAAAGCTGCTCCGTCGGTGTTGTCGTACCAAAACCTCCGGACCCTGCAACGATCAGAGAATTGCCGGTATTTGCAGGATCAAGTACATATGTACCGTTACCTTGATCATGGAAAGCGGTGGCGTAGGCAACGCCTGTTGCGTAGATGTGCCCCTGGACGTTGAGCTTCTCACTGATGACTGAACCGGGAGTTGACATTCCAATACCGAGCGCTGTTTCCACGACAAGCGTGCCGTTTGCGGATGGCGTTCCTGCGGGACATGAACCACCAGCACACACAAAGAGATTCTCGTCATTAAGGCGCACGTCGCCGCCTTGCGCGTCAACAATAAGGTCGCCAGCGGAGTCAACTTGGAAGTTCGCGTAGCGAGTGGCATCGTACGAGACCTTGAGTTGCGCGCCTGCGACCGTCTCGAAAACCTCCAGACGAGTGTCGGGGTCGGTGACGCCGATGCCAACGTTGCCGGTTGAAGCTTGTCCCACCAGGTAGTAGAGCGTCCCTCCACCATCGTTTTCTTGTCCTATGAGCTGCAAGCCACCAGGTGTTGTGGCATTAGCGCCGTATGAGATGAGTCTGCCAACA
>PFBJ01000015.1 GCA_002778575.1 Candidatus Kaiserbacteria bacterium CG10_big_fil_rev_8_21_14_0_10_49_17
CAGAGGAGACGCAGGTATTTCGCGATGTATTAAAACCCGGGATGACTTTTGTCGATGTTGGTGCAAATATAGGATACTTTTCTCTTTTCGCCGCGCAACTAGTCGGAGTCGAGGGGAGGGTAGTTGCGTTTGAACCAGAGGAAGAAAACTTTAAACTCTTAGTGAAAAACATTTCAGAAAACGGGTACCGTAATGTTACGGCTGAAAGAATGGCACTTTCAGACAGTGAAGGAGAACTGTCATTTTATAAAGATCCAAGCAACTTATGCGCCCACTCATTGGTAAAAGGCGAGGGAAGAGCGGAAGTAATTGTGCCAGCAACTACCTTCGATGCATATTTTAAGGATTATTTGCCAGACGTGGTGAAGATAGATGTTGAGGGAGCGGAGCCCTCTGTGCTTGCCGGAATGAGCGAAACGCTCCGAAGCAATAAAAAGCCAATAATCATTATTGAATACTTTCCGTCAGCACTCCACCGCTTCGGAGTTGAGCCAGAAGTATGCTTAGAGTCTTTAAAGCAGGCCGGGTATCGCATTTCGCTCATAACCCCTGAGGGGATAAAAGAGATTTCTACCACAAAAATTCAAAGCGGTGTAGACTTTGAAAAACTCACCAACCTGCTGTGTGAGCCAAAAAATTAAGCGCCTAACGTTTCTGAGAGGTCTTTCGCGTCGAATCGTGGGATGAAAAATGGATCAGTAGTGCTTGAGAGCCCTGCTTGTTTGATTGTTACTGCGTGGGTAAAACCGTGACTTTTTAGTATGTGCGCAACAGTTTCGTTCGCGCCTCCGTGCGGATATGAAAATACTTTCGGTGACTCTCCTAGTACATCTGAAAGCACCTTTTTCCCATGCGATATTTCCTCAGCAACCACATCGCTTGTCTGGGTATCAAGAGCCAAATGGTAGGACCCATGGCCGCCAATCGTGTGCCCCCGCCTGTGGAGATCGAGCACTTCCTCTTTGTTCATAAATAGATCTTCGGATATTTTTTCTGCGTTGAGTCCAAAAGAGGCAAATAACGTATCCAGTAATTGCTCTGATTGCCGGTGCTCCATGCGGTGCAGCGCTTCTTTAAAGTTTGCTGTCGGTATATCATCTCGCAGTTTCCGTGTTTCTGAAATGCGTGTAGAAAGCGGGATTTGCGCAGTTTCCGGCAGTACTCGATTAGCTTCTGCTAAAAGGTCAGAGGCAGGGAAGCGTGAGAGGAGGATATGGATTTTATGCGTTGCGGGGATATAGTTTTCAAACGTATTTGCGATAATAAAAAACGTGCCGTACCCTCCGGCAGCTTCAAGAAGAGATGGGGCATACAGGTATTGCCCACGCAAGCCGTCATCAAATGTAATAGCAACCGATGGCTCTCCGTTTTCTTTTGCTCGAGAAAAGAGAGTGGGTATATCAACAATTGCAAAATGCTCTTTCAAGTACGCGAGATGATTGCTAAATGTCTCCGGAGATGTGGGGTGGCTGGCATGCGATTTCTCCCCGTCACGCTCAAGGTAGTGGTAATTGACCACGAAGTAATTAGTATGTTTTGGAATAATCATGTTTTGAAAAGAGAGCGTGCTTCTCTTTTATCATTTTCCCGTGCAAAGGGTGGGGTATGCCTTCAGGCGAAAGAGAGTAAATAGTATAACCATACGTGCGCACAAGAGTCTCTATCTCTGCTCCGCGTTCACTAACCTCGCAAATGATATCAGGGCCGATAGACTCCAGTACATTCCTCATGCCGCGCAGTGTGTCAAGTTCAGCCCCTTCGACGTCTATTTTAACGAGGGCAACTGAGGAGAGCCCAAGCGAGTCTATGGCTGTTGATTCGATCGTGTGGCGAAGCGTGGTGTGGGGAAATTGCTTCTCGATTTCCTCCTTGCTAAATACGGCTTGGTCGTCGTGAAATACGCTGGGTTCAATGATACTGCCTCCTCCGTCATTGAGCGGGTTAACATAAAACGGCACCGTCTCGCCTTTAGAGCCCGCAGCTTTCTTTATCGCGGTGATATTCCTGAGCGAATTGAGCTGACAGTTATGTTCCAGACGTCTGAAATTGTGATTCTCAGGTTCAAATGCATAAACATGTCCCAGAGGACCTACAAGAGAGGCAGCTAGAATAGAGAAGTACCCAACATTGGCTCCCACATCAAGCACAGTGTCACCTCGCTTAAGGTATTTTATAAAGTACTGTGTCGCGAATGGCTCGTACACGTTCATAAGGAAAATTTGCCGCTGGGTTTTTTGCGTAATATCGAGTTCGAGTGTTCCACCTCCTTGAATCTTTCGTCTCAGGAGAAGGGGCGCACTTCTCTTTCGGGTTGCGTATTTAATACATTGGTTTGAGAAAATAAAAGAGAAAGAGCCAAGTTTGCCGGAGAGTGCACAACACTTTTGCAATAATTGAGCGGCTAGAATTATCATCTTTCCTGGAGCGAAAGAAAGCGCCGCTCCGATTCCTCTGCCCGCGTATTCAATAATTGTAATAAGTACTTTTCGCATACTAATGGATATTTTTTCCAAACATGTGCGCACCTTTCTGTGCCCACCGAAACGCAGGTGTCTTAGAACGGTACACCCAGATCTCCTTTAATTCGCCACCGAACGATTGTTTAAATGCGGTAATGCCACTTTTATTTGCTTCAGAGACGTTAGCGCCCGCAAGGTCAATAGTAGAGTAGCCCCTCTCTTTTCCATACTTGCACAGCTCCCACATCACTCTACGCGTCGCGTATCCGATCAGCGTGGCATCAAAAGAGGGGTTCTTTCGCTCCGAGACGATGTGCTTCAGCCGCAAAATCTCCCCAGTATCGTAACAGGAGACAGACACAATCATTTTCCCCTTATAGTAGGCATTAAAAAAAAGACATCCACGAAATTCAATGTATGCATCAGGTGTCACCCCGTCCCGTTTCTTAATTGCAGTATAGAAACGATATGAATCTCGATTCTTCCTATCAGGAATAGAGAATGTCAGCTCCGGAATGTTTTCAGTTTTACGGATTTCATTCCTCGTGTTTTTTTTAAATGCGTCAAAAATGTCTTCAAGCGAATGTCGGAGGTTGATAATGATAATGTGCTGGCTCGTTTCTTCAAAGCCAGGAAGGGCAGCTCTGGCATACGAATAAATGTGAATATACGCATTTCTTTTGCGCAGTGAATCCAGAGGGAGCAGCGACGCGTCTTGTGTCAAGAAGCGCGAGTAGGGAAGCCCGAAAAGAGAAGCGTGCGTAACTCTATTTTTCATTTTTTGCAACGATTACCCAGTGGAAGTTGGGACTTCTGAATAAGTCATTCGCGTAATATCCAACGTGAATATCAGAAAAATTTTTGTATATGCGGTGAATGTGGTCCTCGTCTTCAAGAGCGTACACCACGCACTGCTCCTGTCCGGTTTCGGGGGAAGGGTTGTACGTATGTGGCGCAATTTCCTTATGGGCAAGAAGCGTCTGTTTCGGCGATACCATGGAGGAAATGAATACGCCTCCTGGTTTCAACACTCTTTGTACTTCTTTGAGGGATTGCATTAGTGACTTTTCGGTATTGTAGTAAAGAGATTGCCACGCCAGTACACAGTCAAATGTATTGTCAGGAAACGGTAATTCGTGCGATTCGACCAACTGCAGAGTTGCATGCTCTCCTATTTCATCAAATAAGGCGCGCGCACGTTCGAGACGAGTTCGGGATATTTCTGTGCCGAAACAGTCGAAACCTTCACGCGCTAAATAGGCAAGGTTCTGGCCTTCTCCAAAACCGATATACAGTATCGTGTTGTTCTTGGCAGGTGAGAGTACGCGTTTTACGACTTGCA
Organism: Candidatus Kaiserbacteria bacterium CG10_big_fil_rev_8_21_14_0_10_49_17; assembly: GCA_002778575.1. Lineage (GTDB taxonomy): Bacteria > Patescibacteriota > Minisyncoccia > Phycocordibacterales > JABMNX01 > 1-14-0-10-49-17. The sequence goes on from PFBJ01000015.1 coordinate 3,802, forward strand.
CCAAATTTGAATCAACGTGCATTGCTCTGACAGGGAGGGAATCCCACACTTTTCTATTCACGCTGAGGGTGTCATCTGCCTTACGCATAGACCAATAGTAGCCGCATACGCAGTTGGTGCAAGGAGGGAAATAGAAATGAGGAGTTTAATGTTAACCATCTTTACAAAGTCAATTTTTTGTTTGATTATCTCTTTTTTTCTGTTACCATTATTCTAGATTGTTCTATACATGGAGACTTCAATGACCGGCAACGGCTTCAAAGTACTCTTCATCTACCCCAATTCGCGACGCGAGAGCATTGTCCCGCCGGCCATTACTCTCCTTTCGCGAATCCTCAAAAACCACGGCTATCAGACTGACCTCTTTGACTCAACTGGGTACGAAATTTCAGAGCACGGTTACAGCGACAAAAAACGAGAAGAGATACTGACTGTTAAGCCGTCTCCGCATGTAGATATGGATCGCGGGGACACGGACCAGATGCACTCTGATTTACGGAAGAAGGTTGCGGAATTCAGTCCGGATCTCATTGCGGTTTCTTCGACCGAGGTGACGTTTCGCTTGGCACTCACCATTCTTGCAGGAATTCGGGATTTCGATGTCCCGGTGCTTCTCGGCGGCGTGTTTGCCACCTTTGCTCCGGAACTCGCTTTGCGATTTGAAGACATCGACATGGTCTGCGTCGGCGAAGGCGAGCGAGTCATGCTGGAGCTTGTCAGAGCCATGGAAAGCGGGAAGAACTACTCGCACCTGCAGGGCCTCTGGGTCAAGGGTAGCGATGGAGAGATTGTGAAGAACCTCCCAGCGCCTCCCACAGACCTCAATGAGAATCCAGTTGATCTCGATGTGGAACTTTTTCCGGAGTGGCGGCTCTACCGCCCAATGTCGGGCGAACTCTATCGAACGTTTCCTGTCGAGACGATTCGCGGATGTCCGTATCGGTGCGGGTTCTGCAACACCCCATCGCAACACGATCTTTATAGAGAGGCGGGACACAATTTCTTCCGCAAGAAGCGGATGGACAGGGTTCGAGAAGAGATGGCGTACTACATGCGCTATAGCCCGCAGTACATGTACTTTTGGGCCGATACATTCCTTGCTATGAGTACTCGCGAACTCGATGAGTTCTGCGAGGTGTACGAGGAATTCAGGCTGCCGTTTTGGATTCAAACTCGCCCGGAGACCATTACGCGCGAGCGACTCCAGAAACTCAAGCGCGTGGGACTTCACAGAATGTCTGTCGGCATTGAGCAGGGAAATGAGAAGTTTCGGCAGGATGTACTTGTGCGTCCGTACAGTAATGCGGAGGCAATTGAGGCACTGAAAATTCCTGTCGAGCTCGGTATCCCGTTCTCAACGTTCAATATGGTCGGGCTTCCGGATGAGACGCCTGAGCTTCATTGGGACACCGTCCTTCTGAATCGGGAAATCAAATCCGATACGACCAACCTCTCGACATTCACGCCATTTGTCGGCACTCCTCTGCGAGACTTGGCCATTGAGCGCGGCTACATGCTCCCGGATCTCATCTGTTCGGGAACTTATGAAGAAACAGTGCTTGATATGCCACAGTTTCCGAGGGATGTGATCGACTCGAAAAAACGAGTGTTCGTGATGTATGTCAAATTCCCCGAAAGCCGCTGGCCAGAAATAAAAAAGGCCGAGGAGCGATCTCCTGAAGGAGACGCCTTGTGGCAAGAGCTTCGCAAAGAGTTCATCGAAACGTACTACGACGAATCTAAGCAGGCTACACCGCACGAATAGCAATTGCCCGCCACCTCAGTGGCGGGTTTTTCTTTTTTGATTTGCTATGCTACGGTTTTGTGCGTGAAGACCATTTTTCTTTTTGCGTGGCCCCGTATTTTTGCCTCTGACTTGCTTCGCGGCGAGTATATTGCGTATTTGGCGAAGCAGTACCGAGTTATTGTATTTATACGAGAAGAAGACCCGTCATTGTTTCAGTCAGAGAATATAACGTACATCCCGTTTGAGTTGCAGGCGGGAAAGTTTTGGACCATCTTCAATACATACCTTCGCACGTACCTAATACGGCGATTCGATCACCTTGAAGGTGTTCAGTTTCGGTATGCCCGCTACAAAGGGGAGGACAGGTTTAAAAATATACTACGATTCATTGCGCATCTCTTTCCGCGGACATTCTTCTCGCCACGCTTTTTTATGTGGCTGGAGAACATGTGTGTGCCGAACACTGCCATTTTTAAAAAATACGTGGAGATGTATAAACCAGACCTGGTCGTGACGACCACCCCCGGATTTAATTTTATGGAAGCGTGGGCGATTCTTTGCGCGAAGAAGGCGGGAATCCCGACAGTCGCCACTAATTTCTCATGGGACAATCTAACAACACTTCCACGATTTCTCCGAAAAACTGACTACATACTATGCTGGAATGAAATACTAAAGAAAGAAGCAATTGAACTCCATGAGTACAAAGCGGAAAATGTATTTGTCTCAGGAATTATGCGCTACGATGACTACTTTAAGAAGCTGGATGGAGAAGTTTCGCGTGAGGAATTCTTAAATAGTAAAGGACTCAATCCGTCAAAAAAGACCATTCTGGTGGCAACGTCAACCGATCCGGATGAGGATTTATATAAAAAGATTATACGGAAACTGCGGGATACGTTTAACGAAAACATCATTGTTCGGGTTCACCCTATTGAGCGATTAAGTCAGTATGAAGAATTTGTAGGTTTGCCAAATATATGCGTTGAGCATGCAGGTACTGTGAAGCAAAGCGACACTGAAAAAGGATGGCAGATTGAAATGGAAGAAAAAGACCGAGTAAATACAAAAATGATTCTTAAGTATTGCGATTTAAATATTAACCGTTCATCCACCATTACGCTCGATTCACTCATATTCGATATGCCTGCCATTAATCTTGATTTCGGAACGAGCCCTGTACCGATTGTAACATTCCCGCATTACCGACCGCTTATTGCAGAAGGGGCTGTACGTTTAGCAAAAAATATGGATGAGGTACTCGAATTCACTAAGACATATTTGGAAAACCCGTCACGTGATAGTGAAAATAGAAAGAAAATAGTGACAAGTACCGTTGGTTTTTTAGATGGACTTTCCTATAAGCGTGCAGCTGATTTTCTAGGTATACTACTGCGATGACAGGGTGGCGAAAAATTAACTACGATTTCCTAAAGTCTCTTACCATATCGGGGAAGGTTCTCGACCTGGGCTGCGGCCGAAAGGAGTTCATGCACCTTTACGGGGATACAGTAACAACTGTTGATATTGATCCTGCGTACGAACCCGACATTGTCGCTGATCTCAATGAGCCACTTACATTTTCCGGCCAGTACGATTGGGTCATACTCAATAATGTTCTCGAGCACATCTACGATGCTAGACGTCTTATAAAGGAAAGCCACGGACTTTTAACTGCTGGAGGGAAGCTCGTTATTCTGGTTCCTTTTATGATTAAGATTCATCAAGATATTGATCACCACCGTTACACGAATCAGTCACTTGAACGCATGCTTCGCGAAGCCGGTTTTTCAGAAGTGAGCATCTCTCCGGAAGGAACGCTCGGAGACATTTACAAGACAATACGAAATGATATTTTCGGACTCGTGCCTCGCTATTTGCGTCCTTTAAAATGGATTAGCTACGCTCCTCGCGTCTCTCATCCTGCATATCCATGGGGGTATCATGTGGTTGCAATTAAGTAAGCAACTATGAAGATATTTTCCTATACCTCTGCTCAGTATGAGCACCTCCCATGTAATTTTTGTGGAGAAGATAATGCTGATACCATCGCGACACGCGACCGAAATGGTTATTCGGTTCGAACACTTCTGTGTCGAAATTGCGGACTACTATACATCGATCCTCGAATGACGCCACAATGGTATCAGCTATATTACGAGCAAGAATACCGACACGAAATGGCGCGCTTTAAAGGGCTTAATCGTGCTCAGACATACACATCCGAAATTCTGTTTAACCATGCAAAAAAACGCACGAAACCATTTTTTGAAAACCTGCGACCATACGTAAATAATGGACTTACTATAGAAGTCGGCTCATCTACTGGCGGCGTCCTTGCGGGGTTCCGAGACGTATTTGGGTCTGAAGTGCTTGGCATAGAACCATCTCCGGAAGAGGCGCAGTATGCGGAGAGTCAGGGAGTGCGCACTATCCAGTCAATGTTCGAGTCTCTTGGTGAAGGAGTAGTTCCTAAAGCTGAAAACATAATTTCCCTGCGCGCGCTAAATCACATGCTCGATTTCCATAGCTTTCTAGTCTGGGCAAATAAGCACCTCGCATTTGACGGGAGGCTTATTCTTGAGGTTATGCATTTTCCAAATGTTGTGGAGCACTACGGTTACCTTCCCCGAGGTATTCAAATAGACCACGTCTTTATGTTTACTCCAGAAACCCTCCGGCAGTTTCTCGAAGCGCTTGGCTTTACAGTTATGACAGAGGGGGTAGATAGGAAAGCAGAGCATATGTACATTGTCGCAAAAAAAACAGCAGAAGTTTCAGCGGAAGGGGCGCGCAATAAAAAGTATACTGGCTACAGTGCGGTACGGGCATGGCTAAACCAGACGCCAAGTAGCTACTTGACATTTCTGTTTAAATATGACATTAAGAAGAAAATAAAAGTACTCTCGTATAAAATCCGCCGGACACTGAAACATTTACTTGTTTTGTTTGGTTTATATAGAGAAGGTAAGAGAGGATGAAAACAATTTTTTTGCCAATTTACTATCGCCAGCAGGCGAGAAATGTGCTGCGTAATGCAGCATTTTCAAAATGGGTGGCTACGGGGAAAGTGCGCGTCATTATTTTTACGGCATCGGAGAAGTGTCAGCAGTACCGCGAAGAATTTAGCGGGCCGCATGTACGCATTGAACCGCTTAAAGATATACCTGACCCGTACTCTTTTTTGGACAAACTGTTCCGGCACCTTTCGTATTTCTATGTCGATACGAAGCTGGTGCGCCACAATAGAGCGCGATTCATTCTCCACGGAGATAAAAAAGTACTCAAATACTATTGGTCTCTCCTTGGAATTACAGTCTTTGGAAATGTACGTCCGTTGCGGCGATTTTTAAAGTGGTGCGACAAAAGATTCGTAGGGGCACCGTATTACGGTGAATACTTTGAGAAATACCATCCGGATGTTGTTTTCGTTCCGCACCTTGCTTCAAAGATCGACCGAATGTTTATCCGGCACGCACACAAGCGGAACATTCCAACCGTTGGGATGATTAATTCATGGGATACCATCGGCTTTTCAAAGTTTCCGATTCGAGTACTCCCAACGACTCTTTTGGTTCACAACTATCTTATTAAAAAAGAAGCCGAGCGCTTTTTGGATATGCTCGAAGAGCATATGACAGTCATTGGGATTCCTCACTTTGACCACTATGCGACAGCTCGGTCTGAGAGAGAAATATTTTTTAAGCGCATCGGACTCGATCCGAATAAGCGTCTCATTCTTTTCGCACCATTTTTTGATACAGCATGGCAGATAGCCGCAATAATGCAGGATGCAATAGTTGCGGGACACTTGCCTGCGGATGTGCAAATACTTATTCGGCAGCACCCGACAAAAGATATGGATATGGGGGAATTGAAATTAATCGACGGCATTACGGTTACTGAAAAACCTGTCTCAGAGTGCAGTGGGGATACGAAGACATATACTGAAGTACTGAAGGGCGATATGGAGCATTTGGCAGACACGCTTCACTTTGCGGATGTGTCTGTCAACACATGTTCAACGATGACGATTGACGCCGCGGCATTTGATACCCCGATTGTAAATATTGCCTTTGATGGATGGGAGAATCCTCCATTTTACGAGAGCGTGCTACAGTTTTACGATGAAAGCAGGGTGCACTATCAACCGATTCTAAAAAGCGGCGGCGTCCGCCTGGCGTACTCGCCAGAGGAGCTTATAGATCACCTGAATACGTACCTTAAAGACCCGTCGCTTGAAAGAGAGGGAAGAAAGCGGATAGTTGCTGAGCAGTGCGTGTGGCTCGATGGGCGCTCTGGAGAGCGAATGTTTCAGGCGGTAGAAGACGCAGTATTGTATGAAAAAGAAAAATAAAAAAAGAAAAATTTGCATTCTTTCAGGCAAGCGGGGAGGTTTCGGCTCTCTCATCCGTACTATGCGCCTTATTGAAGAAGATCCTAATCTTGAGATGCAGCTCGTCGTTACCGACATGCACCTTTCAAAAAAATTCGGGAAGACACTTTTTGAGGTAGCAAAAAATTTTCCGGTAGATGGACAAATCGATATGAAGCAGAAGAGCGGAAGCTCAAGCGATCGAAGTGTCGCTCTCGGTATCCAGATGGCTGAAATGACAAAGATGCTCAAAAAACTGCAGCCGGATATTTTTCTGTGTTTGGGGGATCGGGGGGAAGTGCTCGTATCAGTGATAGCTGCAAACAATCTCGGTATTCCGGTCGCTCATGTCCAAGGGGGAGACATTTCAGGGAACCTTGATGAAGTTTTCCGGCATGCCATTACAAAAATGGCGCACATACATTTCCCCTCAACTCCGGATGCCGGAAAGCGAATTGAAAAAATGGGAGAGGAAAAGAAACGCATCCACGTCGTCGGGGACACGCACCTCGATCTTATTGCCGCAAAAGAATTCACCCCAGGGGAGCACGCGCGGGCACGGTATACGCTTGATGCGCACAGACCGTTTCTTATGGTCTTGCAACACTCAGTGACGACGGAACCGGAGAAGTCGTATGATCAAATGAAAAAGACGCTTACGGCGGTGGCGGCATTTAAGATGCCGACGCTTGTTGTGTACCCATGCAGTGACCAAGGATACGACGGCATCATCAAAGCAATCAAAGAGTTTAAAGATGTACCGCATTTTTCAATCTATAAAAACATAGAAGCGCAAGACTTCCTCGGCCTTCTCTCGGAGGCGTCCGCTCTTATTGGGAATTCTTCATCAGGGATTATTGAAGCCCCTCTGTTCCGATTACCCGTTGTTAACATTGGCAGCCGCCAGCGTGGCCGACTGCGAGATAAGAACGTCATAGATGTTCCGAATGGAGCGGTGCCGGATATAAAGAAGGCTATAACAAAGGCGATTAACGATACGTCGTTCCGCGCATCGCTAAAACAGTGCGGGACAGTGTACGGGAAAGGAAAGTCGGCAGAGAAAATTGTAAAAGTATTGAAAAGTGTCGAGTTGGGACCGTCTCTTTTTGAAAAGAGAATGACATATTGATATGCAACATAAAGACAAAAAAATTCTGGCTATTATTCCCGCACGGGGCGGTTCAAAAGGCATAAAAGATAAAAACATCACTCCTGTGCTCGGAAAACCGCTCATTAGCTACGTTATTGAAACCCTAAAAAAGAGCGCGCACATCGACCGTATTATTTGTTCTACTGATGAAGAAAAAATTGCCTCTGTTGCGAAAGAGTACGGTGCTGAGGTGCCATTTATGCGGCCGAAAGAGTTGGCAACCGATACGGCCGCGGTGTATCCGGCGCTTGTGCATGCGGTACACGAACTGCAACAGTTTGACGGGTACGTACCGGATTACATTGTCCTTGTGCAGGCAACCTCGCCGCTTACTACCGTGGAGCAGGTTGATAGCACTATAGAGAAAGTACTTTCAGAAAATGCCGATTCGGCTATTACCGCGTTGCCCATTGAACACGATTGCCATCCGTACAATATTCGAACAGTTCGCGAGGACGGTACGGTTGGTTTTTGGATGGAGGAAGAGCATTACAAGTACCCGTCACGGCAGGTGAAGCCTGTATTCTATACGTTTGGAAATGTGTACGTCTCGTCATACACGACACTCATGGAAACGGGGCGGCTTGAGGGGAAACGCAATTACATTGTTGAGATAGATAAAGAAAGCGCGCTTGATATTAACGGACCAGAAGACCTTGCAGAAGTAGAAATGGCCTTAAAGAGACGAAATGAAAAATAAACCGAAAGCGCTATACTACTCCGTCCTTGAGTATCAGCCGGAAAACCGGCAAAAACTCGACACGCTCTTTGATGTCGTGGAAATAGAAAGTCCGGCAAGCGACTCATTGGAAATACTAGGACAGATTGAGATTGCATTTGCACCACTGGGTTTTGATTTTGGAAAGAAAAAGATTGATGCAATGCCGCTTTTGAAAATTATTGCTTCAAATACAACAGGAGAACCGCACATTGATCGCGAATATGCCGAATCAAAAGGGATTGTTGTTGTTTCTCTTAAAGATGAGCAGGAATTCCTCGCAACCATTACCCCTACCGCAGAGCACGCCTGGGGACTCCTTCTTGCTTTGACGCGCCGAGTGCCGTGGGCATTTCAATCGGTGCTGGAGGGGAAGTGGAATCGGCGTCCCTGGGGAGCGCGCGCGATGCTCTCGCGTCTCTCTATCGGCATCGTGGGGTACGGGCGTCTCGGGTCATTGGTTGCGGAGTACGCGCACGCATTTAGGATGAACCCAATCTATATTTTCGACCCGAACATATCCAGAGTGCCGGAATGGGCGGTGCAAACAGAAACGCTCGACGAGCTGGTATCGAAGAGCGACTGCATTTCAGTACACGTACCCGCACTTCCTGAAACGGAAAAGATGTTCAGTAGGGATATTCTAAATACGTGTAAAAAGGGAAGCGTTTTTATTAATACGTCTCGCGGTGAGTTGGTGGATGAGGAGGCGCTTGTCGGATGTCTTGAAAATGGAGTCATAGCAGGCGCGGCACTCGATGTATTTAATGGTGAGTACGCAAAAAACAGGGAGTCGCTGCTTCAGGAAAGCCCGCTCTTCTCTTACGCGCAGAAACACGATACGCTCCTTCTGACGCCGCACATAGGAGGCTCGACACTCGATGCGTGGCGTGAGACGGAGGCGCGCACCATAGAAATAATAGAGGAGAATAGTAAAACATGGCAAAAGTAAAAAAGAGTACAGTCCTAAAAAGGAGAGAGTCCACAAAGGATTTTCGGAAAAAAACCGGCAGAGATACGGTGGAGAAGATGCTTGAAGAAGCACGGCTGCAATTACTGGACGAAAAAGGCGATATTAAGAAAGAGCTACTCCGTGATGTTGTCTGCGAGGTCTGCGGAACTCGACCGACACGAAGTACGTTTCTGTTTCGGAAAGATGCATTTGAATACCACAAGTGCAAAAAGTGTTCGCTGCTGTATATGCACCCGCAGCTCATAGAAGAGAAGGTGGTCGAACACTACAAAGAAGACGCCGCAGTAGACGCGTGGGTTGATGTGCTCACATCTTCGTCGCAGTTTAGCTACGATTCCGTGAAGTTCGACACGCGCCTTGCGGCAATGGAGAAATACGTCCAACCGGGCAACCTGCTCGATATCGGATGCTCAATCGGCCATTTTCTAAAAGTAGGGAAGGAGCGCGGATGGAAGCCGTACGGCCTTGAGTTCAATGATCGAGCCGTCGCCTATGCAAAAGAAAAATTTAAAATACGCACAATACAGAAAGTAATGCTCGATGAAGCCGGGTATCCGGACAATTATTTTTCAGGTATCGGCCTTTGGGGAGTGCTTGAACATCTGGCACGTCCACGTGAGATTTTGCGCGAAATGAAGCGTATCTTAACTCCTGGGGGAGTGGTTGTTATCTCTGTACCAAGCGCGGGGTCGCTTGCGGTACGCGTGATACGGCAACTCGCCTCATGCTTTAACGGAGTCGGCGGCCACCTGTGGTTTTTCTCAGCCGAGACATTGCCTCGGCTTCTTGAAGAGGAAGGGTATGAAATTCTTGAAGTCGGATCGGAACAGCCGGAACTTGACACGGTATGGAACTACCTTAATTTCGAGCATCCCTATGAGGGAAATGCGCGATTTCCATTCGGCGAGGCGGCGCGCAATATAGTGGAACGGTTCATACTCGAGCATACCTATGGGTATAAGTTGGTGGTCTTGGCGCGCAAGCCAACTGGCAGTCACGCCGAAAAAAAGAAAAATGGGAGCACAGAATAAAAAGAAACGCACAATAGCTGTATTTACCGGCAAGAGAGGCGGTTTTGGTGCACTCATCTCGACTCTTGAGGCCATAGAAGCCGATCCGATGCTTTCATTTAAGTTACTAGTGACGGACATGCACCTCTCTACTCGATTCGGCAAGACTGAAACAGAGGTAAAAAAGTGGTTTTCCGTTGCGCACCGTATTTCTCTTGGTGAGTACGACGACACGCCCGTTAAGCGGGCTGAAGCGCTCGGGCGGTGCTACCAGAAAATGGTGAAAGTGCTTTCAGACATCAAACCTGATATTTTACTGGTACTTGGCGATCGAGGAGAGGTGCTCGCGGCAGCGTATGCGGCAACTGAACTCAATATTCCGGTGGCGCACATTCTCGGAGGAGATGTCGCCGGCAACCTTGACGGCAATCGCATTCACGCAATTACCAAACTCTCCCACATCCATTTCCCTAGCAACAGAGATGCGTACAAGCGGATTCTGAAACTCGGCGAGGAGGAGTGGCGGGTGCATAATGTCGGGTCATCGTATCTAGATCTTGTCCGCGAAGGGCGGCACACGCCAAATAGCGAAGCGCGCGCCCGCTATGGCCTCTCAAAGGACGAGCCGTACGCTATGTTGATCCAGCATCCGGTTACCTTACAGGAGAAAGAATCGTTCAATGAAATGAAAGCCATTTTACAGGCCCTAAAGAAAGATGGCATTCGCACCATTGTTTCCTACCCATGCAGTGACCCGGGGTATACAGGAGTGATACGTGCAATTGAGATGTACGCAAAAGAACCGCAGTTCATCGTGCATAAAAATATCGAAGCAGTTGATTTTTGGGGACTTATGGCAGGCGCAACATTTTTTATCGGCAATTCATCCTCAGGCCTTATGGAAACGCCGTACTTCTCTCTTCCTGCTGTTAATGTCGGTTCGCGGCAGGAGGGGAGAGTCCGGGATAAAAATGTTATAGATGCGAAAGCTACACTAAACGATATTACGCGCGCCATTAAGAGAGCGAAAAAGCCATCGACGCGGAAGACGTTTAAAAACAAGTATCTTTTTGGGAGAGCGCTTGCAGGCCCGCACATTGCGCGAGTCTTAAAGGAAGTGCCACTCGGGTACGCATTATTGAGAAAAAAGGTAACATTTTAGGGTATGAAAGTACTTATTACAGGCGGAGCAGGATTCATCGGGTCGCACATTGCAGATCTCCTTATTAAAAAAGGGCACAGCGTTGTGGTAATTGACGACCTCTCTTCGGGGGATATGCGCAATGTTCCACCAAAAGCGCGATTTCATAAAATCTCAGTGGCGAGTCCGCACTTGCAGGCACTCTTTGAAAAGGAGAAGCCGGATATGGTGTGCCATACGGCGGCAAAGACAAATATGCGCGCGACACTCAATGACCCTCTTAAAGACATTCCAACTAATTTAATTGGTACGGTAAAAGTGATGGAGTGCGCGAAAAAAAGTGGAGTTGCAAAAGTCGTTTTTTCCTCAACAGGAGGAGCGCTCTACGGAGATGCCGGCACCCTGCCGACTACAGAAGATACGCCAACGAATCCCATATCTCCGTATGGAGTCGATAAACTGGCAAGCGAGAAGTATCTGTACTATTACCATGCAGTGCACGGTATATCTGCCACAATACTTCGCTACAGCAATGTCTACGGTCCCCGCATGGAACGGAAGCGCGGCGGGACGGGCGTGGTGGCGGTGTTTCTCGAGGCTTTTCTCAATAATAAAAAGCCAAAAATATTTGGCGACGGTAAGCAGACCCGGGATTTTGTATTTGTTGAAGATGTAGCAGAAGCAAATTACAAGGCCCTCATAGATACACGGAAAGGGTTTTTCTACTACAATGTCAGCGGAGGAAAGGAAGTCAGTATGAATGAATTGGCAAAACAAATCGGTCAGATTACGAATCGCGACGGGGCTATCGAGCACCTGCCGGCAAATAAAGGAGAGGTGAGGCGGAGCTGCTTGGCAAATAAGAAAATACAAAAAGAACTTGACTGGAAACCGCGCACAACTCTTAAAGAGGGGATACAAAAGACACTGTCCAGCATCTCGTAGCGAAACGTTTTGCGGCTCTTGTGTGTTCTCTAAGAGAGTTGCATAGAATGAGGGGTGGTGTACACTGCCTCGGAACACAGTTCTTGGAAAGGAGAGACAATTGGAAACCAAACGGGTACTGATCCTTGGCGGCGACGGATACCTCGGGTGGCCGACGGCTATGTATCTCTCGCGCGGGGGGTACGAAGTTGCGGTGCTCGATGGCTTCCAAAAACGCCGGTGGGAAGCGCAGATTGGCGTGCAGCCACTTGCTCCCATACACCCGCTTCAGGAGCGGGTGCGAATTTGGAAGCGGGAGACCGGAAAGAATATCCGCGTCTTTGTGGGCGACCTTGCCCACGAGCGCTTCACCGCTCGGGTCTTCGAGCAGTGGAAGCCTGACGCGATCATTCACTATGGGGAACAGCCGTCCGCACCGTTTTCCATGATGGGAAATGAGAAAGCGGTTGAGACGCAGGTCAACAACGTTGCCGGCAACCTCAATGTTCTCTTCGCGATGAAGCGATCCGTGCCAACAGCGCACCTCATTAAACTCGGGACGATGGGCGAGTACGGAACGCCAAACATCGATATCGAGGAGGGGTGGCTTGACATCGAGCATAAAGGCAGAAAGGACAGAGTCCTGATGCCAAAGAAGCCCGGGTCCTTCTACCACCTTTCAAAGGTGCACGATTCGCACAATTGTGAATTTGTCTGCAGAGTGTGGAATTTGCGTATCACTGATCTTAATCAGGGCGTTGTCTACGGTATTGAAACCGATGAGACGCAGATACACGAAGAGCTCAATACCAGTTTTCACTACGACGAAGTTTTCGGCACGGCACTCAATCGGTTCTGTGTCCAAGCGGCCGCAGGTCTTCCGATAACGCCGTACGGCTCCGGTGGGCAGAAGCGGGGTTTCCTCAACATACGGGATACCATCCAGTGCGTTGAGTTGGCGCTCAGTAATCCGCCACTGTCCGGAGAATTCCGGGTTTTCAATCAGTTTACGGAAGTGTTCTCGATTCGCGAGTTGGCATCAACAGTGGCTGCGGCCGCGAAAGAAATCGGTGTGACGGCGAAAGTCGAGCACATCATAAACCCGCGGATTGAGGAGGAAGAGCACTACTACAATCCGGTGCTCACCCACCTTCCGTCTCTGGGCCTTAAGCCGCACAAACTCTCTGACACGCTCGTGAAGAGCATGCTCTCCTACATCAAGAGGCACAGCGACCGTATCGATCCGGATACGATTGCGCCACGCGTAAAGTGGGAAGGGTATGTGTAATTGACAAGTACCAAAAAATATTGTAACCTCCTGCCAGGAAATAGAACCCTGGCAGGAGGTTTTTCTTATGCCACTGATGCCGAAAGACGCAAAAATTGTGCACCTGACTGAAACGCTGGCTGTCGGTCCGAATCTCCCGATGGTCATTATTGCCGAAGGCGGGTTGACAAACTGGGGAGAGCTCAGCCTCGCGAAGAAGCAAGTCGACGCCGCCATGGCGGCGGGGTGCGATGTGGTGAAGTTTCAAGCGCAGACAACCGAAGCGCTGGTTTCAGAGACTGTGAGCCCGCAATGGTATCGCCGGCTTAAGTACAAAGAGCTCTCCTATGACGATCTTCGGGAACTGCGCGAGTATTGCGCAATTCGGAACATTGAATTTCTCGTCACTGCGCACACGGAAATTGATCTTGATTTTCTCGACAAGGATCTCAATGTGCCGTTCTTTAAGGTCGGCTCTGGCGAGTCAGTAAACGAAGACTTTCTCGCCAATGTCGGCTCTCGTGGCAAACCAGTCATTATCTCCGTAGGCATGCACAAGAGTCTCGGAGAGATTTGCCACTCAGTTGCTGTTCTTGAAGAGGCGGGGTGTCGGGATATCGTTGTCCTTCACTGCAGTACTGTCTACCCGACGCCGCCGTCGATTAACTACCTGCGCAACATTGAAGAGCTCCGCCATGTGCTTTCGTATCCGGTCGGATACTCTGACCACACAGTCGGATTGCATGCCGCAATCGCGGCTCGGGCGATGGGAGCAATGGTGCTTGAAAAGCACCTCTCATTTAACAAGCGTGATAAGCGCTCGCTTGACTGCCCCGGCTCGGCAACACCTGAGGAATGGTACGACCTAGTGGAGCAGATCCGCGAAGTCGAAGCCATGCTCTCTCTTGATGCAGAAGCCCGAAGGGAAGCCGTCGAGCATGCGCGGACGTGGGCCAGGCAGAGTATCGTCGCTGCATTTGGCATCAAGAAGGGGCAGAAGATCAAGCGCAGTGACGTGGCGCTCAAGCGCCCCGGCACGGGCTTGCCGCCGCATGTGCTCGACTCGGTGGTAGGCTCAGTCGCCCACCGCTCCTATAGGGAAGGTGAATACATTGAGCTGCCGCAATAATTGCCAAACTGGCAAAAATATTGTACTGTGAGGCGCGTAACTGCGCCTCTTTTCTTTTAGTTATAGGAGGTGCTGGGTGTGCGCATACATGGCTCAAAGAAGGAAAAAAAGAAAAGTGTGCTTCGTGATTACGAGCTTCATTCACTATAGTCGGAATTTGCTTGTTCTCGAAGAGCTTAAAAAGCGGGCAGACGTCGAGCTCTCTATTGTCATTGGTGGCACTGCTCTTCTTTCAAAATATTCAGCACGGTACGGGCAGATTCGTGAATTACTTCAGCAGGATGGCTTTACGGATGTCTACGAAGTGTATTTTAATGTGGAGGGAGATACTCCTACGACAAAAGCAAAAACCGCAGGACTCGGGATTATAGAATTTGCAAATATGTTCAACACCCTTCGCCCCGATGTGGTGGTGGTGCGCGGCGATCGTTTCGAGGTGCTCTCCGCGGCAACTGCCGCCGCGTATATGAACATCCCCGTGGCGCACATTGAGGGAGGAGATACATCGGGGACGCTTGATGAAAGCGTGCGGCACGCGATCACTAAACTTGCCCACTTGCACTTTCCAACAAATCCAAAGGCAAAAAAACGACTTATCTCTATGGGTGAAGACCCCGCGGCCATATTTGAATACGGAAGTCCGGATGTTGAAATGGTGAAATGGGCTCTGCGTAATAAGG
Organism: Candidatus Kaiserbacteria bacterium CG10_big_fil_rev_8_21_14_0_10_49_17; assembly: GCA_002778575.1. Taxonomy (GTDB): domain Bacteria; phylum Patescibacteriota; class Minisyncoccia; order Phycocordibacterales; family JABMNX01; genus 1-14-0-10-49-17. The sequence goes on from PFBJ01000015.1 coordinate 18,916, forward strand.
GAGCTTCAACAGACCTCTCTACAACCGGCTCCGGCGCTCCGATAGATATATCCAAAGGCTACATTGTGGTGATGTATCATCCGGTATGGAGCGAGTCTGCTGATACGGCACGCACGGCACAGTACGCGCGAACGCTCTTGCAAGAAATCTACTCGCTCGGCGTACAGGCTATTTGGTTCTGGCCTAATTTTGATGTTGGAGCCGAGGAGATTGCGCATGAGATACGGCACTTCAATGATACTGTGAAGGATCACTCTGTTCGGTTCTTGCGGTACCTGCCTCCCCGTGAATTTCTCACACTCCTTAATGGCGCACAGTGTTTGGTGGGGAACTCATCGGCCGGCATAAAGGAGAGCTCGTATCTTGGCCTGCCTGTCGTGAATGTCGGTTCGCGACAAAATGGACGCACACGGGCGCGCAACGTTATTGATACGCCGTGCACGCAAGAAGAGCTTCGGCACGCACTGGTGCGCCAAATCAAAAAGGGCCGGTACAGCCCGTCACAGCTCTACAGCAAAACGGGCACCGCGCGCAATATCGCGCGAGTGATTGCGTCGCACCCGTTTGCAATACAAAAGCACTTCAATGACTAAAGAGAAAAAACAACCGCACGTGCTTGCAATTATTCCTGCACGGGGAGGCTCAAAGCGTGTTCCTCGAAAAAATATCAAACGCATGGCAGGCAGGCCGCTCATTTACTATATGCTAGAGGCCGCGCTTAACAGTAAAAGCGTTACGCACGTAGCACTCTCATCTGAAGATGATGCAATTCTTGCCACCGCGAAGCGATTGAGTAAAAAAATAGGTGTCAGCAAGGGAAAAACATTTTCGTTAATAAAGCGGCCAAAACGTCTCGCGACAGATACGGCCGCTACTCTTCCGGTGGTGCAACACGCGCTTCAGAAAGTAGAGAAGGAAGAGGGAATCGTATTTGACGTAGTCGTACTGCTCCAGCCAAACTCTCCGCTTATAGTATGGCAAGACATCGACAACACTGTTGATATTCTTCTGAGGCGCAACGCAGACTCGGTATGGAGCGTCTACCAAGACAATGCGCTCCATCCGGTCAAGATGAAAAAATTACTCCCCGACGGTCGGCTGGCACAGATGGTACCTTCTATGCCGGAACGTACCTTTCGCCGGCAAGATTTGCCGGACACATACAAAAGGAATGGCGGCATCTATACGAGCACGCGCGACTTTGTCGTGCGCGGGCAATTTAAAACAGGTTACTTTGGGGGAAAGAATACGTACCCGTATGTTATGCCGGAGGAGCGTTCGGTTGATATTGATACACCGAAGGACTTTCTGTTCGCGGAAATGCTTATACAAAAAGGATACCGGCGCTACTTCTTAGAGTAATGGAAAAACAATTCATCATACTTAATTTCAGTCACGGCAATGGTCCACAATTGCGAACCACTGAGGTTGCTCTGGCACTTAACGATGAGCGAGAGAAGCGCGGCGCATCACGCATGGGTATCATTGTGCCGTGGGTATACCAAGAGCGACAAAAAACCATATTTAAAGAAAATTTCAAAACATTCCTCAAGTGGCATCCAGATGAAATAATTTTTGTACGAGATTTTGAGAACATACTGGCAAAGCCGCTATTTTATGAGCGGGACTCGTATGTAGCGTGGCTTAAGCGGTTTGTCGATACGCAAAGAGGTGTAGAAGAAAACGTTAAAACGTTCGTGCGCGGTCCAATGCGCGGCGAGACTATTGATGGACGAGCGGTAGAGGTACCAGCGGGAGCTATCGCGCTTTGTATCAGCCGCTATCCAATTGTTGATTTTGGTATTACGCCGTCATACCATGTCTCCTTTGCGTACAATTCTGAAATTTTAAAAAAAGCTCTTCAGGCAGGCATCGCGCACCTTCCGCCAGAAATTGCACAAAAAGCAATTGGTATGTACGAAACCATTGAAGAGAAGCAGGCACTGCACTGCATTGCGGAACCGGCAACATTTTTACGGGAGAAAGATACTCCTCTGTATGAAAGTGAGGTACTGACTCCACCGAATGCGCGCCAGTATACGAACAGCAAAACGTTGTGGCCGATGAGAAAAGGAATCTATGTTTCAATGACCGGCATTCCGGGCATGAAGCACCTCTTTGAAGAGCTTTCATATTCGGCATATCGAACGTATACCCATAAGACGGGGTGGCTTCCGGGAAGCATTAAAGCAAGCCCTTCCATTCTCGCGAATAAAAACATACTGCTGCATTTCGCGCGCGTCGGCTGGGGTTCAGCGTGGCTCTCTTTCTATACAGAGACGCCGCTAGTAATGATGCCGTACCAAGAGAGCGACGATTTAGAGGTGTATTTCAATAATCAATCTCTCGAGCGCGCGGGTCTCGGGCGCGAGTATCGCGGAGAATCGATAGAAGAGCTCTTGGAGTGGGGGAATGAGTATAAGAAGGCGGTGCGAGAAAAAAAGAACGAACTGATAGAAAAGTATGGAACGCTTGATGGTGTCTGGTACACGGCGCGAGCAATTGACGAGAGGTATAGGCAGAGTATTGACGAGCGGTAGAAATGTTTGTATGGTTTGCCCAGACAGTAACCCAAGTTCAAGGAGGAGCATGTGGGCGTAAAAATCATTGCCGAAACCTGCCAGAATCACAACGGTGATTTCGAATTGCTCAAGAATATGGTGCGCGAGGCCGCCGCGGCCGGCGCCTCGTACATTAAGGGGCAGCTCATCTTTTCTTCGAATCTTACCTACCGGAAAAGATTCGAGGACGGAAAGGTTCGGCCGAACGGTATCCGAATTGCAATCAAGCGGCCTTATAGGCCGGAGTTTGAACGTCTCTATACGCTTGATCTTTCTGAGGAGCAGCATGAGGAGTTTGCTCGATTGTGCCGCCATTTTGAGGTCACACCTCTCATGACGGTCTTTACTCTCGACCGAATCGATTTTGCGCTCCGTCTTGCGAAAGGCGGTGAGCAGGTTGTGAAAGTAGCGAGTCCTGATTGCGCAAGTCCCGTACTTCTCGAAGAGCTTGCTGTCGCATTCGACCACCTCATTGTCTCCACCGGAGGCGCGACCGATGAGGAAATCGAACGCGCCGCGAACATAGTTCGGCGGAAAGGGAAAGAGCTGACGCTCCTCCATTGCGTTTCGCTCTACCCCAATACGCTTGAGCTCTGCAATCTTGCCCGTATGGAGTGGCTTGCGACTCTCGCTGACCATGTCGGCTGGTCTGACCACACCGCTCCCGCAAAAGATAAACTGATCGCATCGAAAGCGGCGATACTTCTCGGCGCGGAGTATGTGGAGCGGCACTTCACAGTGTTGCCTCCCGATCAAAGCAAGGACGGCCCAGTCTCAATCAGTCCGTCCCAATTAAAAGAACTCGTGCAATTCGCAGGCTATGCGCCGGATCGCCAGGACGCGCTCTTGCGCAATGAATTTCCCGGTTGGCGCGACACTCTTTACGGAAGCCGGCATCGGGAGCTCTCTCACCAAGAGAGGCTTACGATGGACTACTTCCGCGGACGGTTCGCCGCAAAGCGCGCAGACGGACATCCGCAGTACAACTGGGAGCTGTAGCTTCCTGAAGCCCCGCCAACGTTTGGCGGGGCTTCCTCTTTTCATTCTTCATGCTATGATGGAGCCCAATGAACTGGCAGAAACTCCTGCGAAACATACTCATCAGCGGTATTTTCGTTGTACCGTTTATTCCGCTTATTGTAAGCAATTCCATGTTTTTCCCATTTATAACCGGGAAAAACTTTTTCTTCAGAATCCTTGTTGAACTGCTGCTCGGCGGGTGGCTTGTGCTCGCGCTTGCAGACTCTCAGTATCGCCCGCGTTTTTCGTGGCTTCTCATTGCATTTGCGCTTTTCGTGTCGGTAATCGGAGTCGCTGACGCATTGGGAGAGAATCCATTCAAGAGTTTCTGGAGCAATTTCGAGCGGATGGAAGGATTTGTGACGCTCATACACCTCTTTGCGTACTTTTTAATCGTAACGGCAGTACTAAACACGCGGAAGCTGTGGGAGCGATTTGCCGCAACGTCTATAGGTGTTTCTGTCATTATTGGTATTTATGGGCTTTTCCAAGTGCTTGGCTTTATCACCATAAATCAGGGAGGAGTACGACTCGACGGAACGTTTGGCAATGCCTCATACCTCGGAGGATATATGCTCGTGCATCTCCTTATTACGCTCGTATTCATTTTGCAGGCACGCGCGACACTCTGGCGTTTTGTTTTCGGAGCGGCATTTTTATTGCAGGCAATTACGCTCTACCACACAGCAACTCGCGGGGCGATACTCGGTTTTATCGGAGCGCTGCTCCTCACGACTCTTCTCTTTGCGCTATTCGGTAGAGGATTTCCAAAGGTGCGAAAAATGAGCATCGGAACACTGCTCGCTGTTCTTCTTTTAATCGGAGGATTTTTAGCCATCAAAGATTCTTCACTGGTAAAGAGTAGTCCGGTACTTTCACGTTTTTCAAACATCTCTCTCAATTCTGCCGATGCTCGATTCTATGTATGGGAAATGGGGATTGAGGGTTTTAAAGAGCGGCCAGTGCTTGGGTGGGGACAGGAGAATTTCAATTACGTATTCAACGCGTACTACGATCCGGTACTGTATGACCAAGAGCAGTGGTTTGATCGAGTGCACAACATTGTACTTGACTGGCTGGTTGCTGGCGGCATTCTTGGGCTTCTCGGGTACCTTTCTCTTTACGGATTAACACTCTACTATCTGTGGCGTAGGAAAGAGTCTTTCTCCTTTATCGAGCGGTGCGTGCTTACGGGACTTGTTGCTGGGTACTTTTTCCATAATCTCTTTGTGTTCGACAATATCGGGAGCTATCTATTCTTTGTCTCATTCCTTGGATTTATTCATGTGCGCCAGAATGAAAATGGGCAGGACAGTGAAAACAGGTTTTTCGAAATTGACTCCGGACTGGTGCTAAAAGCGATAGCGCCGATAGTTGTGGTGCTTATTGCAGGCGGCATTTATTTCATAAATGTGAAGGGCATTCTTTCTTCCCGAGCACTTCTCCATGCGCTCACGCCACAAGGAAGTCTGGAGACAAACGTAGATTTCTTTGAACGGGCCCTCTCCTACAATTCATTTGGAAAGCAGGAAATACGCGAACAGTTAGCACAAGGTGCTTCAACTTTTGCGGGGAATAATTCAGTCGGGCAAGCTACGAAAGAACGCCTCTTTGCACTTACGAAAGCGGAGATGGAAAAGATGATAGAGGAAAGTCCAAATGACGCACGTGTCCACCTCTTCTTTGCATCCGTGTTGCGATCGTTTGGGCAAAACAAAGCAGCATTCGATGAATTGGAAAAAGCGCGCGCCCTTTCTCCGAGAAAGCAACACATACTCTTTGAGATAGGTATTACACAGCTCAATGCAGGCAATACCGCTGAGGCATTGCAGACGATGAAAGAAGCATTTGAACTTGAGCCGCGCTTTACACAAGCACGCATATTCTATGCTCTCGCTGCCGTATATGACGGAAACAGCGCGCTAGCAGACGAGTTGCTTACGGATGAATATAAGACTGCCGCGTACGTGCAGAATGATTATTTACTGCAGGCATACGCTTCAAAACAGCAGTTTAATAAAGTAAAAGAAGTCTGGGAAACGCGAATCAGCGCGCAACCTGAGAATCCGCGTGCGTATCTTGGACTGGCCGGCGCAGAGCTCGCGCTTGGTAACAGAGAAGCAGCAATTGCCGCTATAGAAAAGGCAATGGAGCTTGATCCGTCGCTAAAAGAGCAGGGCGAAGCGGCAATCGATGATATTAAAGCGGGCCGCTCAGTGCAATAGACTTGATTTTTTGAAACTATTTGCTATACTGTTTGCAAGTGAGTGCCACTAAGTTGTGGTTCACAGACGAAAAACTACGTGAAGCCCCCGCAAGGGGGTTTTGCGTTTTCATGCAATCGGTATCGATTTGGTGAAGAAGTTTGTTATACTGCTATGAGTTATTACAAGCGGCGGCTAGCGGCGGCACTCACAAAGTTTTTCGTCCTTGGAGCTCGCACCCGCTAGCCACCACTTGTCGTAACAAAATAAATGCACACACATTGTGTGCATTTATTTTTTTTAAAAAAACTAAAAGTAAAATTTAAAAAAGTGTTGCGAAAATAAAAAATAAAAGTTATCCACAAAAAAAAGTTTAAATTCATTGAGTTGCAACTTTATGCACACGATAATAAATATATCTTC
>PFBJ01000011.1:0-24755 GCA_002778575.1 Candidatus Kaiserbacteria bacterium CG10_big_fil_rev_8_21_14_0_10_49_17
GAACCTGCGACCAATCGATTACACGTATCTCAAAATTTCTTCTGAGGGTGGACTATATCATCATCCGTCTTGCGCTGTGCAAGGGTTGGATGCGAGGCGCTTCGACCCAATCATACTACGCATGTACACAATGTGGGGCTACTCCCAAAAGGGATAGTCTCTGAACCTTCAAGATCCTTTCGGACCAAGCTTGGCTGCTGATTACCCGTCCTACAAAAGTAGGGTATGGGCTTCCAGACAATTCACCTCGTTTTTCGACCTCGGTTTCCCGAAGGAAGCTGCGTAATGCCATCGTGCAATTCCATGTGGCAGTTTGCACATACGAGGATACATTTATCAATCTCCTTCTTGATCTTTTCCCACGATCGTGTGAGTCCTTTCACAGAGAGTCCAAAATCTTTTCGCTTCGGGTCTATGTGATGGAAACTTAACGCTCGCTGGCATTTTTTGTATCCGCAAATTGCGCACTTGCCACCTTTGTATTCGCGTGCCATCTCTCGTAATTTCTTACGACGCTTTTTGACAGCCTCTCGCAAATATTCTGCACGATCGGCATAGGACCTCGTATCCTTCTTCTTGGTATACATAGTATAAGTATACCGAACTTAAGAAGGGAGGGTTACGTTTTCCACAGTCGACCGCTCTACCGCTGAGCTACGCCGGAATAAAACCCTCTATCTGAGGGTAGGGGCATTGTAGCTCTTAGGAGCACTCTTTTCAATGGTATACTTTGGGCAATGAAGTGGGCGTATGGTATTCTGGGTCTTACATTCGTAGGAATACTTATTGCCATTTCTTTCCTTTTAGGGAGTGGAGAGCTAAATAGTATGGAAGAATTGAAACTCATAAGCACTGCATTTGAACATGAAGGTGTCATCCCTTCAAAGTACACTTGTGATGGTGAGAATATTAGCCCCGATCTTTCATTTGGAAGTATCCCGACCGAAGCGAAAAGCCTCGTCCTTCTTATGGATGACCCTGATGTGCCGACACACCTGCGAGAGGGCGGTGTTTTCGACCACTGGATTCTTTTCAATATTCCAGCAGACACGAGTGGTTTGAAAGAGGGAGAAACTGCGGGCACAGCAGGCCGAAATTCAGCCGGCTCTGATATATACGTTGGGCCGTGTCCGCCACCGCAATTTCAACCGGCTGAGCACCGTTACATTTTCCAGCTCTACGCGCTTAATACCGAACTTGACCTCAATGAAGGAGCGAGCAAGGACGCGGTGAAGGTGGCAATGAAGGGGCATATCCTTGGCAAAGGTGAGCTTCTTGGGCGGTACAGTCGAAAGAGTAATTAGTAAATAATAGACAAGAAAAATGATAACACTGTATGTAAAGACCGGATGCCCGTTTTGTGCCGCGGTACTCCACAAGGTAGAGGAACTTGGCATTGAAGTGGAGCAAAAAAATATCGCAGATGACGCGGTTGCAAATGAACTTATTGAAAAAGGCGGGAAGCGCCAAGTGCCGTACCTTGTTGATAGCGAAAGGGGGGTAGAGATGTATGAATCATCAGACATCAACGATTACCTTGATGAACACTACGGAAAAGGAGAGTAAATTAGTACGCGTCCATATTACCGCGGGTGCCAAAAAGGAAAACCTTACGGAGGACGACGGGGTTTTAAAAGTGTCAGTGAAGGAGCGGGCAGAGAAAAATATGGCCAACCGCCGTATGTGCGAATTGGTGGCGGAACACTTCCACGTTTCCGCTGGCGCGGTGCGCATTATTGCCGGACACCATCACCCGCGAAAAATTGTGAGCATAATAACCTAGACCTATGTTGGTGAGTATCAAAGCAACGCTTATAGAACTTACTCCGGAAATAGAGGAGTACATAAATAAAAAAGTCGGAACATTCGAGAAGCACATCCACAAAGATGACGAGAGCGTAAAGTGCGAAGTGGAAGTTGGGAAGGTGAGCGAACATCACCAGAGCGGTGACGTGTATCGTACGGAAGTGAACATTACGCATGACGGCAAGCTCTTCCGCGCGGAGTCGAAAGGAGAGAGCATGAACGCAGCACTCGATAGCGTGCGCGATGAAATGGAGAAGCAGCTGCGCCGACACAAGAAAAAGAAAGACTCGCTCCTACGCCGTGGGGGCGCTCGCGTAAAGGGAATGCTGAAATTCGGACGACAGTAGAGATAAAGAAACTAAAACTAACCGACTCAATCAGATGATTGAGTCGGTTAGTTTTTATTGAAATTTTCCCAATGTGTCTCTTTTTTCCCCTCTGGAATAACGCGCAAAAGCTTCAGCGAACCGCTCTCATCACGCTCTGCGCTCACTACTTTGACGCGAATTTTCTTACCATTTTTTTCCGTGAAAAAGTACGCACCAGGGGCTTTCTCATAGCCCCGTATCTTTAGAAGATTTTGATACGGATCATCAGAGAGATTAATTTCCGCATCCCCTTTTTTTAACATCCTGCAAAATGTTGCCTTTTCGTGTTCTTGCTCTTGCGGGGCGATTTCTCCTGCTACCCATTGCGGCAAAATTTTTGCAAGCATTTCACCTCCTTTTTTGGCCAAACGTTTCTCAAGCTCCGGCGCGCGTGGAGGCCACACCACCTCGACAACTTCCTGAGCGAGTATTGGACCGTGGTCCATCTCAGCGTCAAGGAGCATAATGGAGACACCGGTTACTTTTTCATCAAGGAGGATGGCGGAGCGAATTGGCGATGGACCGCGCAAGCGCGGCAAAAGCGAAGGGTGTACGTTGAGCGTACCGTGCATTGGAATATCAAGGAGCGTCTGGGGGAGGATTTTGCCGTACGCCGCGACGATAAATACGTCCCACTGCTCCTGTGCCAACTCTGCTATAACCTCTTCAGTAATTTTCCTCGGCTGGAGCACCGCAACACTGTTTTTAAGCGCCCACACTTTTACTGGCGGCGGGGCAAGCTTCATACCACGGCCATGCGGTGTATCGGGCGCTGTGACAACAATGCGCGGCATAAACCCTTCTTTTTTGAGCTCCTCAAGAACAGTAACTGAAAGCTCGGGCGTGCCAAAAAATACAAATTGTATGGAGTTATTTTTCATGTATAGTGTTCACAGCCTAAAACATGGAGGGGTCCATGACAACCACCGCGCACAACCGTGAGCTACCGGGAATCAGCTGGATTATCTGCTTGGCTCGCTTGCGGGTCTACTGCGACCCGCGGATTCCAATCGATCCTCGAGTTCGCGCGAGCGGCATCGAGACTGTAAAGAGGCGCCTTGAAGCAATTGAGGCAGACCCGCGGTTTCGAAGAGTTGCCGAACCTTCTGGAACATAATCTTAGGGCGGACGAAAGTCCGCCCGTTTACTTAATCATTATCTTTCGGTACATCACGCACCGTTTTTGCCTTATCGATATACAGTGTGCCGTCTAAATGGTCGACTTCGTGCTGGAAGATTTGCGCAAGAAGCCCTGATGCGCCACGCGTGAATTTCTGACCCGTCTCATCGTATGCCTCGATAGTCACTTTTTCGAAACGGCGCACTGATCCATACGTGCCATCAACCGAAAGACAGCCTTCATCCATGTCCTCTGTACTGCGGGAGCGCTTCGTAATGACCGGATTGATATATACACGTTTTTGCTCAGCACTCTCTTCAAATGCCCGCGGTGCGACAATAAAAAGTCGTAGTGAGACGCCCACTTGTGGAGCGGCAAGGGCGACCCCCGTTTTCGTGTCAGAGAGCGTTTCTTGCATATCAGCAATGAGTGTCTGTATCTCCGCACTCGTAATGCTCTCAATAGGAATATCCTGCGCCTTTTCGCGCAGTACCGCATCTCCAACTTGAACAATGTTTCTTTTCATTTCAGAACTGTATCGTAAAAATAATGGCGCGGCAGCCAAGTAATAGTACCAGCTATTACGGTTATTTTTGCGATGGATTTCAATTAGCAAAAGGGCGCCGCCTAACGGCGACGCAAAGTGAGGTGGTTCCAGCCGAGTGAGGGGGCCTCGGGTAGGAAATGGTTGATGTTACAACCATAGGCGGTGACTCTATCGCGCTCTGAGGCCGCGTTTCAAGCCGTGCCTCCACCTACAATAACTATGACACAGTTAAGGAAGTTAGAGAATACTCCCTGGATCAACGCGCACGACGACACGTGGCGGCAGTGCCTTTAAGCGTTCCACTAATTTCGCGTCTGGCCACGACTCGCGCGACACTTTTATAAGGGCATGGCTGCGCAACACGCCCGTACGGATACTTGAGTAGGCGGAGAAAATACGCACATCGTACCCAGTGAGCGCCTCCTCGACTGCTTCCATTTGCGCATCAATAGCCGGGCGTTTGCCGTCAATTGTTATTGTTATAAATATCGCAAATGGCGGGTAGGAGAGTGCGCGACGCACTTCTATTTCTTCGCGGTAAAAATCAAGAAGGTTTCCGGAAATCGCAAGCGAAATAACCCGCTGATTCACTTTTCGTGTTTGAATGAGAAATGTCTCCTGCGCAAGAGAACGAATGGTGAGGAGTAGTGCAAACATGCGCGTCTCAGTGTTGTAGTGCGGAACTGCAAGGAGCGAGTCAATAGACGCAACCGCGGCGTGCTCGAATGGCTTCATGAGATAAGGGAGCGCCATCTCCGTTCCAAGGAGGATGCACCCCGGAGTCTCGTAAAACTCATCAGCTATCGACTGCGCGTCAGACGGCTTTTTAACAGAGTCGCTGTCGATGCGCAGAACAGGCGTCTCGGGAAAACGCTCTCGTACCTGCTCTTCGACCAACTCAATACCGCCGCCAAGGGCGGTGAGGCGCCACGACCCGCAATCTTTGCACCGCTGTGCCGCTGTGCGAATCTCTCCTGTCCGGTGATCAAAAAAGACATTCCCTTTACTCGTTTTATGGAGCGTCATTGGCGAGTCTGACTTCTCGCCTCGCACCACCGCACCACAGTCGCAACACACCGTGATAGAAGCAAGGCCGCGTCTGCCAGCAAAGATGAAGAGATGTTCAGAATCACTGCGATTTTTTCTGATTAATTCCTCAAGTTCGCGCGAAAGCGTATTATACGCGCCTTTTTGGGTTGGCGTGTTCTTGCTCGTATCTATGACAAGCGATTTCGCGCTTGAGAGCGGACGGAACCGCAGGGGAGCGAGTTCGGCCGCAAGTCCTTCTTCGTGTTCATAGAGCGTTTCGACGCGAAGAAACGTATCAGCAAGTATGAGGCGCGCGCCTATGGCGCGCGCAACGTATTCGGCACACACGCGGGTATCAACAAAGGGCCTGCTCTGGGATCGGTACGCCTCTGCACTCTCGCGCTCAAGGATAATGCTCCCTATATCACGGCGTGGAATACCAAAGAATGAACCAGTCGCAATAATAAGGACGGGGTGCCCCTCAGCGCTCACTGCCTTCCACCGCTTTATCAATTCACTCTTCGACAGAGCGCTGTGGAACACAAATGCATACGGACCAATGCCCCGCTCGCTCACTGACGCAAATTGCTCAACGTCATTAATAGTTGGCAGGCACAGGTAGACGCTTTCTTTTCTCGCAAATGCCTCACGGATAACTGAGCGATAGATCGAGAAGCGTTCATCACGGTCGGCTTGGAGCAGTAGTTTTTCAAATGCTCTGCCCGAGGCTCGTTCACTACTCACATCTTCGCACTTCACCTTTCTCGGGTCGGCGAGAATTGCTTTTGGCACGATACTTGAGAGCACTGCGCCGGTGCTTGCGGCGTAGTACTCTGCGATGCTCTTTGCCGCCTCGAGGAATGCTGGGAGAAAGACCTGCGTGGCCCTGCTCGAATCCATTTTCTGTAGCGCATACGGCAACTCGCGTACGGCAGCCTTTGCATCACGCACGCGCTCCACCCGTTCAACGAGCGCCGGCGTTGCCGTACCGCGGATGGGAACGGAAACAATTGAGCCTGCAGTCGGCGTCTCTTTTGTGAAGTAGGAGAGTGACTCTTTCACAATGCCGCGGGCAATTGGAATAACGTGGACTAATTGCATACTACGTGGCTCTAGCATACCAATAGGCACTCCATTTGTCAGAGAGCGCGTAAGAGCGTAGAATGCGTGCGTGTCATTCTTAACTCCAAAGCTCGGTATTGACCTCGGGACGACCACGGTTCTCGTCTATGTGCCAGGGAAAGGAGTCGTCTTGAATGAGCCCTCCGTTGTCGCGGTTTCAGAAATTGACAATAAAATTCTCGCTGTCGGCAATGAAGCAAAAGAGATGATCGGGCGCACACCCGATGAAATTATTGCCTACCGTCCCATGAAGGACGGGGTTATTGCGGACTATCGAGTTACTGAGGCGATGCTCCGCTACTACATGCGAAAGGCGCTTGGGCGATTTCACCTTTTCAAACCAGAAGTCCTTATTTCAGTCCCCGCTGGGGTTTCTTCTACCGAGCGCCGTGCAGTCATTGAGGCGGCAACAAAAGCCGGAGCCAAGAGCGCGTACGTGGTCAAAGAGCCAATACTCGCCGCTATCGGCGCGGGCATTCCCATTCATGAAGCGCACGGGCACATGATTGTCGATATTGGTGGCGGCACGATCGATGTCGCGGTGATTTCTCTCGGCGGTATTGTTGCTTCGACATCGGTTAAGTGTGCGGGTAACCGCATTGACCAGGCAATCGCCGACTATATAAAGAAAACATTCAATTTAGCGGTAGGGGATAAAACTGCCGAGCAAATAAAAATCCAAGTGGGCTCCGCGGTGCCGCTTGAAGAAGAGCTCGTTATGGTTATTAAGGGTCGTGATTTTCTGACGGGCCTGCCGCGTTCAACTGATATCCGAACGAATGAAATCGTAAAAGCAATCCACAAGGAGCTGCGCGAAATGATAAAAGCAATGCGCGAGGTCCTCCAAGAGACGCCGCCAGAGCTCGCGGCGGACATTATTGATAGAGGCATTATTATGACCGGCGGCTCAAGCCAGTTGCGCAATTTTCCAGAGCTGGTCTTTCGCCGTACCGGCGTAAAAGCAATTCTCGCCAAAGACGCTCCCTACTGTGTCGCGAAAGGTACCGGTATCGCGCTTAATCACCTCGACACGTACAAGCGCTCCATTATCGCGAAGCGATGAGTTGCATTTTAAGACCGCTTCGGTAGAGTGCTTCAAGAATCACTAAGAGCGAGGTAGAAATGAAGCCCCAATCCAGTATCGCTGGTGCTGTTGCGATTCTCTTCTTCGTGTGGCTTTCCCCGCAGACAAGCAGTGCGCAGGCTGATTGTCGCGCGGCTCCGTATACGAAAGAATGCCTCACACAAATGCGCCGAGAACTTGATGCGCTAAAGCGAAAAGTCTCTCGCCTGCGCGCGAAGCTCTCCCGAAGGAATCACCTGATTGAACCAACGCTTGGTATCTATGCTCGGTTGCGTAGTCTATACCAAAACGGGGGGAGTGCGCGGCTGTTCCGGGAAAACGGAAAAGATCGAGATGACGATCCAGTGGTCACCTTTCGGGTAATCGATGGTGATTTCATAATTCGAGTGCACTTAGTCATCCGAAGTAAGTTAGGAATGTTCCCATTCCGTTACGGAAATATCTGTCGAATCAAAAAAGGAGTGCGCATTTACAGCGAAAAGGGTCACTACCGTAAGGTTCACGGGTATAAATGTCTCTGGTTCGATTTTACCCGTAACTTGAAGACAACTCCTAAATTCATCAGTCCGGTCATTGACGGAGAGTCAGAGCACGGTAACGCTAGTCAGGCGTGGCGAGCGTGGGCTGATAGGCAATTCAAGCGCTTTTTTGCCCTTGCTGAAAAAGATGAAAAAAGCTGACTCATGCGCCGAGGGTGTACCTTCGGCGCATTTTTTTGATTCGCATTGCGTACTGTATTTGATTGAGCAGATTACAACTGTGAATACTCGAGTATACTGGAAACATGGATATCCTAAAGAGCGCACTTGCAAGCGATGCCCTGCACCACGCGTACCTTCTCTCACCGGCCTCTCGAGAGGATGTTTTTGCATTTATTGAAACTGGTCTCGGAATGCCGATGCGGGGGAACCCGGATGTGCACATTTTTGAGCGCGATACATTTACCATTGATGATGCGCGGGTACTGAAGGAGCGTGAAAATCGCGCTCCGCTTTCCGGCACAAAAAAAGTCTTTATCGTTTCGTTTTCATTCATTCAAACCGAGGCGCAAAATGCACTCCTTAAGGTTTTGGAGGAGCCGTCCGAGAGCACTCATTTCTTCTTTTTCACCCCGAGCCCTGAGCAGTTACTTGGAACTGTGCGCTCGCGCGTAATGGATGTTTCTGTTTCGGGAGGTGTTTCGAAGATGTTTGCTGATGTGCCGGCGTTTCTTGCCATGAGTCCGGCAAAACGCATAGAGTTTCTCGCGTCACTCATTGAAGAGAAAGATCGGATAGGCGCGATACAATTTTTAAATGAGCTTGAGACAGAGCTTGCGGAAAGAAAAGAAAAAATTGATACGCACGATTTAAGCATTTTCTCTCACATTCGTCGTGCGCGGTCGTACCTCTCTGACCGAGCACCGTCGGTCAAGATTCTTCTTGAACACATAGCGCTCACGACTCCACGCATCTAACGTTTACGAGGACGCGCTGTGGGCGTACACTGTTATCATGGATACATTGCTACTCATAATGATTGCATTCATCGGCGTTGCGCTTGGGTACATACTTGCCAATAGCGACACGCGGGAGCGCATGTCAGTTTTTATAAATACAGAGCGGCACCGACAAAAAGAGAGCCGGAAGCTTATGCTCCTTGCAAAACTGACCCGAGAGGGGCGTATCACAAACGATGATGTGCAAAAGTTATTTGATGTTTCCCACTCTACGGCTACCCGCTACTTTGACGAGCTTCAGGAAGAGGGAAAAATAGTAGAGCGCGGGGATGGAGCTGGTACGTACTACACACTACCGGGAGAGGACAGTGAGAAAGAATGAGAATGTGCTTGGAACTGATCGACTCACTCATATGAGTGAGTCGATTGCCTTTTTCTGCTAGAATAGTGCCATATGGCTTACAATTTCACAGCATTAAAGGAGAAAGTCGCAGACGCGAAAGTGTGGCTTGCAAAAGAGTTTCAAGGTCTGCGCACGGGACGGGCGACGCCGGCAATACTCGATAGTATACAAGTAGAGAGCTACGGTTCTCGTGTGCCGATTAACCAAGTCGGTTCTGTCTCTGTTGAGGACGCGCGGAGTCTGCGTATTTCCGTATGGGACCCATCACACATTAAAGAAATAGAGAAGGCAATTACAGATGCCAACCTCGGCGTCAGCGTTTCTTCCGATGAGAAGGGCGTTCGGGTGTCATTTCCTGAACTCACTGCAGATCGGCGCACGCAAATAGTAAAGATTGCGAAAGATAAACTCGAAGACGCCCGAATCTCAATTCGCACCGCGCGCGATGAAGTCAGGCAGGAAATTCTCAAACAAGAAAAAGAGGGTGCAATTGGTGAAGACGATAAGTTTCGAGCGCTTGAAGAGATGCAAAAAATTGTCGATGAAGGCAACAAAGAACTCGAGGCAATGGCTGAACGTAAGGAGGCAGAGATTTCAAACTAATGACCATCATTACATTTATTATCGTCCTACTCGTGCTTATTCTTGTGCACGAGTTCGGACACTTTATCACCGCGAAGCGCTCAGGGGCGCGAGTGGATGAGTTTGGTATCGGCTTTCCGCCAAAGGTTGTCGGTATACGACGCGGCGAGACGCTTTATTCTCTTAACCTCATCCCGTTTGGTGGCTTCGTGCGTATTTTTGGAGAAGACCCGACACAGGTTGCGGACGATGATCCAGACAGGCACCGTGCAATTTCAAATCTCCCGAAGAAAAAGCAAGCACTCATTCTTGTTGCCGGTGTCGCAATGAACGTGCTCCTTGCGTGGGTGCTCTATATCGCAGTGCTTGCGATTGGCGTGCCTGCAGTACTTGAGCCGGAGAATCAGGCCTACGTGCACAACGAAGCTCTGACTGTTGGGTACGTAGTTCCGGACTCTCCCGCAGAGCAGGTAGGTATAGAAGCGCAGGACATTATTTCCTCTATCGAGACAGAAACTGCTTCGCTTTACACACCAGACGGCGAAGGTGTCTCTGCTTTCATACAGGCACACGCAGATGAAGAATTGCGTATTGTGCTTATGCGAGACGGGGAGGAGAAGACTGTCACAGTGCGGGCAGAGAGCTGGCTCATTGAAGGAGAAGAAACTCCGGCTATTGGCATTTCAATGGCGCTTGTTGGCACGCTTCGCTATCCAATTCATCGCGCGGTAATTGAGGGTACAAAAGAAACATTCTCCACTCTTTACAGAGTGGCAGTCGGCATTGGCGGATTTATCTACGACGCGCTGCGTTTTCAGGCAGATCTCTCAAGCGTGGCTGGCCCGGTCGGCATCGTTTCTCTTGTAGGCGTTGCGGCGAGCAGCGGCTTCACGTCACTCCTCCTCTTTACGGCGCTCATTTCACTGCACCTAGCGGTCATAAATGTAATTCCATTTCCCGCACTTGATGGCGGCCGGCTGCTCTTTTTGGGAATTGAATCCGTGAAGGGCTCAAAAATAAAACCTGCTATTGCCCAGTGGGCAAATCTGATTGGCTTTGCGCTCCTCATACTCCTTATGGTGGCAGTCACCTACAATGATATCCTTCGGCTTATTGTGTAGAAAATAAAAGCCGGCCCTTACGGACCGGCCTTCTGAGGTTTTGCTGGGAGAAGCATCTGGCGAACCATTTTCTTTACCCGACGCGCGGGCATTGTGATGCATTTCTTGATGCACGTTGACGGAGCATTGAGGAATGCATCGTAATCCTTTTGCTCCTGCTTCGTGCGCACCTTTAGGGTATTGTGGAAGCGCGTCAAAGGGTTCTGAATAAGCGACGTACTCGTGCTGCACCCACCGAGCACCACCGCTCCGGCAAGAGCAATAGCAGCAAACGTTCTCTTCACGGGAGCCTCCTCTCTAAACTAGGGGATATCCTAGCAAATTTTTTTGTTTGAAAAGTGCGTTTTCACCATAAGGAAACCGGCTCACACGGAGCCGGCACAGTTTCCTTGAAGGGCATTTCGCTTGCGCATAACTGTCTCTGCGCTTGAGAGAAACGTGTCTCCTTCATACTTAAATCGGATGTAAATTCGATCTTGCAGACCGCATATTTCAACAAACTCCCACCCCTCTGCCGTGGCAACGAGACGGGCGTCGTCCTCTAGCTTTTTGCGGCGCAACTCGTCCTCAAAGATGGAGAAATCGAACAGGGGATCGTCATTTAGAATCATCCCAACCAGTGGGTCTCCAATATCGCTCATGACCATTCTCCTTTGTCTAACAAAAAAATACCACTCAAACATAAAAAGTCAATAGACTACAATTTCGCAGAATTCACTTTTTTCAGTACAATTCTCCTAATGCGACAAAGTGTCCTTTTTACAAAAACCCGCAAAGAAGCGCCAAGCGATGAGGTGGCAAAAAATGCCCAGCTTCTTATTCGCGCTGGATTCATTCATAAAGAAATGGCCGGTGTCTACTCGTTTTTGCCGTTGGGATTGAGAACGCTTGAAAAAATAAAGCAGGTTATTCGCGAAGAGATGGATGCTGTTGGCGGTCAGGAAATTATCATGTCAGCACTCCAAGACAAAGAGATCTGGTCGCGTACTGATCGGTGGGATGACGCGAAAGTGGATAACTGGTTTAAGACGACGCTGAAAAGCGGCGGCGAAACCGGTCTTGGCATTACGCACGAAGAGCCGCTCGCGCGCATCATGGCGGATCACATTTCATCGTACCGCGATCTTCCGGTGTATGCGTACCAGTTCCAAAACAAGTTTCGAAACGAGATGCGTGCCAAGAGCGGCATTATGCGTGGAAAAGAATTCTTAATGAAGGATGGGTACACGTTTTCCCGCGATGAAGAGGAACACCAAAAAGAGTACGAGCGTGTTCGCGACGCATACCCGCGCATTTTCAAGCGTGTTGGAATTGACGATATTACGTACCGCACCTTTGCTGATGGCGGTATATTCAGCGACTTTTCAGAAGAATTCCAAACCATTTCAGACGCAGGTGAGGACACAATCTACGTGCATGAGAAAAAGAAGATTGCCATTAATAAAGAGGTGTACTCTGACGAGAATCTCGCGAAGCTCGGTTTAAAGAGAGATGAGTTGCTCGAGAGAAAGGCGATAGAGACCGGAAATGTATTCCATCTCGGCACGCGATTTTCTGAAGCGCTCGGGCTTACGTATAAAGATGAAGAGGGAAATAAAAAGCCGGTCGTCATGGGAAGTTACGGTCTCGGGCCGACACGTTTGATGGGGACGTTGGTAGAAGTCCACTCATACGAAAAAGGGCTCGTGTGGCCGAAAGAGGTAGCGCCGTTTACACTTCACCTTATAGTTCTCGGAGAGGATGCTAAGGCGCGCACGGAGGCAGACGACCTCTACGAGCGCCTTACAGAGAAAGGAGTGGAAGTGCTCTATGATGATAGAGATGCTTCAGCGGGGGAGAAATTTGCCGCAAGCGATCTTATTGGCATTCCGTACCGCGCGGTTATTTCAGCAAAGACGCTTACAGCTGGTAAGGTAGAGCTTACAAAACGCTCTAGCGGCGAGAGCGCGCTCGCGGAAGAGGAGCAATTATATTCTTTGTAAAAGTATATGGATAGAATTCGGGATGTATGTAAAAAGTATCTCGAGCGCTTTTACGCGCTTTTTTCTGATGATATTGGTATTGACCTCGGTACCGCAAATACGCTCGTCTATGTACGCGGCCGCGGCATCGTCATTAACGAGCCATCAATTGTCGCAGTAAATGAAAAGACAGGGCGCGTGGTCGCTGTCGGCAAGCAGGCAAAAGAAATGATGGGTCGCACGCCGTCACACATTAAGGCAGTTCAACCGCTTATTGACGGCGTCATTTCAGACTTTGAGGTAACAGAGGAAATGCTCGCATACCTTATTGGTAAGGCGCAGGGTGATAAGCGATCATTTTTAGGGCCGCGAGTCGTGGTAGGAGTTCCGTCGGGTATTACGAATGTTGAAATTCGCGCTGTGCGTGACGCGGCACACAATGCTGGCGCGCGCGAAGTGCACATACTCGAGGAACCCATGGCAGCGGCTATAGGCATGAAGCTTCCAGTGAATGAGCCGATTGGTTCGATGGTCATTGATATCGGAGGCGGCACATCAGATATCGCTGTTATCTCGCTCGGTGGCATTGTCCGCTCTAAGAATGTCCGTATAGCAGGCGATGCGCTTAACAGCGATATCATGTCGTACATTCGCACGGAATTTAAAATACTTATCGGAGAGAAAACTGCGGAGCATTTGAAAATCGTAGCGGGCTCAATCGTTGCCGGCGATACACCGCTTGAAGCGACTGTGCGCGGCCGCGACCTGGTAACGGGGCTCCCGCGTGAAGTCGTCATCACCGACTCAGACATCCGGGAGGCAATTTCGCACTCGGTAGACACGCTCATTGATGCGGTGCGCGAGGTACTCGAGACGACGCCGCCAGAGGTGCTTTCAGACATTATGCAGCGAGGCATTTACCTTGCCGGTGGCGGCGCTTTAATTAAGGGCTTGCCAGAAGTGCTCACTGAAGTCTTGCATATGCCGGTCTATGTCAGCAATGACCCGCTAACAACCGTTGTGCGAGGCTGTGGTATTGTACTGGAGAAGATTGATCAGTACGAAGAAGCACTTCTCTCACATGAGGCAGACTTATCTCCAACATTCTAAACGGCGTAAAAAAATTCCCTTCGGCATTATTGCGGCGGTTGTGGTGGCGCTTGGCGCGGTCGGCTGGCACTACCTCTTTCCGCAGTCACTCTCAGAAGTGACTCAAGGGATTGCGCGTCCGTTACTTACTCTCCAGGCAAGCGTATCGTCTTCCGGCTTTATTGGGGCTATTAAAAGCAAGGTATTGCTCGAGCAAGAAGTTGCTGCTCTTAAGCAGGAAAACGAGCGTCTCCGTCTCTCGCTCATCCGCAGCACGCTCCTTGAAACTGAAAACAAAGAACTGCGGTCATTTCTAAATCGCAGTGAAGCGCGTGAGCGTGTGTTAGCCGCGGTACTCACGCGTCCGCCGCAGAGCCGCTACGACACGTTTACTATTGATGTTGGTTCAAACCGCGCAGTCTCTGTGGGCGATGTGGTACTCGGCCCTGGCGAGGTGCCGCTCGGTACCATCATTGAGGTATTTGGCAGCTTGTCGCTCGTGGAGCTGTACTCGAGTCCTGGGCGGGTAACGGACGTGCGTCTTAGCGGCGCAAAAGAAGCGACTGCGCAAGCTCGAGGGCGAGGACTGGGTAATTTTGTTATTGAAATGCCGCGGGCTGTCGCTGTGTCGGTTGGCGAGCCGATTGTTCTTAGCGGTATTACGTCTCGTGTGCTCGGCATTGTCGGTGCTGTTGAAGTGAAAGAGACAGATCCGTTTCAGAGCGTGTTTCTCTCCTCGCCGCTTAGCATGTTCTCGCTCCGCTTTGTCGAGGTAGAGCGGACACGAGCACTATGATTCGCGCACTCTTAAACGTCGGTCTCTTTGCAAGCGTGCTCTTTTTCCCGTGGTGGGTATCTCTCGGCTTCCTCGGAGCGCTGCTTGTTCGAGCGCCGTCGTTTGAAGTTATCATTGCCGGCATACTGCTCGACGCGCTCTACGCGCCAAGCGGCAGTGTGCCGATATATACGGTCAGTTTTACGGCACTCTACATTCTCTCTGCTCTTCTTGAGAGGCGCCTTCTGAAACGGTAGGAGAGTCGGTATACTAGCGCATATGTCTGGGCGTAGGAGAAACTCACTGCTGAAGCGATTTTTTCGCTCTGTCGGGAGCCACGAAATTGCACCTGAAGAAATATTTCTCGACGCAAGCAACTTGCCTGATTTCGATGCGAGTCAGTTTGAAGGGCGGCTCGATAAGCCAATTCACAAGAGCACGGTCTCGCTTGTCGCTGTTGCGTTCTTTGTAATAGCCGCTGTTTTTCTCGGGCGGGCGTATTTTCTACAGGTAGTAAACGGAGAAGTGTTTGCGGCGCAGAGCGCTCGGAATCATTTGGCAAATTCGCTTATTTTTTCCGAGCGCGGAGTTATCTTTGACAGAAACGGCACGCCGCTTGTGTGGAACGAAGTGAAAGAGAGTGAGTCGTTTGCCGAGCGCCGCTACACCGATACGCGCGGAGTGGCGCACATTCTTGGATATGTGAAGTACCCTCAACGTGACTCTTCAGGGTTCTACTGGCGCGACACCTTCGAAGGGCTCGATGGTATCGAGGCAAATCTTAATAGCACGCTTGCGGGTGAGAATGGGACAAAAATAGTTGAAATAGATGCAAAGGGAGAAATTCTCTCAGAGAGTGTCGTGCGTCTGCCGGTTGACGGAAAGAGCGTAACGCTTTCCATTGATGCTGAGCTCTCCGAAAAACTTTACGAGCGCATTGTAAAGCGCGCACGTGAGGCAGGCTTTCAAGGGGGAGTCGGAGTTATTATGGATGTTGAAACCGGCGAGCTTATCACGCTCGTCTCGTATCCGGATTTCGACCCGCAAGTACTCACTGACGGGGAAGACAGGAAAACGATTGCCTCATACAATACAGATTCTCGCGGGCCGTTTCTCAATCGCGCCATCTCAGGCCTCTATACTCCCGGTTCGACCGTAAAGCCATTTATGGCAGTAGGAGCGCTTGAAGAGGGCGTTATTACACCTGAGAAGCAAATACTCAGTACCGGACAGCTTGAGGTGCCGAATCCGTATGCGCAAGGAACAGTCTCAGTATTTAAAGACTGGAAGGCGCACGGGTGGGTTGATGTGCGCCGAGCAATCGCTGTTTCCTCAAACGTCTATTTCTATGAAGTCGGGGGAGGGTTTAAAGACCAAAAAGGAATTGGTATTGCGGGAATAGAGAAGTATGCGCGGCTGTTTGGATTCGGTGAGAAGACCGGCATTCCGCTTTCAGGCGAAGAAGCGGGCACCATACCGAATCCGGAATGGAAGCGAAAAAATTTCGAGGACGGAGAGTGGCGGCTCGGGGACACATACAATACGGTTATCGGGCAGTACGGCTTTCAAGTAACACCTCTGCAGCTCACGCGCGGTATTGCCGCCATCGCAAACGGCGGACGGCTACTTGACCCGACGCTCATCGCGCACGCCACGTCCTCCGGTATGACACTCAACGCCTCACCCGAGACGCTGCGAGTTGTGCGAGAGGGAATGCGGCTCTCTGTCGCCGAAGGTTCGGCAATTGCTATCCACGGCCTCCCCATTTCATTCGGTGGAAAGACAGGTACTGCACAGCTCGGGGCGCAAAATGAATTTCTCAACTCGTGGATAACCGGTTTTTTCCCATACGAGAAACCGCGGTACGCATTTTCTATTATTATGGAACGCGCGCCGGCAGGCACCACGGCCGGCGCCCCGCTTGTCGCGCTTGAGTTTTTTCAGTGGCTCTCAGAGGCGCATCCTGAGTACTGGAAAGGTGATTGACAAAGACAGCAGGGAGCTTACAATAAGTCATCAAAAACATGCCTACCGAAGAAAATTACCTGACGAAAGAGAAATTCGAGGAGCTTTCCAAAGAACTCGAATATCTCAAAACAACCAAGCGAAAAGAAATAGCGGAGAATCTCGAGTACGCCCGCTCCCTTGGCGACCTCTCAGAGAATGCTGAATACCAAGAGGCGCGCGACTTGCAGGCGGCAACAGAGGAGCGCATCAAACAACTCGATGCAATGCTTAAGAATCCGAAAATTGTCTCGCACACAAAGAGCGACACGGTATCACTCGGATCCATAGTTGTTATTAAAAAAGATGGAGACGACGAATCCCACAAATATGAAATTGTCGGTTCAGAAGAAGCGAACATGAAAGAACGTAAAATATCCCACCTCTCTCCACTTGGCGAAGCGCTGATGGGAAAGAGAAAAGGGGAGGAGTTTACGTTTGAGACACCAAACGGGAAGCAAAAGTACTCCATCATCTCCGTCGAGTAGGAAAGCGTTAGTGTCGAAAATCGACCTGCCTGCCGGTAGGCAGGTCGATTTTCTGTTAGAATGCCTGTATGTTTTGGGCGGATAAAATAGTGAACGATATACGGGAGAAATTGGCAGATGAGAAAAATGCCAAGAGTGCTCTCGTTATTCGGGACGAGAAAACAGCGTCCGGTCCGGTGCATGTGGGTGCTATGCGCGGTGCGGCACTTCACGGCATTCTCTCCTACATTCTTAGAAATGAAGGCTATGAAAATACCTACCTCTACGAAATAAATGATTTTGATGCATTTGATACTGTTCCGCACGGGGTAGACGAGTCATTTGCCGAGCACCTCGGCAAACCCCTCTTTGCTGTGCCGTCACCTGATGGAAACGGCAATTACGCGGAGCATTATGGCAATGCCTTTGCGCGCGTCATTCAGGCCGCGGGCTTTGAGCCGCACGTCTATTACTCAAGCGGAGAGTATAAAGCGGGGAAGTACAATGACGTTATAAAGACTGCACTAACGCGCGCGACTGATATCAACCGTATTAACAAAGAGGTCTCCGGGAGCGAAAAGGACGCCGCGTACCTGCCGCTTATGGTTATTTGCGAGGGGTGCGGAAAGGTGGCGACAACTCGAGCAGTTAAATTTAATGGAGAGACAGTGCATTACGTCTGCGACCAGGAGGGCTCCGGCGCACTCGGGTGCGGGCATGAGGGCAATGTATCGCCCTATGACGGCAATGCTAAATTGCCGTGGAAGGTTGAGTGGGCGGCAAAATTTAAAGTATTTGATGTCGATATAGAGGGCGAGGGAAAAGATTTGGCGACAAAAGGCGGGGCGCGTGATGTGGCAAATCACATCTGCCGTGAAGTCTTTAAGTGGAAGCCGCCGTACGATGCGCCATATGAATTTCTTTTGGTTGACGGTAAGAAAATGTCAACTTCGAAAGGAAATGCGGCAACGGCAGTTGCGGTTTCTGCTCTGATGCCGAGTAAAATTTTTCGCACTTTGCTTCTTGGGCGTGATGTAAGAAGGGCAATTAATTTTGACCCATCAGGCGACACTATCCCGCTTCTCTTTGATCAGTACGATCGTGTAGCGCAAAAGTACTGGGAAGGCGCGGATGACGATGATGCCCGGCTTTTCTCGCTCATTCATGAAGACGATGAACCCGAAGCGTTCTTTTTGCCGCGTTTTTCGCAAATTGCATACCTTGTGCAAATGACACACCTCTCCCTTGAGGATGAAGTCGCGGCTATGAAAGGCGCGCCGCTTACCGAAGCGGAAAAGAAAGAGCTGGAAGAGAGAGCAGGGTATGCACAGCGGTGGCTTAGAGAATACGCGCCGGATGATTTTAAGTTTGAGTTACAAAAGGATGCAGTCCCGAGTGGTGCTCAGACACTTTCCCCAGGGATGAAAACTGCTATCGGGAAGATACTACGATATATCGAAGTACATGAGGATCTTGACGGACAGGAGCTTCACAGCGCACTGCATGACATTCGAAAAGAGAGCGGCGTAGAGCCGGCAGTGTTTTTCTCGGCCATTTATCAGAGTTTCCTCGGTACGGATTCAGGACCAAAGGCAGGCTGGTTTCTCTCAGTGCTTCCGCGAGAGTTTCTCATCGAGCGCTTAGAGGAGGTGAGCAAATAAAAAGCAACCGCAAGCCGTAGGCTTGCGGTTAGAGACTTCGAAGCACTCTGTCTTCAACAAGACGGTCGAAGTGCAGCACCGCATCCCCATCTGGCGTCTGCTCAGTATGGTAGTGTACGTGCGCTGAAAGAAACTTTTTACCCTCTAGAATTTTTTTAAGCCACACTCTGTCTGAGGACATCATGCGGTCCCACGGAAGGCCCTTTACTGAAAACCACCGCGGGGTTTTCATCTCGCGCGTCTCAACCGGCGTGCCACTCCATACAGGTACAAAGAAAACGTGCACAAAAAAGGAGGGGATTGCATCGAAGTAAAACTGCAAAGCCGCAACTCTTTCCAATGCGTGCTCGTCAGTTCTAATACCGCACTCTTGGAAAAGCTCACGCACTGCTGCTTGCGCCGGTCTTTCTCCTCCTTCAATTTTTCCGCCGTAACCGTTCCAGAGACCGGCGCCTATTTTTTCAGCCTTTATTCCAAGCAGGATCTCCATTCCGTCATTTCGCAGTGGGAAGCACAGTGTTGCAGACTTCATTATTGCCTCCATTGCATCTCATACGACCATACCGAAGAATTGGTCAAAAGCAAAACAGATACTCCTTGTGGGTAAAATGGGGTGTTTTGCTGTGGATAAGTAGGTTAGGATAGTGGGACCACATCCCATATATTAATAATGTAGTGGGAGAAAGTGGGAGAAGGATGTTAATCGGAGAATACACACATACGTTGGACCCGAAAAAACGCCTCTCGCTCCCGAAGAAATTCCGGACCGAGCTCGGCCGCAAGGTGGTCATAACAAAAGGGCTCGATACCTGCCTCTTCATGTTCTCGCCGAGCGGGTGGAAGAGGATGGCTGAGCGGCTCCAGGAACTTTCTTTTGCGCAGTCTGATACGCGCGGCTTTCACCGCTTCATGCTCTCCGGAGCAGTCGAAGTCGATATTGATTCTGCCGGTCGTGTGCTCATTCCTGATTTCTTAAAAGATTTCGCAGGACTCACGAGCAAAGTCGTCCTTGCGGGCGTCTCTGACCGAGTCGAAGTGTGGGACGAGAAGTCCTGGACCGAGTACAAGAATCGCATCGAAAAGCAGGCAGATGCTTTGGCTGAAAAACTCGGAGAAATAGGTGCGCTGTAAATATGGAGAGAGTGCACCGCAGTGTTCTTTTACAAGAGGTTGTCGATGGTCTAACCATCAAACCGACTGATACCGTGGTAGACGGCACACTAGGCGCCGCGGGCCACGCGCAAGCTATTGCAAAGCTCCTCAGTAAAGATGGAATGCTCATAGGGCTTGATGTCAGCACACGCGCACTGCAGTGTGGCAGGGAAAGACTTGCTGGAGCGCGGGCGCACGTAGAGTTGTGCGAGGGTAATTTCAGGGAATTGCCAGTAATCCTTGCAAGACTCGGTATTAAGACGGTTGATAAGGTGCTCTTAGATCTCGGGTGGAGCTCAGACCAGCTCGAAGGAAGCGGCAGAGGATTCTCATTTTTGCGTGATGAGCCGCTCGTAATGACACTTGCTGAGCAGGTTGGTGAGGAGACACTAACCGCGCGGCGAATAGTGAATGAGTGGAGTCCTGAGCAGATTGCGACTATTCTCGACGGCTACGGAGACGAACGTTTTGCCTACCGCATTGCTTTCGCCATCGCCAAGAGTCGGGAAACGAAGCCCATTGAGACAACAACCGAACTCGTTGACGTTATTAAGCAAGCGGTCCCGCGGTGGTACCAGCACCGTAAGACTCACCCGGCGACGAAAACATTCCAAGCGCTCCGTATTGCGGTCAATGACGAAATTGAGGCTCTGCGCGACGTGCTATCGGCACTTCCGGAGGTGCTTGCAGAGGACGGACGGGTCGCGGTCATCAGTTTTCACAGCATTGAGGATCGCATAGTGAAAAGAACATTTCGAGAGTGGCAACAGGGGGGTTGCGGAGAAGTGATAACAAAAAAGCCGATCACGCCACGTGATGAAGAGTTATTAGCAAACCCTCGCGCGCGAAGCGCAAAATTACGGATCTTTAAAAAGTATGGCAATACGAACACACATCAAGGTGCTTAAGCGTGGTCTCGATACACGACTCATCTGGGGCCTCGTCACACTATGCGTCCTGCTACTTTGTGCATACGCATACTTTCTCGGTTCATCTGTCGTCAATGTTGTTGTTCGTGAAGAAGTAGAACTCTCCATAGCAAAGCTCAATTCAAATATCGGGGACCTCGAATTTAAATACCTTCAAGCACGCGATGCAATCTCAGCATCAGCGGCACAGAGTATGGGCCTAACCTCCGTTGAGCGAACTTTTTACAGCACACGACCTGGCATTTCAGTAAATACAGCGCATAATAATCGCTAATATGCGAGCGCGGTTTACATCCCGTATACGCCTGCTCTCCGGCGCGATTTTACTCGTCGCCCTTATTCTTATTGGACGACTCTACCACGTGCAGATTATTCACGGAAAAGAGTATTCCGAGGAGGCAAACGGGCAGTACGTAAATCCGGGGACAAACCTCTACGACCGCGGAACCATTTTCCTTTCAGATAAGGACGGGCGCCTCGTATCAGGCGCGACTCTTAAAAGCGGCTATATGGTCACGGTCAATCCGTCTATACTGGAAGACCCAAATGACGCGTACCAGAAGCTCTCCACGGTGCTTTCTCTTGATAGAGATGATTTCATTAAGCGAGTCTCGCGAAAAAGTGACGTATACGAAGAGGTCGCAAAAAAGATAACAAAAGAGCAGGCGGATGCGGTGCGAAAGTTGGGTGTATACGGAGTGACAGTACTTAAAGAGAGGTGGCGATACTACCCAGGAGATGAGCTTGCGGCGCATACGCTCGGCTTTGTAGGTTTTCTCGGGGAGCAGTACGCCGGCCGCTATGGACTTGAACGGTATTACGATGACACGCTCTCTCGTGATGACAGCAAGCTGTATGTGAATTTTTTTGCCGAAATTTTTTCAAACATTAGCCGCACGCTGTTTACACAGAAATCCTCAGCTGGCGACCTGATAACGACCATTGAACCGTCCGTACAGTTATTTCTTGAGCGGAAGCTTCAGACACTTCAGGAGAAGTGGGGTTCAAAATTGTCTGCTGGTATAATCATTGATCCGCACACCGGTGAGATCATCGCGCTTGCGGTCGCTCCAACGTTTAATGCAAATACATTCTACGAGGAAGAAAGCACGGAGATATTCACGAATCCTCTTGTTGAACGGGTGTATGAAATGGGTTCTATTATTAAACCGCTGACAATGGCCGCGGGCATTGATTCGGGGGCAATAACTGCCGAAACACAGTACCACGATACCGGATCGCTAACGCTCGATGGTTCGACAATTTCAAATTTCGACGGCAAAGCCCGCGGTACCGTGGAAATGCAGGAAGTGCTCAGTCAGTCTCTTAATATCGGTGCGGCATTCATAGCGGGTGAAATGGGCAGTGAGACGCTGCGTGAATATTTCTACTCATTTGGAATGAATACGGAAACCGGAATAGATCTCCCTGGCGAAGTGCACGGGCTGACAGGCAATCTGGAAAGCCCGAGAGATATTGAGTATGCAACCGCATCATTTGGGCAAGGTATTGCCATTTCGCCAATTGAGACCGTTCGAGCGCTCTCTACGCTTGCAAATGGAGGGCGCCTCATTACGCCGCATATCGTGCGAGAA
The DNA here is from genome assembly GCA_002778575.1 of Candidatus Kaiserbacteria bacterium CG10_big_fil_rev_8_21_14_0_10_49_17. GTDB lineage: Bacteria > Patescibacteriota > Minisyncoccia > Phycocordibacterales > JABMNX01 > 1-14-0-10-49-17. The sequence continues at coordinate 22,254 of PFBJ01000011.1, forward strand.
ATTCAGTACCGCTCAGGAATCTCAAAAAGGGTGACGTATAAAGATGACGAATATGTACTTGCGCCCGAGACAACCGAGGCAGTGACTCGAATGTTAGTGAAGGTTGTTGACGAGGAACTCGCTCACGGCGAGGCAAAATTTGACCACTATTCAATGGCCGCAAAGACCGGCACTGCGCAAATTGCAAAAACGGGCGCTCGTGGCTACTATGACGATAGGTACCTCCACTCCTTTTTCGGATATTTTCCGGCGTACGACGCACGATTCCTCATTTTTTACATGACCATAGAGCCCAATGACGTCCGCTACGCTTCGCAGACTCTCACTGATCCGTTTGTGGAGACCGTAAAGTACCTCATTAATTATTACGATATTCCACCAGATAGGTAACAATGAAAGCACTACTGAAACGGGCGCTCATTGCGCTCCTTACACTTGAGGCACGAATAGTGCTTAAAAAGTACAAACCGAAGGTAATTGCCGTCACCGGGTCGGTCGGTAAAACGACAACCAAGGACGCTATTTACTCTGTGCTCAATGAACATGTGTTTATCCGGAAAAGCGAAAAGAGTTTCAATAGCGAGGTTGGGATTCCGTTAACGGTACTCGGCGCGAAAAATGCGTGGAACAACCCACTACGCTGGCTTGGTGTGCTCCTTGACGGGCTCGCGCTTATTCTTGCTTCATCGCGGTATCCGCACTGGCTCCTCCTTGAAGTGGGGGCGGATACGCCTGGAGATATACAGAGTGTTTCAAAATGGTTAAAGCCGCACATTGTCGTAGTAACCCGCATTCCCGATGTGCCGGTGCACGTTGAAGCATTTCCGTCGCCTGAAGCCGTTGTGGAAGAAAAGGCGGCTCTTGTTGACGCACTGCGAGTTGATGGTTTGCTCGTACTAAATGGCGATGATCCGCGCGTTGCTGAATTAGCAAGACGAACCGGCGCGCAGGTGGCACTCTTCGGCACGACGCCAAAAACTGCCTTTTATGGAGCAGGCTATAGTGTCCTCTACGATAGCGGTGTACCCACAGGTGCATGTTTTCGTATAGAGCACAGTGGCAGCAGTGTTCCGGTGCGCATTACTGGAAGTATTGGCGAGCAGTTACTGATGCCGGTATTAGCCACCGCCGCAGTGTGTTCGTATGTAGGAGTCGACCTTTCTTCGGTGAGCGTGGTGAGTGGGACATTTGCACCGCCTGCGGGACGCATGCGAATTTTGCGAGGACTGAAAGGCACGACCATTATTGACGATAGCTATAATGCCTCACCAGTTGCGGTACACGAGGCTTTGCGGGCAATAAAATCTCTTGAGGTAGAGGGGCGAAAGGTGGCAGTCCTTGGCGATATGCTTGAATTAGGTAGCTACTCATCAGAGGAGCATAAGAAGGTGGGTAAAGCAGTGGCGGAAGTTGCCGATGTGCTGCTTACTGTCGGCCTTCGCGCGCGCGGTATTGCGGAGGGTGCGTTAGAAGCCGGAATGAGCGAGAAAAATATTCTCCAGTACGAGGAGCCGCGACGAGCGGGTAAAGAGCTTGAACTTTTGCTTGAGGCGGGAGACGTGGTCCTCGTAAAAGGATCGCAGAGTATGCGAATGGAACGCGTGGTAAAAGAAGTAATGGCAGAGCCGGAGCGCGCCAGTGAGTTGCTCGTCCGGCAGGAAAGTGAATGGCTTGAAAGATAAAGCCCCGCCAAAGCAGGGCTTTTTGTTAATGGCGAGGATAGTGGTAGTGGTACGCACTCTCAGGCAAGACCGCAACTGTTGCTGTCCGGCCCTTCCATGGACCGCGAGTAACCTCGAGGCACGCATATTGAATCGGACTATTAGGCTTTCGAAACAGTGTCACCTTGTAGTTAGCCGGCATGCCAGTTCTCGCTTGGCGGCGCCGAGCCTTACGTACCACATTGCGTTTATGCCAGCGTCTCAGACGGGCAAGTAGGTTCATCGCACACCTCCTTTCTAGACTCATTGTAGCAAAATTTGACACACGCACTACTTTGCTGTTTTCTGTACACAGATTGAAATACGCGGGAGAGCACCATGGCCTACTTTGAGAGCGTGCACGCATCACCATTTGCGCGAAAAACCAGTACTAGTGAGAAAGAACGAATCAAAAAGCGCATGAAGGCAGAGGATGCGGCAAAACTTAGACAGGCACAAAAAAGTGCGAAAACTCTCCGAGTCGGAGACACTGTCCGCAACACACTCGACCCAGACTACGTCGCAACAGTCACTGAAATTTCTGGAAACCAGATAAAAGTGAGCAATGACAGACGCTTCTATAGCGCCGGTGTATGGGAGAAAGTGGACAGGGAAGAGAAACCTTTAAAGTAAGGGCGCGAGCAATCGCGCCCTTTCGCTTTGGGTGAAAATATTGTAAAATCCAAATCAACTCAGTCATATGACTGAGTTGATTTTCTAAAAAGCTCGAAAGCTCAAAAGCTGGGAAGCTATAAAAGAGGCCCTATCGTCTAGCGGTTAGGACGCCACCCTCTCACGGTGG
>PFBJ01000011.1:24797-40365 GCA_002778575.1 Candidatus Kaiserbacteria bacterium CG10_big_fil_rev_8_21_14_0_10_49_17
GGAGTGGGGCTGCGAGCCGGGGTCGAGCGCACTTAGTATTTTACAAGTATGCGAAGTAAAATACTTAGTGACGGGTGACCGATTCTCCGCCGGCAGGTAGGCCTACTTATCGGCAAGCAGGCCTGTGGAGGCAGAATGTCACCAAAATTCCACCCCTTCGTGGCGGAAGTTAAGAAGTACAGTGCTAGTATAGAGGTATGAAAATGAAGGTGGTGTTTGGCGGGGTAGCTCTTGGGTTGGTGGTAGCCGGTGGTTACTTCTTCTTTCGATATAGCACGCCAGCGGAGTTGCTTAAGGATGAGACAGGCGATGCCGCTACTCGTAGTGCACCAGAGCAAACTGCGAAGGAAGATGTGCAAAGCGATACGCTTACACGAAATACGGGTACACCCACTTGGGGTGGGTATCAATGGACTGATGAGGGTGTTCGTGATGAGAATTTCAGCTTAAAACGCATACCACAGTGGGATAGTGCGCAGAGTTTTGAAGGTGCTACCTTTCGCTCGCACGTATATTCACTGCGGATACCATTTAAAGATTTTGACGAGGCGTATGAAGCTTACAATCAAATAGAAGAGGAGATATTTTCGAACATACACAGCGGTTTAGAAGCACAAGGTTTTACACCCACTCGTTTTGAGAAGCAATTCCAAACAACATGGGTTTTCGACCGCACCTCTGAAAACGAACGCCAAGTAGCAGAGCTTCAATTTGACTTGCTTGAGTCAGATGGGTGTGTGGGCGAGGAATGTGAACGTTCGGTTCTATACGCCACTTTTATGTTCTCAGCTCCGGTTGCGATCGAAGATATCGACTGGTACCTCGGCACAATGCCACGCTACTACCACGAAAAAAGTGGCGTCTCATTTCTCTATCCGGCGGGGTATGCGCCAAATATCCAAGAGGACGGAGAAATTATTTTTCTTGAATTGGGCACGCCTGCACACGAGGGACTCGGTATCTCGGTTCGGTACCGTAATACCGGCTTGAGCACAGCGGAAGAACTTGCCAGTCACCTTCGCGTCGTTGATGAAGAGATAATTGAAAAAGAGGGTTTTAATCCAGATGAAGTGTCGTACAGTGTATGGCAGGAAGAAATAAACGGATTCCAACTAGTCTTTCATAGAAGAGATTTTGCGGGTTGGACAGGGAACCTCTATGAAGTGTATGTCGTATTTGGTGGTGGTAATGTGCTTTTTATAACGACAGAAGAAAGTAATCTATCGCTTGGCGCGATGTACCATTCATTTGAGCGATTGTAAAAATTACTTACTTTTTTTCAGTTTGAATAAACCCTTCTCTGGTTTATAAACTCGTTCTGGGTATCTCTCAAGAAGTTTCCACACACAGCCATTGATTGTCTTCGGGTGGAAAGAGGGATGTCTCTTCTCAATTTGACTTACGAGTTCAGTCCAGCGCAAACCGTCTGGATTCTTTTCGAGGAGTTTAAATATAGTTTCGTATATCTGGTGTGTGATTGGCTTCTTCATATTTCTATTCTCTCAAGTTACAAGAGTGATGCAAATTGTGCGTAAAGGAAAGCCCCGCGCATGACGCGGGGCTTTTGTCCTAATCAGAGAGGAGGGTGTATTACCTCGCCCCATAATTGTGTTTCGTACGCTTTCGCCACTTCCTCAAAAGGCGAGAAATACGAAGCGTACATAACAGTAAGCAGTGCGACGGCAAACGAGACAACCAGAATTGCGAGAAGGTACTTAAACGATCGCGGGTATCGGCGCAAGGTCATAATGCGCTCCTTTTCAGAGGTGCTTCCAATGACGTCTCATTTTCTTCATTGCCACAAGGGAGAGAAAACAGAGAAGGGAAAGACTCGCGTAGATATAGGCTGTGAACATCCAATGCTTCATTTCAAAGGAGGCGATAGCCTCATTTAGAAAAAGCAGGTAGGATCCGCTCACTATGACGAGCCCTGCGCCGGCGAATATTCCAATCAGAGCAACAAAGAAGTACATAAGGGTTTGCACGTATCTGAGGAAGAACATATCTGTGCTCCTATTTCTACTTTTTGCATTCTGACATAAAACACGGTTCTGTCAATTTTGGTGAGCAAAGGAAAACGGCCGCCCCATTGGGGCGGCCGTCTGACGCTGTGGCGCCGAGGCCGGCGTTAGATGACCCTACCGGTGACGCCGAACTGATTCGAGATACACGGCGTACCCTTCAGCAGCGGGAGCGGCAAGCGCCAGCCGTTGCCCACGAAGGGCACGTCATGGCCCGGGCCGGCGGTGCAGCGGGTGCCGAACCAGGAGCCCCACGGACTCGGGGCCGGCGCGCCGGCGGCCTTCTTGGCGGCGTACTGCGGGCTGAGCGACGGCGTGCTGGCAACCTTGCTGGCGGCCGAAGCCGGAGCGACGAAGAGCAGGGCAACGGCGATGCCGGCGCCCAGAGCGGTGAGCAGTTTCCTCATTGAACCCTCTCTTTCTCCCCACATGCCTTGCGGGGCATCTGGGCACGATATTCATGCACAGGTGTCCCGCTAGGAGCTGTCCGATACGATATCACTACGAAGGATTTGGTCAATAGCACCATCACATAAAATAAAATGGCCACCCTTAGGCGGCCATGTAGTCTATACGAGAAATACCTTTCGCAGTGGGAAACAGGATTTTTCCTGCCCTGGTCCTTTGCTCGGCAGGATAGCCGTCGGTTTTGCGATGGGTGCACTGCTCATGTGCGAGCGCTCCGGCTCTTGTGCTGGAATCGAGTCAGCCAGCGCAGCCCACGGCGTTAGCAGAAGTGTGAGAGAAATCCAGACACTTTTCATGGCATTTCCTCCGTTTCTGTATACGATTGTGCAACCAACAATGCCTGCTGTCAATGATGTGGTAGAATATGCCAGTATGACAGATGCGGCATCAAAAAAAGACAGAACACTCTCGCGCGGCGCGCGGATTATTTTTTCATACCTTCGGGAGTTTCGCGGGATTGTTATACTGCTCTCAACTCTTGCGATCATTCAGGCTATTGCAGACGGGACTGCGCCGTTTCTTGTTGGTCGATTATTCGATGCAATACTTGAAACGGATTCATACGTTACTCTTTTCGAATACACTGTTGCCTCGTGGGCGGTCTTTTTTGTGGCGCTTGTCAGTGTTTGGATTACCGGCGGGGCACTCGGTTGGTTTATAGACCGGCGGCGGCGCGCGCTTGCGACAGATTTGGTTGCCATTTACCCAGCTCGAGCATTTGCTCGGTTGCTTCGACTCCCTGTTTCCTTTCATAAAGCTGAGAAATCAGGAGAAGTCCTCGAACGGGTACAGCGGGCGCGTCACTCGCTTGATGTTATTGTCACTGAAATTGCAATTGGTATTGGGCCGGAAATGCTCTCAGTCGCTATTGGTCTTGGTTTTGCTCTCTACATTAATCCGCTCCTTGGAGCCATTCTTATTGGCGGAATTCTGGTATACGTTGCCACGCTTATAAATCTCGTAACGCCTCTTACCGGCATGCTTCGCGAGAGTAATAAGGCGTGGCGCGCCGGCTGGGGTGTAGCGCATGACGCATTCGGAAACTACCAAGCGGTAAAACAGGCAACTGCGGAAGAGTATGAAGAAAAGAAAGTGTGGGACAAACTCGTTTCCGTTGCGGCGGAAAAAGGGAAACGCATTGGTTACATTTGGAGTGGAATTTCGTTCTACCAGCGGATAATCGTTGTTATTACGCAAACGCTTCTCATTGGTATCTCAATTTATTTCATACGACAGGGGACGCTTACTATTGGAGAGCTCCTCGCACTCAATGGATACGCCGGCATGCTCTTCGGGCCGTTTGCGCGGCTTGGGTACCAGTGGCAATCAGTGCAAAGCGGACTCGTGAATATCATCGCGGCAGAAGAAATGTACGCGTTGCAACCGGAGAAGGCTTACGGAGACGGCCGGCAATTAAAAAGCATACACGGAGAAGTGGCATTTAGAAATGTCTCATTTGCATATCCGGATGATACCGAAACAACGGTTCTAAACGATGTTACCTTCACAATTAAGCCGGGTGAAGTGGTGGCGCTTGTCGGAGAATCAGGAGTAGGAAAGAGCACGACAATTGAACTGCTCTCGGGCTACTACTACCCAAGCAACGGGAGTGTAGAAATAGACGGCAATGACACGCGGGAACTTGATTTAGCAAGCTTGCGCCAGCACATCGCAGTCGTGCCGCAAGAGCCCGTGCTCTTTAATGACACCGTGCTTACCAATATCAAATACGGAACGTTTCGGGCCAGCAAAAAAGAAGTTGAGGCAGCCGCACAGGAAGCTCGCGCGGATGCATTTATTGAAAAATTTCCTAAAAAGTACGACACGCTTGTGGGAGAGCGCGGGGTAAAACTCTCTGTGGGGCAAAAACAACGAATAGCAATTGCCCGAGCAATTCTGCGAGATCCGAAGATTCTTATTCTTGATGAGCCGACAAGCGCGCTCGATGCCCGTACAGAGCAATATATTACCGAGTCGCTTGAGAAACTCATGGAGGGAAGAACCACATTTGTTATTGCGCACCGCCTCTCCACAGTACGGAAGGCAGATACGATTCTCGTTTTTGAAAGCGGGACAATTGTAGAGGTTGGCACGCACGATGAGCTCATCAAAAAAGAAAACGGTATTTATCGCAATCTCTATGAGTATCAAATTGGGCTACACTAGGAGCATTTTTTGCTGCGCGCTAATTGCAATTCTCGCAATTATTATTGCAACGCACTTTCTCTCACAGAAAGCGCCGACAGCAGAGCGAATCAAATACGCCCAGTCGCTTGCCCGCGAGCACATCCTCCAGTCGCTTACCGCAGGCGGCTTTTTCCGCTATGACCTCGATCCGTTATTTGACCGGAGTAGCGACAGTGATTACGACGTGCGACAGATGCTCGCTTCTCGCGAGCTCGCACTCGGCGCACGCTCAGATGAGGCAATGTATGCCGCTCATAAAAAGAATCTCGATGCAATTTTTAGCAACTGGTATGACTCTGATGGAGAACGGGGGTACTTGCACACACCGATCGGTTCGAGCCTTGGCGTCAATGCGCTTTTTCTACGTGTACTTGTCGAGAGTCCGTTTTTTGAGGCGCTCCGGCGGGAAGCAGACATGGTGGTGGAAAACATTCTCTCTGCCCAGCATGAAGATGGATCATTCGATGCGTATGGCATAGAATCGCCGTACGCATACAATACGAAACGCACACTTGCCTACGCGGCGCCGGAAGCGCTCTTGGCCCTCCTTGAGTATGTTGAAAAGACCGGCAACGATGCCGTGTTTACTAAGACAAAGAAGTCTTTCGATTTTTATTATCAAAAGTATGTCAGTGATATAGAGCAAAACTACTACTCCATGTATGTACCGTGGCTTACCATGGCAATTTACCAGTATACGAAGATGACCGCAGAGACGCAGTATGTCGAGGGGGTATTCGTGCTCTACGATAGGCTTTTGGAAATGCAGGACACCCTCTTTTTCCCAGGGCGCTTCTATGACAGAGCGCACCCAGAGTACGGCAGGCAACACACCGGCGCAGACGCCATTTTTACCGAAGGACTCGGCTACGCACTGCTTTTAGCCAAACAGGGTAACGATACCAAGCGAGTGGACCGCTATAGTGACGCTCTTAAAAATGGCCTTTCAAACCTGCTTTCCCTGCAGTATACAAAACAATCACCACTTCTTTCTGCGCATAGGGAGCAGTATGTCGGGGCATTCCGTATTCGCTCGAGCAGTTTTTGGACCCGCATCGATGTAACCGCGCATGCACTCGATGCCTTTGATAGCGCGCTTCAGGCTTTGGCTAAGTAGCGTATACTACGTGTATGGAAACGTTTATTTCCGTAGCCCTGTTTCTTGCCGGTTTTTACATACTCGTCAAAGGTGCGCACATACTTGTACGGGGCGCTTCCTCAATCGCGACACTTCTCGGTTTCTCACGATGGTTTGTCGGAGCAGTTATTGTTGGAATCGGCACCTCAATTCCGGAATTTGCAATTAATGTTGCCTCAGCGTTTGCGGGTGAACCGGTTGGAATTAGCGCAATCATTGGAAGCAATACGTTTAATACGCTATTTCTCATTGGCATTGCGGCGCTTATTACACCGCTTTCACTAAAGCGCGCTTGGATTCGGCGTGATGTACCGATAAATATTGCCATGGCACTCCTGACAAGTGCCGCAATCGTGCTGCCTATTGTCGGTCTTGCGACATTTGGAGGCATTACCCGGGAAGAGGGAGGTATATTACTTGCCGGCATGCTTGTTTGGTTTTTCTTCTTGATGTTCCAGCGTATGGATGCACGTGAGGCGACGGACGTACGCATCTTCACTATTACAAGTTCTCTTGTCATGATTGCGCTTGGACTTGTCGGAGTTCTTCTTGGTGGTGAGTGGGTGCTTGATGGCGCAGTAACGCTCGCCGCGACTTTTAACATCTCCCATGCATTTATTGGACTCACGGTTGTTGCAATCGGCACATCGCTTCCGGAGCTTGCTGTGGCAATAACTGCGGCAATACGCCGCGAACCGGGTGTCGTTGTCGGTACAGTACTTGGTTCAAATATATTTGATATGCTCGGCATACTCGGTATAACCGCACTCATTCACCCCATCAGAGTTGAACCCATGATTAGGCTTGATATTCTTGCGACACTCGTTGCCGCCGCACTCTTTACGGCACTCGCTCTTTTTGTCGGACGTCGGTTTACCATCGGACGATTCGAGGGGGTCGTGCTGGTTGCCGCATACATTGTGTATGTGGTACTCCTCGCGCTGCGAGGTTGATATATACTATTTGTATGAAAATTGCTCTTTCTGATTTGCGCGATATTCACTTTTCGACAGGAACGAAAGCACTGTGCGGGAATCGCCTCCTTATGCAGTTGGGATTCGGTATGGTGTCGATTTTTGCGCCGGTCTTTTTCTACCTTAATTTCGGCCATTCATTTGCGGTTGTTGCATTTGTGTATATTACGCTCTATACCCTGCATTTGCTCTTTACGCCGCTTGCCGCGCTCCTCTTTCGGCACTTCTCGCTTAAGCGCCTCATGCTCTTTGCCGTGCCGCTTGCGCTCGTGGGCATGCTCGCACTCGCGCTCTTTGAGTACGGGCCGTGGTTTTTTGTTACGGTGCACATTTTCCTCATTGCGGTATATAAGGCACTCTACTGGGTTCCATACCACGTCGATTTTTCACTCTTTGCAAACGCTACACAGCGGGGAAAGCAGATGTCGATTTTACTTAACCTTTCGTCAGTCATTGCAGTTGCCACACCGCTTATCGCGGGCGTAATTATCGCTACATTTGGCTTTTCTACTGCTTTTGCATTTTCAGCAGTTTTCTTCGCTATCTCTATGGTGCCGCTGCTCTCCGTACCACCGACACGCGAAGTATTCGAGTACTCATTTCTTGAGTCATTCCGTAAGCTATTTTCAAAAGAGCACCGGCCAATACTGCTCGGCTATGTTGGCGATGGGGCGCAAACGGTGGTAACGGCAGTTATTTGGCCGGTATTTATATTCCTCTTGCTCGACCAGCAGTATGTAACGGCTGGTTTTGTAACAGGCATTACTATCGTGGCAATAATGGCAATTCGTTTTGTTACCGGAAATCTCTTCGATCGGTGGAGCAAGGAAAAAACGCTTACGTGGAGTGCGGTGCTCCTTGCGACTGGCTGGATAGTAAAAGTATTTGTTGAAAGTGCGTTTCAAATTTTTCTTGTTGATACGTACCACCAGGCCGGACGAGCAATGAGCAGGGTTTCGATTGATGCCACTACGTATGAACAGGCGGCGGATAACGGGCACTATGTGGATGAATTTACTGTTCTAAAAGAAATGTCACTGAATATCGGACGAATTTTAATGCTTGCACTCATTGCGTTTACTGTCGCTGTGGCAAGTATCAAAATTGCTTTTATAGCCGCGGCGCTTGCGGCACTTATGGTCACCGTTTTAAATAAACGGATACATGTCAGCGCCTGAAATACTTATCATAGATAAAACGGTGGGGATGACCTCGTTTGATGTGATTCGTGTGCTAAGGAAACACTTCACTATTAAAAAGATGGGGCATGCCGGTACGCTTGATCCACTAGCAAGCGGAGTCCTTGTTGTTGGTATTGGAGCTGGGACAAAAAAATTAAACAATTACCTGAAACTGCCAAAAACGTACGGTGCTCTCGTGCGCTTTGGTGAGCGCCGCAGTACTGGCGATTTAGAAGGAGAAGTGCTTGAGGAGAAAGACGCAGGCGCGCTTACTAGAGAAGATGTAGAGAAGGCGTTGCGTGCAATGAGGGGGGAATTGCTTCTGCCGGTGCCTGCATTTTCAGCCATTAAAGTTGATGGAAAGCCGCTGTATAAAAATGCACGACGTGGCATCGAGATGGCGTTGCCGCAGAAAAAGATGTGTATTACTGAAGCGACACTCAATTCCTTCATAGAAGGCGAGCGCGCCGAAGCTGAGATAGAGTTTGTGGTTACAAGCGGCACGTATGTTCGCTCACTTGCAGAGGAATTGGGGAGGCGTGTGGGCTACCCCGCGACTCTCGCGGGTCTCAGACGCACGTCGGTAGGGGAGTTTACCATTAAGGAGGCAAAGCCGATTGACCTATTCACATGACCGCTTGCGCAGGCAGGCCTGCCGGCAGGTTGAGCCGACTGGAAAACAAAGGCGCCCCATTTGGGGCGCTAAAAAAAGGTCGGTTCTCGTCGAGACTTCTCTTTGAGGGCCTTTTTTCTCTTTCGAGTCATGTCTGCTTTCCGTGCACCGCGCTTTGCGACGAGCGAGCGCATTTCCTGTTCCCGCGCTTTGCTCCACCTGCCGGTTGCAATGAGCCACTCGGTAATGGCGTAGTGTGGGAGCGGTTCATGCAGAAATGTGCGACCCCAAGAAAGTGCGAGAGTGCAGGCCTCCTCACTTACCGCAAATGTATCTGGCCGATGTGGGAAGCGCGCCTCTTCTTTTTTTGAGCGCATGGCACACTCAGCCTGGCGCTTCGCCTCCTTAAAGTCATTATCAGAGACCCAGTTACCAATTTTATCGGTTTTCCATGCGCCGCGTGGAGTCATTTGGAAAAAGAGAGTTGTCCCTCCAATATGAACAGAGCAGTGCGTAGGTGTTACCGACTCATTGATTACCTCGACTAATTCCTTCATGCCACCTCCATAGCGGATATGGGCGCCACCGCGGTGGTGGCGCCCATTTTGTTCAGGCAGTGCCGGCGGGTTCGCGCAGGCCGAGCTTGATCTGAGCGAAAAATTTCGCCGCTTCCTGCGAGCTCACCGGCCGATCCTTCTCGGCCTTCTGGCGAAGTGCGTGACGCAGTTCGCTGTCGTCCATGACGGCCGTTGCGAGCTGCTTCGCATCGTCAATCTGGCGCTGAGTCAACTCGGCTTCATCCGGGTTGCGCACCGCGCATGAAAGCATGATACCGCGCTCCGGGATGCGCCGATAGGTGAGCTCGTGCCCATAAAGGACCACAGTGCACTCCATCGAAGTCGCCTGAAAGGCTTTCACTTTCATATCGTAAAGTTGCAATTTCCCCTCCTTCGGAGATGTTACGATGTGTCTGAAAACATATTTACACAAAAACTGTAAAAAGTCAAGAGAGAAGCTTTTCCACAACTGCTTTTACATCGCTTCCGTCAGCTTTTCCCTTAAGCTCCGCCATTATCCCGCCAACAAGTTTTCCCATGCCGCTTTTATCACTCACCCCGAGTTCATCCATTTTTGCTTTTGCAATCGGCTCAATTGCCTCCTGGCTCATCATCTCCGGCAGATATTCCTTAAGGACTGTAAGTTCCTCTGCTTCGGTATCGGCAAGGTCTGTACGTCCACCTTTGGTGTACTGCTCGATTGAATCTTCACGCTGTTTCGCGGCGCGCTTAATAACCGCAAGCGCTTCTTCATCTGAGAGCATTTCTGTTGGTTTTCGCTTGAGGGCAACAAGTTCATTAGTAAATGCTGCCATAAGGCCGCGCAAAACACGCAGGCGAACGTCGTCGCGCTCCTTCAGTGCTGTGGTCATTTGTGCCCGTATATCTTTTTGAATCATAAAAATGTATTACCTGTGTGGAAATTGTAGCAAGAGAAACGCATTTTTCCACTATACTAAGAGCATCTATGCCGAATAATCCCCACGCAACGAGCGAGGCTATTGATGTCGCTCGCGCTTTTGATACTGATATTCACACAGGGCTCTCCGTGGCGGAGGTGAAAGAGCGTCGTGCGCAGTACGGTGCAAATGAACTTACCGAGGAGAAGCGCGCAACAGTACTTACTCAAATTATTGAGCAACTCAAGAGCCCGTTGGTTTTTATTCTCCTTATCGCCGGTATTGCGACAGTGTTTCTGGGGGAGTATCTCGATTCAATAGTTATTACGATTGTTCTTCTAATAAATATAGTCATTGGCACGGTGCAGGAGGGGCGAGCATCAAAGGCATTTGAAAGACTGACTGCCTCACAAGAGCATTTTGCGACAGTGATACGAGACGGAAAGAAAAGTGTGGTGCCAAGCAATACCCTGGTACCGGGAGATATCATTGAAATTACCGCCGGAGGAACGGTCCCAGCTGACATCCGTATCCTAAAAGAGAAAGACCTTACGATAAATGAGGCTGCGCTTACCGGAGAGTGGATTGCCGTTTCTAAATCGCACACTCCAGTCTCTGCCGACACGCCGCTTGCAGAACAGCACTCAATGGCGTGGATGGGTACGCTTGTCGCAACCGGAAGTGGCACTGGAGTCGTCGTTGCCACCGGCGCAGAGACACAGGTCGGAGTAATCGCAAAACGTCTCGGGACAGTAAAGGAGCAGAAAACACCGCTACAAAAAAATGTCGCGCAGATCGCGCGCTTTATGCTCTATGTCATCTCCATATCCGTGGTTGGAATTTTTATACTCGGTATTTTACGTGGAGAGCCAATCGGAGAGATGCTCTTGGTGTCAATTGCTGTTGCAGTTGCGGCTGTTCCGTCGGGTCTACCAGCCGCAGTGACTATCGTGCTTGCTATTGGCATGGAGGCAATACTTGGCCGTGGCGGTTTGGTGCGCAGCCTCCTTGCCGCGGAGACTCTTGGCTCAACGACAGTGGTGCTTACTGATAAGACTGGCACGCTTACTGAGTCGCGCATGCAGCTCTCGGGGCTCTATACGCTCTCCAGTATCAAGCAGGGGGTAACCGATGCAACGGGAGACAACAGGGAGCTGCTGCACATGGCAGTGCTTTCATCCGATGCATTTATAGAGGAAGGTACTGATGAGAGTGGCAATGCGGTTATTCACGGCAGGCCGATAGAAAAAGCAATCATGCTTGCGGGAATTAGCGCAGGAGTTGGCGGGACGGGGAGTGACTGCGAGCGGCTCGACCTCTTGCAGTTTAAGTCAAGCCGACGTTTCGCTGTCTCGCTTAACCGATGCAGGAAGGAGAGTGTGAATGCGCTCTACTACAGCGGTGCTCCTGAAGCACTGCTTGAGAAATCCACATACATACTCGATAACGGAAAGCGACGGGCGCTAGGCGAGAGCGATGAGGCGCTGTGCACTAAGCTTCTTGATACACTCACCGCGAAGGGTTTGCGAGTCATTGGGATAGCGTATCGGCACGTCGAGCTTGAGAGTATCCCTGAGACATTCAAAGAAGACGAGAGCAAAGAGCTAACGCAGAAACTGACATTTGCAGGGTTCTTGGCATTTTCAGATCCAGTGCGGCCGGACGTGGCTGAATCGATTGAAAAAGTGCGCGGCGCAGGTGCCCGCGTCATTATGGTTACGGGAGATAATCCAGGGACGGCAAAACAAATTGCAATTGAGGCAGGAATAGCAACTGAGAAAGACTCGGTGTGCCGAGGGTCTGATATTGATGAGATGAGCGATGCAGAGTTGCTTGAGCGCCTGAACAATGCGGTTATATTTGCCCGCGTGCTTCCGGAGCAGAAGCTTCGCATTGCCCACGTGCTTCGCGATGCGGGTGATATAGTGGCAATGACGGGCGACGGAGTAAATGACGCTCCGGCACTGCGCAGCGCGCATATTGGCATTGCCGTCGGAAGCGGTACCGACGTGGCAAAAGAGTCAGCCGACCTCGTTTTAATTGAAAATAGCTTCTCAGTTATTACGGATGCAATTGCCGAAGGGCGGCGCATTATTGATAATTTACGAAAAATTGTCGCCTACCTCCTTTCAACAAGCTTCAGTGAAATAGTCATTATTGGCGGTGCGCTTATTGCGGCTGTACCACTGCCGTTTTTGCCAGTACAAATTCTCTGGGCAAACATTATTGAAGAGGGGCTGATGAGCTTTGCATTTGCATTTGAGCCGCGCGGAAAAGATGTCATGACGCGTGACCCGCACGCACTCAAGGCACGCGCAGTGCTCTCAAAGGATGTAAAGAAGCTCATCTTTATCATTACGGGCATTACCGGCGGCGCATTACTTCTTCTCTACTGGCTTCTCTTGCGCATGAATCTACCGATAGATGAAATCCGTACCATTATGTTTGCGGCACTCTCACTTGACTCTATTTTCTTCGCATTTTCATTTAAAAATCTCCGCCAGCCGATTTGGCATATCCCACTGTTCTCAAATCGCTACCTGCTTGCATCGCTTGCTATATCCTCCGCGCTTCTGGTTGCTGCGCTCACGCTCCCGCCGCTCCGTGCTCTTCTCTCACTCACCCCTCTTACATTCGGTGAAATTGCGCTCCTTGCGGGGATCGGCATTTCAAACCTCGCCCTCATTGAAGTCTTAAAATATGTGTTCTTTGAGCAACGCGCACGCCGGTGATACAATCGGGAGGTGGAATCAGTCAGTTTTCTTCTCACACTTCTCATAGTCCTAGTACTGGGGGCCATTGGGCTACTCATTTTTCTAATTAAGAGCCGTTCCAATAAAATCGAGAGCCCGTCAGAGGGCATACTTATGATGCAAAAAGAGCTCCAGGAGCTTAGGAACACTCTTGATAAACGCATGGGTGAGACGACGCAGACCATGCACGAGTCAGTGAAGACGCAGTTTTCTGAATCGCAGAAGCTCATTAACGATATTAATCGTTCTGTGAATGAACAGCTGCAGAATGTTGTAAAAGGGGTGACAGAGGTTTCTGAATCATCAAAGCAGGTCTTTACGGTCGCGGAGCAGTTGCAAAATTTGGAGAAGGTGCTCAAGCACCAGAAACAGAGGGGAAATCTCGGTGAAGCGTCGCTTCGCCTTGCGCTTGAAAACATTTTGCCTGCGACATCGTATAAACTGCAGTACCTTTTTGAGGGCGGGGACGCGGTTGATGCGGTTATCATTACGAAAGACGGCATGATACCGGTTGATGCGAAGTTCTCCCTTGATAACTACCGCAGGCTTGTTGACGCGCCAGAAGCAGAGCGCGAAGCGCTTGAGAAAGAATTTAAGAATGACCTCAAGAAGCGAATTGACGAAACAGCGAAGTATATTCGTCCGAAAGACGGCACGTTGCCATTTGCTTTTATGTATATCCCAGCAGAGGCTATTTACTATGACTTGCTGGTTAATGAAGTCGGTTCAGTAAAGGTAAATACACGCTCGCTCATTGACTACGCGTATAAAGACAAGAATGTCATCATCGTCTCACCAACCACGTTTGCAGCGTATCTGCAGTCGGTGCTCTATGGCTTTCGAGCTTTTAAAATAGAGGAATCCGCAAAACAGATTGGCAAGCAGGTAGAAGATTTAAGCCGGCACCTAAGCGCGTATGACCAGTATTTCAAGAAGGTTGGAAATTCGCTTTCAACGACGGTAAATCACTACAATTCAGCTCAAAAAGAGTTAATGAAAGTTGATAAGGATGTCCTTCGCATAACGAGTGAGAGTGCCGGAATTGAGCCCCTCGAGCTCGATAGGCCTGAAAAAGAGGAGTAGTGAAAAAGTCACACATCCCATTCTCGCCTGGCGCCCCAGCCAAACCCGCCCTCAGGCGGCGAGAATGGGGTGTGTGACAAGAAAAAACCCTTGATTTTTTGGGGGAAATAGGTAGGATAGTGGAGCGTATGGCAGAGGAAAAAACAGCAGAAAATAAGGAATATGCCGTTATTGAAACGGGCGGAAAACAGTATGTAGCCTCTGTGGGTGACATTTTGACTATTGAAAAGCTTCCTGAGAATTATGAAGAGGGAAGCAAAGTAGAGTTTGATAAAGTACTACTTGTCGATAATGGGAAGGACACGACTCTCGGTACCCCATACATTGATGGCGCCAAAGTGCTCGGCGAGTTTGTAAAAGAAGGGAAGGGGAAAAAGCTCTATGTAATGAAATTTAAATCAAAGAGCCGTTACTTTACGAAACACGGACACCGTCAGCCGTTTGCAAAGGTGAAAATCACCGCGCTGAAATAAAGAAAAAGCCCCGACAACAGTCGGGGCTTCCCTATATTATCCGTGAGGTGTAGTACGGCCTAAACGCTTTTGAATTTCATCGACGGGCAATTTAGCCACCCGTTTAAGAAAACTAGTTACATTGTGCTCGCTTACCCATCGACAGATAATGCTATCTTCTCCAAAGTCGTGAGGTGTGCAACGAAACTCATACCGCCTCAGCTGAAAATAGACGCCGGCAGGCGACTTGAAATGGGCGAGCCTTTCCCAACCGAGAAAACCATCAATGTCGCCGAATGGTTGCACACACGTATCGTGGAGTAGTGTGCATTGCGAGACGACAAAAACGGTGTCTTCGTCATAGGGAGATAAAGAGGCAATTGTTTCCGGCCACTCACCCATAAGGTAGTCGTAGGTGTCCTGCCGGAGCGGTACCTCAAAAAAGCGAAAGACTCGTCCGATTCGGCTCAGTATGTCAGTAGGGTCAGGCAAATAGCCCTCACCGTGACAGTCTGAATGTAGCACTACAGGAACAGTTCCAGACTTTTTTGAAGAAACAGCGATATTGGCATTTCGCGATGAGCTGACAAGCCGCTTCCACAGAATCCGGAAACGGAACCGAAATGTACTACCACTTTGTGTATTGTGCCGTCCAGTCAAGAAAACTACATCAAATTGCGATGTCGTACTTTTAGATGCATGTTCCATTTATCCACCTTTCCACAATAACAATTTTCTATAAATAAAATAGAACAATATTTAATATTTGTCAATATTTAATAAAGAAATAGTGAGTGGATTATACTAATACCTGTTAAAATCTGAAACTAGGGCTAAGTATGTTTCCAAAAATTAGCCTTGGCCATCCTGAGTAGACTTTTTGAGCACTTCAAAGCGACTCTGAAGGTCTTCCCAATTTTTTATCCCATTTGGGTAGATTTCTGCATCGTAGCCGAATATTACAAAGATATAGAACTCTGACATAAAGTCTGTTAAATCTTGATCACGCTGGCAGTCGATCGCGTCCACCTACGGCGAAGCTGTCGAGAAGGTCCTCGCACTGATCTCGAAAGCCCGTAACGGCAAGTTCCACAACTTCCGTGAGGGTCGCCTCGGTCCGCAGTACCTGCGTCAGCTCGCCAAGACGGAGCGAGAGTTCGCGAAGCTCGGCGATGAGCAGACGGGTCACGACATTCTCGTCGTTCCCGCCCAGTTCGGCATTCGCCATCGCGGTCGCTCGGT
>PFBJ01000016.1:0-589 GCA_002778575.1 Candidatus Kaiserbacteria bacterium CG10_big_fil_rev_8_21_14_0_10_49_17
TTATAAATTCGGAAGTGCGCTTTCTCCTTCAAAATCCGGCTCAACGATACCCCACTGCATAGAGGCAGGGTCGAGCTTGAGGTAGACGCTCTTGCCAACAGATGGTTGTGCGCTCATCGGCTCACCGGGAGCACCTGGCTGCGCAGGCAGGCGATCAGCATAGTTCACCACAACCACATTCTTGTGCCATGGATTCTGACTCTCTTCAATCGTCTGCGGTGCAATCCGATCGCCCAAGAGGTAACCGTCAGAGCCGACGTAGCCATCAAACGTATTGAGCGCAGCGACGGCGTAATAGAATATGCCGCTTCCGCCAGTTTCTTGCGTAAGTAGGAACACTACGTCATCGCGTCCATCATCGTTAAGATCAGTGACGAAATCATTACCGAAGTAGCGCGTGACTGTTTTTGAGGCAGCGCCAGGTGCGGATTCTGTTTCTGCAACACCATCCACCAACTGCACCAGATGTCCGTCTATGGAGTAGGTCGCGTTCTTGTAGTCGGTGCTACTACTTGATTTTTCAGAAAAGCCAAACAACACAATAAGACCACCGGCAAGCAGCACAGTAAAAATAGCAACGAGCACCTTC
>PFBJ01000016.1:651-5811 GCA_002778575.1 Candidatus Kaiserbacteria bacterium CG10_big_fil_rev_8_21_14_0_10_49_17
TATGGAAACAGTAAAAACTTCATGGCCTCTACATGATACGAGACGGTAGAACATGTCAGATGAGGTAGGATAGTGCTATGAATATAGCTCATAAGCAGATGCTCGTAGAACTCAAGAAGCGACAACGCACCGGCAACGCCTACTTTTCAAATGACAGCTACCTAAGCTCTGGCCATCACTACTACGATGTCTCAGTACCCGATCGACGCGCCATCGCAAAAGCATGGCTCAAAGAGAATCAGGATATCTCGAACAAAGAGTTTTTTGCGGTGCTCGATAGTTTGTACAAAGGGAAATCGCACGAAGAAAAGACCTTGGCGAGCATTCTGCTTGGATACAACAAACGGGCAAGGGAAGCCGTCAGCACGAATCAGCTCGATAAATGGCTCAATGAGCTCGTCGGCTGGGCCGAAGTCGATGCGCTGTGTCAGAGCGTCTTCACAGCAGAAGAGCTGCTCGCTGACTGGAAGGAGTGGGAGCGATTTTTGCGCACACTCGCAAAGAGCAAAAACGTAAACAAGCGTCGCGCTTCTCTCGTATTCTTGACTGGCGCAGTACGCCAGTCTGGTGATGCACGCCTCCAAAAACTCGCATTTCAGAACATTGATACACTCAAATATGAGAAGGGCATTCTCGTTACCAAAGCGATTTCTTGGCTTCTTCGAGAAATGATAGGGAGATATGAACGGGCAGTCCGGAAGTACTTGAAAGAAAATGGAGAGACCTTGCCGAAAGTGGCGGTGCGAGAGACACAACGGAAGCTGGAGACAGGGAAGAAGTAAAAGGAAACTCGCGGATATGGTGATCCGCCGGCCCGCTATCCTTTTCGAGGAAAGCATCACGACAGGGGGAAGAAATCCGGCGCATCTAGGTTTTGCGCCATTTGGTCGGCATAGTAGCTCGTTTCGCCAACTATCGCGGCCGACGTCATCGTTGCAAATATCTCGTCGAAGAATGGCTGTACACTGGAGACACCAGTGATCACGCCGCCGACGATGGAGCTCCCCCATAGGAGGCAATCACCCGGACGTATCAGTTGGAGTTTTGTCAGGATGACTCCCTGTGACGAGAGGTTCATGCGCCACGAGAGCGCTGCCTTGCCGCGTGCGAAATCGTCGAAGGATTTGCCGTCCCACTTCTCCCACTCCTCCCGTTTGCCGATCGAGTACTCGAAAAGGATAGGCAGAGCCACACCCGCACTGTAGGGGATGCCTGGTTGAAGGACAACCACATACAGGTGCGGTCGATTGACGTGGTTCTCGCGCATATGGAATTTTGTCTAGCTTTTCGACAGGATTCTGCCAATGAGTCTGATATTGCCGCAGCGCAGCAACCTAAGAAAATGGTGCTAAGCATCTCAAATAACCACAATTGATACACTACCTTACACCTTCACACGTTCGTCGTTATTATTCTCGAAAATGTAGTCAAAAAGTGCGTGCTTTGAATTTTTTTACGTCTAAAAAAATTCAATCGCAGGAGTGTTTAGAATCCGAGCGTTCTTTTAAGGATGTCGAATGCCTTTGAAAATGCAGTTACGACATTGGCAACAAAACTGTTTGTCGGAAGTGCGGAGGTTGGGTCGCCGTTTAAATCGTAGTAGCAGTAGGACGACTCAGCATTCCAGTAGCAATTCACCTCGCTCGTACATGTGGACTCCGATGTTCCCGTGCATGTGATATCGCCTCCTGAGCCTCCTCCGCTCTCACACGTGCTCGGCGCTCCAAGAGCGAGGCCGTCCAAACTGACAGAATCCCCGGATGGGTCTCCAACGCGGCAATTAACGTAATCATACTCGCACCATACTGTGTATCCCGGG
This sequence comes from Candidatus Kaiserbacteria bacterium CG10_big_fil_rev_8_21_14_0_10_49_17, assembly GCA_002778575.1. Lineage (GTDB taxonomy): Bacteria > Patescibacteriota > Minisyncoccia > Phycocordibacterales > JABMNX01 > 1-14-0-10-49-17. The sequence continues at coordinate 2,471 of PFBJ01000016.1, forward strand.
GGCTCTCCACTTACTGTAGCATTCGGGTAGAAACAGCTGTACATCTGGGAGGTGTCGCTGTAGTAGAATTCACCATCATAGAAAGCGCCACCCTCACATTCTGCCACTTTATTTGCCGCCGAGCCGGTAATGTCTCCCCATGGGAACTGGTCTCGCGTCAGTCCCGAATCAATCCAACCGTGGATGAGTGCTATGGTGTCCGGGTACTCTGCCATGCAGGTGATAAATTCACTACCGAGATAAAAGCTCGTGTCATCTGCGGAGTATGAGGAAGTGGAATCAGAGTTTTCCGTGTTTGTTTTAGGCTTCGGCGTAAAGCCGCCCAGGATAGCAAACGTAACCGTCTTTTTCGCGAGAAGTTTCGCCGGTTCACCAGCAGAAAATAGCTCCGCGATGAGTTGGTTGTCCCCCGGCATATCGGACGGAGCAACCCAATCGTACGAGCGTGAGGTTGAAGTTGCAGTAAATAGGAACCGCTCTTCCTTTGTAAATACATTAACGAGGCGGAAATTAACCAATGAACCCTCCGGCGCCCCGATCGTGCTCCACACAATAGGCAGATTCGCTCCCGCATTTAAAAGCATGCCCTCGGAAGGAGTACTCACATGTAATCGCACCTCAACAGACGGCTTCTTCGGCACATCAGGAGTAACTTCAGCAGGCGCGGCAGGTTTGGCAGAAAAGCCATTCAGCCTGAGTAAGACGGCACGAGTCGCCTCATCATACATTCCGGTAATGGGAATTCCTTTGGCCTGTTGGAGTTTACGAATCGCTTCTTGTGTTTGCGTAAGGAAGTTCCCGGTAATTCCCGCGGGAATTCCGTATCCAAAGCGAACAAGCAGTTGTTGAAGACGCACAACCTCATTTCCTTGGCTTCCGTGCGAGAGGGGAGCCGCAGGGACGTTGTACCGTGTTTCTATTCCGGGTTCAGTTGGGAACGGAAGAGGACCCTCAATCCCACCTGCGTCGTTTGTCATTTGCAAGCTTTTTACTTCTGAGCGCAGTTGGCGCACCTCATCCCGCAAACTCTGAATATCAGCGGAAACATCCGTTAAATATTCTTGCAATATACCGCGAATGGATTCCAAGAGACTGGAGTTGCTCTGTGTCTCTTGGGCGTTTGCCGAGAGGGGCACGAAAATAACCAGAGCCGAAATGAGAAGCGTTCCTATGAACAAATGCTTGGCAGACAATGCCACACATGCTCGTCCTTGAGCATTCATAAGGTAATCATATACCGTGCGGCAAAAACCCGACGAGAAACTTATCAACAGGTAGGAAACAGCTTTTATATAGGCGTCTGCCCATGGAAAATGGGGCCAAACATCTTTAAATGGACGGTATTTTGGTAACATATATCCATGCGCGCCGCATTTGTATTGTTACTATTTTACTACTGCCTGTAGGTTTTGTTTCAGCGCAAGAACTGCACAATGACCACCAAGGGATCTATCATGGGAAAGTCACTGAGATTATTGATGAGGAGGTGCGAAGGATTCCCGGCACTGATACCGAACATCTCTATCAAACGATTAAAGCAGAGGTTTTGGATGGCCCCCTCAAGGGGACGATTATAACCATCGAGAATGATTATCTTGAGCTCGACAAAGGAGACAAATTCTACTTTAACTACAGTAGATACACTGACGGACGGGAAAGTTACGGCGTTACCAATATCGACCGCAAAGATTCCTTAATTATCCTCTCAATACTGTTTATACTCGCAGTAGTTGCGTTCGGTGGTTGGTAAGGTATACGCTCACTCTTTGCATTAGCTGGTAGCTTTTTTGCCATCTTTTATATTCTCCTGCCGGGGCTTCTCAATGGATGGAATCCACTCTTTGCTAGTTTTTTGGTGGCCGGTGGCATCCTCTTTGCCGCCATATTCTTCACACACGGATTCAACAGGGAATCACTCGTGGCATACGGAGGTACCATGATCGCAGTGCTCATTACTGGCGTGCTCGCCATCCTCTCTGTGCACGGAAGTGATCTTTCTGGTTTCAATGTTGAAGAATCAGTTTACCTTAATTTCAATACAGGAGGCACACTTGACTTCACCGCGCTTCTGCTTGGCGCAATTATTATTGGAGTGCTTGGAGTACTCGATGACATTGCAGTCACGCAGGCGGCAGTAGTTGCTGAACTATTCGATAGCAACAAAGGGATGACCCGCAGAGAGGCGTACAAGCGTGCGATTCGTGTGGGCCGAGAGCATGTAGGTGCATTAGTAAACACCCTCGTGTTGGCATACACAGGTGCTTCATTGCCACTTTTCATGTACTTCTATCTCTCATTGGCAACCTTTGGTTCATCCGTAAACTCAGAGCTATTTGCCACAGAGATAGTTCGTACAATTGTTGGCAGTATCGGCCTCGTCCTTACAGTTCCAATCGTGACATTCCTCGCCGTGCTCTATCTCAAAGGATACAAACCGAAACACAGCCAGTCACATTCACACGGACATTCCCATTAAACATAAAACCACAATCTCAACGAAATGGAAGGTTATTTTCTTTTGCTAGACGGCATGAGACGCACCTGCCGGCAGGCAGGCAGGCAGGCTAGAATCGCCATAGAATGGGACTATTGGGAGATCTCACGCAAGGCGCAGGAACGTGCAGGACTCATTCCAATCATTCCGAGCTATATGCGAGAGGCACGAAACGATTGAACGTCACAACTGCAACAAGCACGTGCGTTCAGTGCGGGCACGAACGTATTTCCACAATACCGCTTGTGTACATATACCCCCTAGGGGTATAATACAGTGCGTATGAAAGCAGCTACGAAAAAACAGGTGCAAAATCGTCTCCGACGCGTTGAGGGTCAGGTACGCGGTCTCCAAAAAATGGTTGATGAGGAACAGTATTGCGTGGATATCATTACCCAATCATCCGCAGTACGCAGCGCCCTCTCGGCCGTTGAGGATCTGATGCTTGAAAACCACCTGTCCGAGCACGTCATTCACCAAATGAAGCAGGGGCAGGAGAAGAAAGCAATCAGTGAAATTATAAGTATTTTTAATAAAGCTAAGAAAAAATAATATGGAAAACAAAAATCAAGCAATCATTATCGGTCTTCTCGCCCTTATCGTCGGACTCCTGCTCGGCTACTTCTTTGGCAATAACTCAATGCCACACGGAGGGTTCTTCTCAAACGAATCGATGTACGAAGAGATGGAAGAGCACATGGGAGGATATTACGAGGACGAAATCGTAAACGGTGATGGAGAGCTAATGCATATGATGGACGAAATGATGCTTATCGGTCGTGGGCAGACTGGTGATGCATACGAAGAAGCGTGGCTCCGCGGTATGATTGTGCATCACATCGGTGCA
>PFBJ01000009.1:0-1916 GCA_002778575.1 Candidatus Kaiserbacteria bacterium CG10_big_fil_rev_8_21_14_0_10_49_17
GAAGGTTGCTGATTTCTACGGTATTGATGAGGAAAGTATCTATGAAAAGACGCGGCGTAGGGAGGTTGTTCGACCTCGGCAGGTCATTATGTACGTCTTGCGAGAAGATTTTGGTGTCTCATACCCAGCTATTGGGTCGAAGCTTGGCGGGCGAGATCACACGACTGTTATTCATTCATGTGAGAAAATAAAGCGTGAGATTGTTGATGATCTTGAGCTTTCTAAGGAAATTCAAGACATACGCACACTCTTGGTGTAGGTGCAATAGGGAGAAGGGTGAGGAAAAGGTGGGGAAAGATACATGAAAAGTGGGCGAACAACTTAATTAAAGATGAGGAAAACTATGGAAAATATTATACGTAGAATGACTTACCCACACCTAGTTACTACTACCCGCAGGGGATATACACGTAGTATCAAGGGTAGGTCTAAAGAAAATAGATTGTATATATTAAATGGAAATCTGTTTTCCCCACTATCAACACCCCTAATAAGAGGCATTGAATATGATTATCACTGTTAACAAGAAAGAATTTAGTGAAGCAGTGTTGCGAACAGCACGATTTGCAGAACGACGTTCAGCAACTCTTCCTGTTCTTACCGGAATAGCAATTGTTGCCGGCGATGATGGTATTAAACTCCGTGCTACCAATCTCGAGACTGGTATTGATCTCCGTATCTCAGGCAAGATTGGGCATCCAGGTGTCGTGGTTCTCCCAGCAACAACACTTCGTGAAATTACCAGCTCATTCACCGATAGCGGTACGTTAAAACTCGAGCACGCAGGAGATACTGTCATGATAGACGCCACACATGGCCGCAGCACACTCAAAACACTCTCTCCTGATGATTTCCCAACCATTCCGTTCCCTGATGTACCGGAAGTAAAATTTACCCTCCCTGGGACCTCTTTAAAGACACTCATCTCAACTGTCGCACCTTGCGCATCACCCTCAAGCGTACGACCAGAACTCGGAAGTGTACTCATAGAATCAGAGTCGAATCTTATAAAAGCTGTTGCGACAGACTCGTTTCGACTTGCTGAGAAGAAAATATCCCTTTCAGGGAAGCCGACTCAATTCTCCATCCTCATTCCTGCAAAGAACGCGCTCGATATCATACAAACCCTTCCTGATGATGATCTCGAGATGCTTATTGATGAGCATCAGTGTGCATTCTCATGGGCGGACGGTATTGTGACCACCCGCCTCGTTACCGTCCCTTACCCTGACTATACCCAGATCATTCCCAAAACATTCCCAAGTGAAGCGACTGTCCTTCGGAAGGACTTTGACGCGGCAATTCGTCGAAGCTCGGTGTTTTCTGATCAGTTCCAAAAAATCACTCTCGCCTTCGATGTTGAGAAGAAGAAGATAACTTTTTCAGCACGCAACAGCGATATCGGCGAGTCGAGTGAGGGTATTAATGCCTCACTAACAGGAGAATCAACTGAACTTTCTTTTAACCATCGATATCTTCAAACTCCTCTCTCACTCATCTCTGCTGAAAACCTATCACTTTCAGCTGCAGGGATAGGACGACCTCTCATCATAAAAGGAACTGGCGACACATCCTTCCTTTACTTAGTGATGCCAATGAATCAATAACTGACTCGTATGGAGATCTCCATTCGTGACCTTCTCGCACAACAGTCAATACCAGGGCTACGCGAGGCGCATATACGATATCAACTTTCTGAAGCAATAACGTCTATTACCGGTGTCGAGGTGACACCCGAGAAAATCCATCACATTGAAGGGCGGGTGGTAGTCGACGTGCCACCGGTACTTAAGTCTGCAATTCGCCTAAGGCGTCAAGAACTCACCGAGCGTCTTCAAAAAGAAGACCTCGCCATTACCGATATACGCTAGTTATCCTCAATCTGCTGCCTAATCTCCTTTGCTTGCGCCTCGATT
>PFBJ01000009.1:1923-21521 GCA_002778575.1 Candidatus Kaiserbacteria bacterium CG10_big_fil_rev_8_21_14_0_10_49_17
GGATTGTGTAATCGAATCCAACTTTCTTGTTTTCTACGAGCGCCATACAAACACTATACACCGAGCCAGTCTTCTTTCATTCGATGCTCGAATATGTATAATGCGCTTTCATATGGCAATGTCCGAGAAACACTCGCATCAGAAAAAACAGGGAGGAAGGAAAAAGCCCACTCCGACGGCCGGTCCATCGATATGGGTACAACTCGCCGCGGCGTTCGCCGTGTTCCTCGTCCTCTCTTTAGGATATGGGTATGTTCGGCAATACATGGGGGAGAAGGCGGAAGAAGTACCACTCTCACAGATCGCAGGAGACATACAGGCAGGAAAGATTTCTTCACTAACGGTATCGGGAGATAAAATAACGGCGGTGTATCTCGACGATTCAGAGAAGACCTCTCGCAAAGAAAGCGAGAGCGCGCTCGTCCAGACATTCTCTGATTACGGTCTCTCATCTGAAAAGCTCGCTGCTGTTAAGATCGAAATTAAGGACGAGGGAGGAGTGCGTTTTTGGGCACTGACCCTTTTACCCATCCTGATACCCATTCTATTTCTCTTCGGTGTTATTTGGTATTTGTCACGGCAAGTGCGCGGCTCGGGCATGCAGGCATTTACCTTCGGGCGCTCGATGGCTCGCTTGGTAAATCCGGAGGATGAAGTGCAGAAAGTCACCTTCGCGGATGTCGCAGGTGCGAAAGAAGCTAAATCAGAACTCTTGGAAATCGTAGATTTCCTCAAAAATCCTAAAAAGTTTATCCAGATCGGTGCACGAATCCCCAAAGGCGTACTTCTCATGGGGGCACCGGGGACGGGGAAGACGTTGCTTGCGCGAGCGGTGGCAGGAGAAGCGGGAGTGCCATTTTTTTCCATATCAGGTTCTGAATTCGTCGAGATGTTCGTTGGCGTTGGCGCCTCGCGTGTGCGCGATCTTTTCCAGACCGCGAAGAAAGCTGCGCCGTCGATTATTTTTGTCGATGAGATTGATGCCGTAGGGCGTGTGCGCGGCACGGGCGTGGGCGGCGGCAACGATGAGCGCGAGCAGACTCTCAACCAGATATTGGTAGAAATGGATGGCTTTGAGCCAAATGAGAAGGTGATCGTCATGGCGGCCTCGAACAGACCGGATGTCTTGGATCCGGCGCTTTTGCGCCCCGGCCGATTTGATCGCCGTGTCACCATAGACTTGCCTGATAGAAAAGATCGCGAGGAAATTTTGAAAGTCCATGCGCGCTCGAAGCCTTTGGGCCCCGATGTGAAGCTCCCCGTCATTGCCGAGCGTACGCCGGGATTTTCGGGCGCGGATCTTTCGAGCCTTATGAACGAAGGAGCGATTTTGGCCGCACGGGAAGATCGCAAAGAAATTACACAGTACGATCTTATCCGCTCAATCGAAAAGGTAATGCTCGGTCCGGAGCGCAAAAGCCACGTCTTGAATAAAAAGGAAAAGGAGATTACGGCGTACCACGAAGCAGGGCATGCACTCGTCGCCTCCGTGCTTCCCTATGCCGATCCGGTGCACAAGATCTCCATCATTTCGCGCGGACGTGCAGCGGGCTACACGCTGAAATTGCCGCTCGAAGATCGAAAGATGCAATCACGCAAGGAGTTTCTCGATGACATCGCAGTTTCGCTCGGCGGGTACATTGCGGAGAAAATGGTATTTGAAGATGTGACGACCGGCGCTTCGAATGACTTGCAGGTTTTGACCGCCCTTGCACGCGATATGGTCACACGCTACGGCATGTCGGAGAAAATGGGTGCAATGGTCTTTGAAGCGGGGCAGGGGCGGACGATGTTTGGGAGTGGTGTAGATGGCAGCGAGCAATCGCAAGAAGTGGCGGCTGAAATCGATGCGGAGGTGAAAAAAATAATTTCCGGCGCGCACAAGAAAGCAGAAGCCGTCCTTACAAAGTATAGAGGCGCGCTCGATGCAATTGCACAAAAGCTCGTCGAAGTCGAGACGCTTGAGCGACCGGAATTCGAAACCATTCTCATCGCCCACGGCATCACGCCGAAGAAGAAAGAAGATATAGAGCATCAGCCCTTGGCCTAAGTCACTGTTGCACCTGCCAATGCAGCATCTCGTTCCCGAGGCCGTGCTTTGCATCTCCTACAGACCAGACTTTGATATCTTCTTCCGTGACGACCGGCTCGGTAACCTGCCAATCTTTTTTGAGGAGAGTGATAGTTTCCGTGCTCGGCTCGACGCCAAAGAATTGAGGACCGTTAAGTGAGAGAAATGCTTCGAGCTTATCTAATGCCCCGATCTCATCGAATACCTGTGCGTACATCTCGAGCGCCACGGGTGCATTGAAAACACCGAACGCGCAACACGACGAGAATTTCTTTGCTTCAGGATGTGGAGCGGAGTCTGTGCCGGCGGATACGAAGGGAAGCCCTTTTTTGACCATGTAACGCAACCGCTCACGGTCGTGCGCAGTCTTTATCAGGGGTTTGCAGTGCAGAAGGGCACGATAGCCACCCGAAAATGCGTGGCGGCGATCGTACATAAGGTGGTGTGGAGTCACCGTGGTCACCAGTTTGCCCGCTTCGCCGTTTTTCTCCATGAAGTCGATCGCCTCGGCAGAACTCATATGCTCAAGCGAAACTTTTAATTTCGGATATGTTTCCAAGAGTCGCGGTAGTACGTCGGCAATAAACATCCTCTCTGCGTCGTACGGATCTTCTTCCTCATCGTGATCGTTCAGGTGCACCTCACCGTGGAGAAGGAGCGGCATGCCGATTTCTTCCATTTTTTTAAGCACATCTTGTGCCTCCAAGATCGAACGGTATCCCCATTGTGAATTCGTAGTTGCACCATACGGATACGATTTAACCGCAAACACTTTCATTCCGTTCTCGCCCGCGAATCCTTTTTCTATTTCACTCGGCTTTAAATTCTTCGTGAGATAAAGACTCATCAGCGGCTCGAAGGTGATTTCCCCCGGTACTGCCGCGAGAACTTCTTTTTTATAGGCAGCGGCTTGTTCAACTGTCTCGATAGGCGGCTCAGTATTCGGCATGATGAGCGCACCCGCAAACTTTGCTGCAGAAATGGGCGTCACGGCCCGCAGCATTGCTCCCTGGCGCACATGGAGGTGAGAATCGAAGGGTTTCTTGATGGTTATACTTTCGGCCATTCCCGCAAGTATACAACAGCGGCGCTGGTGCTATACTTTTTGCGATGCAACATCTCATAGAGACACAGCAGTTCACCCGAGAAGCGCTCAAGGAACTTTTCAATGTCGCGACCTCACTTGAGGGCAAACGGGGCCAGTCGCTCAAAGGCAAAATACTCGCCTCCCTTTTTTATGAACCCTCGACCCGTACGCGATTGTCTTTTGAATCCGCAATGCTCCGCCTTGGTGGCGAAGTCATCACCATGGAGAATGGAAAAGAATCTTCTTCGCAGTCAAAAGGGGAGACTCTGGAGGATTCGATAAAGGTCGTCAACCACTACGCCGACCTGATTGTGATGCGCCACGCAGAAGTGGGATCTGCGGCGCGGGCTGCCGCAGTCTCAAACGTTCCAATTATTAACGCGGGAGATGGCAATATGGGCCAACACCCCACACAAGCGCTCTTGGATTTATATACTATCCAGCGAGAATTGAAACGTGAGGACAATATTCATATCGCGATTGTCGGCAATTTGAAATACTATCGTTCTCCACGCTCGCTTGCGTACCTTCTGAGTAAGTACAAGGACATTAAAGTCACGTTTATCTCCTCACCCGAGCTTCGCATGGAAGAGGACGTAAAGACGCATCTCAAAGAGAACAATGTCCCGTTTACAGAGACTGAAGATATGATCACCGGCATTCGTGATGCCGACGTCGTCTACCAGACGCGCATTGCAAAGGAATGGATCAAGAACGACGAGGAGTATGAAAAGCAACGCGGACGCTACATAATCACACGCGCTGTTGCCGACAGCATGAAAAAAGGTGCGATCATCATTCACCCGTTGCCTCGCGTAGGGGAAATTGAAGAAGCGGTAGATGCCTCCCCGCACGCAGTATATTTCAAACAGATTGGGTATGGGCTTATCGTGCGTATGGCGCTTTTGAAAACGATTTTAGGAGGAGAGAAAAAGCTATTTCGCGCGCATAAGAAGAAGTGATACTGTGAGGGAATGAAGAAATCGGATACTGCAAAAAAGAATGTTGCATGGCAGGCATTGCTACTCCATAAAAAGCTGGGCGGGAAAATTCGTATGGTTCCCGCAACGCCGATACGAAACAGGTCTGATTTATCGCTCGTGTATACACCGGGGGTTGCAACGGTCTCACGTGTGATAGCAAAAAATCCAAAGCTTGCGCGCATGTACACGATTAAAAAGCGCATGGTGGCGGTCATTTCTGACGGCTCTGCTGTGCTGGGGCTCGGCAATATCGGAGCGCTCGGAGCGCTTCCCGTGATGGAAGGGAAGTGCGCTCTTTTTAAGACATTTGCCGGAGTCGATGCGATACCACTCGTGCTCGACCTCTCCACTACGGTCGAGGCAGGTACACAAGCAGAAATTGACGCAATTGTAGAGACGGTCCTCCGCGTGGCACCGGCGTTTGGCGGTATCAATCTCGAAGACATTGCTGCTCCGAAATGTTTTGAAATTGAGCGACGGGTGATAGAAGCACTCGACATTCCTGTGATGCACGACGATCAGCACGGGACCGCGGTCGTGGTCCTCTCTGCACTCATCAATGCATTCAAGGTTGTTGGAAAGAAATTTTCGTCCGCGCGCATTGTGATTCTGGGAGCGGGAGCGGCGGGTTCGGCGACCGCGCGGCTTTTGCATGCTGCAGGTGCAAAAAACATCATCGTGCTCGATAGCAAGGGGATTGTAGATAGCCGTCGGCCTGAAGCTCACAAGCGCGAGCTCGCGACATTCAATACAAAGCGCATTACAGGTGGATTGCATGAGGCACTGAAAGGAGCAGACGTGCTGCTCGGTGTATCCGGTCCGGATCTTGTAAAAGCCGCAGACATCCGTCTCATGGCATCGAGAGCAATAGTCCTTGCAATGGCAAATCCTGTTCCGGAAATTATGCCGGATGAGGCGAAGCGTGGGGGAGCAATGATCGTGGGCACCGGACGCTCGGATTTTCCGAATCAAATCAACAATTCACTCGCATTCCCAGGCATATTCCGCGGGGCACTTGATCACAAAGTCACTAAGATCACGCAACAGATGAAAATCAAAGCAGCGCATGCTATTGCCGCGTTGGTTAAAAAGCCCACACCCGAGAGGATCATTCCCGACATGTTCGATAAGCGTGTTGCCCCCGTCGTCGCCAAGGCTATGGCAGGCAAGCCTGCGGTCGCAAAAGTGATACGCTAGGTTTAGCCATGACTGTATTCAGAATGGTAAGAACATATGGTTGAAAAATTCCCCAATAGCAAAACTCCGGAGCAGAAAAAGAACCCGGAGATACGTGGCGAGGATAGACTGACACCAATACTTCCCATACCGGCGCGTCCCAAGGGGCTAACCGCTCGCCAGTTGTTACAGTCGCTCGGCTTGGCATCCGCATTAACACTGGTTCCGGCAGAAGATGTGTCGGCACAGGAGCGGCAACTCTCTCCGGAGCAACGGGTGATTGTTGAGTCAATATTTGGTGCAGATGTGGTAGCGCAGTGGGAAGCGGCAGGATTCACGTTTACCATGCCTGTCGCGGCAGATGAACACGGATCCTACATTATTCACATTGGACAAACCCACACAAGTCCACTCGGAGTTGCTGATCGCGTACGTACCAATAATATGGTGGCAGATTTTCAGTCAAAATTGTATGACTTACTTCTTACCGTTATAGACAAAGGTTCTGGAGTTGTGTTTGGGGAAACTTTTGGGCGTTATATGTCGAATGATCGCGAGCTCGTATGGGCTCTGCGTGTTCAGTTGGAATCCTGGCAGGCCAGAGACATAGCTACATTGGCAGATGCCCAAGATCTTACGGAATTGCTCAAAATGTACTTCCAGAATCGGGGACATCCCTTTGTCGTCGCACATATTCCGGGGGAACTCGTCCAGCCTCTTGTAGCGGCGGTCTCTTCATTTGCTCATTCATACGTTCCAGCAACTACGGCCGAAGGGTACTACCTGGATGGACTTAGAGCAGGCATTGGTTTATTTGAGCTTGGTGAGACCGCTAACCGGGCTGAAGGAAATCCAGATAATGCCAATGCCGTAACGATGTTGTATCTTGCGGGCGCCATCGACCTCGCACCTGCTGAATCTGTTGAAGCAAATCAAAGAGCCGCGGAAGCAACAAAGGCGGAACAAGAAGCAATGAGTGCGTTTGATATTGTTACGATAGAACATGCCAAGCAGGATTCGCAACTGAACGCATGGACCGATGAACGCGATACATTACTTGAAAAAGAACGAGTAGGGACTCTTTCTTCAGACGAAGAAGTGCAACTAAACGAGTTGAGGGTAAGAATCAGCGATCGGTTTTCCATGATTAGAGAACAATACTTACATGAATCTCCCGAAGGACAAGCATACCAAGCTGCTCAGGCTGAAGCAGAACGAGTGAGGGGGCCCGAAAGGGAAAACGTGGTTTTTGGTCGTATCGCAGAATACGAACTGCAACATGGGAATGTCATCAAGTACCCGATTGTGGTATATGGTGCCGATCACGACTTTGCTCCAGAACTCATTGCATATAATCAGACTATTGATCCAGAGGCGTGGAAAAGGAGATTGATTAAAATTGAATGGGCAGAAGGACAATCTAATCAGTAGGTGACAAGATAGGCTTATACATTGAAGTAGGTATGTTCATTAAGTAAAATTACTGTTTTCGATGGGTCAGATAGCCAGGATATGATATGCTCATTAATATGACACAGAAATTGCAGGAGCTTATTCGAAAAGCCGAGATGTGGCCACGGGAGGTGCAAGATGAGGCGGCAGACGCTCTGCACGCGATCGAGATGGCCCACCGCGGGTTGTACAAATTTACGGCGGAGGATAAGAAGGCGCTAAAAAAAAGCGCCGAGGATGTTCGCCTGGGGAGGTTCGTGTCAAATAAGAAACTTCGCGACTTCTTTAAGACCGGCCGAGCATAAGAGCATGAGAGGCCGGGTAACGGTTGCTGCCTTCCGCGAGCTTGCAGAGATACAGGATTATATTGCTAAGGACGATGAAGTGGCCGCGCAGCTAGTACGTGCTCGTGCCGAAGAGGTGATTGAGCGAATCTTCGAGTTCCCTCTCATTGCGCCTGCATCGAACGACGCGGGCATTCGGGTCTTTCCAGTCCGTCCATTCCCATACATCATCTTCTATACAGTCGGCAAAAGAGAAGTTATTATTCGCAACGTCCGGCACGCCGGACGCATGCGCCCGTAGTTCAACGGTTAGAACTTGGAGCTTATACCTCCATGACCCTGGTTCGACTCCAGGCGGGCGTATATGAATGAAATGGATGAGAGCTCTCATACGCATGAGACGAAGTACAGACAATACTTCAATTGGAATACCATCGTGCAAGTGGGTCTCGTAGGTTTTACTACCCTGGGTTTCCTGCTCACGGCTTTGAAATTGCCGGAATACGGACTGCTCGTAGCTCTCATTTCCGAGGTCTTCTGGCTCTATAGCTCGTACAGAGCATGGAAGGAGGCCAACCAGATCGGTATTTTCATTACCACTATTGTTATTACGTTGATTTTGATCATGGGAGTCGTGAATTACTGGTTTTTGTAGAATAATCTTTGTGAATTGCGCGGTTGCGTCGTTTAAGTGACGTGCGACAATATGGAAATGCAAAACATCTCTCGTTTTTTCTATGCACCAATTGTTGTGGCCGCCGCATTCCTCCTTTTGCCCTCTATAAGTTCCGCAGCAGAGATCACAATAACGATAGGTGACAGCACTTTTTCTCCGAAAAACGTGACGATCAATCCCGGGGATACCGTGAAGTGGGTCAATAACAGCTCTCTGTCGCATACAGTAACGTCCGATAATGGCAGCTTCGACAGCGGGACTATTGCCGCGGGGCAGACATTTTCAGCTCTCTTCAATGCTCCGGGCAATTATGCCTACCATTGCAAATTTCACGGTGGGATAGGAGGCGTAGGACAATCGGGAGTTATTACCGTTACTTCGGCGACTGTGACCCCTCCTCCTATTGCCGCTCCCTCTCCGACCGGTACTTCGCCCACTGTCGCTCAATTGCAGGCGCAGGTGCAGGCACTTCTCAATCAAGTCACAGCACTGCAAGCGCAAGCGGCAGCTAACGCCGGAGTCGGCACGGTGCCTTCTGGAGCGGTGTTTGATTCAAGCTCGTGCCCGCTTGTCGGTCGGAGCCTGAAGCGAGGCTCTTCCGGCGAAGACGTGACACGCCTCCAGCAATTCCTTGCGCGCGATCCTTCCATCTATCCCGAAGCAATCGTAAGCGGGTATTATGGCGCTCTTACGGAAAAAGCAGTGCAGCGCTGGCAAGTGAAATACAACATCGTGTCTTCCGGTACACCGGACTCCACCGGATTTGGCGTGGTAGGACCCCGGACCGCCGCAGCGATCGCACTTCTATGCACGACGGGAAGTTACGGAGGAATCCCGGGCCCCACAGCCGCACCGACAGTAGGCGGTTTCATTACGGTGACTCCGATATCCGGTACTGCTCCACTTGCGGTCAGTATTGTCGCTACCGTTAACACCACGAAGTCATGTACGGGTGCTACGTATACGCTCGATTTTGGAGACGGTACTCCCGTGCAGCAAATTCCCGTAGCTGCCGGAAATTGCGCGGAATTTAATCAGCAATTTCAACACACCTATCAGTATGGTGGTAATTACGCAATCAAACTTTCCGCAGGGGGACACGAGACTTCTGCCACGGTGACCGTCGCGGGTCCACCACCCCCTGTCTTTACTCCCAATCTTCCGAAGGAATCCTTCTCTGCTTTTCCTCTTTCGGGCAATGCCCCACTTACCGTTACATTTTCAGGCACGGTCAACAGCAACGACGCCGGTTTTTGCACCGGAGGCTGCGCGTCAACCTTGGATTTTGGAGATGGTTCTGCAGCCTCGATCAATTTGCCCTCAAGTGTAGGGGGATGGCTCAATTACAGTGTGCAGCACACCTATACGCAAAGCGGCGGATTTAAGGCAACCCTGTACCAGGGAGGGGCAGGGGCATTGCAGCCGATTGTGGGATCGGCCACGATTATTGTTACAACTGGTTCTCCACCGACGGGGACCACAACGCCCACTTCGTTTTCCTACACGACCCCCTCGATCGTGTCATCGGGTACCGCCGCTTTTACCTTCACCCTTGCATTCAACCTACCTTCTTCGTGCACAGGGTACCGACTTTCGTGGGGGGATGGCACTGCGGAGGTTATCCAAAATGATGGTGGTTCCTCGTGTGCGCAAACAGCTGCTCTCAAAAACCTTACGCATCAATACCCCCAGAGCGGCTCATACACAATTACGCTCAAGCGTGGGTCGGATCTCTCGCGTATTGATGACATTGCGCTTACGGTCTCCAACTAATCACAAAGCTATAGCGCTTTACTCTTGATGTAACTCTCTGGAGCTTGCAATTCGTGCCGCAAGTGCGGGATATTTCGATAGCTTCGCGTCCTCTTCAATGAGGTGTTGTGCTTCAAGGCGCGCGGCGCGGATGAGCTTTACATTCTTCAGTGCTTTCATGCCGAGGTCCGTTACTCCCCATTGTTTGCGGCCTAGTAAGTCGCCCGCGCCGCGCGCCTCCAAGTCTGCTTCCGCGAGCTTGAATCCATCGGCAGTTTCCGCAAGTGCTTTCAGCCGTTTGATAGAAACCTCGCTTTTACTTTCGGTAAGAAGAAAACAAAAAGGTTTGTACGAACTTCTCATGATCCGTCCGCGAAGTTGATGCAATTGTGCGAGACCGAAGCGCTCCGCGCCCTCAATCATCATCACTGTTGCGTTTGGCACATTAATTCCGACCTCGACTACCGACGTGGCGACGAGAATATCGATCTTATGTGCCGCAAACGCACTCATTACCATGTCTTTCTCTTTGGCGCCCACTGCTCCATGGAGTAGTCCGACCTTGAATTCCGGAAATACATCCTTCGCGAGTCGTTTTGCTTCTGCTTTTGCCGATTTTGCCTGTAGCGCGTTCCATTTGTCGGGATCCGGCTCTTCGATGCGTGGACAAATCACAAATGCCTGCCGACCCGCTTTCAATTGCTCTCGCACATGTTCGTACGCAGCAGCGCGTCCGTCAGGTTTCACTATTGTGGTTGTAATTTTTGCACGACCCGGAGGCAATTCATCCAGTATTGAAAGGTCGAGATCACCATAGAGCGTAAGTGAGAGTGTACGGGGGATAGGAGTGGCTGTCATAGAAAGGAAGTGCGGCGCGGCATCGCCTTTATGCGCAAGCGCGCGGCGTTGCCGTGTGCCGAAACGGTGTTGCTCATCGACGATTGCGTAGGCAAGGTGTTGGAACTTCACTGATTTCTGGATGAGCGCATGCGTGCCCACAAGCATTGCTATTTCTCCGTTTGCGATCCACTTGAGAAGTTGTGCACGCGAAATATCGGTTGCCCCATCCTTAACCACCTTCGACGGAAATTTTTTACAACCGCTTCCGGTGATAAGTGCAATGTTGATAGGGAGCTCTTTGAAATACTCGATGAACGATTGAAAGTGTTGATTCGCAAGGATTTCCGTGGGTGCCATGTACGCCACCTGCAGTGTGCCGCTCTCTCGCCTGGGCGGACGACTCTGCACCACTGCATAGGCCGTTGCCGCAGCCACATACGTCTTTCCGCTCCCTACGTCGCCTTCAAGGAGGCGTGCCATAGGATGAGGCTTCTCAAAATCAGTGAGAATGTCGGCAATCGCGCGTTGCTGTGCACTCGTGGGAGTAAAAGTAATTGAGCGTTGGAATTTTTCTGCGAGCCTCTCGCCCTCGAGAATCGGAAACGATACCTGCGTATTGTTTTCCGCCCGCTCTTGCGCCCGCGCGAGCTGGATCGCGAATATTTCTTCAAAGGCGAACCGCTTCCGCGCAGCTTCGGCGTGTGAGCGCTCATCTGGTTTGTGAATATATACAAGCGCGCTTTTCAAATCAGGCAGATTGTAACGGTCAACGATATCTTTTGGAATTGGATCGGGAATTGTTTCTTGTGCTCGGCCTATGGGGAATACTTTTTCAAGCGCATGTCTGAACCACAGAGAAGTAATACCCCGACTTTCGGGATACACCGGAAAATAGCTTTTAGCTTTTAGTTTCGAGCTGCTAGGAGATGCAAAAAGACCAGCTTCGGTGGGATCGGCCGCTGTCACCTGCGGATTTGCAAGATAGGGCTTACCGCTTTTCCCGGATACTACCCCCACCGCTTTTACGTACATGCCGGCGGAGAATTTCTTGGCCATGTAGGGTTGATGGAACCACATTACTTTTATGGAACCGGTTGCATCAGTAATCACAGCTTCTCCAACGGGGATCTTGCGCTTCCATGAACGGCGGACCTCAAGTTTACCGATTGTGCCGTAGACAGTTACGGAAACGCCCGCAACAAGGCCTGTGATGGATGTTTCTGCGCCCGCCTCTTCGTAGCGAGCGGGGAAGTGATAGAGAAGGTCGCGCATGGTTTCCAAACCAAGCTTTTTGAGGCCGCGAAGTTGAATGTCATTGAGTCGGAAGTGTTTCTTCACCGGGTCTTCAGGCAACATCTCTACAGTATACATTTGAGTTATTCACAGTCTCATTTTTTTGATATTGCAGAGTTTTTGTCTATACGTAAGATAGTGCTGTTCGATTAGAGAGGTCATATTTTAGACATATGGCATATCACGATGATGAAGAAGATAAGAAAGACAGCACCGTTTCTGAAGAGGCGCTCGGCGAAGTCCTTGATGAGGATGCAGATGAGGAAGACGACCTCGTGAGCGGGGCGGTTTTGGACGACGAGAAGGTCTGGGAGTGATGGGGGGTGCGCGAAAGTGTTTTCGTCATGTGCTCTCCGGCGTCGCTGTCTGCCGCTGCTGCGGGAGCTCCCTCTCGGCCCGTCGGCCTGCGAGACACGCCGTCAAGCACATGCCTCAATACATTTCGCTTTGAGGTTGGATATAAGAGGAATTTGCGTGAGCCGACTAAAACCTGTACCCTAGAACCTGAAACCTATCCCATATGCACACACTTCTTCGCTATCTCGGCACGGTCGCTGCTGTCTACCTTACGGTTACTCTGGTTCCTGG
This sequence comes from Candidatus Kaiserbacteria bacterium CG10_big_fil_rev_8_21_14_0_10_49_17, assembly GCA_002778575.1. Taxonomy (GTDB): domain Bacteria; phylum Patescibacteriota; class Minisyncoccia; order Phycocordibacterales; family JABMNX01; genus 1-14-0-10-49-17. The sequence goes on from PFBJ01000009.1 coordinate 14,126, forward strand.
GATTACAGTTGCCGGTGGATGGCTGACCATCCTTCTAATCGCCCTTGTGTGGTCTGTCATCACCATTGTGATCAGACCTGTTTTGAAGATTCTCACGCTTCCTATCACAATCATTACGTTCGGATTGTTTTCTTTCATCCTGAATGCACTCCTTTTCTGGGCGGTCACGCTCATTGTTCCCGGATTTATGATAGCGGGTTTTGTGCCAGCACTTCTGGGAGCAATTGTACTTTCGGTACTAACGTGGCTCATTCACCAGATCCTCTAGAGGTTGCGTTGCTATAGTGACTGGCCGTGGGGAAGTCGCCGCAATGGAAAAAGTCGCAAGAAGCGGTCGGTGATCTGAGCCTGGCAAGTCATGCATCGCGGCCGAGACGACATTCAAGCTTGTCGCAAAAATGTAATCCAAGCGGTTACGGAACTTCAGTCCAAGGTAGTAGAGGGAGGCGAGAATTCTCAATTTATCCCGCGGGTCGGTATATGCGATATCGAAACTCCAATGCAATTTAGGCAGAGCGTTCACATATTTCCTTCCAAGTGTTTCTTCCAATGTGCGCTCCCTGCTGTGGCGCAGGGCAGACAAACCGATCGTATTGAAATCTCCCGCGAGAATGCGAAAATCCGCCGGCTGTTCCTCTATCGTTTCGCGCAGATGATGTACTTGTCGCATCCGGTGCTTTTCGCCTCCCTCCCATGCGAAATGCGCGCTTGTCACTTGTAAAACCTTTTTTTCCCATTCGAACGAGCCGACGAGGGCCGCGCGTTCGATTTTGTCGGTCAATTCGCGGAGCGCTGATAGTTGAAAGGGGATTCGAAGCTTATGCAGCCGCACAACTTTGGTGTCGATGAGTCGCAGTTTCTTTTTGTTCCACAGTATTGCTACGTTACCGCCCACTCCGACATGCGCATGATGCATATCCCAATCGGAGAAATCCGTGTGGGCAAGTAATTCCCGCAACGAATCCTCGAAACTCACTTCTGCTTCTTGGAGACACAAGACGTCAGCGCCTTCTCCTATGAGGAATCGGATGTTTTTGAGTATTAAATCGGTGTGATGTCCACGCAGAATATTATATGTCGCGCAGGTAATGTGCATACGCCTGTATTTTCCTTGTATTATACCTCCTTCGCCATATTTTTCCTCTCATGATATGGTACGTCGTACGGAGAGGTGGCCAGAGCCCTGCCTGCCGGCAGGCAGGGGTCGAAATGCAGATGAGAAATGTCGGAAGAGGCACAGTTTACATGGAGAGGTGGCAGAGCGGTCGAATGCAGCACACTGCTAATGTGTTGAGCCTCTAAAGGGCTCCGAGGGTTCGAATCCCTCCCTCTCCGCAGATACAAAATAATCCGCGATAGCGGATATATTTTGTCTGCGGAGAGGAGCGAAGTGCCTGCGCGCTTTGCGTGAGGGATTCGAAAGGCGGAGCGATATTTCGTCAGTAGACGAAATCGCGAGCCAGGGTCGAGAAAAATCTTGCGCGACGGCGCAAGGTTTATTCGTGACCGAATCCCCCTCTCCGCCAAGATGGCACATTAGGTGTGCCTCTCTAAGGTTATACACAGGGTTCGTTGGTCCACAGCCTAGGAACAACTGGGTCTGCTATTGTAGCGGCATACGGAAATGGAACGAAATTCACTTGCCTTTTACAAACGATCAACTTCCCGTGACTCTGTCACCCTTCTTTCGGTTCCCCTTGAGATCGGCTCTGATGAGCGCGGATTAGCGGAAGCCCCCACGTATCTCTTCGATCAGGGGCTAGAAAAAGTTCTTGCATCTTTAGGGCGCGAAATTTCTGAGACCAAGACAATTTCAGTTCCTCAGGTGCAGCAAGTCGCAAGCGCAGGCCGAATGAAATATGGGGAGGAGATCGCGGCTGTCGCGAAGCGTGTTGCGATGGCGACCGAAAAGGCAATGAAAAGAGGGGATACGGTCATCACGCTTGGCGGGGACCACTCTATTTCTATGGGCACTATAGCGGGTGCTGCCGCAGCCTATCAATCCTTGGGAGTCATCTATATCGATGCGCATCCCGATTGCAATACCGATGAGACGACGATCTCGGGCAACGTCCACGGGATGGTGACAGCCGCTGCAATGGGAGTGGGGCACGAAGTCCTCACAAAGATCGCGAAGCGACACGTTGATCCGGAGAACTTCGTTTTCCTCGGCCTCAAAGATATCGATGAGGCAGAGATCGAATTTTTGCAAAAACGATCGATTCCCTGCACAACGATCTTAGATATTGCACGGCACGGACTCGCGCCCGCCCTCGCTGCGATCGATCGCCTTGCACACAAAGTAGACGCTGTGTGGGTCTCGCTCGACATGGACGCAATTGATGCCGCATACGCTCCCGGGGTAGGCCTTGATTCTCCTGACGGACTCACAAGGCGGGAAATTGTGGGGATCGCGCAATACCTTGGAAAGACGTGCCGCGTCGCAGGACTCGATATTGTGGAAATGGTGCCTAAAAAAGATACGGACGCAAAGACCGCAGGTCTCGCGCTCGAACTTCTCGCGCGATTTCTCGGTGGAGAATACAATTGGTACAAAGGATATATGGATACGTATCGAGAGACAAATGTTACTGAAAGCAGCAAGCGTATTTTGACTACGCGCGAGCAAGGGCAAGCAGTGTGACTTCGGCGCCGGCGCGTCGAAGAGGGGTCGCGGCGTTTACGAGTGTCGCGCCGGTGGTCGTCACATCGTCTATAAGAAATACATGTGTTTTATTCACGAGCGCTGCGTTTGGTGCGATAAACGCGCCCGCAACATTACTCAAGCGCTCTGAGCGGGGAAGGCGCGTCTGCGGCTTTGTCTCTCGCGTGCGCGTGAGCGCCTGGGGGGCATAGGTCGCACGTGTCCCGTCCCGGAATTCCGGTGGGAGTGCTCGAAGAACTAGTTCTATTTGATTAAAGCCGCGCTCACGCGCACGCGATGCATGCAGTGGCACAGGGGCGATAATAATTCTCCGCTTGCTGAAAGCGCGATGCGATGCGATTTCTTCCGTCAAATAATCTCCGAGAAGTTGTGCCCCGAGGTTGGCTGCGTGAGCAGAACGATCATATTTCAATGCGCGAACGAGATCCTGTACGGCAGTGTCTCGGTAATCCATCAGCGTTGTAATACTTGTCCCCAAAAGCTCGTGCACCGTGGGAGTGAGCGGAATGTCTCGCACCGTACGCTCTTTCGTGCGCGCACTGCGCTCATGAAGGGGAAGAACCGCATCAAGAACAGATTCACAAGTATATCGGATGAGTGCGACCGTTTTATACATCGGGCAGATTGTACGCATATCTCAAAAATAGTCGAGAATTCGCCATTCAAAGGCTTGTGATAGAGTAATGAAATGGACTTGGCACAGAAAAAGTGTGTAGCGTGCGAAGGTGGCGCACAGCCGATGACTCCCATGGAAGCCGAGGCTATGTTGACGCACGTAAAGGATTGGTCTCTTGCGTCCGATACGAAAACAATGACCAAACAATTTACATTCAAGAATTTCAAAGACGCGATGGAGTTTGCAAACAAAATAGGAGACATTGCAGAAGCAGAAGGCCATCATCCCGATCTCTCGATTGGGTGGGGAAGGGTCGCCGTTGTGCTCTCGACCCACGCAATCGGTGGACTCTCTGAAAACGACTTCATTCTCGCGGCCAAGATAGACAAAATCGTTTGAAATAGCGTGATATAATTTCAAAATGGCATTCTCGCTGGGTAGTGTCGTGCAAAAAATTTCTTCTCTTGTCGGCAAAGGTGTAAAAGGCGGGGGAGAGAGTGTCTTGGGAATTGATATTGGCGCTTCGAGCGCGAAGATCGTGCAGTTGCGTCCCTCTCGCGGCGCTGCGGTTCTTGAGACCTATGGCGAGATAGCGCTCGGCCCGTTTGGCGGGCAGCCGATAGGGAAAGCCGTGAAGATCCCGCCAGAGAAGACTGCCGAAGCCCTTCTCGACGTGATGCGCGAGGCCAACGTGACAGCTACCGCGGGCGGGCTCTCTATTCCGTTTTCTTCAAGTCTCGTCTCGGTCTTGGATTTGCCCAGTGTCCAGCCGGAACAACTGAAACGCATGATCCCCATTGAGGCGCGCAAGTATATTCCCATTCCCGTGAATGAAGTGACACTCGATTGGTTTGTAATCCCGCGCGAAGAAGGGGAACAAAGCGCATTTGATCGCGTCGAGAAAGAAACACCCTTGCAGGCAAAAGGGCAGGAAGTGCTTCTCGTCGCGATCCACAACGATGTACTCCAGAATTATCAAATCATTGCGGCACAGGCAGGGATTACGATCAATTTTCACGAAATAGAAATTTTCAGCGCGATCCGCTCATCGGTTGGGCATGGCATCGCCCCCGTCTTAATTGTTGATTTGGGCGCCGCGACGACGAAGATTTATATCGTCGAAAGAGGAATTGTGCGCCTCTCGCACCTTCTCTCAATCGGGGGACAGCATATGACTGAGAATCTTGCGCGTTCTCTAAACTGGGATTTTGAGAAAGCGGAACGCATTAAGCGGGAACATGGACTCGTGACATCGACTGCGTATAGCCCCGAAGAGAACGACAAGATCAGAACTTCTGTCTTATCAACACTAACGCGTGTGTTTTCTGAAGTGAATCGGGTACTATTGAGCTACGGACAACGGTACAACAAAAATGTATCGCGCGTGATCCTTGCAGGTGGCGGGGCGTCGCTTCCGGGATTGAGTGAAGTGGCACATAGCTCGCTTTCGGTTGAGGTAGAAATAGCGAACCCCTTTGTGCATGCCGAGGCGCCCGCGTTTCTTGAAAAGGTATTGCGCGACATTGGTCCGGGCTTTGCGGTTGCGGTGGGAGTCGCACTGCGCAAACTAAAGAGTGGTTGAAAAAAGATATTATTGTATGGCTGAAAACAGTGCACCAACTTCTTTTATACCTCATGACACGGGAGTCGTGTCTCCTTCACCGCGTCGAAGAAGTGCTGGTCTCAACGACCTGCTCCTCTTGTCTTCGATCGTGCTTTTTGTTGCTTCAGCTGCGCTTGCGGGAGGAGTGTTTTTGTATCAACAATTTCTTGCTACCGAGAGTGCTTCCAAATTGTCTCAGCTTGAGCGCGCACAGGCGGCGTTTCAACCGTCCTTGATTCAGGAACTCACGCGGCTCGACGATAGGATGCATGCCGCGGATCGCATTTTAGGATCTCACCTTGCGCCTACTGCCTTTTTTGCCGCACTCGAGCAAGCCACGCTCCAAACAATCTCGTTCCAGAGTCTTGATTTCCAGGTCCCCGATTCGCAACACATGACCATCAAGATGGCAGGTATCGCGCAGAGCGTAAACTCGATTGCTCTCCAAGCGGATTTATTTAGCAAGAACGGTACGATTGCTGGCCCCATATTTTCGAATATCGCTCGTCAGTCTGACGGTGTTCATTTCAATCTCTCGGCAGTCGTAAATCCGATATCGATCAATTATGCGGCACTCGTCGCATCGGTACAGAATGCAGGAATCCAAAATCAAACACTCCCAACGACGGAAGCACCAACAAATCCTTCACCATTTGACGCTCCGATTCCAGAGACAACACCTCCACAAAATTAGTATGATGCGCCTCATTATTACACTCATTGCCGTCGTTCTCGCTGGAGGCGCCTTTTTCTGGTACACGAAACCCGCGTATGATGAAGTACAGGAGAGTCGAGCCAAAATTGCACAATACGACGCAGCACTCGATAAGGCGGCAGAATTGCAGGAACTCAAACAAGAACTCCTCTCGCGGTTCAATGCCTTTAGGCCCGAGGATTTGGATCGTTTGCATAAGCTTTTGCCTGACCATGTCGACAATGTGCGTCTCATTCTCGATTTGGATAATCTCGCCGGCCGCTTCGGCCTTTCACTTCAAAATGTAGATGTATCGAGCTCTGAGAGCAAAAATACGAAGGCTCAGACGGTTGGTGCTATCGGGACATCAAACCAAAAATACGATTCTCTCACGCTCTCCTTTGGGACGCGTGCCACGTATAAAACGTTCGTTGATTTTCTGAGAGATTTGGAATCGAGTCTGCGCATCGTGGATTTAGTGTCCCTTTCTATCGCGCCGGAGACGGCGGCTACGCCTACGAAGGGGCAATCTTCCGAACCTCAATATAGTTACAAGATTACACTTCGGACGTATTGGCTTAAGTAAGCTGTTATGAGCGAAGCGAATTACAGATTACTTAACCCAGCACCTTCTAACGGAAATCTCATAATCAACGAAACAATATGACAAAGTACTCAAACTTTTACAAACAAACGAGCGCACAGAAGGTGCTGGGTCTAAGATTTGCTAAGCTCACTATGTTCGCTAATCAAATCTAAGATATGCAAGCCTTATTACATCGCAAATGGATACTCATCGTCGTCGCTCTTCTTATTGCGGGTGGCACATGGTATGGATTGTCAGCCTCAAGCCCCTCTTCTCCGCTGGTGACAACTCCGATTGCTGCTGTCGCGAACCCTGCTGAACAAGGACTCATCGCAACACTGCTTACACTTCGTGCGGTCAAACTTGACGGGACAATCTTAACCGATCCCGTATTTATGAGCCTCAAGGATTTCTCTACCCAAATTGTCGAAGAGCCTGTGGGTCGCGACAATCCGTTTGCCCCGCTTTCTTCGCAGTCTGTTCCGTCTGTAAGCAGCACGCAGGGCGCTCAAATTTTCAAACCGCTCTAGCGTTATGCCGGGAGCGACCATACCAGCTGTTGCAAAAAGTGCAGGAGATACTGCAGGTGCACTACCTCGATCCGTAGGGGACACCAAGATTCCGTTCGAGATTTTGCGCTTCATCCCCGAAGAATCGGCAATGCATTATCGGTTGGTGCCGCTTGGTGTTACCGAGGGCGTTCTAGAAATTGGCATGCTGGACCCTGACGACATTCGGGGAATTGATGCTTTGAATTTTATCGCGCGTACCTCGGGAATGCCCTTCAAGATTTACCAGATTACGCAAGAGGATTTTGATGCTGTCTTGGCGATGTATCGCGGGCTCGGCGGTGAAGTCGAGCAAGCGGTGACAGAACTTGAGTCCGAGGCAAAAATGCAGAAGAACAAGCCTCAGGAGGCTGCCGGTACGGGAGAGACGGCGCCTCTCGATCTCGAAGATCCTTCTATTGGGAAAGGAAAGGGAGGGGGAATGGCGAAAATTCACGAAGACGCACCCACGATCAAAATTGTCTCCACGATTCTGCGCTATGCGGTCGATGGCAAAGCCTCTGATGTCCACATAGAGCCACAGCCTACCGGAGTGCGGGTGCGGTATCGTGTTGACGGCGAGTTGCACACGAGTGTTGTGCTTCCTCTGAATACGCATCGTGCACTTGTGGCGCGCGTGAAGGTCTTGGCAAGTATCCGCCTCGATGAGATGCGCAAACCCCA
>PFBJ01000010.1:0-21051 GCA_002778575.1 Candidatus Kaiserbacteria bacterium CG10_big_fil_rev_8_21_14_0_10_49_17
GCCACCAAATACAGCGCCTCCCGCTCGGCGTGTTCCCCACTTCGTGGCTCCGCCGGCAAGACCCTTTCCAAATTTACTAACCCCGTTTACCACAGCCGATCCCCCCGCAAGAGAGAGTGACTTAGAAAGTGACATCGCGATGTACATAAAAATAATGAGAAGCAGGAAATGGAATGCAATACGCACGCTGACGGTAAAGTCAGAGGCGCCATTGTTTAAAAAGATAGCGGCGAAACTTCCCGTGCTCTTTGTTGGGGCAATTTGAGAAGCGAGAGTAAGAATGACCCACATAAGAATAAAGAAAACCGGCGCAAAGATTGCGTAGTTGGTTAACTGCGACCACCACTTTTTGGCAAAACCTTGCGTTGATGGCAGTGCGTACGCCACAAATGCCAAAGGCGACGCAATCATAAGAAAGATGAGTGCCACGCCGCGCACGGCAAGCATGGTGAAAGCCGTAAAGAATGCGCCGGCGGCAATAAAGAAGAAAATCATCAGAAACATTCCATAGACAAACATTCGGCCCAGTCCTTCGTTTCGCACCTGTGTCAGTGTTGCATCCAATTTGCTCCAATCATAGAAGCTCGTAAGGCCGAATTGATTCATAAATGCGCCGGAGAGTCCTTTTTGTATTGGAGATTGTGAGGTTTGAGTGCTCTGCCCAGAATCTTTGCCGGGGAGAACCACCGAAGCACTCTCGGTCGTTATTTTGCTGTAGAACTCAACCGCAACACGGTTTGAAATTTCAATAACGAATTTTGAAAAGAAGAGCGAGAAATTCAGCAATACCGCAATAATAATAACGCGGGCGAGCATTTGTTTTGCGCCGTAGCTGGTGCTCCCCACAATGGTTGCAATAGCAATGGCAAGCAGGACAAAAATAATGCCGATGTTACCCAAGTCCCTAAATGCACCCCATGTTGTATCAATTGCAGGAGAATTGGCATAGTGGGCGTAATTGTAGAGCATCTCATCAATTGAGACGTTTAAAAGCACCCCGGAGAGCGAGAGCACTGCCGCGGCAAGGAGCACCATTATCATAATGAGCCACTTCAAAACATCGCCGATACAAAGGCTCATATTCCAAATCCCACACGTCTTTTGGCTTCCGTTTTTTGCGTTTTCAACATCCGAAGGATTTGCTACCGGGTCGCTAGTACCTCGTCTGGTGCTAAGAGTTGCTTGGTAAACTTCACCGGTCCGCAAATCCTTAAAGAGCTGCTGTTTCTCTGCAGCTTCAACAGAATGTAGTGGTACAAGAATTCCCGGTACCACTACTGCAATAAGAAGTAGACTGACAATGACATGCCTCATGGCGTGGTTGGTGGAGGAGGAAATGCATTACATTCACTTATCTTACTATTCGTTTGCGCATCGAGTGTCCCCATTAAGCTATTCACATCGTCCTTTTGTTGCTGTGCGCTACCGACGACTTCAGGGGAGTGTACGGCAGGACTGCTTAGAAGCGGGTCAAGTTCCTCCTCGATAATCGTTTCGACCTCAGTTCTTGTTTCCGCGTCCCCTATCTTCACTTTAATTGCGATGAGCTTCTCAATGGTTGTTTCAGACTCCGCTATTTCACGTGCAATTGTTGTCATGAGCGGTTTTATATTTGACGCGACAGTTGAGCTCGCCTGCTCCATCCGTGACTCTGCGGTCGCCTCATCTGCCGCTGAGAGCGATCCGAGCTTCCCCGCATAGCACGCTCGCAGGTCAATAAGGAGGCTCTCAGAGAGCGCAAGGCGGGTGAGCGATGTTTTCTTTGCGCTCTGGAATGCATTTTCTCGCGCAAGGACGGTATCAAGAGCATTGTTTGCGACATCGGTAACACTCTCTTGTGCCCGTGCTTCCGAGCTCTGGTAGAGCTGAGTGAGGTATGAACCGGACGAGCTACTGCTCCGTGATGCGCCAAGGAGACCCCCTGCCCCAGTGAGAAGCTTGCTTACCAATTGGCGGAAGAGGGCGCCGATAATCTCGTCTATTTCATCAGCCAATTCAAGCTGGCCAATAGAAGAACTCACCGTCCGGTTCAGTTGGTGGTTGATGAACTGCCCGGGTGTTGCGGTCTCGCATTTCTGCGCGCGTTTTACCCCTCCGGGGACTGTCGCAACTCCCGGATTTGAGTCTTTGCAAATTTCAAACGGCTTAAAGCCCTGACCCCAGTCTATTGCTTTGGTCTTTGTAAATTGCGCGTCACGGATTCGCCCCTGCAATTCAAAATCAGCGCTAATGAGCCCGAGGACAGGGTTGTTTCCGGTTTGACTGTGAAGCTGATTAAAGGCAAGCCACCCGCCGTTGAGGAAATTTCCTTGGATAAAGTTCTGCACATTCCCCACGACTTGGCTGAGGGTGCATTTCGGCGGTGAGTAGCGCTGGGTGTAACTAAGGCCAAGCGACACACGAACCTTCAACTGGAAAGGACTACAGAGAAATGCCAAGTCAGAGCCGTAAATAAATTCTCCGATTATTTCGTCTGCGATATTGGTAAGGAACTGCTGGAAGTCGGTGATAAATGCGGGATTACCCTCAAAACCGCTGTTAATCCAGTTCACCACAGAGCGAACCAGAGCGGCAATAAGCGCCTCGCGCAACACGGCAACAACACCGTCGAGAATACACTCTTTCGATGTGCGCGCGTTTTGATTTATATTATTGAGTGCGTCATTTACTGGAACCGCGAGCGTTGAAATGGCGACAGAAAGACCCGCGCCAATACCAGCTGCGGATGCGCACCCAAAGAGTCCCGCGGCAGCCTCTGTCTTTTGAGGAACTGCAAGGAAGCTGTACGGCATAATAATTGACACAACGAGAAGGAGTGCAATACATTTGTGGCGAAAATACATACAATTATATAGATACTTGTTTCAATTCGACGCCGTTTGCAAGGAAAAATGTCGTCATGCGCGTAAATGCCGAGCGAAGCGACTTTTCTCCATCAGTATACCCTTTAATAGCTGAGAGAGCGGTAAATGGGTCATCGCCGGCATTCGCCATTTCATTTACTGACGCTGCAAGCAATTCAAGCGCATTGAGCGCCTCGACATGCGAGTCCACAAAACTGCTCGGAACGGTGAGCGTGAGCATATTTTCTACTGTGTTTCGGTATGCAAAGACTGCCGGGAAGAGCTCGGAGAGCTGCTCACCGTTTCCTGAGTCAATTGCCTCTGCAAATACGGTGATTTCATCCACGCGCACCGCAAAGAGCGGCTCTATAGCGGTAATGAGCGCGTCGTAATACCGCGCGATGCTGTTTTTGTCGGATGAGGTTGTCTGAACATCGTCTGTCGTGTAGGTATTATCTGTTTTGACAACAAGATTACGATCCAAGAGGCTGTCAACAAACTGGTTTTCAACTCCGGTGCCAATGTACCCTTGCTTTTTTAGGTCGGCGTAGCCTTCCATAAATTCTCGCGCAATTTTATCAACCCCCTCAACTCCTTCGGTTGACGAGGTGAGCGTGCCTGCCGTTGTCGCGCTCACTACGACGCTGTCATCCGGCCCAGCGACAAGCGGGTTTCTGCTTTCTTTGACCTCGTCCCCGTCATTCGTTCCGTCGCCGTCCGTGTCCGGCACTTTCGGGTCTGTGCCAATGACTGTTTCTTCCCAATCCTTCAAGCCGTCATTGTCCGAATCTTTCTGTACAATGGCGGTTGATATATCAGCGTACTTTGTCGGCTGATTTATAGCGAGCGGATTGTGGGCGTCTTGCTTATCAGTAACGACGAGCAAGACGCCCGCAACTAGAACAGCGACAAATAAAAGTGCCCACGATGTCGGATTTTTCAGGAAATCCATTACTTGAAGTATACCCGCATTCCACCACTCCTGTCATATATTTGGTGTCAATAACGCCAAATGAATGAAGCGACCAAGTAGCGCAGTACACACCAGTGCTTTTCATTACCGCCTCTGCGTCTCTTGTGCTTTATTTCGGTCTTTGATTTTTACAATGGGAGTATAAAGATAGAGCCGCTTTCAGTTTCGCTGTATGTAATACCGTACGTTCGCAGCGTAAGTGCAATAGTGCTAAGGGCGGTGGTCAATTTCGTTGCCGTATTGTTGTATTGTTCAAGTGCTTCTGTCTCAGAACCGGTATAGGTTTTGGAAAGCAGCCGCACCTCACGCGCAAGAGCCCGGTACCCGTTCATGAGCTCGCTATGCCCTGCCGTGATAGTAAAGGGAGGGTCAACATTTTCGAGAGAAGTTGCTACGTTCTCGTAATGCTGAGCGAGAGACACAAGGTCGTCTTGCGCCGCGGATTCAGTGGGGTTTTCAGCAAAGGTTTCAAATACCACGTACTGTTCTTCGGCTGGCGGAAGCGTACGAATAATCGCGCCGGCAATATTCCCGTAGGTGCGCAGTTCAGATACTGATTTGCTCGAAGACGGCGTACTTTCTTTGCTGGCTGTTTCCTGTGCGGGCTTTCTAAATGCCGCTATGTACTCTTCGTATGTTGTAAGCGGCGAACGCTTTTCTGCATCACTTTCCGGTGTGGTGGCGACAGTAGTCTGCGGAGCTGTATCCACTCCGCCAATAGAGAGAACCGGCACGTTTTCCGGTTCTGGGCGGGAGCTGTACGAAACCAAAAGTGGAATTCCCATCGTGACCAGAAGAATTGCTCCACCAAGGGCAAGAATCTGTAAACCGCGATTCATGTTCGTAGTATAGCATTTATAAGTGCTATACTTTTTACAATGGCGTACTACAAAAAGGCCGTAATCGGGATTGCGTTATGCTTCTCTCTGCTGCTTGTTGCGGCACCGTTTATGGTTCGCGGACAAGTGCCGGGAGGCGTACCGCTTATTCCATTCGGTGGAAGAATAATCACCATCACTCCGTGTGCCAACGGGGCAATCCATGTTGTTTTAGGTCCGCCGAGGCCCGGTGCGTATGTGTGGGCTGTCGGTACGCTCACCTTTCTAACGGGTCCGCCGCGCCACATCGGCCAAGCACTCCTTGGGAAAGCCGGCCCGGTGTACTTCTGCGCCGCACCCGGCGCCATCTTACCGGGACTGCTTATGATTGGGGTCGGCTCGTCATTGTAGCTTCTGCAGAGCCTTTTCTGCCGACAGGCAGGTGCTTGAATTGACTCAATCGTACGATTGAGTCAATTCAGAAAAGCTAAGAAGCTAAAAACTGAGAAGCTACCGCAACTCTCTATACAGTTTTTTCCAATTCTCAGGCGTGAGTTCTTCGGGGCGCGCCTTTAGCGCTATGCCGCTTCGATAGAGGGCGCGCTCCAAGCGCTCTCTATTGCCATAGGAGGAGAGATTATTCACCAGCTGCTTTCTCTTTTGAGAGAAACCGGTTTTCAGGAGCTCGAAAAATGAGTCCTCTGATACGGTATCAAAAAATTTTTTGGAAATGTCGTGAACGATTACTATCGCTGAGTCAACGTTCGGCTTCGGTGAGAAGCTCCCTGCTTTTACAGTGCCCCCGTACGTAGCAGTGCCGTATACGGCGACTGAAATGGAAAGCAAACTCCCCTTCTCACTGCGTGCAATCCGCTCTGCCACCTCTTTTTGCATGAGAAAGACCAGCGTGTGCGGCTGTGTATCGCCCGAAAGAAAGTGGCGAAGCAATTCTCCCGTAATGTAATACGGGATGTTGGCGACAAGAGCGTAGGAGAGGTTTTTCAAACCGTACTGCGCAAGCGAAGTCGAAAGCGCGTCGCCCTCTACAAGTACAAGCCGACCATCGGCCAGCGCTTCTTTATATTCCTCCCGAAGAAGCGGAAGCATATCCGCATCCTTTTCAATTGCAATAACGTTCCCAGCCTGCTGCAATAACTCCCGAGTAAGGATTCCTTTTCCAGGTCCGATTTCAAGAACGGTCGTGTCTTTCCCAAGGTTTGCGCTATCAGCAATTTTCTTTGCAATAGACGGTGCGGTGAGAAAGTGCTGACCTAATTGTTTTTTTGCAAACATTATTCAATGATGAGAAATTCCGATCGTTCCTGCTCGTCGCGGTACCCCTCTTCTCCCTCTTCAATATAGTCACTGCTGATATCAGAAATGAATTCAGACGGTACGTTTACTTCTCGAGAGCCGTAAATCATGCGTGTTGCGGCATATGAAAGAAATACTCGTTTGCGCGCGCGTGTAAGCGCCACGTAAAACAGCCGGCGCTCCTCCTCGGTATCGCGGTTCTCATCAGCATCGCTTGTGTGCGGAAAGAGTCCGTCTTCAAGACCGGTAATAAAAACAAAGTCAAATTCGAGCCCTTTTGATGCGTGTACGGTCATCAGTTTTACCGTGTCGGTGCTTTTCTCGAGTGAATCCTGATCGCTTGCAAGGGCGGCATCTTCAAGAAGCTTTTCTACCCCCTCTCTCGGTTCAAAACCGTCGTACTTGCTGGCAAGCGTAACCAATTCTTTTATGTTTTCAAGCCGTTCTTTGTCTTCATCATCGCCGGTAAGCAACTGTTTTTCCAGTCCGCTCGCAGTGATAATGTACTTAATCGTTTTTGACGGTTTTTCCGTAAGAGCGTGCTCCTTAATCGAGATGAGAAGGTTTTTAAAGTTTGAAACCTTTTCCCGCATTGTCGGCGGAAGAGTGTCTTCCTTGCCATCCAGGATTTTTAAGAGCGTTACTTTACCGATTCCTCGCGGTGGCACATTGATAATGCGTTTAAAATCAGAAGAACTCTCCGGGTTTAAGGCACAGCGCAGGAATGAGAGCGTATCTTTGACTTCTTTTCTTTCGAAGAAGCGCGTGCCGAGCACTTGGTACGGGACACCGGCGTAGAGAAATGCCTCTTCAAGGGTGCGTGACTGAAAATTCGCACGGTAGAGTACCGCAATCTCCTGCGGCGGCGTGCCGCGTGCAATCAGCTCTTGCGCCCGCTCAACAACATGGCGCGCCTCGTCGCTTTCATCAAAACCGCCATACAGCGCGATAGCCTCACCGTCATCGTTGTCGGTAACGAGCACTTTTTCTTTACGGTTGGCGTTTTTCTCAATGATTTCATTTGCAGCAGAGAGGATGGTCTTGGTCGAGCGGTAGTTTTTGGTAAGTATGACTGTGTGCGCGCCGGGAAATGTCTCTTCAAATGCAAGCAGGTGGTCAATATTCGCGCCGCGCCAACTGTAAATTGTCTGATCAATGTCACCGACGACGCAGATGTTTTGTTTTTCGCCGGCAAGCAGCTTTGTAAATTCATACTGTATGTCATTCGTATCCTGGTACTCATCAACGTGTATATGGCTCCACACACTCTGGTAGTGCTTCCGCACGGCAGCATCTGCTTGGAGAAGGCGTACTGCTTTCAGAAGCAGGTCGTCAAAATCAAGCGCATTCTCTTTTGCAAGTACCTGCTCATACACACGCCACACACGTGCGAGCGTGCGTTTAAAATAATCATTTCCCGCTTCAATTTCGTACTCCCCCGCAGTGGTGCCTGTGCCCTTTTCTCGCGAGATTGCGCTTAGGATTCGCCGCGGTTCAAACTGCTTTGGGTCAACACCGACCTGCTTCATCGCTTCTTTAATGGAGCGAATCGAATCGCTCCTGTCGAAGATTGCAAAGTTGCGTGTGATACCGAGCACCCGCGCATTCTCTTTTAGAATATGCACGCCAAGACCGTGGAATGTTGAGATAAACGGAGCGGGAGTACCAAGCGCGCCGCGAGAGAGCGGGCGATTGAGCATTCTCTCGTCGTTAAGCGCGCGGACGATGCGCTCGCGCATCTCCTTTGCAGCTTTATTTGTAAACGTAACAGCGAGAATCTTCTCTGCGGGGACGCCACGGCACACGAGATGCACGATTCGCTCAGTAATGGTTTTCGTTTTGCCGGCACCAGCACCGGCGAGAATCAAGAGCGGTCCGTCTGTTGTTCGGACCGCTTTTTCTTGCTCCGCATTTAAGCCTCGCCCTTCTAGCATTGGGGCTACTATACCACGCTCTACGTACTACCCGCGAAGCGCTCTTTCGTGAGCGCGAGCTCCTTACTTACTTCTGTTTCAATAAAAGCGTCAAAGTTTGGAATGTGCGGTTTGAGGAGTTCGTGCACTTCCACTATCTTCCCTTCTTCAGTGAGTCGCATGTATTCGTCGTGTTTTTCTTTCGGCACAATTGTGAGAATTTCTGTCGTGAGCTTCTTTACGAGATTCTCGCCGAACAGTGTAAGGATTTCCTCCTGTTCTTCTTTTGAAAGTTCGCCAATGCCAAGTTCCTCTACAATGGCGCGAGACAGTTCTTCCTGTGTGACGTCAATCATATTACGAGATGTTCTTTCTAATATTCGCTATTTCTTCCGGTGAGAGATTACGCGCACCGTCTATGGCTCTGTCGAGTATGTCGCGGTTGTTCATAATACTGTCGAGATTTATACGCTGACCGGGAAAGATTTTATTGATATTGCCGCTATCAATTCCGATCGCGCGCAACTGCTCTGGTTTCATTTCAGCGAAACGGTCCTTCAAGTAGTCCACCAAATACACGCGCTGCTCAGGAGAGAGTGTTTTCATAACATCAGCGATGCGCGGGTCATGTTCAATGAGCCCCCATACTGTATTGCCTGGACGCACAATGTATTCGTGCGCGCTTGGTGCACTCTCATTGCTGAGCGCGTCCTCGGCAGTGACACCGACAGTATCAGGTGTGACTTCCGATACGTGCGGGAGTTTCTCGGTCGGAGTTGGCGGTGCCACGTCTTCAGGAGTAACACCGACAGTATCAGGCGTGACGTCAACAGCAGGCACTCGGGAGTCTGTTGGGTTATATTCAGGCATTTCAGCGGGCGGTGTCGTGACTGTCGCAGCTTCTGGGGTTTTCTCCGTGCCGCCGGCAATGTCTTTTACTTCTTTATCAACTTCTCCGAACACCCACTTTGACCCTTCATCAAGCCCATCAAAAATCATTCGCCCGGCTCCGGCGGCAACCGCAATGCCAACAATAGCGCCGTACGCGGTCGGATGTTCATTCCACCACCTACTGTTTTTCTCTTTTGCCTTTCGGAGGATTGCCTCAACACCCACAAAGGCACTCGTGCCCCCGAGAAAGCGTTGCACTCCAACGCCAAGAAAAGCCACACCGCCGATAACACCGCCGCCTGTAGCCGCTCCCGCAATGCCAGCACCAGCAAGTGTTGCAGAGAGCGCCAATTTTCTCCACAGTGGCTGTTTTTTGTACCATTCTCCAACAGTGCGGACTTTCTCAAGGATGCCTCGCGCCTCTGCCTCTGTTTCTATTTCTTCTCCGCGGGATTCAAGTGACGCTTTAAACTGCTCAGCGGCGCTCTCAATACTCTCAATGCTCTCAGCCTCGGGTTTACTTACGGCTCGTGCCGGTTCAGACGGTTCTTCTTGCTGTGGTGTGGTGTTCTTCTGCTTATTGTTTTCAATT
Source organism: Candidatus Kaiserbacteria bacterium CG10_big_fil_rev_8_21_14_0_10_49_17 (assembly GCA_002778575.1). Taxonomy (GTDB): domain Bacteria; phylum Patescibacteriota; class Minisyncoccia; order Phycocordibacterales; family JABMNX01; genus 1-14-0-10-49-17. The sequence continues at coordinate 9,345 of PFBJ01000010.1, forward strand.
TCTTCAGCGGCCTCTTTCATGACATCTGCCCGTTTTTCAAATTCAGTCTTCTCCGTTTTCTCAGCCGGCTCTGGTGCTGTTGTCACGACTCGTGCATCCTCCCTGTGAAGCGGACGTCTTCCGTGTTCGCTCATAAATTTTTCCACCGAAGTGCGGACACCACTTTTCTCTGGTATTTCCTCGATGTCTGCTTTCCCCGCAAGGACTTCCCGGAGAGTAGTTTCAAATTCCGCGACGTTTTTACCACCCATATCTTCCTGGGTGAGCATCATGCCAGCAATGTTTAGTGTGTTTTCAACAAATGTATCTAACTCACCTTCACGTAGGCCTTCAGGTTTTATTTGTTTGGGAGGAAACTCTTTTTTTATAGCAACAGGGTTCCCAGCATTTGCGAGATTAGTGTATTTTTCAGCGCCGGTGCGCTTTAGCATTTCCCGCGTGGAACCGACGTGCCCGTAGCGTTTTTGCTTAGGCTTCTCCTCCCCTCTCTCTGTTTGGGGCTCCTCAGTCTCTGGCGAAGAAAATACGCCCGAAACAGAATCTCTTCCACTGACAATCGGATTCACGCCCCGCATGTCCTCAGGTGTGATTGCCTCGCGGTAAGGATTGCCTCCCGTCTCGCCTGCAAGCGAGAAGTCAGGACTCTCCCCGGCTTTCTTATCAGCCTGCTCCAAAAGATCGTCCAGATTATCTTCTCCGTTTGGTGTTTTTGGTTTTTCTGGTCCGTTCTCTGGCATAGAACTATAGTAGCCTCATTCTACCAGTGTATTTCGGCACCCCCTACTCTTGACAGAGCTACTTATCCACAGTGGTATTTTTTACCACGTATACCCTATTGACTCGTCTCGGGGTGGGGCTATAGTGGTTCTATACTGATTGATGCGATTGAGTGAAGGGTACGATTGAGCGACTGAGTGACCATATATTTGGCTTATCAAACCTACAGAAAAAGACGCCGACGGTGAGAGTGACTCTCGCCTTTCGAAGCTGACATATACGAGCGGTATGCGGATTGCCCGTCTACGCTTTCTTTTGTATCCAGCGCTTCTCCTTATGCCATTTACGGTGAGTGCTGGCGCATTGACGTTCGTTTCAAGTTTCTTTGGTGTTGGAGGAGATAAAACTCCATCAACCCTCGCTGTAATACCGCACGCGTACAATTCGCAGACGCTTCCGCTTCTTGAGGCGGCACGAAACCTTGATCCAAACCCGGCCAAAGGTGGTGGAGACATTTCAGTCGTCGGTGGCGAGGCTCTCCTCTCTGAAACAGGACCTTCCGGTTCTCTTGCCGACATCGAAGACAGGCCTCCGTCAACCGACCAGATTAGCGTCTACGTCGTACGTGAGGGCGACTCACTCTCACAGATTGCGCGCATGTTTGGCGTATCAACGAATACTATTATTTGGGCAAATGATGATATTGGACGCGGCGGGGTCATTACTCCCGGGCAGACACTCATCATTCTTCCTATTTCAGGGGTACGCCACACAGTCAAGAAAGGAGAGACGCTTCAGAGCATTGCAAAGAAGTACAAAGGCCACCTCGAAGAGATTATGCAATACAATGGATTTACTGAAGACACCGCGCTTACGGTCGGAGATGTCGTTGTCATTCCCGATGGAGAAATTGCTCCGACACCAACGCCTGTACGCACTTCCACCAATGTGGCGCGAGGCACTTCTGGCCCGTCGTACATTGGCTACTACATAAAACCGGTAGACGGTATCCGAACGCAAGGAATTCATGGATACAACGGAATCGACTTTGGCGCACCGGTCGGCACTCCTATTGTGGCTTCCGCGTCAGGGCAGGTTATTATCGCGCGCTCAGGCGGATGGAACGGCGGGTACGGGACGTACGTGGTTATCAAGCACGATAATGGCACGCAGACACTCTACGCGCACTTGTCCTCAACGATTGCTTACGCAGGGCAGAGTGTCGTGCAGGGGCAGGTTATCGGCTATGTGGGCTCCACCGGCCGCTCCACCGGCCCGCACTTGCACTTTGAGGTGCGGGGGGCAAAAAACCCATTTTAGCTTCTTAGCTTCAGAGCTTTTGAGCTTTCCAGGAAAATCATACGATATATCGTATGATTTTTGTCTAACGTTTTTCTTACACTCCTTGCGGTGCATTCGCGCTGAAAGTTTCTAGAAGTGCATAGTGCTCCTGTAGAATTGCACCCCCTTTTGTGCGCATCTTGAAATATGAACAAGGAGTGTAGGAAAACAATCGACTCATTCATATGAATGAGTCGATTGTTTTATGATGCTTTAAGTCGTGGGCGGTACTGCAGTGCTTCAAGTACGTGCGCTTCAGCTATGTCTTTGCTGTCATCGAGGTCGGCAATGGTGCGCGCAAGTTTAATAACGCGGTGGTATGCGCGTGGCGAGAGGGAGAGCTTCGCGGCCGCGTCATTTAAAAGCTGGCGGATATTTGAAGGGATGGGAATAAGCGCATCGAGTTCTCGCACTCCCATGTCGCTGTTCGTTGAGACGTGCGTAATACCAGAAAAGCGTTCTTGTTGGCGTGCTCGCGCACGTTCAACTTTCACTTCAAGGAGGGCCGACTCTTTTGTCGGCTCTGCTGAGAGAGTCGCGTGCTCAATTTTGCCAACTTCAATCCACATATCAATACGGTCGATAATCGGCCCCGACACTTTTCGCTCGTAGCGTGCTTGCTCAAGAGGCGAGATGGTCTCTGCCTCTCCTCCGGGCTGTGGGTTCATTGCCGCGACAAGGATAAAGTTTGCCGGAAAGGTCGCACTTCCCTGTGCGCGCGTCACGGTAATAGCCCGCTCTTCAAGCGGCTGCCGCAACGCATCAATTGTGCGTCGTTCGAATTCGGGAAACTCATCAAGAAAGAGCACGCCGCGGTGCGCGAGCGTTATCTCTCCTGGGCGCGGAATGACTCCCCCGCCAACAAGCGAGACGTAGGAAGCGGTATGGTGGGGAGAACGAAATGGCGGAAGGGTTATAAGGTCTTCAGAGAGTGTGCCGGCAACCGAGTGGATGGCAGTTACTTCAATTGACTCGGGAAATGAAAGAGGCGGCAGTACGCCCGCAAGCGCGCGGGCGAGCATCGTCTTGCCAGTCCCGGGCGGGCCGTAGAGCACTATGTTGTGCCGGCCAGCTGCCGCAATGAGGAGCCCGCGTTTTGCCTGCTCCTGTCCGCGAATATCTCCAAAATCAACGTGCGATTGCGGCCGCTCAGGAATAGGGCAGGTCTTCGGTGCCGGCTCTAGGAGCGCATGCGTTTCTCGGCTTTCATCCAGGTGGTCAATAATTTCAGTAAGCGTCGAAGCTCCAAATACACTAATATCGTCGATAAGCGCGCCCTCAGCAGCATTCTCCTTCGGCACAAAAATTTCAGCGTACCCTGCCCTGCGGGCTTCCATTGCAAGGGGAAGCACGCCGCGCACAGGCCGCAAGCGTCCATCAAGTGAAAGCTCTCCGAGGAATAATTTACGGCTCGGGTTAAAGTGTATGTCTTCGACAGCGCGCAGGTATGCAAGCGCAATTGGCAGATCAAATGCCGGCCCCTCCTTCTTTACGTCTGCCGGGGCAAGCGAGACCGTAATTTTTTTATTCGTACTCTTTGGTGCAGTGAAACCGGAATTTTTTATTGCGGCCGAGACCCGGTCGCGAGATTCCTCAACCGCCTTTCCCGGCAGCCCAACTATTGAAAATGCATGAAGCCCCCGTGCAACGTCAACTTCTATGTCGATAACGTGCGCTGAGAGCAGGAGTGCCTGAGCACTGTGAACCTTGGCGAAACTCATTAGAGTAGTATACAGAAATCCCGCCTGAGGCGGGACTTTGCTAGGAGAGTGTATCCTCTTTTTCCATATTAGCCTTATTGGTCCGTGCTGCCGGATTCGCTTCAAGCCGGTCGGCTTCTATAGGCTCGCCGCTTATCTCACAGATGCCATAGGTGCCGTCCTCTATCTTTTGGAGCGCCAGCTTAATGTTATTGAAGCGGATCTCAAGTTCTTTTAGCACTCCTGAATTTGTTTCATATTCCTCAACCGCGTCAGAGCGCTCATTGGCATCTGCTTGGTTAATGTCCATCTGTGTAGGCGTGGGCTCCCAGTCTGCCGGGTTGGTCGGGTTAATGTGACCAACGTGCGTAAGCTCCTCCTCAACAGCTTTAAGCTCGGCCTCGAGCTTCTCTTTAAAGTGTTTTGTATCAATTTCCATGGGCATATCGTAGCGGTGCTTTTAGTAAAATGCAATGCTCTACTCTCAGTGAGACGCTCGCTCTGTACGATGAAACAAAAAATCATACGGTATACCGTATGATTTTTAAAAGTGTTGCAGCAAAAAGCTGTGAAGCTCAAACCTAGAATACTCTCGTGGTAGAGAAGCGGGTGAGAATTTCTGTAAGGGTGAATTCATTTGTCGTAATGATTAACGTCTGCTGGTCAGGGAATGTGTAGAGAAGCACGATCTTTCCAGCATCATTCTTAAGCGCGCGGACGTCTTTATTGCGAAGTACGATGTCTTCAAATTTCCGCACTAACTCTCCCGGAAGCGTGCCGGTTTGTGTCGGAGTGCTTGTCGCAGTTGTTGTAGCACTCTCATCAATAAATTCAGGAACTCTATCTGGAAGCACTTCTCCAAAGAGCGGTGCGAGATCCTCCACCAAGTACGGCTCCCACTCGAGCATTCCAGCGAATGCATTTTTAAAGATTTTTGGTTGCAGAATGAGAAATGCCTGATTGCCGTTAAAGACGTGCGCGCCGAGCGTGTACGTGTCATCGAGGACTCGCAACAGTTCATTTGGCGCGCGCACTTCAATCGCTTCAAGGAACTCTCTCCCCGTCAGTAGTGCGGGACCGGTGTCGCGCTCTTCGTACGGAATGAGTTGCCCGAGCGAGCCGAGCGTAAGACGGACAGTTTCTTTTTCCGCCGTGAGGTCTGCAAGAATAGCGCGGCGGCCTTTGTTTGAAATATTGACAAACGACTGGCTGTCGACAAAGACGAGTGACGGCACATCTTCGGGGACCGAGACAGTCTGCGTCTGCTTGTAAAAGAAGACGAAGAAAATTGCCGCAAGGCCTGCCACGACAAGGCCGCCGGCAAGACCCGCAATGATGAGCCGTTTTGTCGTGCCTGGGCGTTTCTCCTCAAGAGTTGGCTGCGGCGCCTGAGCCCGACGGTTCTCTTCCGCGGCAGTAATGGAGATGAGGGACGCGCGCTGGTGTTTCACCGCTTCGGCAATGTCCCCCTTAAACGTTCGGATAGGTGCGATAAGAGACTCTGCGACACCAGGCTTCCTCACTTCAGGATGCATCGGTGATGGCGGCGTGCCCTCTGTTTGTGTTGAGGTGCTCGGTGTTTGTGGCGCGGGTGCGTTTGGTTTAGCGTGGGCAACTGGTGCCGGTGGCGTCTGTGTTTCTGTACGAGGAGTACCTGAGGAACCGAGTTCCTTTTCAAGCTCGCCCTTCGCTGCCGCAACATCTATCTGGTCTGGAGTTTGCGAATTTGTCTGCGGCCCTTCTACTTTTTTTGCCTCAAAGCGTACTCCGTCAACCTCTTCCTCAAAAGCAGGGTCAGGTGCCTCATTTGTGTTGGTTGTTTCTTTTTCCTCCATTGTGTTGTGGTTGCGCAGAGGCTGTTACGCCTTTGCGCTCAGCAAATTGCGGGTCAACATCCTTAATAGACAGATTAATGCGATTCTTCTCGTCTATCTCTTTAATTATAACGGGGACACTCTCTCCGACCGAGAGGACTTCTTCCACTTTATTAATCCGAAATGGTGCGATTTCTGAAATATGCACCAACCCATCAGTCCCGTCCGCGATATTTACGAATGCGCCGAAGTCGAGAATGCTTACAACTTTTCCTTCAAATTTCTCTCCGGCCTGAAATTCGCGCGTCATGTTGTGGATGCGCTCGTACGCCTGCCCTGCCGTTCCGTTTTTTCCGGTCACGAATACCACGCCGTCATCCTCAATGGTAATGTCCTCGACACCTGTTTCATCTTTTATCTTATTAATGGTCTTCCCTCCGGGGCCGATAACAAGACCAATTTTATCAACTGGAATGGTAAGTGTGAGAATTTTTGGCGCGCGGAGCGAAATGTTTTCTCGAGGCGCGTTGATTTCATTTTCGATTATGTCGAGAATGTGTTCCCGTGCCGCCTTCGCCGCTACAAAGGCCTCACGAAGAATCGCAATTGCAACACCGTTTACTTTCACGTCCATTTGTACCGCAGTAATACCCTCTCGAGTACCAGCAACTTTAAAATCCATATCACCGTGGTGGTCTTCTGGTCCTTGGATATCAGTGAGTATCTTGTAGTTCCCTTCTGCATCACTCATAAGGCCCATGGCAATCCCTGCAACGGGGCGTGTGATCGGAACACCACCGTCTAAGAGTGCAAGCGTTGAACCGCACACAGACCCCATCGAGGTCGAGCCATTTGAAGCCATTGCTTCAGAGACAATGCGGATGGTATACGGAAATGTTTCTTTCGGCGGAAGCACCGGCTCAAGAGCTTTTTCGGCAAGCGCGCCGTGGCCGATCATGCGCCGGTTAAAACCACCCACGCGTCCTGTTTCGCCGACGGAGAATGGCGGGAAATTGTAGTGGTGCATGAAGCGCTTCGTGGTGTCTTGGCTTTCCATACTGTCAATCACTTGCGCTTCACCGGGGCCGCCAAGGGTCAGTGCCGAGAAAATGTGAGTACCGCCCCGATAGAAAATCCCTGTGCCGTGAATAATTGGAGAAATGCCGCCTGCTTTTGCTTGTATTTCGCGCACCTCGTCCATTCTGCGCCCGTCTGCTCGTATATTGTTTTCAATTGCCTCGGTATGCAGAAGCGCGTCGACTGACTCTTCGAATATATCGTCGACAAAACTCTTTGGTACCTCAATCTCGCTATCCGAAACAACACCCTTCCACTCTTTCTTTAGTGTATTAATGCCAACTTTACCGGCTCCGTGGCCAAAGACAGCTTCCTTCATCTTCGGACGAATTACTTCATCAAAAAGCGCAGTGAGTTCAGCCGGTATTTCAGGTTTTGGCATCTCACGCTTTTCCTGTCCAATATCCGCGATAATGGATCGCTGGAATGTTTGCAGTTTTTCAATTTCTTCGCTCGCCTTTGTGAGTGCATCGGCAAGTATATTCTCAGATACCTCATGTGCTCCCACTTCAATCATGTTGATAAGCCCGTCCTTTCCACAGGCGAGCAGATCGAGGACTTCATTTCCGGCATCACGCTGTGTGTATGTTGGGTTAACAATAAAATCTCCGTCTTGTTTTCCAATACGGATTGCAGAGACAGGACCATTCCAGGGAATGTCTGATGTGGCAAGTGCGAGCGAGGCGGCATTTACTGCGAGTACGTCAGGATCGTCATCATCGATTGAAAGTACGGTAATAACCACCTGCACTTCATTACGGATGTGGTGTTCAAAGAGCGGCCGTATGGTGCGGTCTACAACGCGTCCCGAGAGCACCGCCTCGTCTGTCGGGCGCCCCTCTCGGCGGACGAAACGGCTGCCAAGGATGGCTCCCGCCGCGTAGAATTTCTCCTCGTATTCAACTGAGAGTGGAAAGTAGTCAAGACCTTCCCGCTCCTCCCCCATCACCACTGTTGCAAGAACTGCAGAGTTGCCGTAACGCACAATAACTGAGCCGCTCGCTTGATCTGCAAGATCGGTAAATTGTGCGGTCAGTGTTTTCCCGCCAACTTCGACGGAGTATTCTTTTATTTCCATAGGTTTGGGTGACCCCCAGATTCCAGGATTGAACCTCGGTTCAATGCTGTCTATCCAAAGGCCACGGTTATTGGTAACTTATTGTACTGTAGCCGAAACGCACTAAAACACAAACGACTCATTCATATGAATGAGTCGATGTGCGTTTCCGTTAAAGCTACGGAGCTAAAAAGCTCTACGCCTCTTCGGGTTCTTTTTCTTCTTCAGGTTCAAGCTCCTCATCTCGGCTTGTGCCGAATGGGTCAGAGAGTTTCCACCCCCTGTGTCCGATGAGGTACTTCTTCGGGTCATCGCACATATCAATGAAATCATCGCACGCCTCTCGAAGTTTCGAAGAGCTTGAGCGGCCGAAAGAGATAACCTCCACCTGCACGCCGTGCGAGAGACGCAGGTACTCGACAAGCGGGATAAAGTCTCCATCGCCAGTGGCGAGGATGACCGCGTCGAGTTTGCCCGCCATGGAGACGGCATCAATAGCCATCCCGACATCCCAGTCTGCCTTCTTGGCGCCACCGTAGAATATCTGGAGTTCTTTCGTTTTCGTCTCGATGCCGAGTTTATTGAGCGCTTCAAAGAAGCTTTGCTCTTCACCGCCCTCGGTCGTGACTACGTATGCCTTTGCTCGAATGAGCTGGCGCCCTGCTACCGCGTCTTTGAGCACCGCGCCGAAGTTTACCTTCGCTTTATACAAATGCTTGGCGCTGTGGTAGAGGTTCTGCGTATCGATAAATATGCCGACCCGCTGTCCCTTGTGTTTTATAACTGCCATAGAAATAAGAACAGCTAGCTAATAAAAGGTACTGCATTAAATGAAGAAAGTAGCCGTACGCTACTTCTTCAACCCAAGTTCTTTGATGAGTGCGCTGTGCTTGCGCTTGTCTTTCTTCTCGAGGTACTTCAGATGCGAGCGGCGATCCGCGACCATTTGCAAGAGCCCGCGTCTGGAGTGCTTGTCTTTCTGGTTCTTCTTTAAATGAGCAGAAAGCTCATCGATTTTCTTCGAGAGTATAGCAACCTGTACTTCAGGTGATCCTGTATCAGTTTCGTGCCTCTGCACGCCACGCACAGCATTTGCTTTCTTTCGCTTGGTTAGCATGGGGGCAGAATAGCACAGTTAAGCGGTATTTGCAAGGGCTCCGCTCATATGCTCCCAAAACACAGAAACGCTCCAGTGCCGGCTCTCTTTAGAGATGAGTCACTGCCGTGCCCAAGCCAAACCCACCTACGGCGCGTGTCATCTCTAAAGAGAGCTAAACGGCACCTCTACGACTGTGTTTTGGGAGATATTCGCTCCGTATGGAAACGCCACCTTTCTGAAAACTGAAAAGCTACGAAGCCGAGAATCTCAAAAGCTTTACATCCATGTGTCGCACAATTTTTAAGGGAAATGGCGTATACTGTAGGCAATGGACGCCGCAAAGCTAAAAACTGAGTTTCTTGAATACCTCGAAATTGAGAAGGGGCGCTCCTTAAAGACTATTGAAAACTACGACCGCTACATTTCCCGTTACCTCGGATGGTCAAAGGTGAAAAAACCGAAGGATATCACTGAAGAGTCGGTGCGAGAATTCCGCCTTTGGCTTAACAGGCAACCTGGGGGATCTGGCGAGAGTATGAAGCGGCGGACCCAGAACTACTACCTCATTGCTCTGCGGGCATTTTTAAAATACATCCGAAAACGAGGCATCGAGACGCTCTCGTCGGAGAAAATTGAGCTTGCCAAGGTCCCCGAGCGCGATCTTGACCTCATCTCTCCCGCTGACCTTGAGCGCCTCATGCATGCACCGGAAGGAGAGCATTTGCAAGCACTGCGCGATCGGGCAATCCTCGAACTTCTCTTCTCTACAGGGCTGCGCGTTTCGGAACTCGCCTCGCTTAATCGTGATATTAACCTTGATCGAGACGAGCTCTCGGTGCGCGGAAAGGGAGAGAAAGTTCGAGTTGTCTTTCTCTCAAAAAGCGCGAAAGAAGCAGTCTCTCGGTACATAAAAAAGCGTACTGATATAGACGACGCGCTCTTTATTCAGCTCGGTAAGAATGCAAAAACGAGAGATGATTTGCGCCTCACACCGCGATCTATTGAGCGCCTCGTAAAACAGTACGCACTGAAGGCGGGTATTTCCAAAAAAGTCACACCGCACGTCATTCGCCACTCATTTGCAACAGATTTGCTTGAAAATGGCGCGGATCTGCGCTCTGTTCAGGCGCTGCTTGGCCACGCAAGCGTCACGACGACGCAGGTCTACACCCACGTTACCGACAAGCACTTGCGTGAAGTGCATGAGCGATTCCACGGGAAAAAAAGGAAGTAGAAAAGACCGCCGGCATTCTGCCGGCGGCACCACGCAACCTCACTCGGTTGCAGTTTTACGGTTACCGAACGCACTGCAAGTAAAACCGTCTTCAGTTTTGACCAGTGTGAAATTCCCACAACCATCGCAGGAGTCGCCCTCATACCCTTTTCTTTGAGCCTCCCTAGTCCGGTTAAATTTTTCTGTGGCGTCAACCACCTTGTCTGGCTCTTTTTTATCAGTGTCCTTGGCAAAGAACTGTCCACGGACGTAGCCGGCGCTGACGTTATTTATTGCTTCGTGTTTAGGCGGATTACCAGAAGCTTGAGATAAGTCATCTCGTCCCAGGTACGAGATGGCAAGCTCACGGAAAAGGTAATCAACTATTGAAGTCGCCACTAATACTGCGTCGTTACCTTCAACGACACCCGATGGCTCAAAACGGGTGAACATGAAGGTATCAACGAACTCATCAAGCGGAACTCCGTACTGCAACCCGATAGTGACTGCCATTGCGAAATGGTTCAGGAGAGCACGGAAAGCCGCACCTTCTTTGTGCATATCGACAGCTATTTCTCCAAGAGTCCCGTCATTATATTCACCGGTGCGAAGGAAGACAGTGTGCCCACTGACTACGGCTTTTTGGGTGTAGCCTCGTCGTCGTGGCGGAAGGGGTTTTCGATCCCCGTACTTAAGCGAACCTGAATCGCTCATAACCAACTCCTCTCAGCCAAGTTCTCTGCTGGTTAGAATGAGAACACACACGTTCCATTTTCGCAATGCGTGTATACTAAACGTACGGTCGAATTATTTTTCACACACTACGCTTATGGAAAGTCTTACTACACTACTTGCTCAAATCATCGGTATGTACTTCCTTGTAGCCGGCATTTCGGGGTTTTTAAATCCAACGAGGATGCAAAAGGCAATTGATGAAGTGACCAAGAGCTACCTCCTCCCTTATTTAGACGGAGCGATGGGGCTCCTGATGGGGCTTATTCTTGTCCTCATTCATAATGTCTGGGATGACCTTCTCACGTCGGTTATCTCAGCAATCGGGTGGATTGCACTCATTGAAGGGGTACTTATTATGTTCCTCCCGCAAGAATCCGTCGCGCGTCTCTACGGGTACTTTGCGGATAAAAAGCTTGTCGCACCCATCTCTCTTATTGCGATAGTTGTCGGTGCGTACCTCACCTACTCTGGTTTTTACCTCTAGAAACCAAAAAGTAAATACAAAAGTAGCACACAATCGCCCCCGGGCGATTGTGTGCTACTATCCCCCTATGAAATGTATCTCATGGAATGTAAATGGCCTTCGCTCTCTTGAAAAAAACAATTTCTGGAGCGATTTCCTCAAAATGCAGCCTGATATCTTTTGCCTCCAAGAAACGAAAGCGGAAAAAGAACAGCTCTCAGATGAACTGCGCAGTCCTGCCGGGTACCATTCATACTTTTCATCATCACAGCTCCGCAAAGGCTACAGCGGCGTCGGGCTCTACAGCAAAGTAAAGCCAGAAGAGCCGATTTTCGGCATGGGAATAAAAGAATTTGACCAAGAAGGGCGTATAGTTGGCGGGCATTTTAGAGATTTTACTCTGCTTAATGTCTACTTCCCGAATGGCGGCGGCGGTCCTGAGCGTTTGAAGTACAAACTCGACTTTTACGATGCATTTCTTGAATACATAG
>PFBJ01000010.1:21081-24732 GCA_002778575.1 Candidatus Kaiserbacteria bacterium CG10_big_fil_rev_8_21_14_0_10_49_17
GCCTGTTATCTTCTGTGGGGATGTAAACACAGCGCACGAACCAATAGATCTTGCGCGCCCGAAAGAGAATGAAACGAACACCGGCTTCTTACCGGAAGAGCGGGAGTGGATAGATGCAGTTGTGGCACACGGCTACATTGATACGTTTCGCCATTTCTACCCCAATAAAACAGGGGCATACTCCTACTGGGACATGAAAACACGGGCTCGCGACAGAAATGTCGGCTGGCGTATAGACTATTTCTTCATTCCGCAGGAGCTCTTGCCTCGATTAAAAGGCGCGAATATTCATCCGAAAGTATTCGGTTCCGACCACTGCCCGGTAAGCATTGAAATCAAATAGTTGACACAATTTCTATTTAATGTTCTATAAGGCTAGGTTCACTTTCCTGTGAGGGGGAAATAATGAGAGTACCACCTGAACTCTACAGTCAGCTCGTGCGCATCGCTTCGCTTTATGAAGACGAGCGTATCGCACTTAATCTTCTGTGTGCAAGTTACTTTGAGCGAGGAGGAGTGATTCGAAATATCGTCCGTGGGCCGGTGAAAGAGTACGGCACGCTGGCACTGTTTGCGAAAGAAGACGAAGAAGTTCTCAAAGAGATCGCACTAGAAGCACTCCCGCTTAACCGGCTTCGGCATAGCCTTGATAGGTATACGCCGTGGCAGCCGGCGGACTCAACCCTCTCTCAAGTAATTGAATTAACGGGCGCATCGTAGCGCCCGTTTCTTATAAAGGACATTAAGAAAAGATATCCACAGATATGTCCTTTACGTGTCCTTTAGACTTGGTAGTATGTTCTCAGACCGTTCCTCATAGTTCTTTTCGGAACGCGTTCGAGGAAGCCGCCTGGCTTTACGATTCACAAAGAGCATTGCACGTGTCTACAACTATTGCATTACATTTGTGAAAAGAGGCATCGAGCATCTCGTGAAGACATGTAAAAGCTGGACGTACTTTCTCACCAAACAAACCGCCTTACAGCGACAGTAACACTGGGTCCCCCTACCCATCTCCACCGTTACACCGCCATAAGGCGGTTTACTATTTTCTGTATTATTTGACCAAACAATACTTTTGTGTCACAATAGCGCCAGGAGTAGTGTTCAGGCAATAAAGGAGCCGGGCAAATGACTCAGATGCCTGAAAAGAGAACTGTTCGTGTCCTGATTCTAAGCCTCGAAGGATTGGTGCTTGTAAAAAGCCGCTACAAGCACTGCTGGGAGCTTCCTGGTGGGCGCATCGAGTATGGTGAAAAACCTGTAGATGCGGCAACGCGGGAGGTTTTTGAAGAAACGGCTCTAATCATCTGGCCGGAGAATTTCACAGAAATATGTCAGACGGTTCGTCGAGGAAACCACATCCACCTCTTCGGAACATTTATGCCGGAGATTCGCAAGGAAACTTTACCTAAATTCGGAGCGGTTTCAGGCGAGGAAGTAATTATGGTTGCCGGCAGAGAAATTGACTGGCTTATTGCTGACAGGCGTTTCCATGAGCGCGATATTGAGCTCATGCGTCAGAGTGACGCTAATCGGCGAATAAAAAACCTGCTTAGCGGTAGACCGCAAGCGGCATAAAATGGCCACCTCGAAAGAGGTGGCCTTTTACTTTACGTGGTGTTTTGCCCGTAACTCTTCTATTTCTGCGGCTTCCTCCGCTAGTTGCCTGTCTTTCCCTCTCTCTCCCAGCTCCTGCAGTGTCTTTTCAGGGAGGTTTAGAAGTTCTTTCGTACGACTCTCTAAATACTCTTCAGTATTTTTATGCGGATCATCGAGCACTTCCTCAAGCAGTGCATGGAGTACCCATCCGATGCGTTTTCCCGGCTTCTCGTCTGTCATTTCAAGGATTCTGTCACCTGAAATCTTAAGCATGGAAACGGAAATAGGGTCGCGGAGCGCTTCCTCAACCATTGAGACATACTTGCGAAAGCGAAATGGTTGCTCTTTCGGTCGTCCAGAGCCAATACGGTCGCAAATTCGCAGATTCAGGAGATCCCAGATATTCTCTGGGCCGACATTTCGTATCATACGGCGCACTGCCGAGAGTGTTATAAGATCCGGATCCGAGAAAAACATGTGCCAGCGGACTAATTTGACGATTTTTTCAGACTGTTCCTTCGGGAAACGCATATCTTTGAGAAACTTCCGCGCAACCCGGGCACCAACCACTTCGTGCCCGTGGAATGTCCAGTCATTTTTCTCTTTGCTCCACCGACGTGTCTCTGGTTTTGAGATGTCGTGGTAGAGCCCTGCAAGCCGTATATCAAGCGACCAGCCCTTATCGGCGGCATGTTGCATGGTGCGCAGAAGGTGTTCGAATACATCGTATTTGTGCGCCTGATTTTGCTCACACCCGATTCCCCGCTCTAAGTCTGCCGCCACATACGGCACCATGCCAATGCGTTGCATGAGGAAGAATGCTTCTATCGGCTTTTCGGTCATTAGGATGCGAATAAATTCATCGCGGATACGCTCTTTTGATATTTTCGAGAGTTGCCCGACATTTTTTGCAATTGCATCGAGAGTTTGCGAGTCAATGGTAAAGGAAAGCTCTGTTGCAAGACGCACCGCGCGCAGCATTCGCAGCGCATCTTCGTAAAAACGCTCCTCTGCTTTCCCGACAGCGCGCAGGCTTTTGCGCCGAATATCTTCCCTCCCTTCAAAAGGATCGGCAATCTCACCGCTTTTTGGGTCATAAGCAATGGCATTGACGGCAAAGTCGCGTCGCTTCAGGTCATCGTGAAGCGAATCTGAAAATTCGACGCTGTCAGGACGGCGGGCATCAGAGTACTCCCCTTCTGTGCGATACGGAGTGACCTCGATGATCCGGACGCTCTCCTCAGGAGAATCTGCCTGCACCACTCCTACAGTGCCGAAACTGTTTTCATAAAATGTCTCGTCAAAAAACGATTCAATCTCATGAGGTTTTGCATTAGTGGTGACATCCCAGTCTTTTGGTGTGCGCCCGAGGAGTAGGTCGCGCACGCACCCACCCACAAGGTATGCGTCAAAACCCTCCTTTTGCAGGGTTTCGGTGACATGACGTACTTCGTCAGGTATGGCAGATGCTGAAATCGTTGACATGCTTTTATTTTACTTACATGTGTGTAAATTCCCTAACGTCTGCTACAATCCTTCCATTGCACCCGTGGTGAAATGGATATCACAGCGGTCTTCGGAACCGTCGTTGGGGGTTCGAGTCCCTCCGGGTGCACAGCATGAGCGCAGCGAAAAGCTGTGCACCCGGAGAAGCGTGCCTGCGCACGCTTCGTTGGGACTCGAACGCCGGAGCATGTCGCATAGCGACAGCGAGGCGTGTCCCGCCGCACTTAGCGAGTTTACGAGCTTAGTGACGGTCAGGACGAGTCCCTCCGGGTGCACAAAAACACGGAAGACGTACGAAGTATGGCTGATATAGTTTTTGTAGCGCCCGGAGGGACTCGAAAGGCGCAGGCCGCGAAGCCGCCAGCCCGAAGGGGTGGCGAAAGGCCGAGCCGGGGTCGAGAACACTTAGGATTTGAGGAGTGAAGCGACGAATAATCCTTAGTGATTCGTGACCGAGTCTCTTCACAAGCGGTGCGCAGGCACTGTTCTCTACTCCGCACAGCAGCGCAACAGAAAATGCACCACGGTGTGGGACATTTTCTG
>PFBJ01000002.1:0-4667 GCA_002778575.1 Candidatus Kaiserbacteria bacterium CG10_big_fil_rev_8_21_14_0_10_49_17
GAAAGCAATAGCTATAGGCCGGAGGAGAATATACACCCGAAGAAGTTAGAAAAGGTAGCAAGAACCACAGAGACGTATCTTTTAGAGAAGAACATAGAGAAAGACTGGCAAATAGACGCCATAGCAGTCTTTCTATGTATAAAGGACAAAAAAGCTCGATGCAGAATGATAGAAAATGTCTTTTAGGTAATAAGTTAAATTTGTATGTCCTTTACAAAATACGTGCTAGTATATGCGGGTTAGTGATCAGCTTCTGCTGCGGGGCGTAGCATAATGGTAGTGTTCACGGTTTGGGACCGTGCGGCCCGGGTTCGATTCCCGGGCCCCGAACGAAGTGAGGAGGCGAGGAAGGCAACTGCTTGCCTTCCGTTCGGAATCGAACGCCGGAGCCATGTCCTGAGCTTGTCGAAGGACGGGCGAGGCGTGTCCCGCCGCACTTGGTAAGTGCAAGCCCGCAGGGCGACGCACGAGCCTAGTGACGGTCAGGACGATTCCCGGCCTACCGGCAGGCCGGTCGGCGCCCCGAGAGAATTGAGAAACAGACGCGAGTCAGGAAAGAATAAACTCCGTAAAGCGTCTATACTAGAACCGACCCGCATGACACGTGAAGAAGTATTTACATCTGCATTTGATGAATATTCCGATGCTCTTTTCCGGCATTGCTTTTTCCGCATTTCAAATAAAGAGCGAGCGCAAGAGTTGGTGCAAGATGCCTTTATGAAAGCGTGGGACTACGTTTCAGGCGGTGGGGAAGTAAAACAGTACCGTCCGTTTCTTTACAAAGTACTCAATAATCTGATTGTTGATGAGTACCGCAAGAAGAAAAGTTCCTCGCTTGACGCGCTGCTCGAGCAGGATGGGGTCAGTGAAGGCAGTTTCGATGATTTACACAGCGGCAGTCTTGCTGAGGTGGAGGCGCAGGTCGATGCACGGCGTGATGCAGAGGAATTCACTGAGGCATTGAAAGAATTGCCGGAAAAGTACCGAACGGTTGTTACGCTTCGGTACATCGATGGCCTTCAGCCAAAGGAGATAGCAGATCTTTTAGAGGAGACGCAAAATGTCGTCTCAGTCCGCATACACCGAGGGGTCGAACAGCTCAAGAAAAAAATGCTCTATGAATAATTTTGAAAAACAATTACACGAAGCAGGAAAGCGTATTCGGCTTTCACGCACTGAAAAAGATGACATGCGTGCACGCATTACCGAATACATGCAGATGAAGCCTGTTCGAGCACAAACAGCGCGCGCGCATTCGAGCGTCTTTGGTTTTTCCGTATTTCATTTTAAATACGCGCCAGCGCTTCTCATTGCGCTCCTTGTTTTCCTCGGTGGGGGCGGGGTATCGCTTGCGGCAGAACGGTCAGTACCAGGGGATTTGTTGTATCCAGTGAAGGTTTCGATAAATGAAGAGGTGAAAGCGGCTGTAGCTCTCTCGCCGGAAGCGCGAGCGCAGTGGGCAACACGGCGGGCAGAGCGCCGCCTTGAGGAAGCGCAGATTCTCGCTTCTCGCGGGGAACTCTCAAAAGAAAAGGTAGAGACACTCACCGTGCGTTTCAGTGAACACTCTGCAATTGCAACCGAATCTATAGACGCCTCGGAGGAAAATTCACTTGAGCTTGCTACTGAATTTGAAGCAGTGCTCGCGGCGCATAGCAGCGCTCTCTCAGGCGGTTCAGAAGAAACGGCGCGTTTTGCGGAAACTGTCCGCGCGAAGCTCGTTGATATTGCAATTCGGGCAAATCCAAATCCGCCCGCAGTTGCAACACGAAGCGCTGCAGTAATGGAACTTTCAGTGAGTGCTGATGCGGCAGACGATGGAAGTGGTGAAGCAGTGGGCTCGCAAATACAAAATGAAGGGGAAGCAAGTATCTCTGCAATGGTAGCTCCACAAGAACTTCCAGCAATTGCCAGCACAACAGTAGCCAAGCTTATTGAGCGGGCACAAAAGGAACGTGCACGCACAAAAAATGCTGGTGTTACAGAATCGGCTCTTAAAGAAGCAGATGCGCTTATTGCAAAAGCACAAAGGGCACTTGCTGAAGGAGGTGCACACTCTGCATTTGAGGGTGCGCGAGAAGCGCTCTTTATACTGGCTCGACTACGCGCCTCGATTAACGCCCCAGAGGTCAAAGCAGAAGTCATAGAAGCAAGACCGCCGATTGATGTATTACCGCTTGAAGCCAGTAGAGA
The DNA here is from genome assembly GCA_002778575.1 of Candidatus Kaiserbacteria bacterium CG10_big_fil_rev_8_21_14_0_10_49_17. Lineage (GTDB taxonomy): Bacteria > Patescibacteriota > Minisyncoccia > Phycocordibacterales > JABMNX01 > 1-14-0-10-49-17. Next base: position 2,194 of record PFBJ01000002.1, read on the forward strand.
TACAGCAGAAGGAGAGAGTGGTGAGGGAAATGAATTAGAAGAAGAACTTCTGCGGGTCATAGACTAGTTTGACGCGATGCGTCTCGCTCGGTAGTATCGAAAGCGTATGCATTTCGTATCTCAATTTGTTGAAAACGCATTCCATGTCGACCTTGCGGCAGTCTTTTTTGGAAACACGCTGGCTGGATATATTGATGCGTTCGCGCTCTTCATTGTGTCATTTGTTGTTTTTCGCGCTCTGCAATGGGTGTTGCTGAAGCGCCTTGCAATGCTTGCGAAGAAAACGAAAACAGACATTGACGACACCCTTATCAAAATAGTTCGCAGTCTTCGACCTGCCTTTTACTACTTTGCTTCTTTCTACATTGCATTTCTCGCGCTCTCACTGCCGGCACTACTCGAGAGTGTCTTAAACGGCGTCCTCATCGCGTGGATTGCGGCACAGATCGTTATTGCGCTCCACATCTTGATTGATTACATGCTTGAGCGCAGAGCGCGCAAGGAAGAAGGGGACAGCAAGGCGGCGTACCGTTTCCTCTCGAATATTGCCAAATGGGTCTTGTGGGTCGTTGCGGTGCTTATGGTGCTCTCTAATCTGGGTATCAATGTCACGTCTCTTATCGCTGGACTTGGTATTGGAGGCATTGCGGTCGCGCTTGCGGCGCAAAATGTACTCGGTGATCTTTTCAGTTCCTTTGCGATCTATTTCGACAAACCGTTCGTTATCGGGGATTTTATAATGGTTGGCGAGCATTCCGGTACGGTTGAGAAAATCGGGATTAAAACGACTCGCATTCGAGCGCTTCAAGGTGAAGAAATCGTCATTTCAAATCAAGAATTAACCAGCACCCGTATCCAAAACCTCCGCAAAATGGAAGAGCGGCGTGTCGCGTTCAATTTTGGAGTGCTTTACGAGACGCCAATAGAAAAAGTGCGCGCAATTGAGGGGATGGTGAAGAATATTTTTGAATCGCTTGAGAGCGTGAAAGGCGTGCGACTCGATAGGGTGCATCTCAAATCGCTCGGTGCGTCCTCGCTTGATTTTGAGGTGGTGTACTATCTTGAAACCAAAGAGTACTTGCCATTCATGGACGTACAGCAGGAGATACATTTCAAATTACTTGAGGCATTTGAAAAGGAGGGTATTGGCTTTGCATATCCAACACAAACCATTCACCTTGCCAAGAGCTAAGCTACTGCTCTAGTGCCTGAATTAAAAGCGCTGAGAGGGTCGGCGCTTTTGTGAGTTCAAAAACAGCTCGTCGCTGGAGGAGCGGCCCGGAAAGATATGACGAAAGGCTTATTCCCTCGGTCGCGATGTGGTCACGGTTAATGTGCGAGAGTGTGACTGCTCGTAAGTCGCGCTCGTCAGTTGTTGCCTCACGGCTTGCGGTGACGACAATGCCGATGAGCGAGCCGTCAGTATTAATCACTGCGCCGCCCGAGGAGCCGCCCTGGGCGGCAATTGAGCCGCCGAGAGACAAAAGGTCAAGCAACCCGTCGTTAAATGTATAGAGTTTGCGAATCGAGGCGATTGTAGCAACAGCATAGAGTTCCTTTTGAATTGAGATGCCGCCAAGGAAACCAGCAGGGTAAGCCCGGATGAGCACCTCGTTTCCCGTCTCTATCGCACTGTCGTCAATTGCCATTTTAAGTGCCGGAAATGAAGCGGGGAGAAGCGCGCTTGGGTCAGTACGTCCGGTGACTATAAGCAGTGCGTAGTCATGCTCGCCGGTACCAGTCGGGGTTTCAACGGTAATGTCATGTGCGTGCTCTGCTATCCAATTCGGTGAGATGTAAAGGAGTGTAAGCGTGTAGCTTGGTTTTGCCGGCGAGCCAGTGCGCGCAACACACTCAATACTGTCTTTTGTTGGGTAGTCTTTCAAAAGCAGGTACTGTGCAATGTGAGCATTAGTGAGAATAACGCCTCGCGAGTCAATAAAAACGCCGGATCCGGAGATAGAATTGAGCGAATCATTGGCAGAAGAGCAGAGGATATTTACTACCGTGGGGCTTACATCGGTATTTATCTCATTCAGTGATTTAGCCGGCTTTTGTTCTGTTTGTACCTCCGGCTCAGGTTTAGGTGGCTGTAAAGCGGGAGCGCTTGGTGTAACAGCAGGAGCATCTTTTGCAGGTTCTTGCTCCGGAGACTCATTTTCCTGTGTGCCGGGTGTTGATTCGGGGACCGCTTCTTCCTCTGTAGGCGCTTCTGCTGGTACGATTTCCTCAACAGCACTCTTTGTAGGCGGACTTTTTTGCTCGTGGAGCGCCGGGGCGGGTGAGTCAGTAACACTTCCGACACCAAGTACAGCTAAAAAGGCTATAAGGAATACAGCGAGACGCGCACCAACTGCTTGAAGTAGAGCAATAAGAGGCATGGATAATTACAGTGTATCACGAAAGGTGGCTTAACAGTGCCAATTTCTAAATATTGACATAACTGAAAAAGTATTTTCTAACCTTGACAAATG
>PFBJ01000002.1:4687-5005 GCA_002778575.1 Candidatus Kaiserbacteria bacterium CG10_big_fil_rev_8_21_14_0_10_49_17
TTCGGCCTCGGCCGGATTTAGCTTGAAAAATCCTATGATCTTCCAGGATGACATGAATCCTTCTACAGAGGAGGAAAAGAAGGAGGAAGAGACCGAAGAGGAGACTGCTACCGATTCTGAGTAAGCACGACCCTTCAGTTCTCATCTGAAGCACAAAACCCGCCATTTGGCGGGTTTTGTGTACTCTGATACAGTATGTGGCAATTGCGGGATTAGTTTAATGGTAGAATGACTGCCTTCCAAGCAGTAGATGGGAGTTCGATTCTCCCATCCCGCACCAAAATAACGAGATTAAAGCAACGCTTTAAGCGACTATAT
>PFBJ01000002.1:5056-9405 GCA_002778575.1 Candidatus Kaiserbacteria bacterium CG10_big_fil_rev_8_21_14_0_10_49_17
TAGTGATACAATAAATACATGAGTGAAGGGCCTCCGAATAATGCGGAAAGAAACAAAGGAAAAATGCCCAAAAGTAAGTATGCAAAAGGGCTTGTCTTGTCCTTTTCAGAAGGTTTAATAAAAGAATCATAATGGCTGGGCTTGAGAGATTTGTAAAAGGAGACCTCGAAGAGGGGGCCGCACTCCACCAAAAAGGTGATTCTGCACCTACATGGAAAGAGGAGGAGAAACGAATTGGTATTAACCGTGCAAAAGAACTTCATAGTGGCGATATTGATATTAATTTTCTGGAACTCCGTGAAGCCATTGAAGCCATTAGTACTCTCGATGAGCTCGTTGCGCTTCTTAGAGAATATGCACAAGAGCCACAGAAATACCCGTTCGAAGAAGAGCCGGAAGATATTATAGAGCGCATCATGATTTACCGGTTGCAGCCGAATGAAGTACATCTTCAGCAACTTACACAGATGGGTGGTTTGCGCGAGAAGGTAGCGGAAATACTTGCTCCGCAACAACTGCAGTAGGACAACTAAAAAAGCCCCTCTTACGAGGGGCCTCTTTAGGTAGTGGGCGAAATTATTTCACCGCGTCTTTAAGTGCTTTTGCTGCACGGAACTTTGGTGTGCGCATTGCCTTGATCTGGATAGTCTCACCAGTTCGTGGGTTACGCCCTGTTCGTGCTGCACGCATCTTAGCCTCAAATGTGCCAAGACCTGCGATTGAGACCTCTTCTCCTTCTTTAAGTGAATCAACGACACAGTTGATTACTGTCTCAACTGCGCGCTCTGCGTCAGCCTTTGTGCCGCCGAGCGTCTCGTGTACCTTGTCTACGATTCCTGCTTTATTCATGTGTTTTCAAAATAGCCTTTAATGTCGACCCAGTACCCAGCAACATACTGGATGGGAACTAGGAATCATTATAGTTTACGGGGTTTTTAGCGCAATAGGGGCTGTGGGAAAGCTCAAATATTGACATCTTTTGTGATTATCCTGAAATCTATCACAGAAAACTATCATAAGAGGTGTAACCATTTTCCTTTACACTAAAAGCTCCAAGCTTAAAGCTCTTTTTACCGCGCCACTTCTAGCGCTCGACTTTCCCTGATGACATTTACCTTAATTTCACCAGGATATTTCAATTCATTTTCAACCTCAAGCGCAATTTCTCGCGCCATTTTCTTTGCTTCCAGGTCAGAAATCTTGTCAGGGTGAACAAATATGCGAATTTCGCGCCCCGCCTGAATTGCGTAGCTTTTATCAACACCGTCATGACGATTTGCAATAGCTTCAAGGTCCTCAAGGCGCTTAATGTAGTTTTCTACGGAATCTCGGCGCGCTCCTGGGCGCCCTCCTGAGATAGCATCAGCAACCTGAACAATAATAGCTTCTGGCGTCTCGTATGGGTATTCCTCATGGTGCGCTTGCATTGCTTGAATAACACGTTCATCCACATTGAATTTCTGCAGAATCCTTCGCCCGATTTCTACATGCGTGCCCTGCACTTCGTGGTCAACTGCTTTCCCAATGTCGTGAAGGAGTGCTCCAGCGCGTGCCACCGCTGGGTCTGCACCAAGTTCCTCTGCCAAAATGCCTGCAATGTGAGCCATTTCAACCGAGTGATAGAGTACGTTTTGGCCATAGCTGGTGCGGAAATGGAGTCGACCAAGAATCATAATGAGCTTTGGGTCGAGATTGTAGACGCCTGATTCGTATGCGGCTTGCTCCCCCTTCTCTTTCATTATCTTGCTTATTTCCTCCTGCGCTTTCTTTACAACATCTTCAATCTTTGCGGGCTGAATGCGTCCGTCAATTATCAGGTTTTCAAGCGCAACTCGCGCCACGTGCCGGCGAATAGGGTCAAATGAAGAGAGGGTAATAAGGCCTGGGGTATCGTCAATAATGACATCAACTCCTGTCGCTCGTTCAAATGCCTTAATATTGCGCCCTTCTTTTCCAATAATTTTGCCCTTAATTTCGTCATTTGGGATTTGTACTGATGTTGCCATCACATCATCAATAACCGAGTTGCCGAGTCGGTGAATTGAAGAAGTGAGTATGTCTTTGGCTTTCTGGTCGAGGCGTTCCTGACCGCTAATTTCAAGCTTTTGAAGGCGAACCATGAGGTCTTCCTCATGGTTTTTTTCAATCATTTTCAGAAGCTCTTCTTTGGCGTCCTCAACGCTCATGCGAGAGACTTTCGTAAGTGCTTCTTGGCGCTCTTGGTTTAGCTTCTCGGCTCGCTCTTTGATTTGCTTCACCTCCTCAATTTTCACCTTCAGCGCCTCTACTTCACTTTCAAGATTTTTTCGCCGGTCTTCGAGCCCTTCTTCTTTTTTTATGAGGCGCTCTTCGCCTCGTTTTATCTCTCCTTCTTTCTCTTTTAATTCTCCTTTGAGTTGATCAAGTGTTTCTTGGGCCTTCTTCTCAGCTTCTGCGGTGATGCGCTTTGCATCTTCTCGCGCCTCAAGCATCATCTGCTTAATTTCAAGCTCCATTGAGCCGCGCTTCCCGAGCGCAACGAGCCACCGCAGAAAGTATCCGATACCGATACCGAGAAGCCCCGCCACGACAAGGAGAACGAGTACTACTTTAATTGACATATACGAGATTGAAATCTCGCCTTCAGAATACGGTTATGCGTCTGTGCGGGAAAAACTTACACGCGTGCTGTGTACGTTAGGAAATTCAAGAAATAAGTGTGAGTGATTCGGATTTTCATGACGCTTCAATTCAGAAAGGTTGATTTCAGAAATTACATTCAAAACTGGTATGGGCTCAGAATACCACGACCGCAAGGACTTGTCTAATCTAACCAAAATCGACCCAATCGAGTGATTGAGTCGATACGCATACTTTCTATTCAAAGCAGTTACTTGAGCACCTCGTCGATGAGCGTCAGGTTGCTAAGCTCTCTCCTCGCTCCGCTCGTCGCTCGCTAAGCACCTCCTGCCCGGGCTCGGCTGTGCTCGCTCCACTTACACTATGCCTGCGCCTCGTCATCGACGACAGAGAAGACGCAGGTCTTCTCTTAGGTGCTCATTACTTGAGCACCTCGTCGATGACGCCGTATTTCTTAGCTTCATCAGAGGTCATAAAGTAATCGCGCTCAACGTCTTTCTCAACCTGTTCTACCTTCTGTCCTGTATTCTTCGCAAGAATTTTGTTGAGCCGCTCGCGCACCGAGAGAATGTGTTTTGCGGTAATCTCAATATCAGTGGCTTGGCCCTGCGCGCCACCCCATGGTTGGTGGATCATTACTTCCGCATTTGGGAGTGCGTAGCGCTTGCCTTTTTTACCGGCTGAAAGGATCACTGCCGCGGCGCTTGCCGCCATACCGACGCAGACAGTAGAGATATCCGGCTTTACATGATTCATCGTATCGAGAATGGCAAGTCCCGCCGAGACAGAGCCGCCGGGGGAGTTGATGTAGAAAGAAATATCTTTCTTTGGATCCTCAGACTGCAGAAAGAGGAGCTGAGCGATGATAAGGTTTGCGGCGTAATCCTCAACCGGACCTGAAAGGAAGATAATACGCTCCTTCAGGAGGCGGGAGTAGATATCAAATGCACGTTCACCAAAGCTGGTTTTTTCAACCACCATTGGTACAAGCATCTGGTTTTTTATTTCGTCACGATTTTCCATACAGGGCAAGTATACCAGAAGTTTATGGGGCTTCAATACTATTTCTCTTCAGTCGGATGTGCGTGAACCTCCTTATGCTTCTCGTAGTCGCGTTTTGTGGCGCCGACATTGTCTTCGAGAATATCAAATACCAGTGAGTTCATAAGCATATTTTCAACATATGCGCGTACATTCTCCTCCTTTGCATCAGGCATGTGTTCGAGAATATGCTTCACTTCATGCTCGACATGCTCTTTGTCCGGCACACACCCCTCCTCTTTCGCAATGCTATTTAGTGCAAGTTGCAGTTTCGCCCGTTTCTCCGCGGTACTGCGTCCCTCGGCGCGGATATCGTCAAGCGTTTTCCCGACACTGCTGAGATACGTATCAAACTCCATACCAGAGCGGGCAACGTCGTCTTGCATTTGTGCGATCATCCGGTCAAGTTCGCTTTGGGTCATAATCTCAGGCACATCAATCTTAGATTCCATAACGAGACGCTCTGAAATTTCAGTGCGCACTTTCTCGCGCGCCTGCTGTTCTTTCTGCGCTTTTATATCTTCACGCACTCGTTTTTCAAAATCCGCTACTGTTTCAAATGGACCGATACTTGCAACAAACACATCATCAAGTTCAGGCAAGTCCTCATCTTTAAGGTCCTTCAATTCCTCTGGGTTGCCCCCTTTTTCGGCGTGTTCCATACGCGCTCGCCCACGGCGCACTTCAGT
>PFBJ01000019.1:0-753 GCA_002778575.1 Candidatus Kaiserbacteria bacterium CG10_big_fil_rev_8_21_14_0_10_49_17
TTGAGCGCATGGACGAGTTTTTTAGGCGGCAAAATGAGCTCTTCCGTTCGCTGTGGGACTTTTGATCTGAACATATTCATATTGTAGGGAGTCCCGCCCGCCTGTCTGAAAGAACAGAGGGGCGGGTTTGCGCGCGCATGGGTGGTGTGGGGCAAGCACATAAGGTAGCGCCTTCGGGCATTTCCGCTAGGGCGTCAGGGCTACGGATGAGCGCCGCCGTTCTCTTGCAATACAGAAATCCAGTAGCGGAAGCGACACCACAAACGCACTTTTGAAAACGAGGATGGGGGTTGTGCGAGGGCGGACTCCGAAGGCACGAACAACGAAGCCACAAAACAAAAGTAAAAGATAAACGAAATAAAGCACTGAATACTCTAGCAAACCACTGCGAGGAGGAGCCCGACGCTGGGGGGAGGAACACTTCCTCCCCCCAAATGGAGCGGTGCCCGAGCAAGCGCCGAGCACGGCGCACTTGCGAGGAATAGCACCGCACCTAGGCATCTAGGCGCGAGTAGCCCTAGCGGAAATGCCCGAGGCGGATGCCGAGGGTGACACCCCGTGCCCTGAACGCAAACAAATAGTAATGACGGAGGCACCATGTTCCGTATTTGGGAGCTGCCGCTTCGCCCTTCTAAGGCGAAGCCCGACCGAGCCCCGTTTCCGCCCATTCAATTTCAAAAAGAATCCCCCCGCGAAAAAGAAAAAGCATGGAAAGGCGGAAACGGGGCGAGGGCGGACGCGCCGACCAGCGGG
>PFBJ01000019.1:772-20179 GCA_002778575.1 Candidatus Kaiserbacteria bacterium CG10_big_fil_rev_8_21_14_0_10_49_17
TCACCACGCGCGCGGCGCGTGGCAGGTCATTCGGGGCTGTTGGTAAAATAGGTTCTGGCGGTGTTTAATAGAGGCACAGATAAGAAATCGACTCATTCAGGCGAATGAGTCGATTTCCTTGCCCCAACAGAGCCATTTCTTGATTTTATGGCTCAACTGCTTGACTTTTACTGTTTTTTATGATTAAATTGTCCCAGCAGAGTTCATCGAAATAGAAAGGTTCTACAATGCCATCACGCCATCTCGAAGTTACTGAACACCCGAAAGTGTACTGGTGGGTGACCATCGGTTACGCTATCGCGAACGTTCTTATCCTCCTATTCGCACTGTTCTACCTCGCCGACATCCCCATTCAAACATTTATGGGCGCGCAGTGGGACGTGCAAGAGCTGGTTTACTTCCTGCTTGCCTTGTGGTTTGTGCTCTCCTTCGGCTACGTCCGAACGGAGGATATAGCCGCAATGACACTCTTCGGGTCTGGTGTCAAAAACATCTACCAGCCTGGACTGAAGTTTGCAATCTTTGGCCTTCTGAAAATTACTCGATATCCTCGTGGAATTATTCAGGAGCAGTACCCGGATGAACCGGCGTACGTGCAGCACACCGACGACAAGGAGCCGCTGCAGAAAATTACAGTTGACGGAAAAGAACGGTACATGGTCCGCCCTGTTAGGATCGTTAGTGGCGGACCTAAGAGAAAGGGGGCAGCCTTCGACCCGAGCAAAGAAAACATCCTCGAGTCACAAATGACAATGGATGTTTCCTGGTATACTCGCTACCGTATTGCAAATCCGCTCTGCTTCCTATCCGTCATCGGCACAATCGCCGAGGCACGCAAGCAGATGCGTGACACCAGCCAACGGGTACTTTCAGAAGAGTTCGCGAAGCGGACTCCCGCCCAAATTATTGGCCATCTCGAGGAGATCAATAAGAGGCTCGATAAAGAGACAGCTGAAGCGACCTCCTCCTGGGGAATTGATTTTGATGAGTCATCGGTCTTTTCTCCAGACCTCAGCCATGACCTTGCTATTGGCTTGCGTAATGTTCCGCTAAGCAAGGCGCAGGCAGTGCAAACGCGGGTAACCGCTGATGCAGAAAGATACAGACTGACTGAAGAAGGTCTTGGTACCGCAGCGGCTCGAAAGGCCTACCTAACCGCCGAAGGCGACGGTATGCAAGAGATCGCTAAAAAGCTCGGAGTTGACGGGGCTGACGTTCTTGCGGCTGAGACAGCCAAGAAAACGGTCGGCGAATCTGATCTGGTACTTGGTGCTGATGGTCTCGCGCAGGCGCTCGGAGGTCTCATGACCGCCGGTCATGCGTTTAAGCGAGGCAAGGAGAAGAAGGCGGGTTCTGAGGAGTCATGACAATGAGTGGCAACACAATCCTGTACGTGATTGTCGGAGTCATTCTCGTTGCTGCCCTCATAATCACGCAGCTTCGAAAACATCCGACTGCACGTGAAATGGCAAAAGGTGCCGGAAAACTTTTCGTCGCGCCAATTGTCGCACTGAAGAACGGTTCTGGTGACAGCGCAGGTAAGATTCTCGACACTATCAAGGTGCTGGGGGCAGCTGCTCTTGTCATCGGTGGCGTGATTTTCGCGCTCTACTACTTTGGTGATGATCGTCTGCGTGCAATCCTTCAGTCCTATCAATATGAAGGTATCACGGGGATTCTCTTCATCACTGCTGGTTTACTGGTCTGGCCGGTGAAAAAAGTGGGTAAACCGCTCGGCTTCATTGCCGTCATAACCGGACTTGCATTCCTCGGTACGATTGGAGTCGTCTCAGTAATCAGTCTCTGGCCGTCTGGGCCGCCTGAAACGGCTCGTTCTACCCCAATACACACCCCTCGCCACGCAACTCGCTCGCAGTGCGATGGGGTCGTTCATTCAGTTACGCTTAGCCGTACCAACCAGAACTTTACCTTCGTGTCGGGGAACTGTCGTTTCTTGCACGACTTGGAAATGCCGTCAAATTCGGCGGGCGACTGTGTTCGCATGAATGGCGTCCTTCAGTGCGGGGCTGGGAGGGAACAACCAATCCGTGTTGTCCCACCCTACCGTGTGCACGTCACTTTGCGTTCAACCTCTACCGGTTCCGTCACCTACAACTTTATACGGTGCCCGTGGAGAATGCCTCGCGGTGAGTGCTTTGGGAGGCTCATTGCAGGGCGGCGATAATAACCTTTCAAAACTCACAATGCTCGTGCGCAAGCCGCACGGGCATTCTTTTTTTCCAATACTAGAGACTAAATACAGTCGCGCGGATGAAGTAAATAATGCCTTGAACTGAGACAATAATGAACATCCCCACAATACCCCAGAGCATATGCCGCTTGCCGGTTGTTCTTCCTTCGTCTTGGTCAGCCTTCCAGATAAATACGGTTAAGCCCCACATGAAGAAGAAAAGGGCCACAGCAAAAAGGAGGTACGCGATCGGGTCAAGGATATTCACCACTATCTTCTCCATTAACTGGGAAGCATAGGACATAGCGGCTACTTAATGTTCACTGTCGGAGCGTCAATCGTAGAGTCCTTACTGATGTTGAATGTATCCTGAAGCAGTCGCACCAATCCCCATACGGAGACCATCACGAAAAGCGCAATAATTCCCCATATCATGATATTGCGACCTTCTTCTTGTTTATCCGCATCTCCGGCTGAGAAGATGTACTTCATCAAGCCCCAGAAGAATGCCAAGACCGCAAGCGCAAGCACAATCGGAATCGCAGATGAGATGAGCGTTCCGACTGTCTGTAGTACTCCTTGCAGCCCTGTTGCTGCAAATGCAAACGAAGGAAGCGCAAGAAGTGCTGCAACGGCTAATGTAATTCTCTTCATTACTTTGAATTGTTTATGAATAACGACCTATTGTGTACATACATGGTAAGCGGAACAACCGCCCCCCGCAATAGTCTAATGTGGATTCCTCAAAGAAGAAACGTGTTTTGTAAAAGCGTGAGAATGCCCCAGATTGAGACCATAAAGAAAAGAGCCACGACCCCCCAAATCATAATGTCTTTCGCTGACTTCCGGCTCTCCTCACTTCCAAATGAAAAGCTGTACTTTGCGATGCCGAAAAAGAGCCCGAGCACCGCTATACCAAGAAGAATCGGAATAGCTATATTTATAAGTTTAACAATACTGCCGACGAGGGTCGCGATGGTCATATTATCGTATGCTCTTTATTGTTGTATCTATCAATTCAGCAATTACCTTAGCGCCTATAAATACAGCGATGCCCACCAACGTCCACAGAAAGGTACTTTTTGCATTCTTGAGTTTTTCTTCACTTCCTTGTGCGGTGACAAACAGAAAACCAGCGTAAATGATAAAAAGTGCGGCAATTGGAAGTCCAATTACGATAATCGCATCGAGGAGGACATTAATAAATTGCGGAATGGTGGAAACGCCACTGAGCGGATTCTGCAATCCTCCTCCGGGACTTCCGCCAGTAACGTTTTCTGTCGCGGCTCCCGCTAAGAATGGCACGAGAAGTACGAGGCTTGACCCCGCTGTAATAGCAATACTGCGAAATAACTTCATACCCCTAATCTTACCGCTCAAGTAAACTATTGAGAAGCGCCGAACCTTCACTAATGGCCTCCGAGATGCGGAATCTGCCTGATGTCACGGATTCAATCATCCCCCGAAAGAGCGCCTCGGTTTCAACTGGGTCCGGATCACGGAAATTACGCGCTGCAATTGCCGCATTGTAAAAGACCGTATCAAACGGATCGTCAGTGGAGCGGGAAAGTATATCGCGTCGCGGTGAAGGAAGGCCGGTCAATTCTGAAAAGAGAATACTCCCCTCTTCCGCCACCATAAGCGCGATGAGTTGGAGTGCTCCATCCGGATTACTGGAGCCTTTTGGAATTGCAAGACCTGTCATTCGCCCATACGAGACAACACTGGCATCGCGGGCCTGCGGGGCTAATGCGACATCAAAGTTTAAATTCGGATTCTGAGCGCGAATGCTCTGTATTTCACTTGCAAAACCAAGGTACATTGCAAGTTTCCCTCCGATAAATGCGGCGCGTGCTTCAGGAAGCGCGCGATTCCACGTATACACTGTCTTTGACGGATTTGAGAAGTCAGTGTAGAAACGCAGCGCCGTGACCGCCGGCGCTTCGGTGTTAGCAAAATCGTTACGATCCAAGTCCGAGGTGTGCCGTCCACTCGTATCGGTTGCCACAATGGAAGAACCCGCCTGCATCATTAGTAGCGCGAGAATCTCTTTTGCGTGCGCAATATTTTGATACTCACCGAGTGCGATTGTGCTTTGGAATATGTTGCTTGCGGCATCTCGCGTTGTGAGGCGCTCGCTTGCAAGCACCTGCACCTCGTCCCAGTACCGAGGAGCGCGCGCCACACCCGAACCAGAAAAGATCGAACGATTCCAGTACAGCACCATCGGATCAATGCTTATTGGGAATGCCAGAACCCCCGCGTCAGTTAAAAAAAGTTCTCCTTCCTCGATAAAAGTATCTTTGTAGTCCCGCTCAGAGAGGAAATCGTACGAAGCAGGGAGAAGTTTGTCACGGTGCTTGTGCGCAAGTGCTTGGTTTAGGAAAAACACATCCGGTCCACGTTGCGCCGCGAGCGCCTCAATGAGGTCCTGCTCGTAGGTGCGTGGATTCTTCTCAACGTACTCAACCGAATCCAAAAGCTCAGTATTATCACCAGCAAGTGCGCTGAAGTAGTCGAGCATTGCTGTCTTTGAGTATGTCCCCCACACTGTTACTTGGCCAACCTGCACCGTATCTCTGCCTAAACCACCGACTCCCGCAAATACAAGCACTCCGATGACTCCCATAACAGAGAAGAACCCTATGACACCGACTTGAAAAATACTGAGCTTTTTCATTTCTCTAACACTATACCGTAATGATGCGCGCCAGGCTCGAACTCCTCAACAACAGAAAGACCCGCGTGGGTAAAGAGCTCACGCGCGCTTTTTTTGCTCACGACTGCATCAGGCGCCGGTCCGAGTCCTTTGAATGAATCACTCCAGTCAATAAGAAGGAGTTTCCCTTCTTTTTTGAGCACTCGGTAAATTTCGAGTGCCGCCTCCGCCGGTTTCTCGAGCTGAAAGAGCGTATTAGAGAGAATAAGAGCGTCAATTGAGTCACTTTCAATATTCGAGCCTCCCGGCTCATCGATATCGCCCCATAGTATTTCTACCTGCTCTAGCCCTGCCGATTGTGCCTCATTTTTTATCTTGCGAAGCAGTTCTCGGTCAATATCAACCGCAATAACCAGTCCGCGCGAGCCGACACGCTCTGCCACTAAGAATGTGTACGCGCCGGAGCCGGCACCGAAATCAGCTACGCGCATTCCTTCACGCACCGTAAGTGCTCGGATTGCTTTTTCCGGTTCTACAAATGCCATATATAACGGTAGTATACCTGCTTTTAATGATATTCGTGCGTGCGTGTGGGGATTGAGACCTACACACAGATAAATGAAGCAATCTTGTCTCCCGCTCGCAATTTCATTACGCGCACACCTTGTGTCTGCCTGCCGAGCGTCGGAATCTCATTTTGGTCAATCCGTATCACTTGCCCTTTCTGTGAAATAGCGACAAGCTCTCCTTCTTCTTTCGCATCAACGACAGCCGCGGTAATAAGATCTCCTGTCTTTGCAGAGACATTAGCGGTTTTAATACCGGAGCCGCCTCTCTTTTGGACTTTGTATTCCGAAAGCGGCGTTTTCTTTCCGTAGCCAGTCTCTGAAAGCACCATGAGTTCTGGCTTTTGCATTGTGGTGCTTCGAGCCACTCCTGCGCCGATAATGTTATCCCCTTTTGAGAGCTTTATCGCGCGAACCCCCGCGGCAGAACGCCCCATCGCACGTACATCTTTTTCATTAAAGCGTATTGACTGGCCTTTTGCGGTAACAATCGAAACAGTATCCTTCTCTCCAACAAAATGCGTGCTAATAAGCTCGTCTCCGGTAGCAAGTTTTATCGCAATAAGTCCGCTGCGGCGCACCTCTTGGAAACTTGTCGCGTCCACTTTTTTTACAACTCCTTCTTTCGTCACCATCATTAAGTGCCACTCCCCTTTCTTGTAGGTAGAACTGATCGGCAAAACAGAAGTAACCCGCTCATTTTGGTCAAGCGAAATGAAATTCATTATTGATTTACCCTTTGTCGCGCGGCGACCCTCCGGCAACTCATACATTTTCATTTGGTACGCCTTGCCACGGTCAGTAAAGAACAGGAGGTCGCTGTGTGTTGAGGCCGTCAGCATTGTGGTGACGAAGTCTTCCTCTTTCGTATTGAGGTCTATAACACCCACACCGCCGCGCTTCTGCTTCCGAAACTCATCAGGACTCGTGCGTTTAATGTAGCCGCCTTTTGTGAGCACCATGACACTCTCCTCGTCTGGCACCAGATCTTCAAGGGAAAGCGACTTTACTGGCTGCGTAACAATTTTTGTACGCCGCTCATCGCCAAATTTCTCAGCGACGGCTACGAGCTCATCGCGCACAACGCCAAGAATTTTCTTCTCACTTGCAAGGAGCGTCTTGAGTGCTTTGATAAGCGCTTGAATGTCTTTTAATTCATCTTCAATCTTTTTCCGCTCAAGTCCCGCAAGCTTTTGCAATCGCATTTCAAGAATTGCGGTCGCCTGGATCTCGGAAAATGCAAACTGCTTCATCAGTGCGGCATGCGCGCTTGATACGTCCAAAGCCTTCTTAATCAACTTGATAATCTCATCGATGTGATCGAGCGCTTTCTTAAGCCCGAGAAGAATGTGTTCGCGCGCTTCTGCTTTCGCAAGATCGAAACGAGCACGACGGGTGATGACTTCGACACGGTGCTTTATAAACGCCTCAAGCACACTCTTTAAAGAAAGGGTCTGCGGTACCCCATCAACGAGCGCCACCATATTGTAGTGAAAGGTTTCCTCGAGTTGCGTGTGCTTGTAGAGGTAATTGAGGATATTTTGCGGATGTCCTGAACCTTTGAGGTCTATTACCACTCGGATGTCATCGGTCGATTCATCTCGAATGTCTTTAATGCCGTCAATCTTTTTGTCCCGAACGAGGTCCGCGATTTTTATCAAAAGTTCTGCTTTATTTACACGAAACGGGATGGACGTAATAATAATGTGCGCGGCTCCTTTCTTATCTTCTGTTATCTCTGCAACCCCACGCACAACAACACCACCGCGCCCTGTGGCATACGCTTGCTCGATATCTTTCTTATTAAATGCAATACCACCCACGGGAAAATCAGGGCCGTGCACGAACTGAAGCAAATCATCAGTAGTCGCCTTGGGGTTTTCAATCAAGTGCACTGTGGCATCGCACACTTCACGGAGATTGTGGGGCGGAATATTGGTAGCCATTCCAACCGCAATACCGAGCGTGCCGTTTAGCAGTAACTGTGGAACCGCCGCGGGAAGCACTGCAGGCTCAAGCTTTGTCGCATCGTAATTTGGTTTAAAATCAACCGTATCTTTTTCAATGTCACGAAGAAGCTCACCGGAGAGCTTGTCCATTTTCGCTTCAGTGTAGCGCATCGCGGCAGGCGGGTCGCCGTCAATGGAGCCGAAGTTCCCTTGCCCGTCAACAAGCGTGTAGCGTGTATTAAAATCCTGCGCCAGCTTTGCGAGCGCGTCGTAAATTGCACTGTCTCCGTGCGGGTGGTATTTACCCATCACATCTCCGACGACTGCCGCCGACTTTCGGTAACGGGCATTTGATGAGAGCCCCATCTGGTGCATGGTGTAGAGAATGCGTCGGTGTACCGGCTTAAGCCCGTCACGCACATCAGGAAGCGCGCGGCTCGTAATAACCGACATCGCATAGTCAAGGTATGACTCTTTCATTTCAGAGCTAATGCTCTGCTCTACGACACGTGCGCCCGCTTGCTTTGCGGGCTCTTTTTCGCTCTCTTTTTTAGCCATATAACAGCTCTATTCTACCAAATCCTGAGGCTCTTCGCCAGCTTCAATAACTCCGTTTTCAGCGGTTGTACTCGCCTGAGGTTGTGGAATTGCCGTATCGGCGAATGTCTCTTGAATATCCTCGCCGGCTGTTGAAAATTGCTCCTGCAGGTCTGCGACAAATGCATTGAAGCCCGCGGAGCTTTCTGTCGTCTCACGTTCTGGAAATGTAACTGTCTCCAAACTACTTCTAAAATCAACAAGCCAAAACAAGAAAATAGCGAGCGTGATACTGCCGGCAACGCTAAATACTATAGTCTGCTTTTGATGCGCGGGTCGTGCCCGCACATTTTCAAGTATCTTAAAAAACATATTTTCGATACCGTTACGCACTGAGCAACACCACCTCGCCCGAGAGCGCTTCGGCCTCTTTTTGTTTAATGGTGAGTTTCTCTATCGGCTTCAGATTTTCAGAACCTGACTCCTTTAAAAATGTTTCGAGCGCTTTCTTCTCGCCGATCTCGCCGTAGTGAATCGGTACCACAATATGCGCTTCAAGCTTCACCGCGATGTCGTGCGCGTGCTTGGCGTCGAGCACGCCATCTCCTCCGATTGGCACACACAAAACATGCACGGTATCGATGGATTCGAGTACTTTCGCGTCAATATCTTTTGTGCCAAGTGCCCCGAGAAAAAGAATATCCATTCCTTCAAGTGTCACCTGATATATCGTGTTGGGTCTATTCGCGCCATTGTAATTTGAAATAGACGGAAAACCGTGCACAACGACACTGCCAACTTCGTACTCACCGGGGCCAGTAATAACAAACGGTTCTTTTTCACCGTGCGTCACCTGCTCGACTCCATTCATGTCTGGGTCGTTGATAGAAATAAGCGCGACATCAGCGCCAAATCGAGCTCCTTTTAGTTTTGAATTCTTTGAAATGGGATTAAATGCAATCGTCGTTGAACCGACGCTCGCTTTAATACATTCTCCGCCATGGTAGGTGATAACCATATGCGTGAGTATAGCAGATTTTATCCCTCAAACAGACTATTGACACTAAACCTTCATTTCGTATAGTTAAAGAGTACTGCTCTCCCAAGTGGTGCAACAGAGGGGCTGTCGTTCAGCCACCTGGCGGGACCATCGCAGCGGATGCTGTTCGACAGCCCTTCGCCACCTGTTCTTTAAATACATTTTCTCTCGTACACCACCGGCGCCCACGCACCCCGACCCCCCGCCGATGGTGCACCCGGCCAGCCTAAGAGCACCCCCCCTCTTACGCTTGGCCCGCTGTCGGAACCTCCCTAGTTGCGTCCCCGCGCTACGGAAGCCTGGACCACCGGCAGCACCGGGCCGGCGCGCCAACACGCGCCGGTCCTTTTCCTTTTTTGCACTTTTAATCAACTTAGTCATATGACTAAGTTGATTCGGTCACCTACCAAAATTGGCTCTCTTTATGGAGTATTTTTGAAGTAGTAAAAGGTACTTGACAAATTTTATATATATGATAGTATTTTACTACCCTGCGGAGAACGGCACGCCTAAATGGTGCTCCGTCGCCCGAGGGTATAGTGCCGGTTCGCATTGCCGGCGAATAATAAATTAAAATGAGGACCGCACGTTATGGGTACGTGTATGGAACTCGATGAGGGGCTGAGGGAGCCCACAGACTGACACATGATCTTTATGTCGCCCCGCAACGGCGACGCCGCATTGAGGGAAAAAGGGCGAGCCTCTGAATTCCGGTATGCCTTAAAGCTACACGCTTTAGGATGTACGGCATACACGCCACCGCCGAGCGCCCCTCGAAACGCATAGGCGAGATCAAAGAGCCCAAATCTTGGGCTCTTTTCTTTTTGTATATATTTTGTATAGTGCATATGCTCCGTACGGAGCATTTATTAACCACATCTGCCAAAAAGCAGATACGGTACGGGCTAACACTGCACTTGCTACAGCTACGAGAAATACATGCAGAACCCGACCGCTTTTTCTATTTATGGACACAGATAAAACGAAAGAAAGAGAAGAAACAGTAGAGACCACCGAGGAGGAAGTTTCAAAAAAGAAACGGGAGTCATTCCTTGGGACCCTACTTGAAAGTGGACCGACTCCCCCATCTGAGGGCGACCTCGTCGAGGGGCCGGTTATTGCTATCGAGCGCTCACGCGTCTACATCGATCTGCCGCCATTCGGCACCGGTATTATTTACGGCAAGGAATTTATGAGTGCGCGCGATATTCTCCGAAAGGTGAATGTCGGTGACACTATTGCCGCTAAAGTCATCGACACTGAGAACGAAGACGGCTACATTGAGGTCTCGCTTAAAGAAGCGCGCCAGGCGCTTATCTGGGCTGAAGCCGAAGATGTAATGAGCAACAAAAAGACCCTTGAACTTCCCGTGAAGGAAGCGAACAAGGGCGGTCTTATTATTGAATGGCAAGGTATTCAGGGGTTTCTCCCAGCGTCACAGCTCGGCCCTGAGCACTACCCGCGTGTCGAGGACGGTGACAAAGACCGTATTCTTGATGAATTGAAAAAACTTGTCGGAGAAAAACTCTCCCTCTCAATCATTACTGCAGATCCAAAAGAGAACAAACTTATTTTCTCCGAAAAGGGGGCAGACCAAAAAGAGCGCGCTGAAATGATAGACCGGTACAGCATCGGTGACGAACTTGTAGGAGAGGTGACCGGCGCGGTTGACTTTGGCATCTTCGTAAAACTGCAGGAAGGGCTCGAAGGGCTTGTGCATATATCTGAAATTGACTGGGCGCTTGTTGAGGATCCTCGTTCGCTCTACCGTGTTGGAGATACGGTGAAAGTGAAAATTATTGAGATAAAGGACGGCAAAATTTCACTTTCCATTAAAGCGCTCCGTGAAAATCCATGGAAGAGCGCGTCGGAGAAATACAAGAAAGATGCACGAGTGAAAGGAGTTATCATCAAGTACAACAAGCACGGCGCACTTGCCTCAATCGAAGAAGGTGTTGCGGGGCTTGTGCACATCTCTGAATTTGAAGACGAGCAGGAATTGCGCAACACACTTGAACTTGGGCGTACCTACGACTTCGTGATTACTCTTTTTGAGCCGGATGAACAGCGCATGACGCTTTCATACAAACAGGCACAAGAATAGACTACCAACCTAAAAAAAGAGAAGCCGCCACGCTGTGGCGGCTTCTCTTTTTTATAAATCTCTGTTAGCGTCTTTTCAGGCAAGCATGAGAAGAGAGGTGTGAGATGGTCCACGCAATAATCGCTGGGAGTACCCAGTTTCACTGGCCAACAATGGAGGAGTGCACAAGCCCTCTTTCCGCGGCCGAAGAACAGGAAATTCTTGAACGAATACACTGCTACCGGCGCATCAATGATATAAGCAAAAAACGCATTGCTGCACTTTTTGAAAAAACTGAGGCAATGACGGTTCAGGCAGAAGTGCTCTTTGAAAGCCCTCTGCCGCAGTACGAACAGCACGAACTTGAGGCGATTGAAGAGTTTGCCCGTAAGTGGCTTAACCCGCACCTTATTGCAATACGAGCACCATTCGTGTTGTGGGTACACACCGAAGGCTTGTTGCGCTGCTGGATTCACGAAACGCGTGCCTACCGGTATGTAAATTTTATCGGCTTCATCGCACCTCTCGGTATCTCTGACAAAGAATCACTTACCCTTCTGGGATGGCCCTCCACATGAGGGCCTTTTTTATGCTCTACTTTATTTTACTTAATTAAACTGATTCATTGCATTCATCCTTCCCTCTTTTATGAGCGCCGCGATCGCATCACTTGCGGTCTTTGTAATGCCGCTCAGTTTCTTTTTCTCAGTTGGTGTGAACGGCTTGAGTATAAAATCGAGGACTTTGTGCTCGCCTTTTGGTTTTTTCACCTTTCCTGCGGCTGTCCTCGGCGAGATACCGATACGCAGCCGTACGAAATCTTTACTCTTCACTGCTTTCATAATGCTCTCGACGCCTCTGTGGCCTCCGGATGAGCGTCCGAATGAAATTTTCATGCTCCCGAATCCGATATCAAGCTCGTCGTAAACGACAATGAGTCGCTGTGCGGCCTTCGCGCTCTTTACATACGCCCCGACACTCTTTCCTGACGCATTCATAAACGTCTCCGGCAAGAGAAGGACAACAGAGTGCCCACCGATCTTCCCTTTTGAAACAAGTGCGTCGCTTTTTTTCTCATACTCCCATTCTGAAAAGTCGTACTGCTTTGCGAATTGCTCGAGCACCATGCGCCCGGCATTGTGCCGTGTGTCCGCGTATTCCTCTCCGGGGTTTCCAAGTCCCACCACTACACATGTCATGCAGAAAGTGTACTACAAAACAAAAATAATGTGCATGACACGCACTTTCGTATTGTGTCAATGCGGCACTTCAAGTACAATTCTTCCAATATGGACACTCCCATTGAGCGTAATGAGAATTTTTTCGTTGAAATTCTGAAATTTTCTCTCATTGCGCTCCTTATTGTTGTTCCAATCCGTTTTTTTATAGCCCAACCATTCGTTGTCTCCGGCGCGTCCATGTCTCCTGCTTTTGAGGACGGTGAGTACCTTGTTATTGACCAGCTTTCGTACCGCTTTAATGAACCGCAGCGCGGAGATGTTGTTATTTTTCGCTACCCGCGCGACCCGCGAACCTACTTTATCAAGCGCATCGTCGGCCTTCCCGGAGAGAGTCTTGAAATGAGCGGGAAAACCCTCTACGTGCGAAATGATGAGAATCCAGATGGGTTTGCTCTCAGCGAGCCGTACATTGCAAAGGAAAATGAACAAGGTAATTTTTTCTCTGTTACCTTAGCTGATGATGAGTACTTTGTCCTCGGGGATAACCGTGCCGCAAGTTCCGATTCGCGGGTGTGGGGGCCGCTCAATGAACAGTACCTTATCGGCCGTTCCTTCCTGCGCCTTATTCCGCTTACACACATCGGTATCCTGCCCGGCGATTACCGTAACGCCTACACACAATGATTCTGCTTGGTAACAATATGAAAAGCTCCGATGAGTACGTGCGACAGGCTATTGCTGTTGCCCGGTACTACGGTTTTCTCCCTGTTGAAGCAGTGCTCCCGACATGTAAATTGACACGCCGTCTTCCGGCACCGATTCCATCGAGCGAGAAAGCAGATAAAGAGTTCGCCGCAATTATGTATTCCTATATTGAAAACGGGTACGCGAAACTCTCCCAGCCGTCACTCCTTTACCATTACACTGAAAATCCGGACTCCATTTCTTTTGGCCTCCAGGTGCTCGGGTCAGGCAAAAGTATTGCCGAGGCAATTTTACTTAAGACGGCACTTGCCATTCTCGCTGAAACGAACACACCTAAAACCTGTGTGTACATAAACGGCATTGGCGACAGAGACTCAATGCAGCGTTTCTCGCGAGACCTCACCGCTTACTTACGGAAAAATATTGAAGACATCCCTTCGCACGCTCGTCAGCTCATGAAAAAAGACCCTATTGCAGCATACCGCGACATGCTCCGCAAGCGGCACGACATCGCGCTGCGCGCGCCAAACACAATTCAATTTTTAACTGAAGCAAGTCGAAGCCATTTACGTGAAGTACTGGAGTATCTCGAGGTCGCGGGCGTCCCGTACGAGCTTGATACGAATCTCGTCGGCTACCAAGACTGCCACACGCGCACATTCTTTGAGGTCCGCGAGCAGAATGAGAATGAAGACGATGAGCAAACGATTTTTGCCCGCGGCGGACGCTTTGACGAACTGGGGAAACGTTCCTTTAAGACTGAAGTACCTGCAGTAAATGTCACTTTGACTATTGAAAAGAAAGGGCGCATGAGTAAGAAATCCCTTGAACCGAAGCAGCAGCGAAAACCAAAAGTGTGTTTTATTCAGCTTGGTTTTGATGCGAAACTGCGGGCGCTTAATGTGATTGAGGAGCTCCGTCTCTCGAAAGTTCCAGTCTACCAAGCACTTGGGCACGAGCGGCTCACCGACCAGCTCGCGCTTGCTGAAGAGATGCACATTCCCTACGCAGTCATTATGGGGCAGAAAGAGGCGCTCGAAAACGCAGTTATCGTCCGCAACCTCGACACTCGCTCCCAGCAGACGGTTCCAATCACCATGCTGCCGCAGCACCTCAAGGCCCTCTAACTTGCCATAGGAGACTCTCTATGCTATGGTGACCCGCAATGATTAATATAGAAGTAGAAAAAGGAGGCACCGAAAATACGCAAAGCTTGATGCGTCGTTTTTCAAAGCGCATGCAAGGCTCGCGCATTATGCCTCGCATGCGTAAAATTCGCTTCTATTCCCGACCTGCGTCTCCGGCGCTTAAAAAGCGCCAAGCGCTTCGAAAGCTCGAGCGTCGAGCAGAATACGAGAAACAACTAAAACTAGGTAAGGTTGTCGAAGGGCGCCGCGGGTCCCGTCGCTAATGGCAGAACTCTCCATTCGAAACACCACTCGGCAGTCGCTTCCGCGGCTGCCGTTTGCGCGCATGAAGGATTCGGTACTCGGGAAGACGTACGACCTTTCACTCGTATTCATTGGAGCGACGCGCGCTCGCCGACTCAATGTAGAGACACGAGGCAAAGACTATGTTCCTACTGTACTCTCATTTCCTCTCTCAAAGGAGAGCGGAGAAATTTTTATCTGTCTTTCAAAAGCACTTCAAGAGGCGCCCGCATACGGAAAAACACCGAGTCAGTTTATTGGATACCTCTTTATCCACGGACTGTTGCATTTGGACGGGCTCACACACGGTAGTACAATGGACAAATCGGAGCAGATGTTGTCGAAGAAGTTCGATTTGAATTAACAGTACCTTCTATATCTCTTCGGAGCTCCGTGCGAAAACCGGATGCGTGGTTTTCTTTTTGAGTTGTTATGGCACGAAATATTATCACCGGCATAGATATCGGCACCTACACTGTGAAGGTTGTTATTGCCGAGCATGTGCGCGGCAAGGATAAGAATTTCCCGCAGATTATCGGCACCGGAATGTCTGAGAGCAAAGGCATGCGCCACGGCTATATTGTCGGGACACAGGACGTGCGAAAGAGCATTCGCGCCGCTCTCTCGCAGGCAGAGAAAATGGCTGGGGTAAAAGTAAAAGCCGCCTACGTTGCGTTCGGCGGTGTCGGCCTCGATGAGGTGCACGCGAAGGGCGAGGTTATTATCTCTCGCGCGGACCTTGAGGTGGTTGATCTGGATATAAAGAAAGCGCTTGAGGACAGCGTCGAGAAGGCGGCGCAGAAAGTTATAAATAGAAAAATTATTCATGAAATCCCGCTCGGATTTCGACTTGACGGAACGCGCGTACTTGGGCGGCCTGTCGGAATGCACGGAAGCAAACTTGAGGCAGATGTCCTCTTTATCACCGCACTTGAACAGCACCTGCAGGATTTAATCCATTGCGTCGAGGACGCGGGCGTCGAGGTTATTGATGTTATGGCTTCCCCTATCGCAGCGGGCCTTGTATCGCTTACCAAAGCGCAAAAGAAAGCCGGCTGCGTGCTGGCGAATATCGGCTCCGAGACAGTCTCTATTGTTGTCTTTGAAGATTCAATTCCGGTGTCATTGAAAGTCTTTCCTATCGGCTCCACTGACATCACGAACGACATCGCATTGGGGTTAAAGGTTTCGCTCGATGAAGCAGAACAAATCAAACGAGGCGCTCTAACCTCGACTCCGGTATCAAAAAAGAAGCTCGATGACATTATTGACGCACGGCTGAAAGATATTTTCGAGCTTGTTGACAAGCACTTGCAGAGCATCGGGAAAAACGGACTCCTCCCTGCTGGGATTATTATTACCGGCGGCGGTTCGGGCGCTACCTCCATTGAGGACTTGGCGAAAGCGGCGCTGCGACTCCCATCGCAAATTGCGGCCACTCGGACACTTGGCAAAACAAAAATTAAGGACGCCTCGTGGGCGGTTGCCTACGGGCTCACTATCTGGGGGCTCACCGCAGACGAAGAGCCGGCCGGACTGCAACTAACGCGCAGTGCCGGTGGGAAGTTCCTGTCTCTCCTCAAACAATTCCTCCCTTAGCACTACACCACAACATTGCCACGAGCTCTTGCAGTAGCTCTTTTTTTGTTTTCTGCTTTGAAACAAAATAAAAAAATGTCAACTGCTTTCTTTTTCAAAACCCCCTGTTATGATGAGGCAAATTTCAGTTGGGGAATCTAAGAGAAATATGCCACAAATAAAATCAGAAGTAGAAGCATTTGCCCGCATCCGAGTTGTCGGTGTCGGTGGCTCTGGTGCTAATGCGGTGAATCACATGATCACTTCAAAAGTGAAAGGGGTCGACTTTATTGCAATCAATACTGACGCGCAAGATCTCCACCAGTCACTCGCGAAAGCAAAAATTCATATCGGTAAAAACCTGACCCGAGGGCTCGGTGCGGGAATGAATCCTGAGATTGGAAAGCGCGCGGCAGAAGAGACAAAGGAAGAAATCCAGGAAGCACTGAAAGGTTCAGACATGGTGTTTGTGACATGCGGCATGGGTGGCGGTACCGGTACCGGCGCGGCTCCCGTGGTTGCGCGCACTGCTCGCGAGATGAATGCGCTTACCGTAGCTGTCGTTACAAAACCGTTTTCATTTGAAGGCCAGCAGCGAATGCGTTTGGCTGAGCAGGGGCTTGAAGAACTTAAGAAAGAGGTGGACGCGCTTATCGTTATTCCAAACGACAGACTCCTTGCGGTAGTACAGCGCGACACGACAGTGAAGAACGCTTTTGCAATGTGTGACGATATCCTGAAGCAGGCTGTTGAAGGCATTTCAGACCTCATTACAATGCCCGGTATTATCAATGTCGACTTTGCCGATATTCGCGCCATTATGGATTCCGCCGGCTCGGCACTTATGGGTATAGGGCTTGGCTCAGGCGAAAAGCGCGCAGAAGAAGCAGCGCAGGCGGCTATCTCATCGCCTCTCCTTGAGATCTCTATAACCGGTGCGAAGGGCGTACTCTTTGCGGTAGCCGGCGGTGACGACCTCTCAATGCTTGAGGTGCAAGACGCCGCAAAAGTTATCACTGAGAATATTGACCCGAATGCGAAAGTTATCTTCGGCGCGGTGAAAGATGAGAAATTGAAGAAGAATGAGGTTAAGGTAACCGTTATCGCAACAGGATTCCCTGAAGGGGCATTTAACCACACGAAGAGCTCTTCCCTCTTCCAAATCCCGAATAAAAAAGACGAGGAGGAGAAAGAAGAGAAAGTAACCGGAAAAATCTATAATCCGGCGCCAACTACTCCCAAGAAGGAAAAGAACGTAAAGGAGCCAGAGGAAAAGGATGAAAAGAAAGACGACGAGGATGACGACGATTGGGGGGCAGTTCCCGCATTCCTGCGACGAAGTAAGCTGAAATAGCGGGAAGTATATAAACTTCAAAAATCCGCCTCCTGGCGGATTTTTGGTACAATACTTTCATGTACGATCTCATAATAATTGGTGGTGGCCCAGCCGGTGCAGCTGCAGGAGTCTACGCCGCTCGAAAACAGTTAAAGAGTCTCCTTATTACAAAAGAATGGGGCGGGCAGAGCATTGACTCGCCGGAAATACAAAACTGGATTGGCACTGTTGCGGTTTCGGGAGGCGACCTTGCAAAGCAGCTAAAGGAGCACGTCGAAGCATACAAAGGCGAAGTTGTTGAAGTGCGCGACGGTATCTGCGCGAGTATGGTTGAAAAGAGCGACAATGGTTTTGTCGTTAAAACAGACGATGGCAAAACAGAGCAGGCGCGCGCTATTCTTATCTGCTCCGGCGCGCACCGTAGGCGCCTACCCGTTGAAGGAGCGGACACATTTGAACACAAAGGTCTTACGTACTGCGCTTCTTGTGATGGCCCACTCTTCTCTGGGCAAGATGTCGCAGTGATTGGCGGCGGTAACGCCGGCTTTGAAACCGCCGCGCAACTCCTCGCCTACACCAAGAGCGTAACGCTCCTCCACCGAGGTGAGCAGTACAAAGCAGACCCAATCACAGTCAAGAAAGTACTTGCCCATCCGAATATGACCGGAATCCTTAATGCCAATACAACTGAGATTGTTGGGGAGAAATTTGTGAAAGGACTAAAGTATACGGATAGCAAAAGCGGTGAAGAGAAAGAGCTCGCTGTCTCTGGTGTCTTTGTTGAAATAGGCCTTGTTCCGAATACTGATTTCGTAAAAGACCTTCTTGAGCTTGATGCAATTGGACGGATTAAAGTTGACGGTAAAAACCAGCAGGCAATTCTAAAGAGCCACACGACGCAGGAGGTGGGAGATGCGAGGCGTGGGGAAAGTGCCGAGGAAGGCGTAGAAGAATCTACGAAGCCTGAGGCACAGGGGCCCCACAACGAAGCAGATGTTGTCTCCTGTGGTGTGTGGGCAGCTGGGGATTGTACCGACGAGCTCTACCACCAAAACAACATAGCCGCAGGCGACGCCGTAAAGGCGCTCGAAGATATCTACACCAACCTCAAGACGAGATAAGGAAAAACCCGCCTCATGCTGAGGCGGGTTTTAAGTTTGGACTCTTCTCTTCCTTCTTCTCCGGGGTCTTGGGCTCGCACGCAAGCAGGTACTGTGCCAGCACATACCCCTGAAGCCCAGCTGAATACAGGACTCCGATCAGGATTGGGAAGTGAAAGAAATTCCATACACTCAGGGTTGAAAAGATTGCAAGGAAAGTAAGACGCATAGGCCAAAGCAGTCGCTCATGCTGAAGACGGAGTGCATAGTCGCTTCTTTGAGCCTTCTCTTCAAGGATCCGAATCCTGTGAATAAAGAGTGGTCCTAAAAGAAGGAGCAAGAGGAGCACGAAGGCAAGAAAAATTCGGCCTGAAAGCGGAATATGTGTTTCATCTATGCCTCCGACGAGCACAAGCCCGCCAACCACCAGTATGGTGACAATGTAGACATGCATGCACATCCTTGCCTGCCAAAATTGATTTTTCCCGATTTTTCCTTCGACAAAACGGCAAAGCGGTTCGAAAAATTTCTTGATAAGAAACAGGTCCAATTCCCTAAGCTTCTCCATGAGTGCCTCTTTGTATTGGTATCCTGACAATATTAAACACTTTTTTTGCAAAAAGTCAATGTTCAAGGACCCCGTACAGGGTCCTTTTATTAGTCAGTGGTACATTCTTGCAAGTCCGTGAATGCGATGCGATTCTTCCTGCTCTTTATGCGCGTGGCGCATGTCCTCAACCGCACCAGCACACTCATTGCAGTCGCGAATGTGCCCTTCAATAATGTAGTGTTCGTCTCCCAGACTCTTACCTTCCACGAAATCACGAAGTACATTCTCTGGCGGGTGTTTCTCAGACATTGCTCTCTCCTTACTTTACCTGTGGTGTAGTAGAGCAAATTATATTTCCCGGGTCAAATCCCTGATTGCCAATAGCTGCTCTGTTGTGTAATGCGGTGTTTTTTGGACGAAGTTCGAACATTGTACGAACAAAATCCGCAGGATTTTGATGACTGACGCACGCGCCGAGCGCGTGGTGGTTCTTTCCCAAATCG
>PFBJ01000008.1:0-811 GCA_002778575.1 Candidatus Kaiserbacteria bacterium CG10_big_fil_rev_8_21_14_0_10_49_17
TCACCTACGACAACAACGGCAACCGCACGACATACGGCACCACCCTCTACTCACCTACGACAACAACGGCAACCGCACGACATACGGCACCACCCTCTACGACTGGTCATACCGCAATACGCTCTCTGGGGTCGGGGACGGCTCTGCTTATGCAAATGTAAAAATCGCCTCATTCAGATGAGTGGGGCGATTTTTGCCGGGGTATGGGGGTAAGAGCGTCAGTAAAGGTAAAGAGGTAAAGATGTCAGGGACCATTAAATACTCTGCACAGAAAATGCCGCCCCGTTGGAAGGGGCGGCTGGTGCGGTAGCGCATGGGTGGTTAGTTCAGGTACTGATTCAGGAGCGCTTCTTGGAAGGGTCGCGCTCCGTTCCCGGCTCTTCGCCTGTGCCGTTGCAGCGCGGGCAGGGTATCTCTTGGGGGGAGAGGGGTGCGCCAAATATGGCGATATCCGTAAATTGGTTGCTGCTCTGGATCATCTTTCTTCCCTTACACCGAGTACATTTCATCGCTGTTTTCTCCATGTATTTCCACTATCTATAGCATACGATTTAAAAGCTCTTCTGTCAAATAGGAGTGCGAGAACCGAAAATGACCAAAAATCGGGGTCATGGGAAAACAGTACCTGACACCATTTCTTCATTTCCATTTCCATTTCCCCCTAAGAAGCTGAGAATCTCGAAAGCTCGGAAGCTATAATCAGTATGATAAAAATCGACTCATTCATCTGAATGAGGCGATTTTTGCCGTAGCGCTTTCAGGATTAGTAGCTGAACTCCGTGTCGATATTGCCGAGTTCTTTGTCGAGATT
>PFBJ01000008.1:843-20137 GCA_002778575.1 Candidatus Kaiserbacteria bacterium CG10_big_fil_rev_8_21_14_0_10_49_17
TTGTCGAGATTGTCTAAGTCTGTAGCATGTACATCAGCTTCGATTGAGGAGAGATCATCAGAAGCGCTTTGCTGTTGGAGTGACGCTGTCTGCGGGTCTTCCTGATTTGCTATTTCCTCTGCCGTCATGCTTTGCTGTTCATCTTTCGCGAGCTTAGCTCCCCAGAAGTAGAGACCGCCGATAATAAGGACTGCGACGATAATGATGATGCCGACGAGCGGCCCGATACCGCCTTTCTCCGGCGCTTGGTGCTCTTCAGAGAGGGTGTTGGGCACTGGCCCCTCCGTATTTTGTGGTGTTTCAGGCACAGCGCTCTCTTCCTGTGGCTGTGTCTGGGGTGTTTCTTTTTCCTCCATGGTTAGGTGTGTGTTAGCTGTTACTCAATAGTATCAATTGAGGCGTCTGCGTCACTCTGTACGGAAACCTCAGCTTTAATTGATCGAATGACTTCCACGAGCGCCTGGTGCGCGTCTCTAATTTTCTTTACTGTCTCGCGGAAAAGGGCTTTCACTTCCGGATACTTATTTCGTGGCGTATCTGAATCAATCATAACACGCACAGCCGCTTCTGCTTCAGTGAGGCTTGCTGACGCTTCGGCACTTGCGTCAATTGATAGTGAAAGAAGGCGACGAGGCTCGGTCATGTCAAGACCGCGTTCTTCGAATTTAGTAATTCGACTTTCAACACGCTCTGCCAAAGTCAAGAGGCGCTCTATTGCCGCCTCCATGCGGTGCACCATTCTTTCAACGAAAGCAAGGATTCGCTCTTGCGCACGCACTTCAAGACGAGCTTTCGCTTCCGCACGGTTTTCCAGCGCCGCTTCTCTGCGCTCTTCAATGTCCGCTCGAGTAGTGGTGGCATTGTGGCGCATCTCCGCGCGTCTCTCTTCTGATGCGTCCCTGCGTTCCTGCGTCCGGTTGAGCACTGTATCGCGAACCGATTTAATCCTCTCGAGAGGATTTGCAAAATCTGCCCGCACGTTAGCCTCTGCAGACGCATTCACCTCTTGCGCTGATGCGCTTTTGACCCCCAGAAGGAGAGTGCCGGAGAGAACAAGGGCAATAGCGGTGAGCATCGCAATATGTAATCGAATAGTCATATGGTTTTAACGGAAATTACTTCTAATAGTCCTAAAGACGGTTGTGGGTGAAAGGTCTTACTACCTGTAAGTATACTAAGCCCCGCTTCCTCTAGGAAGCGGGGCTTAGTTGATAGCGCTACGGCGTAGCTGCTACTTAGAAAATTTTTCACTGTAGAGTTTTAGTGAGCGCTCTACTGCCGCTTTTGCCTCTGTTGCTCCGTGGAATCCCTCAACAGACACCTCTTTATTCTGCACTTTTTTATACGTCGCAAAGAAATGCTCGATCTCTTTGAGAGTGTGCGGGTTTATGTCAGCGAGGTCTTTTGTATGTTCCCATCGCGGGTCGTCTGTCGGTACCGCAATAACTTTGTCATCAGAGTCTCCGCCATCAACCATTTTCATAATTGCAACCGGACGAACGCGCACAAGGATGCCTGGTTGGAGCGGGTGGGTGGTAAGGAGAAGCACATCAAGGGCGTCATCGTCGTCCCACAGCGTTTGCGGGACGAAGCCGTAGTCAAATGGGTAGTCTTGCGCTGAATGCATTACGCGGTCAAGCGCGATAAGTCCTGTTTCCTTATCAATCTCGTACTTATTTTTTGACCCTTTATTGATTTCAATGATGACATTAACCTCCTCGGGCAAATGTGCTCCGGGAGAGACTTCGTGCCATAGATTCATAGAATTACTGCGTATTAACTCGTAACGTGCTTTTAGTTTACTCTTTTTTCTCTGTATGTGCTTCCTCCTGCTCTTCCTCGGCAGATTCTTTCTCTGATTCTGGTGAGGTGGGGGAAGCCGCTTCAGCAGTTTCTTCGGAAGGAGTTTCTTTGGGGTCGCTCTCGCTCGTTTCGCTCGATACGAGCTCTTCCTCCGGTGTCTTCACCGTAGCTTCCGCAGTTGGAGCGACCGCAACTTCCTCTCCATCCGTCTTAGCGACGCTCTCACCGCCAAGAGAGTGAATGTCTATCTTCATACCGGTGAGCTTTGCGGCGAGGCGCACATTCTGTCCGCCCTTGCCGATGGCAAGCGACTGCTGGTCTTCGGAAACCTCGACAATTGCACGGTGCTCGTCCTCGTTTATTTCAACCGAGAGCACTTTAGCAGGAGAGAGTGCGTCCTCTACAAACTCTTTCGGATCCTCGGACCACTCGACAATGTCAATCTTTTCGCCTCCGAGCTCGCTCATGACCGTTGAAACGCGGACTCCGCGCTGGCCAACGAGAGAGCCAACTGGGTCGATGTGCTCGTCGTGCGAGACAACAGCAAGTTTTGAACGGGAACCCGCCTCGCGCGCGAGCGCCTTGATTTCAACAGTTCCGTTGGTAAGCTCTGGCGCCTCCATTGCAAAGAGTTTCTTGAGAAAATCCGCATGCGAACGCGAGAGACGAAGGAATGTACCGCGAGGGCTCTCTTCCACTGAGAAGAGCAGAGCGCGGACACGCTCTCCTTGGCGGTATCGCTCGCCGGGAATTTGCTCATCGTACGGCATAATGCCAGTCGCTCGGCCGAGGTCAACAAAGACATTGCCGCGTTCGATTCGCTGTACGGTCCCAGAGACAATTTCTCCTTCGCGCTCCCCGAATTCCTCGAAAATAGAAACTTTCTCCGCCTCGCGAATCTTTTGAATGATGACTTGCTTTGCGGTCTGCGCGGCAATGCGTCCAAAGTCGTCTTTTGGTTCAAGCGGGAAGATTACTTCTTCGTCGAGAATAGGGTCCTTTTTAATGAGTTTGGCATCTTCCATCATGATGTGGTGCTCAGGATTGAATCGAGCACGATCGTCGTCTTCATTTTCCGGCTCCTCGTCTTCGGGACGGACGAGCGTGTCATCTACCACGATTTTTACTTGGAAGAATTCAACCGCACCGGTATTGAGGTCGAATTTTGCGCGAATAATCTGCCCCCGGCGGCCGTACTCTTTTTTGTACGCTGTCGCGAGCGACTGCTCGATTGCATCAATAACTTTTTCACGCGGAATACCCCGCTCTTCTTCAAGCTGGTCGAGCACCGAATTGATAACTTTTAAATCAAACATCTTAGGTTTTGTTATGAACGAAGTGAATTACTAAATCTTTGACCCCGTGAAATCTTGCGGAGCAAGGACGGCGAAGCCGTATTTCACTGGGGTGATTACATAACCAACCCCAGTTGAATTCGCTACGCTCTCCTTCGCTTACACGAAGGATTCAACGGGGTTAGAAAAATCTAGTTCGTTCACTCTCAAGATTTTTCTAAAAAAATGTGCCCGCTTGCGGAGCGGACATCAGTAGGAAAAGCATAACATATTCGCCACCACGGTCAAGAGGGGCGCGTGTTCCACACAAAAAGTGCAATTAAGACCTTATATATACAAAGAAGCCTGTATACTAATAATGAACAGGGACCGTTTTGCGGGCATTTAGTTATGTACATTGATGAAAAACAATTTAAGGAGTTTGTTCTCGACTCAGGTCTTGTAAGCAGAAAGGCATTTGAAGCGGCTGAAAAGGAGGCTGCGAAAAAAGGCTCCTCGGTTGGCGACATGCTCGTCTCTGAAGGAGACCTCTCTGAGGACGACTTGCGTCGAACGCAGGCGTACGTGCTCGGCATACCTTTCGTGTCTCTTGAGAGCGAGAAAATTGACAGCGATGTTCTCTCGCTTATTCCGGAGCCGGTGGCGCGCAACCACAACATTATTGCGTATAAAAAGAGTGACGGCGTGCTTGAAGTAGCGATGCTCAATACGGACGATCTCACCGCTATTGATTTCATAAAGAAAAAAACGGGTCTGCGCATCTTGCCGCGGTTGACCGACAACAAATCCATCAAGAATGCCTTGCGCCAGTACCAAAAGACACTGAAAGCGGAATTCGGAGACATTATTACTCGCGAACTTGCTTCTCTTAAGACAACGGAGGGAGGAGAAGAGAGTGTTACTGAAGCGTCTCTTAAAAAACTGGCGGAGGATTTGCCTGTTGTGCGCGTTGTCGATGCGCTCCTCAAGCACGCTATTCTTCAAAATGCGTCAGATATTCACATTGAACCGGAAGAAAATACCGTACTCATCCGCTACCGTATCGACGGCATTCTCCATGATGCGATGACACTGCCAAAATCTGCGGCCGGTTCTATTACCGCGCGCATTAAGGTGCTCGCAAGTCTGAAACTGGACGAGAAGCGGGTGCCGCAAGACGGCCGTTTCAAAATAGAGATGGGAAATGAGCGAGTTTCATTCCGCGTTTCAATCCTGCCAACGTACTTTGGAGAGAAAACAGTGATGCGACTCCTGCGGGAAGACATATCAGGGTTTACGCTCGATGGTTTGGGATTTCACGGTGAAGGGCTTGAACGCATCCACGATGCCGCCAAGCAAAAAACAGGAATGATTCTCACTACCGGACCGACTGGATCAGGAAAGACAACGACGCTCTATACCATTCTCGACATTCTCAATACGCCTGATGTAAATATCTCAACAGTTGAGGACCCGATTGAATACCAGATGAAGCGTATCAACCAGACGCAGGTACGCCCCGACATTGGCTTTACGTTTGCAACCGGTTTGCGCTCACTCGTGCGACAAGACCCCGACATTATCATGGTTGGTGAAATCCGAGACAATGAGACCGCGGCGCTTGCCATTAACGCCGCGCTTACTGGCCACCTCGTGCTCTCCACGCTTCACACCAACTCAGCAGCAGGAGCTATTCCGCGCCTCCTTGATATGGGGGCAGAGCCGTTTCTCCTCGTTTCAACGATTAATGTCATCATCGGGCAGCGGCTTGTCCGAAAATTGTGTGATGAGAAAGAAGAGCACACCCTCTCGAGCGCTGAAATTGATTCTCTTGGTGAGAAAGTAGACCTTGAAAAAGTGCTGAAAACGCTCAAGGAAGAAAAAATAGTCGAAAAGAGCATAAAGTTTTCTGACATTTCGTTTTACAAGGAAAAGAAAACAGATACCTGCCCTGACGGGTACAGCGGCAGGCTCGGCATCCATGAAATCCTCAAAGTTTCCCCCGCAATTAAAGAATTGGTAATCCGTGAGGCAACGAGTGATGAAATTGAGGAGCAGGCAAAGAAGGAAGGAATGCTGACAATGCTTGAAGACGGCATCGTGAAAGCCGCCCAGGGGATTACCACAATCGAAGAAGTGCTTCGCGTCGTTTCAGAATAATATGGCAACTTTTCACTACAAAGCGGAACGGGAAGACGGGGAACTATTTGAAGGTTCACTTGAGGCGCAAGACCGTTTCGCCGTTTATTCGCAGGTGCGGCGAGAGGGCGGAACCATTATTTCGCTGGAAGAAGAGAGTGATACGAAGCGACTCTCTTTTAGCCGTCTGCAGGGAATGATCGGAACTGTGTCAGAGAAGGAAAAAATTGTCATGACACGCAATTTGGCCGCGATGGTTGATGCCGGACTCTCGCTATCTCGCGCACTCTCAGTGCTTGTCCGGCAAGGGAAGAATCCGGTATTTAAAAAGGTACTACTCTCTATTGAAGGTGATATTAAGAAGGGTACTGCGCTTAATGAATCGCTCGGGAAGCACCCGAAGACATTTTCGCAACTTTTTATCTCCATGGTCCGCGCAGGGGAGGAGAGCGGCCAGCTTGGCGAGGCACTGCGCGTTGTCGGTACGCAAATGGAGCGCTCGTACAACCTGAAGAGAAAAGTGCGCGGCGCGCTTATCTACCCGTCCATTATTGTTGTCGCAATGGTTATCATCGGAATTCTCATGCTCATGTTTGTCGTGCCGACACTCACGCAGACATTCGAAGAGCTCGGCGCGGAGTTGCCGGTCTCCACGCAACTCATTATTTCAGTCAGTTCATTTTTAACTGAACACACAACGACCGCTCTCTTTTTGATGGGCCTTATCATACTGAGTCTTATCGGCGGCTTACGCACTAAGCGCGGGAAGCGCGCATTTGATTACTTTGTGCTCCACATACCAATCATCAGCACTATTGCAAAAGAGACGAATGCGGCACGAACGACGCGCACGCTCTCCTCGCTCCTCTCAGCCGGTGTTGAGGTCGTGCAGTCCCTTAAAATCACTGGAGAGGTGCTGCAAAACTCGTACTACAAAGAGGTGCTTGCGGCCGCACAGGAAGAGGTGCAAACCGGCTCGGCAATATCCGCTGTTTTTGCGCGCAATGAACACCTCTATCCGGTGCTCGTCGGCGAGATGATTGCAGTCGGAGAAGAGACCGGAAAACTCGGAAAGCTCCTGACCGACATTGCCACTTTTTACGAGGGGGAGGTTGAACAGAAAACAAAAGACATGTCGACGGTTATCGAGCCGTTCCTGATGATTTTCATTGGTGCCGTCGTCGGTTTCTTTGCACTGTCGATGATTTCGCCAATCTACACGCTCTCAGAAGGAATATAAAATGACACTACACACGAGTGCGCAAAAAGTACGAGGAGCATCGTTAATCGATGTTCTTGTCGGCATCTCGCTCATGCTTATTGTTTTTCTCGGCATTTTTGGCGCGTTTCAGCTTGCAATTGAGCTTGTCACTTCAAATAAAGCAAAGACCGGAGCGCTTGCCTTGGCAAATGAGCGGCTCGAGTACATCCGCGCGCTCTCGTATGGCGATGTCGGAACTGTCGGAGGGATACCGTCGGGCGCTCTCGTGCAAGAGGAAGAGATTCTGCTCAACCAGACAACCTACACACGGCGTACGTTCGTACAGTACGTCGACGCGCCGGAAGACGGTGAAGGCACCGCCGATGAAAATGGCATTACGGCAGATTACAAAAAAGCAAAAGTTGAAGTCCTCTGGGAGAGCCGAGGTTCTCTGCGCTTAGTGTCGCTCGTAACCACAATTGTCCCAGCCGGTATTGAAACGCTCGATGGCGGCGGGACGCTCGCACTGACTGTCTTTGACGCACTTGGCGTGCCGATACCCTCTGCGGAAGTAACCATAGTAAATAATGAAACAGATCCAGTCATTGATGTCTCTACGTTTACGAATACCGATGGCAAAGTGTTTTTCCCCGGTTCTCCGGAAGCCGCCAGTTATGAGATCTTTGTCACGAAAAACGGAATGAGTACGGCGAAAACGTACAGCGCGACCCCTGAAAACCCAAACCCGTCTCCCGGGCACCTTACAGTACTTGAAGGGCAGACCACTTCAGCGAGTTTTGCGATTGATACATTTGGGACCATAACGGTTCGCACGTGGGAGCCAATCGGCGAAGGTGTTTGGCAGGATACATTCGATACAAGTTCAAAAATTTCACAATCGTACACTGTCGTTGTCGCTGACGGCGCACTGACACTGCTTGATTCCGGTTCGGGATATCCGTCAGAAGGATCGGTGTACTCGCTTGATATTTCCCCGCTGTATCTGGCTGGTTGGGGTGAAGCGCGATTTGCTGACGAGACGCCGCAGAGCACCGACATTCTCTACCGCCTCTATTACATAGATTCTGAAAGCGGGGTGACTGCAGTGCCTGACGGCGCACTTCCTGGCAATGCCTCGGGCTTTACCACGTCCCCTATTGACCTCTCCCACCTTTCAGTTGAAGAGTACCCGTCGCTTGAACTTGTCGGATTCCTTACCAGCTCGGATGCTTCCTCAACTCCGGAGATTCTTGATTGGGAAATTACGTACTCTGTCGGCCCGACACCGCTTCCGAATATTGATTTTTCTCTTACAGGCTCAAAGACAATCGGAGCAGACGGAAGCGGCTCGCCAATTTACAAGACCGCAACCGCGCACGCTACCGGCCCTACCGGCAGCGAGACTGTTGAGAGCGTTGAGTGGGATAGTTACACAGTCGATATTGATGGCATTGCAACCGGCTATGACATTGCCGAGTCGTGCACGCCGCAACCACTTTCTCTCGAGCCCGGAGAAAATGCATCAATAGACCTCTACTTGCAGGCCGACTCAGACCACTCGCTCCTTGTTGATGTCACTGACTCAGAGGGAGCCCTTCTTCCACAGGCGACGGTTGAACTCTCGCGAAACCTTTTCAGCGAATCGGAAACAACGAGTGCGTGCGGTCAAGTATTTTTCTCTGATCTTTCAGAAGGCACTGTCGCAAGTGGGAATCCGTACACACTTACCGTAACCCTCACAGGGTACCAACAGGAGGTTATTTCCTCGGTCGACATTTCAGGAGCATCGCGCATTAGTGTTTCGCTTTCACAATAGTATGCACACACGAGGGTTCACATTTATTGAAACGATAGTGGTGATATCGATTTTCACAGTCATGATCGGCGCTATCGTCTCATCAGTGCTTGCGTTCTATCGGGGTAATACCAATGCGCTTGAGCAGTCCTACGCAGTTAATAGCGCACGCCGAGGTGTTGAGTTTGCTGTTCGCGATATGCGTGAAGCAACGTACTCAGATGAAGGGGCGTACCCGATCATTAGCATCGATCCACAGGAATTTTACTTTTACAGCGACATTGACAGAGACAATAGCGTTGAACGAGTGCGTTACTTCGCCGACGGCACCTTTCTCTATAAAGGAGTCACAGAATCAGCAGGCGACCCGCCAACCTATAGCGACGCAAATGAAGTAACCTCGATCATTTCTGAGGATGTGCGAAACGGGGAACAGGGCGTCTCAATTTTTCGCTACTATGATGAAACAGGGAATGAGGTGGTTGATTTCGATGCAGGCATTACCGATGTTGTCTTTGTTTCAATCAACCTTATCGTCAACATCAACCCCATCCGCCTTCCGAATGAATTTACTCTCCGCTCAAGCGCGACTCTGCGAAACCTAAAACCGACACAGTAATATGCCGTATACACGAGAACAGTCAGGATACATTACGATTTTCGTACTTATTTTTTCCGCAATTTTTATCACAATCATCACTTCGCTGACGGGGTTCATTTTCATTCAAAACCGTCTGCAGCTCGAAAAGCAAAATCGCGAAAAGGCAATTCAAATTGCCGAGGCAGGCCTTGATTACTACTCGTGGTTTTTGGCGCACAATCCGGACGATTTGACCGACGGGACTGGCGAGAGCGGACCGTATGCGCACACCTACACCGACCCTGAAGGAGGAGATATAGGAGTGTTTGAGCTGACGGTAACCGGAGATACGCAGTGCAATACGCTCGGCGCGATAGAAATCTTATCAGAGGGGTGGAGCAGCGCTGACCCGCGGTACACGCGCACGGTGTACGGAAAATATTCACGGCCCTCAGTCGCGGAGTACGCGTACATTATTGATAGCAATGTGTGGGCGGGAGCCGATAGAACAATTATTGGGCGATACCACTCCAATGGTGGCATTCGCATGGATGGCGATAATCAATCAACGGTGACAAGTGCCGTTTTAAACTGGCTGTGCACCGCTTCATTCGGGTGTTCGCCGGAGGAAACGCAGGACGGAGTCTTCGGCGCGGGTGGGGCGCCTGAATTGTGGGAGTATCCGGCGCCGCAAGTTGATTTCACTGGTATAACGTCTGACTTTGTAAATATGAAGGCGCAAGCGCAGGCAAGCGGCCTGTATTTTGGTAAAGTCGGCGGGCAGTCAAACCGCCACGGATGGCGCCTTATCTTTAACGGAGACAATACGGTTGATGTCTATAAAGTGACAAGTACCAGCTACGTGTGGAGCATCCATATTGATGACACTGCCGCAGGTTGGCAGCGGGATTACGACACGATACAGAATGAGTTATTCCAAGGAACGTATACAGTGCCAAGCGACTGCTCGCTCATCTTCGCTGAGGATAAGGTGTGGCTTGAAGGAGAAGTGTCAGGAAAAGTAACTGTTGTCGCGGCGCACCTTTCGGGAAGTAATTACGAACCGGACCTTATTATTGAGGACGCTATTTCATACGCGACACTTGACGGTACGAGCGGTTTGACTGCTATTGCAGAGGGTTCCGTGCGCATTCCGCTCTATTCTCCCGACGACTTATCAATTCGCGGCATTTTTATAGCGCAAACAGGATACTTTGGGCGCAACCTCTACCCGTGTTGGTACTCTCCGTATGACCACCGGAATTCTCTGACCACGAACGGTTCCATCGTCTCTACTGAGCGGGTTGGTACAAAGTGGAGCTACTCAGGCGCTGGCTGCGGCTCTAATGAGTGGTCTGGCTACAACACCCGCACGAATTCCTACGACCGATTCCTTGCCACCGATCCGCCACCGCTGACTCCATATGTATCGGAAAATTTCCGTTTCGTTGAGTGGCGTGAGGAGGATTAGAAAGAGCTGCCATAGGCAGCTCTTTCTTTTGCTATACTTCTTCTATGGCAAAGAAACTCATAGTGGGAAACTGGAAAATGCACCCCGCGACGCTTGCGGACGCAAAGAAACTTTTTGACGCTGTAAAGCGAAAAGTGACGGGAGTGCGGAATGCAGAGGTTGCCATTGCGCCTCCTGCACTTTTTCTCGGAGTACTAACAGAGCGGTACAAAGGGAAAACAATTGCATTTTGCGGACAAGATGCATTTTTTGAACAGGAAGGGGCGTATACCGGCGAGGTGAGCCCCGAACAGTTAAAGAGTGTCGGCGTACGGTACTGCATTATAGGACACTCAGAGCGGCGAGCCCTCGGAGAGGGCGATGAGACGGTAAATAGGAAACTGCGCTCTGTGATGGCGCGCGGCCTGACGCCAATTTTATGTGTCGGGGAGAGCGAGCGGGATGACGACGGCGCGTATCTATCATTTGTCTCAGCGCAGATTCGCCGAGGGCTCGTTGACGTGCCTCTTGCCGAGGTAAAAAATATCATCATCGCGTACGAGCCGGTGTGGGCAATTGGGAAAAGTGCCGAGAGTGCAATGAAGCCGCGCGATATGCATGAAATGAAGCTCTACATTTACAAACTTCTTGTTGAACGCTATGGAGAGAGTGTGGCAAAACGGGTACGGATTCTCTATGGAGGTTCGGTAGAAGGAAGCAATGCCTCAGCTATACTCACTGAGAGTGCCGTGGACGGTTTCCTTGTCGGGCATGCGAGCCTCTCAGCAGAGTCGTTTGCCCAGATTGCCAGGAGTATTTCAAAAACACGATGAAACGTATCGAAGAAGTCGCTGATTTAAAAGGTGTGCGAGTGCTTGTACGCGCGAGCCTTAATGTGCCAATCGAAGAAGGGGTGGTACGGAATGATTTTCGTTTGCAGAAAATGCTCCCCACGCTCACACTGCTCTCGGAAGCGGGCGCACACACGATAATTATCGGCCATGTTGGGCGCGACAAGGACCGTTCGCTTTCGCCGGTACACCGCGTACTGTCTACTTTTATGAACGTTTCATTTATTGAGCAGGTGGTGGGGTCGGTGGTGATACATGCAATTGAAAATATGCAGGACGGAGACAGTATTATGCTTGAAAACCTTCGTCAAAAAGAGGGGGAAGTTTCAAATAGCGAAGCATTTGCAAAAGAGCTTGCCTCGTACGCTGATATATATGTCAACGATGCATTTCCGGTGTGCCACAGAGAGCATGCATCTATTGTCGGAGTTCCCAAACTGCTACCGGCATACGCCGGCATACAGCTCTCACGTGAAGTCGCGGAACTCTCCAATGCTCGTAATCCGCAACACCCGTCTTTGTTTATCCTCGGTGGCGCAAAGTTTGAAACCAAAAAACCGCTTCTCCGAAAATTACTCGATGTGTATGACAGTGTGTTCGTTGGCGGGGCGCTCGCAAATGATTTCTTTAAGGCAAAAGGGTACGAAGTTGGCAATTCCATTATTTCTCCCGGAATGTTCGGACTCGAAGATTTAATCGATAATCCAAAAATTATGCTTCCGAGAGATGTTGTGGTTGAGCGAGACGGCGTGGTGAGTACAAAGTCACCCGATCAGGTTAAGAGAGACGAGATGATAGTTGACGCCGGCCCTGACACGGTTGCCATGCTCGGTGAGCGCATCTGTGACAGTAAATACATTCTTTGGAACGGACCGCTTGGCTACTACGACAAGGGGTACGACACAGCGACTGTTGCATTTGCAAAAGAATTTGCCGCATGTCCCGCGTATACAATAGTCGGAGGCGGAGATACTATTGCTTCAATTGCGGGGCTCGGCTTAGAGGAGAAGATTTCTTTTATCTCAAGCGGTGGTGGGGCACTGTTGCAATTTCTCGACGCGGGGACACTTCCCGGTATTGAAGCGCTTGAGGAGAGCGCGCACTAGACGTGCGTTTTAACCCCTGCTAGTGTGACGTGTAGCAATCAGAGGAGCGAGAAATGGGCGATGACCATCTCTTTCAGGGGCGTGATCTGAATCGGGTTGCGCGGGATTACGAAACCACCGTCAAGGTAATAGTGGGCATCGGTATCGTTGCAGCCTTTGTGGGGTTTATGTATGTTTTCATCGATGCTCTGCTCGATTACCTCACAAAAGCTCCCTACTGAAAGCGGCCTTCGGGCCGCTTTTTCATAGAAGCGACCTTATTTTCTCAGCGACTCTCTGTGCTTCCCCCTCTTCATACGGTCTTCCACGCCACGGCTTCAATCCGTCTCCCTCAAATCGAGGAATAATGTGTACATGAGCATGCATGACAACCTGGTGCCCCGCCGGTTCATTGTTCATTACGATATTCAGACCGTCAGCGCGCATTGCCTCTTTTATGTACGGTGCTAGCATTCGCACCGTTTTCATAACCGCAAGCCAGTCACTCTCGGGAATATCAAAGATATTCGTACTCTTTTGTTTCGGCACTACGAGCGTGTGTCCCGGAGCAGTTGGATTTATGTCCAGAAATGCGTAGGTGTGCTCGTCTTCGTGTACTTTCTCTGACGGAATGGTACCGGCGATAATTTTTTCAAACAATTCGTCCATTACTGCCCAGTATAGCCGCAATTTCAAGAGTGGTACAATACGCTCCATGAGTGACTATCAGATTCGTGAGCCGCTTCCCGCAGAAATTTCAGACGAGCTCAGCGCGTATCCGGAACTGACGCGTGCACTGCTCTTTGCCCGCGGTATCACAAGCGCGCAGGAAGCAGACGCATTTCTCAATCCTTCCTATGAGCGAGATTTTCACGATCCATTTTTGCTTGCTGATATGGAAAAGGCTGTTGAGAGGGTCCTCTGCGCAATAAAGAAGAATGAACGCATTGCAATTTACAGCGACTTTGATTGTGACGGCATTCCGGGTGGCGCGCTCCTTTACAGTTTCTTTACAAAAATCGGGTATGAAAATTTTAGTAATTACATTCCTCACCGACATGCGGAAGGGTACGGGGTTAATGCATCAGCAATTGAGAAACTCGCAAGCGAGGGAGTGAGTCTCATCATTACGGTTGATGTCGGTATTACTGATGTAGGAGCGGTAGAGCACGCACACACACTCGGAGTGGATGTTATTGTGACCGATCACCACCTGCCTAACCGGCAGGCAGGCCCGCCTACCGGACAGGTAGGCCTCTCAGGCGAAGAATTGCCTCCCGCATACGCTGTAATCAATCCAAAACGAGGCGATTGCTCCTACCCAAATCAAAATCTGTGCGGCTGTGGTGTCGCATTTAAGTTAGTACAAGGACTTATTGCGCGAGGCGCTTTTGAATTGCCTGTGGGGTGGGAGAAATGGCTTCTTGATTTAGCTGGTATTGCAACAGTGGCAGACATGGTGCCGCTCATTGGAGAGAATCGTGCCATCGCGCATTTCGGCCTTACCGTTCTGCGTAAAAGTAGACGACCGGGTATACAAAAGTTGTGCCGAAAACTGAATATACGCATGCAGGAACTCACGGAAGACGATATTGGCTTTATGCTCGGTCCTCGCATCAATGCGGCATCAAGAATGGACAGACCCGATGACGCATTCCACCTGCTTTCAACTGAAGATGAAGTCTATGCAGAAGAGTTGGCGAAGCATTTGGATAAAATAAATAATGAGCGCAAAGGCGTTGTAGCTTCAATGGTGAAAGACATTCATAAACGAATTGCGGGACAGGACAATTCTCCGGTTATTGTGGCCGGTTCTCCAAAATGGAAACCATCACTGCTTGGCCTTGCTGCCAATTCGCTCGTTGAAACCTACGGGCGTCCAGTGTGCTTGTGGGGAAAGGAGGGCGCCGGAGTACTGAAGGGTTCATGTCGATCAGACGGGAGTGTCAACGTAGTTGCAATGATGGAACGTTCAAGCGATGTGCTTATCGGATACGGCGGACACCGCTTTTCATGCGGCTTCTCTGTCTCTATTGAGCACGTGGATCACCTGCTTACTTCTTTTTCTGCATCATACAAAGAGGTGCACGAAAAAGAACACAAAAAAGAGATACGTACG
This sequence comes from Candidatus Kaiserbacteria bacterium CG10_big_fil_rev_8_21_14_0_10_49_17, assembly GCA_002778575.1. GTDB lineage: Bacteria > Patescibacteriota > Minisyncoccia > Phycocordibacterales > JABMNX01 > 1-14-0-10-49-17. The sequence continues at coordinate 15,141 of PFBJ01000008.1, forward strand.
GTTGATAAAAAGCTCTGGCTTGACGATGTGTCGTGGAATACCTATGCCTCGATTGAAAAACTCGCGCCATTCGGGGAGGGCAATCCAAAGCCACTCTTTCTTTTTGAAGACGTTACGCCATCCGATGTGCGCATTTTCGGAAAAGCAAAAGACCACCTCGAGCTCATATTTCAAAACGGCAGCAGTACTGTCTCAGCAATTGCATTTTTCTCAACTCCTGAAAGCTTTTCAAAGAAAGCGGAAGCAGGGAAACCGCTCTCCCTTATTGGTTCTCTTGAAAAGTCAGTATTCGGAGGGCGTAAAACGCTCCGCATTCGCATTGTTGATATTGTGTGATTTGACAAATATGTCTTTTCTGGTATTTTCTTTTGAGGATTGTTCATACAAGGAGAGGTTGCAATGCCGGGCATACGAACACCTGCGCCAGTAAAGTCTGTTACTCGCATTATCGCACTTCGTTTTGGTGCGAAACGAGCATTGACTCCAGAAAAACTACCCCGAGGAACTACGACACGACCGTACCGAATAAGAATTCCAAGCAGTCGTGGGGGCAGATTTTTTGAAGCCAATATTACGCGAGCGCGGAAGAAGGAGGTCAACAAGACCAAGCACTTGATGAAATTAATGACTGACAACGCATACCTCTCTATCATCACTTCTCCTGCCGAATGGCAGGAGGCAGTGGAGGCGCTTGAGCAGTCCGACTGCTCGAGTGTTCGCTTGCGCGTGCGTTACCGCTTTGATGGAGGGAAAAGAGTAACTGTTCTCGGCGAGCTTTTCTGCGCCTGATCTACCGCGGACTTCGGTCCGCGGTACTTCTTTTTGCTATACTGCTTCTATGCATAAACCAGACGTCATTATTTATACGGATGGAGGAGCGCGCAACAATCCCGAACCACGACCTGAGGTCTCCTTGGAAACCCTCGGTTTTCCAACATTCGCTTCGCTCACTGCCTTCCTCCACGGGGAAACTAGAGTTTCCCCGACCTCCTTCCAACGCCTCGGGATTATTCAGGTGGGATAATAGAAAATATGAGTAAACCAGAAATAATTATCTATACAGATGGGGGGGCACGGAATAATCCCGGGCCGGCCGGAGCAGGTGTACACATTGAAGATGCGCACGGGAAAGTCCTTGCAGAAGTTTCTCAGTATCTCGGAGAACGCACAAATAATTGGGCAGAGTATGAAGCGGTGGCGCTTGCTCTGGCAAAGGCAAAAAAGCTCGGCCTTGCGGGGAAAAAGGTTGAGGTGCGCATGGATTCAGAGCTTGTGGCCAAACAGCTCAATGGCGAGTATCAGATAAAAGAAGAGTCGCTGCACTCCCAATTCGTGAAGGTGCACAATTTTACGGTCAAAGATTTTAAAAATATTAATTTTGTCCACGTAAGGCGCGAGCAAAATGCAAAAGCAGACGCACTCGCCAATCGCGCAATGGATAACGGTAGATAAGTTTCTGCGAGAGTCGTAATCTACTTCGATGAGAGCTGTGGAGCTCCTTCACAATATGCTTGATATTGCTTAGTTCACTCCTCGCTCTCGCCTCGTATTTCACCGACTCTCACAAAAACTTCGGTAGGTGGTTGCTATAATCTAGGAAAATATAAAGTGCTCGTATGAAAGAAAAACTACAAGGGTTCATAACATTTATTCGAGAACAAGGAGTTATCGGTCTTGCAATCGGTTTCATTCTTGGCGGCGCGGTCTCAGCGGTTGTTGGGTCACTAGTAAAGGATGTGATCAACCCTCTCATTGGGCTTGCTTTTGGATCTGTGGATTCGCTCTCTACCTTTACGCTCGGGCCAATTCACTACGGCAGTTTTATAGCGGCAATTGTTGATTTTATTGTCATTGCCGCAGTGGTCTACTTTATATTCCGTGGCCTCGGCATTGATACGCTCGACAAAAAGAAGGGGTAGTTGCAGAGAGGGTGCAAAACTCTATACTACCCTAAGAAAGGAAAAGGAGGTTTGCATGGATAACAGTACGGTGACTGCAGGGGAGATGCAGACGCTCGTCTCAGCACATTTCAACAATCCTGAGAATCGCGAGGATATTATTCGCGACTGCGTCTTTTACCAGAGCATGAAATTCCGCAAAAAGACGAACGGCGCTGTCGCTCTTCTGCCGGAAGACAGGAAGTATAAGGAGCAAAAAGACTTTGATCTCAATTGCGCCGTGGAGGGTGCGGATATCCGAGTGGTGCATGGTCGTTTCTATCCGGCAAAGTATCCACACAGCGACACGCAGATGGAGGTGTCTGTGATGGTCAATGACTGCCGCCTGCTGGGGCAATTTCTCTGCACGTTGACTGAAGAGGGGCGCATTGAACTTTTTCCGGACGTGCCGCGAGATTTTCGTCACAGACTTCCAGCTTTCCGGAAGCGATTCGAGGAAAAGCCACGCTATGCCATAGAGGCGTAGAAAAGAGCGACGAGAGTCGCTCTTCTTCTTTTATACTGAGAAGGTGAAGAGTAATTTTCTTTACGTACTCGTATTTGGGTTCGGGGCGGGAGTATGCGCACGGTCTGTTTTTGATTTCGGCTTTTCATTTTCAGTGTTTCTCGCGCTTCTCGGCGCAGTAGTGCTCCTCCTTAGTGTCATTTACAAGGAGCGGCGCGTTATTTTAATCGGCCTTGTACTTATCACTGCCGGTCTCGGAGTACTTCGAATGGATGCGGCGGAGAGGTATCGCCTCCCCGCAGTACTTCAAGAGCGCGTCGGAGAGTCAGTCACAGTCTCCGGAGTCATAATTGACGAGCCAGACGAGCGGGAGAGCAATACAAAACTACTGATTCGTGTTTCTGAGTACGAAGGGGAAGAGCTGAGAGAGAAAGTGCTCGTTGTGGCACCCGTCTACCCTCGGTTTTCATACGGTGATGTTATCTCAGTCACTGGAGAGCTCTCCAACCCCGCAGGGTTTCTAGGAGATGACGGTGATTACTTTGACTATGCTCGGTATCTCGCAAAAGATGACATTTACTACCAAATACTTTTCCCGACAATTACACTTCTTGAGCGTGGCAACGGAAATCCAATAAAGCGAATACTCTTCGCTGTTAAACGCTCTCTTTTAGAAAGTATCTCCAAAATGATTCCCGAACCGCACAGTTCGCTCCTTGGTGGTTTGGTGGTTGGAGCAAAGCGTTCACTCGGCGAGCAGTTACTCGAAGACTTCCGTGCAACCGGTATCATTCATATCGTGGTGCTCTCCGGCTATAACGTGACGATTGTCGCGGAGTTTATTATGCGCGTGCTGGCATTTCTCCCGACACTTATTTCACTTTCAGTTGGGGCGGTTTCTATCGTGCTTTTTGCAATTCTGACAGGTGCGTCAGCAACTATTGTGCGCGCGAGCATTATGGCAATCCTCGTGCTTTTGGCGCGCGCTACCGGACGGACCTACGCTATTACACGCGCGCTATTTCTTGCGGGATTCCTTATGGTTCTTGAGAATCCCAAAATTTTACTCTCTGATGCGTCATTTCAGCTTTCATTTCTCGCAACTCTCGGCTTGATACACCTTGCGCCGCAATTAGAAAAGTATTTCGGATGGGTACCGAGCACATTTCAACTGCGGGAATTTGCCACCGCGACAGTTTCAACGCAAATTTTTGTCCTTCCGCTCCTCCTCTATCTCGTCGGGGAGTTCTCCATCGTCGCTCTTCCGGTAAATCTCCTTATACTGGTCTTTATTCCACTTACGATGCTCCTCGGATTCATTACCGGAGTCATTGGGCTCGTCATTCCGCTACTCGCTATTCCGTTTGCGTATGCCACATACGGACTTCTCTCCTACCAGCTCCTCGTTGTCGAGCTTTTTGCAAAACTGCCATTTGCGTCAGTCGAAATTCACTCATTTCCTCTTTGGGCAATGCTCCTTACGTATGTTCTCTACGGGCTTCTCTTTTGGCGGGTACGCCAAAAAGCAACTCATTCATCTGAATGAGTTGATTTAGGGGGCTCTGTAAAGCCATTTATTTATTTCACAGCCTCAAACCGTTTCTCCACGACGCGCCAGTTGAGGTTCTTGAGGAATGCGTCAACATACGTGCCTTTCTCCGCAGGAGTGTAGTCAACCATAAAGGCGTGCTCCCACATATCGATTGCAAGAATAACGGGGAGCCCTGCAAGAGTGCCGAGTTCGTGGTCTGACACCCATGCGCTATGCACAGTACCGCCTTCTGGGTCTTTGTAGAGTACAACCCACCCGATACCACGGAGCGTTGCAACCGCTTTAATGTGTTCAATGAATTTCTCGAACGAGCCGTACTTTTCGGTTACCGCTTGCGCAAGTGCTGAATCAGTATTGTTTTCCTGTGCGCCGCCTTCGAGTTGCTCAAAGTAATATTCGTGCATGCGCATACCGTTAAATTCAAAAGAGAATCGCCGGCGAAGTTCAGCGATGGTGTATGCGTGTTTTTCTTTGTCTTCATTTTCAAGCTCGTGAATCTTTTCGCGAAGCACATTGACGTGTTTTACATAACCGGCATAGAGGCCACAGTGCACCTCAATTTGCTTTGATGAAATGCCGGCGAGCTCTGGTAAGTCAAACGTTCGTGTTTCGTATGAATGCATAGTACGGGATAGTTATTTTCTTCAGTATAGCAAATCTATTGACTCATGTACGAGAAGGCAGTACTACAGTAGTAGTCGGTTCATAGGGAGGAAGTGATGAAAGTAACGAAAGCAAGTTTCCGCAAGGCTCTTAACTGGGCGGCGAAGCTCTCTGAGCGGTAGGTGCGTGAAATTGCGTCCTCACACCGTCAAGTCAAGCGCCTCTCGAATTCCCGGCTCGCGGCGCTTCAGGCACGCGCCGCAGCGGCATACGGCTCCTTCATGAGCCTGCTTCCGCCGGCAGGCCACGCGCGCAAACGGAAAATCCCGATTGCCAACGAAGGCCTGCTCAGCACCCTCACCAGTCTTGGCGCTGAGGTGACACGCCGTATGTCGTCGAAGCATCAAAGTGCCTAGTGTTGGCGCAAGAAACCGCGCGG
>PFBJ01000014.1 GCA_002778575.1 Candidatus Kaiserbacteria bacterium CG10_big_fil_rev_8_21_14_0_10_49_17
ATGGGAATATTTACTTCACTATTTAACACAAGCAATACCAAAGAGCGTGCTCTCCCGCTTTTCCTCTACAATACCCTCGGCAGAAAACGAGAAGAATTTCTCCCTATTGCCCCGCCTAAAGTGGGGATGTACTCGTGCGGCCCGACGGTATACGACGTGGCACACATCGGCAATCTACGAGCATACATTTTTGCCGATACGCTGCGCCGTACGCTTGAATACAACAACTTCGAGGTAACGCATATCATTAATATCACCGATGTCGGACACCTTACCGGTGACGCAGATGGCGGTGAAGACAAAATGACTGCCGCACTGAAGCGCGAGAAGCTCCCAAAAACTCTCGTGGCAATGGCGCAAATCGGCGAGCAGTATACTAAAATCTTTAAAGAGGATTTAGAGAAGCTCAATATCAAAACGCCAAAAGCATTTCCAAAGGCAAGTGAACATATTGCTGAACAAATTGCATTTATCAAGACACTGGAAGAGAAAGGCTATACGTACGAGCTTCCCGATGGCGTTTACTTTGATACGCAAAAATTTCCGGCATACGGCGCTCTCGGAGGAATCAGCAAGGAAGTCGAGGATGAGCTAACGCGCCTTAAGGAGCAAATCGGCAAACACAGCAACCGCGATTTTGCGCTCTGGAAGAAAGATAAAAAGCTCGGTTGGGAAAGTCCGTGGGGAATGGGCTTTCCCGGCTGGCACATAGAGTGTTCGGCAATGTCAATGAAGTACCTTGGTAAGCACTTCGACATCCATACCGGCGGTTCAGATCATATTGCCATTCACCACAACAATGAAATAGCGCAAAGCGAAGCGGCGACCAGCAAGCCGTTCGTCAACTACTGGATGCACAATTCATTTATAACTATTGACGGCCAGAAGGTGAGCAAGTCCATCGGCAACACCATTACGCTAAAACAAGTTACTGATAAAGGCTTCCCGCCATTTGCGCTTCGCTACCTTTTCTTGACTGCGCACTATCGCTCCCAACTTAACTTCACGTGGGACGCGCTTTCAGGCGCCCACACCGCACTCGTAAAACTGCATAAGGCGTTTCTTGAGCTTGGCAACTCAAATGGCACCATCAATGCTGACTACCAAAAACGTTTCCATACATTCATTAATGACGATATCGGAACACCGCAGGCAATCGCCCTCGTATGGGAGCTCATGGATGATAAAACCATTGAAGCGGATGATAAGCGCGTGACGCTTCTTGATATAAACCGCGTACTCGGTATTGGTCTGTATGAATCGTATGAACAAATGAAGAAAATGCTCTCAGGCGAGACAAAGAAAGTTGCCGTTACTGAAGCGCCAAAAGAAGTGCAGGAGCTTCTCGAGAAGCGTGAAGAGGCGCGCAGAGAAAAAGACTGGGAGGAAGCCGACTCATTGCGTCATAAAATAGCAGAAAAAGGTTTTGAAGTAAGCGATACGGAAAAAGGCCCCGAACTACACAAGCAGTAACTTATCCCCTCCCTGCCCACATATGCACAATAGGTAGCGTGGGAATGCAAGATGCCCGAGGTGGTACAATTCCTCCATATGGCAGAAGTCCGCGTCCCCCCGCAAAATATTGATGCCGAGCGAGCACTCCTCGGCGCTATTATGTTAAAACCGGACTCCCTGCATGAAGTCTCTGACATCATTTCAGCTGATTCGTTTTATGTCGAAAAGCATCGTATTGTTTTTCGCGCGATGCTTGACCTATTCTCTAAGAGTGAACCAATTGATGTGCTCTCGCTCTCAAGCCGCCTGAAAGAGAAAGGCGAGCTTGAGCAAATTGGCGGGGCAAGTTTCCTTAACGATCTCGTTGCCACGGTACCGTCCGCTTCAAATGTGAAGCACTACGCTGATATTGTCCAAAAGAAGTTTGTCATGCGCCGCCTCATTTCCGTCGCGGATATTATTTCCGAGCTCGGTTATAGAGAAGAGGACGATCTTGAGCACGTACTCGATAAGGCGCAAACAGAAATGTTTGCCGTGACCAATACGCCGTCTTTGCAAAAATTCGTCTCACTGAAAGACTCCCTCGGGGAGGCGTGGGAGCGACTCGACCGGCTCCATAAGTCCGACAACGAACTGCGCGGCGTGCCGACCGGCTTTCGCGAACTCGACAATCTTCTTGCTGGTTTCCAAAAGTCAGACCTTGTTATTCTCGCCGCTCGCCCGTCAATGGGTAAAACGTCGCTGGCGCTTGATATCGCACGGCAAACCGCGATAAAACACGGTACTCCTGTCGGCATCTTTTCTCTTGAAATGAGCAGTCAGCAACTGGTAGATAGAATGCTCGCTGCGGAGGCGCATGTAAATTCTTGGAAACTGCGTACCGGCAAGCTTTCAGTTGATGAAGAATTCGAGCGCATCCACCACGCGCTTGACGAGCTTGCAAAAGCACCGATTTTTATTGATGACAAGCCCGGAAACAATGTGCTTTCAATGCGTTCTGTCGCTCGGCGCATGAAAAGCGAGCACGGTCTTGGACTTATTATTGTCGACTACCTCCAACTCATGGCACCAACCACGGCAAAAGCGAGCGATTCAATGGTCCAGCAGGTGACTGAAATTTCTCGTTCTCTGAAAGGGTTAGCACGCGAGCTTGATGTGCCAGTGATTGCCCTCTCACAGCTCTCGCGCGCAGTGGAGCAGCGTCGCGGCCGTCCGCGCCTCTCTGACTTGCGCGACTCAGGCTCAATTGAACAAGATGCCGACGTGGTTATGTTTATCCATAGGGAAGATAAAATGAATGAGTCCGCGGAGCAAAACAATATTGCGGAAATTCTTGTGGAGAAACATCGAAATGGCCCGATTGGAAAAGTTGATTTATTCTTTGATGAACAAAAAGCGACATTTCTCTCTGTTGATAAAAGTAATTTCTCAGACCTTGAAGGCCCGCGCGGTGATGCGTTTTAGTGTGAAAAGATACTATGAGTTCTCTTGAGAAGGTAATTGAATTATTCAAACGCTTCCCTGGCATTGGCCCACGCCAAGCTCAGCGCTTTGTCTATTTCCTCCTTGCTATGCCACCGGGCTTTCGCAAGGAGCTTGCTGGTGCCATTGCATCGATTGGCAATGACGCGAAGCGCTGTCTTGAGTGCGGGCGTTTCTTCTCGGGCTCAAAGCACACGCATTGCTCTATCTGCTCTGACTCGGCGCGCTCAGCTGAACAGTTACTTGTAGTCGCAAAAGATATTGACCTTGCTAATGTTGAGCGCAGCGGCCTCTACTCCGGTCGCTACTTTGTCCTTAGAGGTACCATTCCGGTACTCTCAAAGGAACCGAACAAATATATTGCCACCGGAGCACTTAAAAAGTTGGTGGAGGCGCGTGTGGAAAAAGGCTTACGGGAGATAATCCTTGCATTTCCGGCAAACCCCGATGGCGAGCACACGGAGCGGGAAATTCGCGGCCTTCTCTCCCCTATTACTGATAAAAACAATATTATCGTCTCGGCGCTCGGCCGAGGGCTCTCCACAGGGGCAGAGCTTGAGTACGTCGACCGCGACACCATCCGCGGAGCGCTTCAAAACCGTTCATAGCAATCGACTCAATCAAGTGATTGAGTCGATCCGCCTGTGGTAAATCCTCATCAGAATCGACATTCTTCTGG
>PFBJ01000006.1:0-55426 GCA_002778575.1 Candidatus Kaiserbacteria bacterium CG10_big_fil_rev_8_21_14_0_10_49_17
GCACCGAGGGCTTGCGAAACTTAAAAAACTGTATGACCGCACCTAAAATATCCTAAGTGATGGTGATTATGGTATAGTGCAGACATGAAAAATGCTGCTCTCATAGGAGGAGGAATCGTCGTATTACTAGGACTACTCTACGTTCTCTCTTTAGCAGGGCGAGGGCCACAAGAGAATCTCGTCTCCCCGAATGGTCTTCACTGGCATCCCACCATGACAATTTACGTTGATGGAGAAAAACAGCCCATACCCGCAAATATTGGCCTTGTGGGCAGGCATTACCCAATGCATACCCATATAGAAGATGTCGGTGACGGCGTTATACATTTTGAATTCGGTGGAAAGGTTTACCGAGACGACCTTCGCCTCAAGCATTTTTTCAGTGTCTGGAATGGAATGATGGTGGAGAATGCTTTTGGCAGGCTTAATCGTATGCTCGTAAACGGGGAGGAGATCACCGAGTACGGAGAGTACGTTGTCAATCAAAATGACGCTATCGAGCTCTTTTATGAGAGCTCGGAAAATGCCCAATAATTTTATACGAGAGCAATATCTATATGCATAAAACAACTGCAATTATCGTAGTGAATCGAATTCTCATGGGGTGGCTCATGTTCTTTGCGGGAATTGAGAAGGTGCTTAACCCGTCTTGGAGCGCTTCAGGCTTTCTTTTACACGCAAAGACATTTCCAGATTTCTACGCGTGGTTCGCGCTGCCTGCAAACAGCTGGTGGATTGACCCACTCAATGCGTGGGGGATTTTACTCATCGGGGTTGCTCTGCTCGTTGGCGTCGGTGTTCGCCCTGCTGCATGGGCAGGCGCGCTGCTTATGATTCTCTACTATTTCCCGCACGTGGCGTTTCCGTATCTCGAACACGGATTTATCGTGGAAGAGCATATTATTTATGCCGCACTGTTTATGCTTATTGCAATAATGCCACAGGCTCTTGAGGTCGGTCTGGGGACATATCTGCGAAAAACACCTATCGGAAAAATCCCTGTAATAGGAAGACTTGTGTAGATTCTCCATTAGTTGATTCTCTGTCGCTTTTACCGTACACTTCTTTTGCGCATGGCAAAGCATTCTGTGCGCATTTTATTTTGCTATGGAAAAGAAAGAAATACGAAATATAGCCATTATCGCCCATGTGGACCACGGGAAGACCACGCTTACCGATGCCATTATGCGTCAGACTGGCGCCACAAAAGACGATACGTCTATGGATTCAAACTCGCTTGAACAGGAGCGGGGTATTACGATTTACGCAAAGAATGCCTCTGTTACCTACAAGGGAACAAAACTGAACATTGTAGACACTCCCGGACACGCGGATTTCGGCTCGGAAGTTGAGCGCGTCTTGCGTTCCATCGACTCAGTACTCCTTGTTGTTGACGCGCAAGAAGGCCCAATGCCGCAAACGCGTTTCGTCTTAAAGAAATCTCTTGAATTAGGGCTTAAGCCAATTGTGGTTATCAATAAAATAGATAAACCGGCGGCCGATGTTAACCGGACAGAAGAGCAGGTATTTGAACTCTTCCTTGAGCTTGGCGCAAATGACGAGCAGGCAGATTTCGAGGTAGTCTACGCTATTGGGCGCGATGGTGTTGCAAAGCGCAAGATGGAAGACGAGGCAAACGACCTGACGCCACTCCTTGATACCATCCTTGAGAAAGTACCTGCCGCACACCCGTACACTGAAGGAGAAATACTTCGAGCGCAGGCATTTAATCTTGGGTATGACGATTTTACCGGGCGCCTTGCTGTCGCTCGAATTTATGAAGGAAAAATAGTTGACGGCTCAACGCTCCTTGTCATTCAAGAAGGGGTAGAGGCGCGAAAGGGAAAAGTAACGAAACTCTCTACATTTGAAGGGCTTGAAAAAGTTGCGGTCTCCGAGGCGCACGCTGGTGATATTGTCCTTATTGCGGGATTTGAAGACATTACTATTGGCGATACGCTAACCGACTCGGCAGAGGTAAAACCCTTGCCTGCTATCGCGGTAGACGAGCCGACCATTGGTTTGCAGTTCATGCCGAACTCTTCACCATTTGCGGGGCGCGACGGAAAGTTTGTAACGAGCAGGCAAATCGGCGACAGGCTTAAAAAGGAACTTGAGGTTAATGTTGGCCTCCAGGTCGACTTCTCAGAGGGAAATGTTTTTAATGTCTACGGCCGAGGGGAGATGCATATAGCGATTCTCCTTGAGAATATGCGCCGCGAGGGGTATGAACTTGCTGTCTCCCAGCCGCAAGTAATCATTCGTGAAGAAGAAGGAAAGAAGATGGAGCCGTTTGAAGAAGTCATTGTCGATATTCCGCAGGAGTACCAGGGTGCGGTAATTGAGCGGCTCTCCAACCGTGCCTGTGTGATGCAAAACCTTACCGTGAATGGCAATCAGGTACGACTCATTTTCGAAGGGCCAACTCGTGGGCTGCTCGGCTACCGCGGACAGTTTATTATTGATACAAAAGGTGAAGGCATTCTTTGCTCGCGTGTTATCGGCTTTCGGCCGTTCGCGGGTGAAATAAAAAAACGCTCTGTCGGCTCAATGGTTTCAATGGCAACTGGAAAGGCGCTTGGCTTTTCGCTTTGGAACTTGCAGTCTCGCGGCGTGCTCTACATTAATCCCGCGACGGAGGTGTATGAAGGAATGGTAGTGGGCAATACTTCAAAAGGAGAGGAAATGGTGGTAAACCCAACCAAAGGCAAGCAACTCTCTAATGTGCGAGCTTCTGGCTCCGATGACGCACTTGACCTCGTGCCGCCGCAGACGCTCTCCATTGAGAGCGGACTGGAGATCATGTCTGAGGATGAACTGCTTGAAATCACGCCAAAAGCAGTACGCCTGCGAAAACGCTACCTTGCGGAAAACGAGCGTGTACGTAATAAGCGATAAAACAAAAGCTCCCATCGGGAGCTTTTGTTTTAGGAGTGTTTCGCGACAAATGTAAGTGCTTTGCCGTGCTTGGTGCTTCGGCCGGTGCGGCCAATGCGGTGCACGTAGTCTTCAAAAGTGTTCGGAAGGTCGTAGTTGATAACGTGGGTCACATCATCAACATGAATGCCGCGCGCCGCAACGTCGGTTGCAACGAGCACCTGCGAGCGCCCCTTCTTGAAAGCGTCAAGAGAGCGCTGGCGCTGCCCCTGGCTTTTATTGCCGTGGATAGATTCAGAGCGAATACCTGACACGCTTAACTGTTTGGCGAGCTTCTCAACCGAGTGCTTCATGGCACCGAAGATAATCACTCGCTTAAACTCTGATTGCTTTAAGAGAGACACCAAGGTTTCAAACTTATCATGCACTCCGTAGCGCACAACATCTTGCTCAATGCTGTTTGTGACATCTTTTTTCTTTACAGAGACCATAACTGGATTACGGAGAAAGTCATGTACCAATCCCTTGGCAGCTTCTGACATAGTCGCGGAGAAAAAAAGCGTCTCCCGCGCATCGGGTGTCTTTGAGAGAATTGTGCGAATATCGCGAATGAATCCCATGTCGAGCATTCGGTCCGCCTCGTCAAGAATAACTGTTTTGATGCCAAAGAGCTTCATGTCGCCCCGCTCAATGAGGTCAAGGACGCGCCCCGGGGTGCCGATGATGAAGTGATTCTGCTTCCGAAGCATTTTTATTTGCGGGTGGATGTTGACGCCTCCAACGCATGTTACCGAAAAGAGGCGCATGCCGTGGGATAGCTTGCGCAATTCATCAGAGATTTGCTGGGCAAGCTCTCGTGTTGGTGTGAGGATGATAGTCTCACGATGCATGTCTTTCTTTGTTTTTTCAATAAGCGGAATAAGAAATGCAGCCGTTTTGCCAGTACCGGTTTCAGCAAGACCAATAACATCACGTCCTGCAAGAATCTCAGGAATGATTTGATCCTGAATAGGTGAGGGGGTAGTAAGGCCCATTGAGTGAATTGTCCGCACGAGCTCTTTCGAGAGACCAAAGGTCTCAAAAGTATTTTTTGGCTCGTACGCCACTTCTTTTACATCAACAGGATTGGTATTTATAAACTGGGACGGGTCGAAGTTATTTGCCTTACGCGCTTTGCGCGGGCGCCCGCCACCTGAGCCAGCACGGCGGGAACGGGAGTAACCGCCGCTTGAGCGATTACTTGATGGTTTTGAAAATGTTCGGCGGTGCACAGACGGCCCGCCTCGGCTATGCCGATTTCGAGTATGTGTATTCATTTAATTTGAAACGCCACAGCGTTTCAGGGCTATGTGCAGGTAGTAATTTCAGATAGCAATGGAAAATTCTTTGCGTCTGCAGCTTAGAAGCCCTACACGAGAATCAAAAGCTTGAAAGCAGGATAGCATATAGTCTCAAGCGTGTCAATACGGTGGCATATGCTTTTTAAAATAACGCGGTATAGTGGCAATAGAAAACGTAGAGGGAGAAAATGATGAGTCTTCAGAGCCGCCATCCCGATGTGGTTCAGTTCGAGTTTTTTCATGTGAAGTTTGATTCCCTTGAGGCAGTTGGGCAGGAATGTGTTGCTCAATTGTACGAAGGTTCGCCGATAAAGACACGAGTTCGTTTTTACGATCGCGACAGCAGGGCAGGCACACTCGTCAGCCGTTTCCACCGGACATGGAATGCGAAAAACGGTGTCGAAGATTGGCTCGTAGAGGGTATAAAAAAGAAGGGCTTGATGCGCGAATGGCATTTGCTGCGACATCGTTTTCTCCACAAAAAGTGTTCGAAGTATCGCAGTCGCGTTGCTCCCATAGGGTTTGCTCTGCTCGCGGAGGCGATAGAGCAGGGCGGTGAGGTCACCGTCATGGAAGATGACTTTGCGTTTCTTCCCTTGCGGGACGATGAAGTGCACGAATTGACTGAAAGCGCGTCTCGGTCTTCTCATGCGTGGATGTTTCTCGCCGAACACCAAGCGCTTGAAGGGGATGAGCTTAAAAATATTATTGGATCAATTACGATTCATATTTAAAGTGGCCGCACTACGCGGCCGCTTTTTTATTTCACGATTTTTGGGACCATCTCGGAGAGATCGTTTGCTGTCATTCCGCTGTGGCATGCAAGGTTAACCGTAGTTACAAATAATTTTGCCGTAGCGAGTTTAATAGCCTGATGGTCCATTTGTTCACCATGATCCGCCTTTTCTGCTTCCGCTGCGATGGCGCCAGCAGATTTGCTGATGTGAAGAGCACTATGCCTTACTGCAAATCTATATCGTTTCGCAAGCGATGCGGGTCGCAGTTCTGGGTACTTCTTGCCATCGAATAAAAATGTTTGACTGATAAGCTCCATAAGTTCGCCAAGGTCCGTAGGTGGGGTTGCTGGCATTTTAGTAGTCCCTCCTCTGTTTGTCTTGGCGAAATGTACCAAATAGCTTTTGCTTTGTATACTACCGAAAATGAACTACTGGTTATTTAAATCAGAACCGGACTGCTTTTCACTGCAGGACCTTAAGAAAAAGAAAACTGAACACTGGGATGGAGTGCGCAATTACCAAGCACGCAATTTCCTACGCGATGAAATTGAAAAGGGAGATATGGTTATCTTCTACCACTCATCGTGCGCGGAGCCGTCTGCGGCTGGTGTGGCGAAAGTGGTAAGAAGCGGCTACCCAGATTTCACTGCGTGGGATCCGCACTCAGAGCACCCGGACCCAAAAAGCACAAAAGAAAATCCCCGTTGGTATATGGTCGATGTGCAATTTGAGCGTGAATTTAAAAACCCAGTGACTCTCCGTGAAATGCGAACAATGGCGGGACTGGAAGGGATGCAGCTTCTCGCACAAGGAAACCGTCTCTCGGTTATGCCAATTTCAAAACAGCATTTTGAGATCATTGTAAAAGCAGGAGGGAAAAAGAAATAATCGACCTGCCTGCCGGTGGATAAGCTCAATCACATGATTGAGTCGATTATATAGGCTCTAGAGAGCCATATTTTAAATGGGTGGTAGAATTGCCTCTATGACCCAAGAACAAGCACTCGACATTCTCAAGGCGGGGCGCAATGTCTTCCTCACAGGACCAGCCGGAAGCGGCAAGACGCATACACTGCGTGCCTATATCAGCTATCTGAAGGAGCGCGGGGTTGAGGTGGCGCTTACCGCATCAACCGGTATTGCCGCGACGCACATCGGAGGCACTACCATTCATTCATTTTCTGGTATTGGCATTCGCGATGAGCTTTCCGATTTTGATATTGAAGAGATGCAACAAAAAGAGCATCTCTATAAACGGTTCGATAAAACGAAAGTGATAATTATCGACGAGGTTTCTATGCTCTCGCCGTATATGTTTGACTCGCTGGAGCGGCTCGCGCGGGCAATGAAGCGAAACAATGAACCCTTCGGCGGCATGCAGCTGGTGCTCTCTGGAGATTTTTTCCAATTGCCACCAATCGTAAAGGGGAGTAGTGAAATCCGTTTTGCGACAGATTCAAATTCTTGGCAGAGCCTCGATATCAGGCCGTGCTATCTCTCAGAGCAATTTCGGCACGATGAAGACCCGCTTTTCTCAGTGCTTACAGAAATGCGCTCGGGGGAGGTTTCAGATGAGTCCCGCGCGCTTCTGGGAGAACAGCATCAGAAAGAGTTCGATGGTATAGAGCCGACCCGGCTTTATACGCACAACATCGATGTTGACCGAATTAATGCAGAAGAGCTTGAGAAGCTTCCCGGGAAGCTCTTTCGCTATAGTATGGAGAGCAAAGGGAAAGCAACTATTGTCTCAGCGCTTAAAAAAGGAGTACTTGCACCAGAGACACTCGAGCTTAAAGAAGACGCGCTCGTGATGTTTGTAAAGAATAATTTTGAGGCGGGGTACGTAAATGGAACGCTCGGCGTTATAGAGGGTTTCGTGCACGACTTTCCAATCGTGCGCACCTTTGACGGAAAGCGCATTGAAGTAGAGGCGGCAGAGTGGGTGGTAGAGGAAGGGGAAAAAGTGCTCGCAAGCGTCATGCAATTACCGCTTCGCCTTGCGTGGGCCATTACCATTCACAAAAGCCAGGGTATGAGTCTAGACGCTGCAGACATTGACCTTTCAAAGTGTTTTGTGCCAGGACAGGGTTATGTTGCGCTCTCGCGTCTGCGCTCTTTAGCCGGTCTTTCTCTTCGGGGAATGAATGAAATGGCTCTCTCAATGAATCCACATGTTCTTGTGCTCGATGAGCGCCTCCGTGCGGACTCAAAAAAGTGGGAGCAGGTTGCGGGTCGCTTCACCCGAGAGGAGATGGAGAAAATGCACCGTGAATTTATTGAGAAGTGCGGCGGGACGCTCGATGAAGATGAAATTGTGAAAAATAGGCAAAAAGAAAAAGAGGTGCATGCGCCGAAAAAATCAACATTTGAAAAAACGCGCGAGTTGCTCGAGAAGGGAATGGGTGTGAAAGAGATTGCGAAAGAGCGGGGGATGACGGTCGGCACCATTATCGGGCATTTAGAGAGGATTGATGGGGTAGATATCGAGCACCTGAAACCAAAAGAGAGCGATTTAAAGAAGATACGCGAGGCGTTTAACAAAGTGGAGGATAAAAAACTCTCACCTGTGCACCGGAAACTGAAAGGAAAGTACTCATATGAGGAGCTGCGCCTCGCGAGACTCTTTCTTTAGCGCGAGTTGACATATGTAATAAAGTAGGATACTATGCGTCTACATGAGCAGTGTTTCCTCTATGGGAATACTGCCTTTTCAATTCCAAATATGAAGCCATTTTCAACACGCACATTCCAAAAAGACGGTCACTGGATCGAGAAACCGCACGAGACGGCGATTTTGGTGTGTGAGTGCGGCGAGAAATACATTAAGACTCGTCTGCGACAAAAAAAGTGCCTGCGGTGCATGCACAACCCGATCGAAAAGGTGAATAAGTAAAGAGCCCCCTCGGGGCTCTTTTGCTATAGTGCGAGCATATGGATACAGAAAAGAAGCTATGGTTCCGTTCAAAACGCTATGGGTGGGGGTGGACACCGGCCTCTAAAGAGGGGTGGTTTGTCACGCTTGCATTTCTCGGTATTGCAATTTTTCTTGCAACACGGCTTGAGGACTCAGCAGTAAGCGGTGAAGACATTCTATTCACTTTTGCACTTCCGATTGGCGCGCTCACACTTCTTCTTATTGCAATAGCGTGGCGTACCGGCGAGAAACCGCGGTGGCGTTGGGGAGATTCAAAGAAAAAATAGCCGCTCTCTAGGCTACAATTTAACTCTATGGAGTTTCTCCCACTTTTTTTAGTGCTACTTGCCGGAGTTTTGTTCTCCGCGCTTGGTCGGCGCTTCCACTTGCCGTGGGTTATAGCACTTGTTTCAGCGGGCATTTTTTTTGGTCCCCACGGCCTTGGAGTACTTGAGGCAAATCCAACAATTGAATTCATCGGGCAAATTGGCCTCATTTTCCTTATGTTCATGGCAGGACTGGAAACGAAACTTTCCAGTTTTGCGCATGTGCGATCCGGATTTGTGCCGATAGCGTTTCTCAATGGACTGGTGCCATTTGCTGCTGGGTTTGGTATGGGATTTTTCTTTGGGTACGATTTCTTCACCTCGCTTATATTGGGAACAGTATTTATATCCTCCTCAATTGCGGTTGTTATTCCAACGCTCGAAGGGAGAGGCATGCTTGGCACGAAACTTGGGAAATCCATAGTCTCTGCTGTCATTATTGAGGATATCCTCTCGCTTATTCTTCTGTCGATACTTCTGCAAACTGCCGTGCCGGTGACGAGCCTTCCATTGCCTCTTTTCTATGGGCTACTCTTTGCCGTTTTTGTTGCACTACGCTTCCTCCTTCCACTATTGCGAGCGTTTTTCTCGCCAAGGAGGAGTGGTGGAGAGGAGGATATTTTCCAACAGGAAGTCACGGTTATTTTTGCGATTCTTATCGGGACAGTCGTCTCATTTGAGCTTCTCGGCCTCCATCCAATAGTGGCTGGGTTCTTTGCGGGGCTGGTGCTCTCGGGCTCAATTAAGAGCGACATTTTAGTAGAGAAATTACATACCATAAGTTACGGGCTTTTTATTCCTGTATTCTTTATATTTATCGGTCTTAACACTGACCTCTCTGTCCTGCGGGAAGGCGGAGAGCTGACACTCCTTCTCTTTGTTGTTCTCGGTTCAATCTTGGCTAAGTACATCAGTGGCTACATCGGAGCGCGTCTTGGGAAGTTTACAAAAAGAGAGTCTTCGATTGTTGGCGTTGCAACAATACCGCAACTCTCGACAACGCTCGCTGTCGTCTTTGCGGCAGTTGAATTCGGCCTCCTTGAAAGAGAGCTCCTCACTGCATTTATCGTTCTTTCAATTGTGACAACATTTGCGGCGCCGGTGGCATTGCGCCTGTTAACAAAACCTACCGCTGCTCACTAGCGCGCTTTTTTCTCTTATTTCGGTACAGAGCGTAAATACCGCCAGGGATGATAATGGCGGTGAGAAAACCTGCCGCAACCTGCAGTGGCGTGTGCACGAGCAAGAGAAGCCGCGAGAGCCCGATAGAAAGCCCAATGAGAAATACCAAAACCGTAAGAAGCGTACGCAGACGAGGTTCTTTTACGGTACGGACAAAAAAGTATGAGAAAGAAACGGCGAGAAACATTCCTGCCGTCGCATGCCCTGACGGAAAAGCAAAACCGTTTGCTTCAACCAGCGCGGCATCGGGGCGCTCTGTTGCGAGCGTGTATTTCACAAGTACGACAAAACCGAGTGTCGTGATAAGGGAGAGGAGAAAAATGTACGCGTCGTCCCTGCGCTTCTGGAGCAGTAGGAAGAAAAAGAGACCGGCGCACACGAGAAAAAAGAGCACTTCAGCGATGGTGCTGTGTAATAACTCTGAAATAGCTACCAGCAACTCGTACATTGCACTAGTAGTGTATCGCAGAAGCTTTGCAAAATGCGAGTCAGTTGGCGTATACTGCAGGCATAGTGCACGCCCATGCATCAAATGAGACACGCTCCAAAGGGAGTAAAAATAGTAGGTTTTCTGGCAGCACTCCTCCTTCTTGCAGGGGGCGGGTATATGCTGTACACCACACAGAATTCTTCTGACGGTGGCGAGCTTTGCGCGCAGGTTATTACGAAAGCAACCAATCCGGAGACCGGCGAGGTTAAGGAATTTCCGACACCGTGCGATGTGCCGGACGGATGGACTCTAACGCTCGGTCCGAAAGAGGGAGGGATGTTCTCAGTTGGGGATGAGACGTGGGAGCGCGTGCGCGATGATGAAAACGGAATCAGTTTTGCGGCGCGTGTTGATCCGGACGGTTACATTTTGATTCAACCGCCAAAGAGCGAGCAGGATACGT
The DNA here is from genome assembly GCA_002778575.1 of Candidatus Kaiserbacteria bacterium CG10_big_fil_rev_8_21_14_0_10_49_17. Taxonomy (GTDB): domain Bacteria; phylum Patescibacteriota; class Minisyncoccia; order Phycocordibacterales; family JABMNX01; genus 1-14-0-10-49-17. Next base: position 10,270 of record PFBJ01000006.1, read on the forward strand.
CGGCGTTTATCAAGGCGTACATTCTTTTTAATCGTGCTGAATATGAAGATGCGCAGGGGCGTGAAAACTCGGAAGGGCCGCCATTCATCAGTATTCTTATCTTTGACAATGAAAGCGGCCAGTCTCCCCGAGAGTGGGCAGAAAGCAACAGCGGACTTGCGAACACTGCACTCATTCAGGGAGAGATTGCAGATGTTGCGCTCGGTGAGGCAGAGGCTATTCACTACAGTGCAGACGGGCTCTATATGAGTGAAAATTACATTGCATCGCACAATGACAAGCTCTATTTCCTCATCGGCTCTTACGCTACGGCGGAACAAAAAATTCGGGAAGATTTTAAAACGTTGATTGATACGATTACTTTCTTCTAAACATTAAAAAAATCAGCCCGACATAGAGTCGGGCTGCAGCTCTTTAATGCGCGCTGTCGCGTGTCGGTAACGCGTGGCAGTTGCCTCAAGTGTCGTCATTTCACCATCGCCCTCGTAGAGTTGGTATGTGCGATTGGTAACAGAATGAAAGCCGAATAGCCGGTGCGAGAGAACGGTCTCTGGCATGTGCGGGGGAATTTTCGTCCACACAGCGCTGAGATCTTTTGTGGTAAATGCATCCTCCAAAATGAGAGAAAGACCTCGTTGTATTGTCGTGTTCTGAAGGTCTGGCGCGGCTTCCTCAAGGAGCAGTACGCGGCAAAGCGCAAGCCGCGCAACCATATCAATGCGGTACAGTCCGGCAACGGCGGCGAATGTTCTGGTCTCGGCTATGTAGAGCGGATGGATGCTCTTATTCGGACCGGGGGTCAGAAATTCTTCATACTGCGGGTAGTGCTTCAGGATTTTCTGCACACGCCTTTTCACGATGTCGGGGAACATAGCTCCTCCCGTATACTGTCTTTGACAATAGTGTTCATTTCCGGAATAGTTGTCAATAAATGTAAAGTATACTTTACTATGCTACTTTCTCTGCTAGAATAGCGCCAATGACAGAGAGTGTTCTAAATACAGTCAGCGACCTTCGTCAAAAGGAGGGTCTTACACAGGAAGTGTTTGCGCAGAAGGTTGGAGTGACCCGGCAGACGGTTATTGCTATTGAGAAAGGGAATTACACGCCGTCAGTACTCCTTGCTCTTAAGATAGCCGCACATTTTAAAGTGCCGGTTGAACAGATATTTAGTATAAAAAAGTAGCATGAAATTTATAAATGAAATTAGCATCTCTGTATTGTTCCTACTCCTTATTGTGCTTTTTCTCGATCCGTTTATGTACCTTATGAGCGACTCGCTTGTCTTTATGGTACTCGGTGCTCTCGTTGTTCTCTTTGCGCTCTTTGCAACATTTCTCTGGCGCGAGAAGGCGCACGATGAACGGGAAGCAATGCATAAAATGCTCGCAGGACGCATTGGGTATTTAATCGGTTCAGGCAGTCTCCTTATTGGATTCGTGGTTCAGGTGCTCTCCGGCGGACACGTTGACCCGTGGCTCGTTTTCGGCCTTGCCGGACTGGTCGTGGGGAAGCTTATCGCTCTTGCATACGTCAAAGCAAAGCATTAGTCATAATCGAGCATTTTCTTGTGTTGCACTCTCGCCAGGCGCCCCAACCAAGCCAACCAGCAGGTGGTTTCGGTACAGCACACAGAGAATATATGCAGTTCTCCACAGAGGAAATGTAAAGTCAACTTGACATAGCGTATTAGTGCACCACAATAGGGGTACTTTTAATTTAAATGATAACTATGAAAACAGGCGCACACACACAAAAAGGTGCAGGAGCAGTCACTGCACTTCTGGTAATCGGTCTTCTTATTTTGGGGGGTTTTGGGTATTACTACATTTCACAGCAGGGCACTGAGGAAGAGATGCACAGCGATGAGAGCATGCAGGAAGGTGATGCAGTGATGGATAGCGGTCAGGGTGCGACAGGGGAAGAAGCGATGATGGATGGGGATGCCATGGAAGGAGAGGTAATGATGAATGGAGATGTGATGATGGAAGTGTCGTTTTCCGGCTCTGTGCTTGCCGGATCGGATGATCGGGCGTTACTGCTTGACTTTAACAAAGCAGACTATGAAAAAGCGGTAGCAAGCGGAAAGCTTGTGGTCCTCTTTTTCTATGCCAACTGGTGTCCGGTATGCAAAGAAGAGTTTCCAAGAATGCAGAGCGCATTTAACAGTCTTAAAAGCGACCAGGTTGTCGGGTTTCGCGTAAATTACAACGACAATCAAACAGATGAAGACGAGAAAGCGCTCGCTAGGGAATTTGGTGTTGGCTATCAGCACACGAAAGTCTTCGTAAAAAATGGAGAGCGAATTCTTAAGGCGCCCGAGAGTTGGAGTGAGGCGCAGTTTATCAGCACAATTAACGAAAACCTTTAATATGGTGGACATCGGACTATTTGTTGCATTTACTGCAGGACTTGTCTCTTTTCTCTCTCCGTGCGTGCTGCCGCTTATCCCCGGCTACCTCGCGTACTTAGCTGGCGCGACACTTCCAAAAGAAGGTGAAGAGCAGCAGAGCTCCCAGCGGATGGCAATTTTCCTAAACTCGCTTGTCTTTGTCCTTGGCTTCTCGACAGTCTTTGCAATTCTCGGGGTGCTCCTCAATACGCTCCTTGAATCGGTGGCGTATGACGCACAAGAGTGGCTCGCACGAATCGGTGGAGCTATCATTATTTTCTTTGGTTTGTGGCTTGTAGGACTCTTGCGTGTGCCATTCCTTGAACGCGAGCACAAGTTGCAGGTAAAGAGAAAATTCAGCTCACGGTACCTCACCTCATTCGTATTCGGTGCGGCATTTGCCGCTGGTTGGACGCCGTGTGTCGGCGCCGCACTCGGCGCGATACTCGGCCTTGCCGCGACGAGCCCCGGCGCCGCACTCTATCTTCTTTTTGCGTATTCGCTCGGCCTCGGCCTCCCGTTCCTTCTCGTCGGAGCATTTGCCGCGCGAGCCACAGGTGTCATTAACCGCTACGCTCACATTCTCACGTACGTTAATAAGGCTTTTGGGGCGCTGCTTATTATTCTTGGGGTGCTTGTTTTCACACAGAGTCTGAATCTTATTGCAAGTTTTGGTCTTTTAAACTCGCTGCTCTTAAACTAGTATGGCTCGCTTTGGAAAACACATAACGCTCATTGTTGTTCTCATTGCAATTGTTGCAATTATTGGCGTACTTGAATTGCGAAAGCCGGCGCAAAGCGGCGGTGAGGGAAGTGATATAACAATTACGGATACAAATGAGCGGGTGGCAATGAAAGAAAAAGAATTTGAACGTGCGAAAGAGATTTCAACACCTGATGGGTTCATTAATGCCACAGAAGACTTCAATATCAAAGATCTTATTGGGAAGAAAGTCGTTCTCGTCGACTTCTGGACCTACTCATGCATAAATTGTCAGCGTACGCTCCCGTACCTCAATGCGTGGAATAAGAAGTACGCTGATGAAGGGCTGGTGATTATCGGACTCCACACGCCCGAGTTTGAATTCGAGAAAAATTACGAAAATGTAAAGCGTGCAGTGGAGAAATGGGGTATTGAGTACCCCGTGGTGCTTGATAACGATTACTCTACATGGCGCGCGTATAAGAATCAGTACTGGCCGCGAAAATATTTGATTGATATCGACGGTTTTATCGTCTATGAGCACATAGGCGAAGGAGGGTATAAAGAAACGGAGGAGAAAATAGTAGCGCTTCTCAATGAGCGCGCTCGGGTACTTGGAGAAGGTGGGGTAGTGGTTAGTGATACGGCACCTGAAAATGTTGATACAGTTGATTTCGGGAAGGTGCGCTCACCTGAGATGTACTTCGGTTATGCGAGAGTTGAGAATCTTGTCAATCCATTAAAGAGCACCTGCACTGATTCTGTATGCCGATATGAGAAGCCGGCAACCATTCCACTGAATGGCTTTGCGCTTAGTGGTGCGTGGAATATTGAAAGAGAGAAGGCAACACTTGCAGACTCTTCGGGATCGGTAACGCTGTATTTTAATGCCAATAAGGTGAATCTTGTTGCTGGAGCTGACGGGGCTGTGCGCGCAGAGATTTACCTTGATGGAAAGAAAGTAACAGAGAACCACGCTGGGTACTCAGTGGGGAGCGGAGTTGTCGAGTTTAACGAGCACGACCTCTATAACCTTATAGACTTGCGTGGGCAGTACGGTGCGCATGAGCTTGAGATACGATTCCTTGACGGGAGTGTTTCTGCCTTTGCATTCACATTCGGATAAGGAAGCTCAGATGGTGTATGATATGAGTACTTCAATCGTCTCAAATACTATGTACACCCACTCTAAAAAGCTTGGATTTATCGCTGTTGTGCTCGGATTGCTCTTCCCGAGCGTGGTATCTGCCGCAGGTTTTGAAATTGCAGGGTGGATCCCGTACTGGCGCTCGGAAAAAGGAGTTGCCAGCATTCTCCCTCAGCTTGATTTATTTACTGAGGTAAATCCATTTTTCTACACGGTTTCAACTAATGGAGAGCTTTTCTCAAACGGCTCTCTTTCAGATGCCGAGTGGGTCTCGCTTCGCAATGCCGCAAAGGCAAACGGCATCCTTTTCATTCCAACGGTAATGTGGGCAAACGCCGATGCAATGGACGAAATTTTTCGCGATCCCGCACTGCGCCAAAAGCACATCAAGTCTATTGCGTGGGAAGTGTACTCAAAGAACCTTGACGGTATCGATATTGACTACGAGGCACGGTATGCGCGCACCCGAACGTACTTCTCACAATTCTTAAAAGAGCTCGAAGAGGCGATAGGTTTTGACAAACACATTATGTGTACGATGCAGTCCCGTACACCGCTTGACTCTCGCTACGAGACACTCGATGCAATTCCGGCGGATATTGAGTACGCAAATGACTTTGTGGAAATAAATAAATACTGTGACCGTGTTCGTATTATGGCGTACGACCAAGCTCGCATTGATGTAAAACTCAATAAAGAAAAGGGTGACCCGTATGCGCCTACGGCAGATGTTGACTGGGTTGAAAAGGTGATGCGGGTTGCCGCGCAAGAGGTGGACGCGGATAAATTGATTATCGGCGTACCGACGTATGGATACGAATACGATATGTTTGAAGCGCTCGATGGCTCGGGGGAGATTCAGTACTCGCGACTCTGGTCACTGAATCCTGGCTACGGCATAGAAACAGCGCAGACCCTCGGACTTACCCCAACGCGCAACTCTGCGGGAGAGCTGCAGATCCTCTACCCGGCAAAGGACGCGCCTGATCCGGTTATTCCGCTTGATTTTGCAACACGGGTACTTACATGGAGTGACGCGCAAGCGATTCAGGATAAAATAGAGCTCGCAGAGGAACTCGGACTGCGCGGTATAGCGATATTTAAAATTGACGGCGGGCAGGACCCTGCACTGTGGAGTGTGCTTACAGGTAAGAAAGGAGAAAGTGTAGCGACAGTTAATTTAAAAGACAGCACACTATTAACCGAGTCACCAAATAAAGCCCGGGCCGTCCCACAGCGCGATTTAGAGTATGGCGATAGAAATGAAGATGTGCGCGCCTTGCAACTGTTTCTCAATCAAGAGGGCTACATTGTGGCGCTCTCTGGCGGTGGCTCTCCAGGAAATGAGACGACATTCTTTGGCCCTGCAACGAAGGCAGCGCTTGTACGATTTCAAAAAGCACACGGTGTCAGCCCTACCTCGGGCTACTACGGCCCAATAACGCGCACGGCAATAAGTAGTTTGTAGGCACAATTGGGGATTTTGCGTATCGGGGGATAAAAGTGGTAGGGTAGGTGGGTAATTAGTATCAAGAATTCTATGTTTAAAACAAAAGTACTACTACCAGTAATTGCTCTCATTGCTATTGTGGCAATTGGAGGAGCTATTTACTATTTTGGAGGCAAAACAACAGAGGACGGGCAGGTTGCGGATAACAATAGCGACACATCGGCAGTTGTTGCGCGTGTTGATGGTGTTGCAATTACGCGTGCACACATAGATGCGCGTATTGCACAGGTAAAAGGCTCCGGACAGGCGCAGGTACCGGCAGAGGATGCGCCTGAGTACGCAGAGTTTCAGGAGGCGGTACTCACACAGCTTATCAACGAAGAGCTTTTCCTGAAGGATGCGGCACGTCTTGGAATTGCACCGGAAGACGCTGATGTAGATGCGCAGTTAGAGCAGGTGAAGGAGCAGTTTGAAAGCGATGCTGCATTTGAGAGTCAGCTTGCTGCAGTTGGTCTTACGAATGCAACACTTCGTGCGGATATAGAGCGGCAGCTCACCCTCACCGCGTATTACCAGCAGGTACAGACGGACAGCGAAATTACTGTTTCAGAGGAAGACGCACAGGCAGTGTACGACCAAGTGGCGGCAAACCAAGAGCTCGATGTTACGTTTGAGGACGCAAAAGCGAACATTATCGCCCAACTTACTCAGCAGAAGCTAAATGAAGCGCTTACTCAAAAAGCGGCAGAACTCCGCGCGAATGCGTCTGTGGAGACCCTCCTCTAGGACCTTAACAACACGAACATACCGCAATCGACTCAATCAGGTGAATAAGCCTGCCTGCCGGCACAGGCAAGTCGATTTTTGGGTATACTAAGGTATGCACACAGGATTGAAAGCATTCCTCATAGCGCTTGTGGTAATAGCCGCAGGTATCACTATTTACAATGAAGTACAGTATTACTTCGGCGGCTCTGCCGAAAGCGGGTATGCAGAAAATCCCTTTGCCGATTCCGAATGTACTGTAGCGGGTATAAACATCCACGGCGACATTTATACGTACTATGACGTCGAATCCATGTCCGTAGATGACGTCATTTCCTCGGAATATGTACAGTATCTGTTGGAGGTTGCGGAATACACGCCGCACATTGAAGCGATACTCCTTGAGATAGATTCTTACGGCGGCATGCCTGTTGCCGCGCACGAAATAGTTTCCGCAATCAATCACACCGTTTCCGTGCCGGTTATTGCACAGATTAGGGGAGCGGGGCTTTCCGCCGCATACTGGGTGGCGTCCGCGGCTGATGTTGTTTTTGCTTCAGAGCTTTCCGATGTCGGGGCCATAGGCGTCACCCAGTCATACACCGATCAGAGCACCGCAAACCGGCAGAGCGGCATTACATTCAACTCTCTTTCGACTGGAAAATTTAAAGATATTCTTAATCCGGAAAAGCCGTTAACGTATGAAGAGCGGCGGATACTCGAGCGCGATTTAGCAATTACCCACGATGTGTTCGTGCGCTCGGTAGCGGAGAACAGAGGTATGAGCGTTGGCGAAGTGCAGGCGCTCTCCGACGGCTCTTCGATGCTCGGATCTCTGGCAAAAGAAAAAGGGCTTATAGATGAGATCGGCGATTACTATGATGTGCTTTCCTACATTAAAGAAAACTACGGTTTTGACCCAATCGTCTGTTATCGGTAACGGCTTTTTAGGTGAGCAAACACTACAGAGCACATAAAGAGAGAGCGCGTGGATACGTAAAAGAGCGGGTGGAAACACTCTCGGCGGTGTATGGATTTCAGTACGGCCGGATTGCTATCCGCAATACGAAACGAAGCTGGGGGAGCTGTTCGGAATTAGGGAATTTAAATTTCAATTACAAAATAGTCTTCCTTCCTGACTCGCTCGCCGAGTACATAATCGTCCACGAGCTGTGCCACTTGCGTGAATTTAACCACTCAACGCGTTTCTGGAAGCACGTTGAAAGCATTATCCCTGACTGGAAAGAGCGCAGACGTGCGCTTAAACGCCTCGAGCGACTCCCTGCGCGGGTGCTGTATTGTTCAAAAGAGAATTAGCCTCTTGTGTGTATTCCCGTTGCTATTTAGTGCTATGATGAAGTAAGTGGCGCGAAAGCGTATTTATTAGAAATGCATTGATACTATGAAAGCACTCATTTGGATTGTAGTCGTAGCGGTTGTGGCTGTCGGAGGGTACTACCTCTACAGTAACTACATGGCTACTGATTCTTCAGACGCGACAAGCGAAGAATCGAGCGACGGCACATCTGCCGACGCGTCAGCAGACGTTTCTCTGTAAGGATTAATTGGAGAGAAATGGAAAACGCCCCACGGATAGACCGTGGGGCGTTTGAGTTGGGGGAAAGAGCAGTAGAGGCTACTTCTTGGCGGCCGCCTTGCGCGCCCGCTTTTCTGCCTTCTTCGGATTGCTCCGAAGGTCGGGCTTACCGCCGCCCGGGCCCTTTTGGTGTCCGAGCTGGCTCGTCTCGAGCTGGCGGGCGCGGCGTTCCGCCTCCTTCTTCGCGCGCTCATTCGCGCACGAGGAGACGGAGTCGGCAGAGCACTGCGCCTTCTTAAGGCGAGCCATGCTCATCTCGTCGCCGTGCTCGAAAAGCACGCCCTTCACCTCATCGAAGACAATCCCCGGCAGGGGACCGTTCTCCTCGATGTTCTTGAGGAGCGCTTCGAAAGCCGAGCGGCGATTGCTCGGGTTGCGGTTGACCGCGATGGCCGAGACGAGCTCGAAGTGAGCACGGTCACGGACCTTGCGGTCCGTCGAGGAGGCGAAGAGATTCTCCGCCCACAAGACGCGGGCCTCGATCTGCTCCTCGACAGTGAGCGTAACCGTCTCGAGACGGTTGTTGGTGCAGATGATACGCACCACTTCGCCGGTGGGGTGGAAGACCGTCACCGACTGGCCCTCCATGAGCTCAAAGAGCGCCTCGCCGTTGCCGGCCTTGATGAGGCACTTTTCGTCTTCCGAGGAGTGTGCGCCGAAGTAGAACTTGTGCTTCGGCTTGACCCCCGAGGGGAGACGCGAGTTGACGAAGAGCATGTGGCTCTGCGTACCCTCATCCGGCCGGACGAGGAAGAGCAGGTCGGCCTTCTCCTCGCGGGGGACGCGCTTAAGCGCCATCCGCCGGACGTAGGCGCTGGTGGCGCCATTCGGGCGGTAGAGGCAGCCGTGGCGGCTGTTATCCCGCAGAATGAAGAAGGAGCCGACAAACAGTGCCGGTCTCCCGCCGCACAGCGGGTGCCCCGTCTCAATGTCGATATCGGCCGAGAGACCGGAAGCGACACTGTAGGTCCAGCAGTTGTTCGGCAGCGCACCTTCGGCGCTAAGCGCACTGTGGAGCGTGGAAGCCGAATTGGGGCGGTGCTCCTGAGTGGTCACGTGAGAGCCGTGCATAGTTCCCTCCATTTTCAAAAGTGGCGAAATACTGCCACAAACACAAAACCGCGGAAATACTAGCATATATAAGACATTCTGTCAATAGCATTAAAAAAAATATCGATCCGCTCATACCGCCAATCGACTCATTCACCTGATTGAGTCGATTGGCGGTATACTGAAAGCAATGAAGTGGAAGATACTATTTGTCGTGGCACTCTTTATTCTTATTTTTGCGCTTGCATCAGTTCGCTAGTATGGAAAAGGCACTGTTTGCAGCAGGGTGTTTTTGGGGAGTGGAAGCGGAATTCCAAGCTATTGAAGGAGTTGTTGATACGCGGGTGGGCTATAGCGGTGGACATACGCAAAACCCAACTTACGAAGACGTGTGTAGCGGTGAGACGGGGTATGCGGAGACGGTAGAGGTTACATACGATCCGGCAGTTATTTCATATAGGGAATTAGTGAAAGCATTTTTTAAAATGCATGATCCAACGCAGGAAAACGGACAGGGTCCTGATAGCGGGGAGCAGTATCGCTCTGCTATTTTTTTCTTTACGCCTGAGCAGGAAAAAAGAGCGCATGAAGTAACAGAAGAAATCAGTTCAGACTATAAAAAAGACATACAAACGGAAATCACCCCCGCGGGACCTTTTTACGAGGCTGAGGAGTACCATCAGGATTACCTAAAAAAGAAGCGTCGCACATAGAGGGCACCAAAGCCTTTAAGAGCTCTTCGGTACGGAAATGCGTAAGGCTTCGCTTCGGCATCTCGCTCGCTTCCTGCCTATGCTGGCAGGCCTACCTACCGGCAGGCAGGCTTACCTACCGGCAGGGGGGTACGTCGCTAATAAAAAACGCCGCGTGCTTGCACGCGGCGTTAGTCTACAGGGAATTGATCCGAGCAAGAGCCGAGTAGAGAACAGTGTTCATTCGCGGCACGATTGCGTCACGCCAGGCTCTTTGGCGCGGATAGAATACATTGAGCATGGTCTGTGCAGTCCACGTGTCGTTGCGGTCAGCGCGCCCCTCGCGAAGAGATTTCAGAACGCAATTGCGCCACCGTACCGCAAGGACAGCCCGCACTATCCACTTACTGCCGAGTTCCGCGCAGACGCCGGTATAGGTCCGAGTGGCAGGGAGCTCGTCAAAGAAAGCATTTTCGATGACACCGGCACTTGAGCTGGTATACGGATTGTCCTCCTTTGTTGAGAACAGTGCCGGACCGAAAAATTCTTTCGCTCGCTGGTGGTCTGGGCTTTTTGGATCGTAAATTGTAATAAGAACCGCTTCGGCCTTTACGATTGACGGACCAAGACCTGAGTGGATGTCTATGTGGACATCGTGTCCCGGCACGTCATAACTGTACTGGCGAATAATCTCTCGGGTGGTGAGCGTGCTCCACGTTGGACCTGAGCCGACGTAGAGCATCTTGTCTTTGTGCACCCACTGCCCGATATTCATCATTCGTTGCAGTACCGCGTCGCCCTTCCGCATTCTATGGGCAAGCAGGCGCCCGATTCGCATGCACTCAGCCATAAGCGTTAACGATTCGGGATTGAGATCCTCATCAACGGCCGCGTACGATTTGGTGTACTGCTTCCGTTTCGGCCAGCGTTTTCGAAATGAGCGATTGGTATCCGAATTTTCTTCATTGACGCGTGAATGCCAACTTGAGCCCCATGGAGTAATGTTATCCACCAGGACAAGGCAGCACTCTTTGCCGAGCAATCGCTTGATGAAGGGGGCGTTTTCGAGAAGCCAGCAAAGGTAGACGGTTCCGCAGTAGCGCTCGATGCCGTGTATACCCGTGGTTATCCAAATGCGGTGTTTTGCCTCGGGGTCCCCGATGATAGCCACACGGGTAGTCAACTCCTCTTCATCCCGTCCACGCAGCCCTGTATCATTCGTGAGGCTGAATTCCTCATGTTTGATTCCAGCGTTGCCAAGAGCTTGCAGTATCGCCGTATCCGCGTGCGCGCCGCGCGTGAATGCGCTTGAGAGCAGTTCCATTGTGCTTCCCTCCGGTATATATCCTCTTTGGAGTGTGCGGCAAGAATGGATGAAGGTCAAATAGTTTCTATGGTAGTATGTGTGTATGAAGTGGATAGTCGGCATTACAATCCTTCTTGCGGTTTTGGCAGGGCTCTTTTTCTTTACTCGAGATCAAGTACAAGAGCTGGTTACGGTGACAACGTTTCAGGAGTGTGTCGCCGCAGGGAATCCTGTCATGGAGAGCTACCCGCGACAGTGCAGTCATGAGGGGCAGCACTTCGTCGAGGAGATTGGAAATGAATTAGAAAAAAGAGACCTTATTCGCGTGAATACCCCGCGGCCAAATGCTGAAATTGAATCCCCGCTTACCATAACCGGAGAGGCGCGCGGATACTGGTACTTCGAGGCCACTTTCCCAGTCATCCTTACTGATTGGGACGGGCGGATTATTGCGGAAGGGTATGCGAGCGCACAGGATGACTGGATGACTGAAGCGTTTGTGCCATTTACAGCAACACTTGAATTTACCGTAGACACGTCAGTTTCAAATCGTGGTTCGCTTATCCTTAAGAAGGATAATCCATCAGGACTACCGGAGCACGACGACGCACTGGAGTTCCCGGTGTACTTTAAATAGCATGCACTCCCGAGTTCTTTCAGTTATTGCACTTGCTACATTCGGTATTATTGATGCGGGGTACCTTTCGTGGGCACGCTTCACGGGCTCGTCACTTTCTTGCAATATTCTCAATGGGTGCAATGTGGTTGCGGCAAGTCCCGAGTCAGTCCTCTTTGGTATTATGCCCCTTTCATACCTTGGGCTTCTTTTCTACATAGGCATATTCGCGCTTGGTGTTTTGTTGCTCGTACAGGATGCAAAGCTGTTTAGAGTACTGCTCGTACTTGCCACACTTGGCGGCTTCCTAGCCTCTGTGTACTTCACGTACCTGCAGGCGTTTGTTATTAATGCGTTTTGCATCTACTGCCTTACGTCGGCGGTACTCTCCACGCTTCTCTTTGGATTTTCTATTTGGGTGTACTACACAAAAGAAGAAAGCCCTGCCAGTGTGGCAGAGCTCTAGAGCAATTTTGGATGATCAATTTTTTTCTCCCGTGTACGGAGGCGGTCAGGCGTACGAATAGGGAGGTTTTTGTCGCGCCCCGGTCGCGGGCGAAGAATTATCTGGCCCTTAGTGTGGATAGCGGATTGCTATACTAAAGACAGAATCAAGAGGAGAGGATAATGCCCAAAGGCGAAGATTTCGTCGATGGGCTTACGCCCACGACGAGTTCCTTGAAACAAGATCCGAGAGATGCGGATCCGGTAAAACTAAATCCTGAAGTACGGGAAGGTGAGAGAGTGGTCTTTCTTACCCGTGGCTTCATAACGACGGTTGACGAGTCGGAATACGAGCGTGTTATGAGATATTCATGGCACGCGAATATCCAGCCACACGGTGACGGACACTTTAAGATTTATGCTGTACGGGGGCGACGAGCCTCTGAGGGTTTTCCAAAAGGTGCAAAGCAGTATCTCCATCGCTTCTTAGTGTTGGCCGAAGAGCATCCTGATATTCATGTTGACCATCTGGATGGTAACTCCCTTCGAAATTCTCTGAAAAACTTAGCTCCTGGACTGCCTATACACAACAAGATGAATTTGCGGTGTGGAGGTAGTGGCAATGTCCCAGAGTATGTAGGCGTATACCGCTTTCCATCAACCGCAAAAAACGGAAACAGTTCTAAGCCGTTCGAAGCGAGCTTCAATTTTATGGGAGAGCGCTTCTTTTGTGGACGATTTGCTACCGCATACGAAGCGGCTCTTGCTCGAGACACCGCTCTTCTCGAGGAGCATAAAAAATGGGGTATTCCACCCATTGTGAGCAATAATGTTCTGAATTTCCCCCATGAAGACACTGAAGAGAAACGTCAGTGCATACAGAGGGTTGATGAAGAAATTCCCTTTTGACCGGCTCCCGTAGGAGCCGGTTCTTTCTTTTTTCCGAGGAGCGTGCATACTATTTTCTAGGTCAGGTATGGAGGCGAATATGAGCGAGAACTGTCTCCTTCGGCAAGCGTGGGAAGGGGGAGGCGAGAGCCTCCACCTTTCTGAAGAAGATTTGCGGATTTTCCAGTGTCGAAAAAAGTTGAAGCAAAAAGGAGATCCGCGCTCGGTGCGCCGCCCGTCAGACTACAGGCTTCTCAAGCTCTTTCGGGAGAAAGGAAGCCCAATTGGCTTTGGTGTGTGGATCCACTTGATGTAGGGGCAGAAATGCCCCTCATTTTTTTGCATGCCCCGGAGATAACTTGTGTATAGTTTCTCATTGTTTTTTATGGCGTATCTCACGGGGTATACTATACGCAATGTCATTTATATCCCGCATTCGCTCTATTGATGAGTCGGATAAGTCTATAGCAGTAGAGAAACTTATTGCTGCAAGTACGCCTGATTTTGATTTCTTCCTTCTGACGACCCTTTCGGTCTTGATGGCGACATTCGGGCTTCTCCTTGATAGCGCAACGGTGATCATCGGCAGTATGCTTATTGCGCCACTGCTCTACCCAATACTCTCACTTTCAGTATCGGTTTCCATGGCTGACTACCGCCTATTGCGCCGGTCGCTCTCAACGCTTGGCAAAGCGACAGTCCTTACCGTTGGCGCGTCTGCGATTATTACACTTTTCTTTTCATACGATTACTCTATTGGAAGTGAAATACTTTCCCGTGCCGAACCGTCACTTGTGTACTTTTTGGTTGCGGTTATCTCTGGTATCGCAGTGTCATACACAATGGTGCGTCCCGACCTCTCAGAGACTCTGCCGGGCATTGCAGTTGCGGTAGCGCTCCTGCCGCCGCTTGCGACAGTGGGAGTTGGCATTGCGGAGCTACAGTGGACTGTCGTCTCTGGTGCGATAGTACTCTTTTTACTCAATGTTGTCGGTATCGTAGGGGCGAGTATTGTGATGTTTTCTCTCATGAACCTTTACTCGAAACGCTCAGTTGCAGAGCGCACTGTAGTGCGAGAAGAAGTTCGTGTTGTAAAAGAGAAAGAGAAAGCAAAAGAAATAGATGAGTGGGACAAGGCAGTTGACGGTGCCATCAAGGCTGATGCTGTGCGAGAAGAGGAGAATGGGAAGTAGGGAATATACAGCCGTATATGAAAGCTCATCAGGCTTTTCAGGGCTTTTTTTGATGGCGGTATACTGGAGCAATGCGGATTGTAGGCCACATTGATCTCGATGCATTTTTTGCGTCTGTTGAAGAGCGTGACAAGCCGTACCTGCGGGGGTTGCCGGTAGTGGTTGGCGCGGATCCCAAAGGAGGCGCAGGGCGCGGTGTTGTGTCAACGGCAAACTATGCGGCGCGTAAGTACGGTATACGTTCAGCTCTTCCTATCAAAACTGCATGGCGGCTCTCAGAGGAAGCAAAAGCCCGCGGCGAGAGAGCGTGTGCGTTCATTGCGCCGTCATTTAGCCGGTACCGTCCGGCGTCAAAAGCGATATTTGATATTGTTGCTCAGTATACGCCGTGCTTTGAGCAGAGCAGTATTGATGAAGCGTATCTTGACCTCTCACATCTGCGAACATATACAAAGGCACGAGAAGAGATGGAGAAAATGAAACGAGAGATACGCAGAAAGACCAAACTCTCAAGCTCTATTGGTATCGGTCCGTCAAAGCTTGTCGCAAAAATAGCATCTGATGTAGATAAGCCGAATGGCCTTACGGTTGTCCGCCCGAAAGACGTTGAGAAATTTCTTGGCAGTATGCCAGTGCGCGCTATTCCCGGTATCGGACCGAAGGCAGCAGCGGTCCTGCAAAAAATAGGAGTGGAAAAAGTGGCAGATGCTCGAATGTACTCGTGGGAGGAACTGGAAAAGCACTTTGGAAAGTGGGGGTTCGTGCTTTATGAGCGGGTGCGCGGCATAGATGAGCGGGAGGTATTAGCAGAGCCGGAAGATGCGAAATCTATCGGGAAGCACAAAACATTTGCTGAAGACATGCTCAATTTCAATGCAATTGTCGCCGAACTTCGTAGGATGAGTGCATCGCTCATTCGCAGTCTTTCGAAAAAGGGATTTGTCGGATTTCGTACGGTCGTGCTGACGGTGCGCTTTGCTGATTTTACAACCCGTACCCGCTCAGTAACGAGCGCGCTACCAATGGCAAGTGAGCGGGAATTGAATGCAAAAATGATGAAGCTCCTCCTCCCTTTTTTTGAGGGGAAAGAGAATCCGCAAAAAAAGAAGATTCGGCTTGTTGGGCTGCGAATAGAGAAGTTGCTGTAAGAAACCGCAGGGCGCACGCCCTGCGGTCTAAAGTATCATCCGCTCTCCGTGGGTCAGTTTGTCCGCGTGGACTTCAACCCATTCAATTCCGACCAAGACCATATACTCCTGACAGAGGTCTTCAATGCGTGGCCAGAAGCGGTCATCGGCGAGTCTGCATACTGCTGAGCCATTTCGAGGGGTGGAGAGAGAAATGCAGACATGCGGCTTGCCGTGACGGTCGCCGCGGAGCTGGAACTTAAAATGCTCCCCAATTGCAATCGAAAGCAACGTGCGTCGTGGTGGAACCATGAGCACCCTGTCTCCCAACCGTCGGTGGTAGAGAAGGGGGTACTCACACAGTGGCTGAATTCTACGAGCCATACGCTGCAGTGTCTCCTCTTGGGCGCGGCGGTGGTGTGGATGCTCTGCTCGAGCGAGCAGTGCCGGGTGTTCAAATGCGGGGACAAGTTCGCTCATCATGACAGGACCCTCACTCTTATTCTATTGCTATTACATACCCCCATATGGCACGGGTCAACCAAACGTGGTGCATAAATCTGTAATTTGACTAAAGGAAAAAAGAATGGTACCATAAAGCAACTGTTCTTTCTCTTAGAAATAATTATTACTCTATGAATAAAGGAATCTCACTTACACTTTTCGGCGCTTTGGTGGCGCTCGTGATGCCACTTTCAGCACACGCGGCTCTCGGTTGTGCTCCAGCTCGCACAAGCACATCCGTAGGAGGTGATGTGGCTCTAGCAGCCACTGGCGGTTTTACCGCGTATAACTGGGTGACAGAAAACGAGACACACCTTAATATCGGGCCAACTTTTGTTGTAGACTTTGACAAACCGGGGACCCACGTTGTCTACGTAACTAGCCAGCACGAAACCGCGTTTTGTGTGGTTGATGTTTTCGGCTCAGTTGGAAGTTCTGGTAATACATCGGGGAATACCGGTACTCCTGGACTTCCAAACACTGGCGGCGGCGGTTCGCTTTTCGTAACATTCGCAACAGCGTTCCTCGTACTCGGCTTCATCGCTCTTTCGGTAACGTGGGGGCGAAAGACGCTGCGCTCCATCACTCAATCCTAACTCTATGTACTGGCCACAGTGGCATACGTTATTTATTGCCTTTTGTATTGCTTCCGTCTTAACCGGAGGGCTCGGGCTCGTGGTGCACGCAGGTTCACTTATTCCGTATACGGTTGACGCGCAACTAGCTTCTACATTTTCCGGACTCACTGCACCTCAGGATACACACGCAGCTCATGGGGGTGCCACGCCGGTAGTGCCGGCAGTGCTGCGCATTCCAGCACTCGATGTTGAAGCGCGCGTACAGCATGTAGGCCTCCACCCGTCCGGGCGCATGGCGGTGCCGAGCAATTACTCTGATGTCGCGTGGTATAAGAGCGGCGCACTTCCAGGCGAGTACGGCAGTGCGGTTATTGCAGGACACCTCGATGACAGTCTTGGTTTTCAGGCGGTCTTTGCGCGCCTCGGCGATCTTTCCGTTGGTGATTTGGTGTATGTGGAAGATGTTTTCGGAAATGAGCGGGTCTTCCGTGTTAAAACGAAAGCGGTGTACAGCACGGACTTTGCTCCAGTTGATAAAATTTTCAATGATACGTCCGGACAGCACCTTACACTCATTACTTGTGACGGGGCATGGGACAGTGGCAAGAAAAGCTATGAGCGGCGCTTGGTGGTTTACACGGAAGCGCTCTAAATACCTATTGCAAAAATAGACCTGCCTGCCGGTAGGCAAGCAGGTCGATTTTTGCTTTGGTATAGGCCATTTTTGAGAATGGTATACTTTCGGTATGAAAAAAACATTGATACCAGGAGTTTCTGCCCCGGAGTTTCGTCTTCCTGATCAAAACGGTAAAGAGCGCTCTCTTGCTGATTTTAGCGGTAAATGGGTTGTACTGTATTTCTATCCCAAAGACGATACTCCAGGGTGCACCACTGAGGCAAAAGCATTCAAAGATGCTAATAGGAAATTACAACAACGCGGGGCAGTTGTTGTAGGAATCTCGCCCGACTCTCCTGTGCGTCACAGTACATTTATTAAAAAGTATGCGCTACCGTTCCTACTTCTTTCTGATGAAAATAAAAAGGTGCTTCGTACCTACGGCGTCTGGAAGAAGAAAAAATTTATGGGGCGGGAGTATATGGGAGTATTGCGCGAAACGCTTCTCATTGACCCGAACGGTACCATTGCCAAAGTGTACGAAAAAGTAACGCCTGCCACTCACGCCGACGAAATTATTACGGATCTTACTGCACTCCAAAAAACATGAGTCCACAGAAGCGCAGAGTGCGACGGGAGCGAGCGAAGGAAATGATGCGGGTTTTAAAAAAACTCTACCCGAATCCGGAGACAGAGCTTATCTACTCCAGTAATTGGGAATTGCTCGTTGCGGTTATTCTCTCCGCGCAGTGTACGGATAAGCGCGTCAATGAAGTAACGAAGACGCTATTTAAAAAATATAAAACGCTCGATGACTACGTTCACGCAAATCGCGAGGAATTCGAGCACGATATTAAACCGACCGGCTTCTATCGCAATAAAGCAAAAAATATTCTCAACGCGGCGAAGGTTCTCAAAGAAGAGTTTAACGGGAGACTGCCAAAGACAATCACAGAGATGCTCACTATTCCCGGAGTGGCGCGAAAAACTGCCAATGTGGTGCTCGGCAATGCCTACGGCATACACGAGGGTATCGCTGTTGATACGCATGTCAGGCGACTCGCAATCCGGTTTGACTTAACGGATTACACCGACCCGATTCGTATTGAAAAAGATTTAATGGAAATTATTCCAAAAGAGGAGTGGCCGTATGTAAATCATGCCATGGTGCTCTACGGGCGCTACATATGTCCGGCCCGTGTGCATGAGTGCGAGAAGCACCCACTGACAAAAATATACCCACGCGCAGTAGACATATGGCCAAAAGCAAAATAGAAACGCGCCTCAACAGTAGAGGCGCGCGTGAGGCGGAAAGAGATGTGCAATTGAGCGAGCGTACGTTGCCTGTTGTAGAACAGCTTCCATGGTCTTGCCCTGACGGCACGCCTCGACGGCGAGCAGGTGCACGAATGCTTCGCTCAGTCTCCCTGACGGGAAGCGTGAAGCAAAGGCAGTCAACTCCATGCGTTCTTCAAATGGCAGGTGTACGGCGATTTCCTCAAAGACGAGGTCTTGCCGCTCGGGCGGGAAATCCGCAATATGCGCCGCTACCTGTTCAGGGTTGAATGGACCATGAGAGCCGTGGATGAAAAAGAAAACAGACGCTATCTGCGTGCTCATTGCTACCCCCACGTACAGTGAATCTGTCGGAATAGTAGCAAATAAGAAAGGTGTGGCACAATGGGGGTATGAGAAAGGTGGCAATTTTTGATATTGATGGGACTGTGTTTCGGTCGAGTCTTGCTATTGAGCTTACCGAAGCGCTCATTGCTGAGGGCATTTTCCCTGAGAGTGCCCGCAAAGAGTACGAAATGCAGTTTAAAAAATGGGCTGACAGGGAGGGGAAGTACCAAGATTACATTGATGCCATCGTGAAGGTTTTTATGAAGAATATAAAAGGCGTGCACTACGCAGACTTCTCACGTGTTGCTGAGGCTCTCGTGAGCGAACGCGGCAAGCGCGTCTATCGCTATACGCGGGATTTGGTAAAGGAGTTGCGCAGAAAGCGGTACTTTGTATTGGCGATATCGCAGTCCCCGAAAACTATTCTTGAAGGATTTTGTAAAAACATGGGATTTCATAAAGTGTACGGACGCATGTACGAGCTCGGTCCCTCTGATCGTTTTACTGGGAAAATTATTGATGTGCATCTCATTGAAAATAAGGCAAACATTGTGCGTCGTGCTGTTAAAAAGGAAGGACTTACGCTTACGGGTTCAATCGGAGTGGGCGACACTGAAAGCGACATTGCATTTCTTGAGCTTGTTGATGAGCCAATTTGCTTCAATCCAAACAGCAAGCTCTACCGGCATGCGAAGCGAAACAATTGGAAAATTATTGTGGAGAGGAAAGACGTTATCTACGAATTAGAGTAGGTTTTCCACATTTCAGGCTCTTTGAGAGATGCGGTACAATAGTGCCTGGCGCGCTTGTTCTTCAACTGCTTTTAGCCCCGAGTGTGGGGTAGCAAAATATTTTGGCAGCAAAAAAGCTCCCCCGTAGGGGAGTTTTGCTGTATGTGCCGTATTCAAGTAGACTAGAGCCAATGGAAAAACAGCTATATCGATCTCGCGAGAAGCGCATCGTCTCCGGAGTCTTGGGAGGATTAGGAGAGTATCTCGGAGTGGACCCGAATGTACTGCGGCTCGTTTGGGTTTTCATCACGATTTTCAGCGGTCTTATTCCGGGTATTGTCGTTTACCTCTTGGCTATTGTGCTGATTCCGCTTGCTCCAGAACACCCTCGATCAATACAGGCACGTGTCATAGAAATGGGAGGGCGTCGATAATGAACAGCACTGAACGCGCATTTCGTAAAACAGTATACGCGTACTACAGGGAGCATAAACGGGTATTGCCGTGGCGTGTTTCAGTTACACCGTATAAAGTGCTCGTCTCTGAAGTTATGCTTCAGCAGACGCAGGCTGAAAGAGTAGTGCCGAAGTTTCGGGAATTTCTCCGTACGTTTCCATCTCTTGCGTCTCTTGGCGCAGCTCCGCTCTCGCACGTGCTCTCCTGTTGGAGCGGACTTGGCTACAACAGGCGCGCTCGTTTTTTGCATGAGTCTGCAAAAATTATTGCTACACAGCACAACGGGTGGGTGCCGCGCAGTGTCGCTGAGTTAGAAAAGCTTCCTGGTATCGGCGCGTACAGCGCTCGGGCAATTGCGGCCTTTGCGTATAATGAGGCCCACCCATTCATTGAGACAAATATCCGAGCGGTGTATATCCACCACTTTTTCCCGAAGAAGAAAGTAATTGCAGACAGCGAATTATTACCAATCATTAAACGGACACTTGATACAAAAAACCCGCGGGAGTGGTACGCGGCACTTATGGATTACGGGGCATACCTAAAGAAGGAACAGGGTAATCCATCTCGTCGCTCGCAAACGCATACGAGGCAGAGTGCTTTTAAAGGCTCTCGTAGGGAATTGCGAGGGCACCTCTTGAAGGAGTTGTTAAAAAAACCGGCAACAGTAAAGCGTCTCTCTAAAGAGATGCATCGAAGCGAAAAAGAAATCGCAGAAGCACTTGCTGTGCTAGCGCGCGATGGTCTTATTGTGCAAAAGGGTCTCTCGTTCTCTGTCTCGTCGTGAACAAGAATCTCGCAACAGTGGAGTGATAATAAGGCCAATAAGCATACAGAGCGCAAGGATAATGAAAAGGTAGCGGAACTCGACAATGGAGAGCGAGAGTGCTCCCAGGAGCGCTGCTGCAACGTATCCTGCAGGACGGGTGAGGCGGAAGATGGCGATGTTGTCTGAATCGTCTCCGTCAATATGTTTGAAGAAGTAGCTCTCAGTCATAATCTCAACAGCACTCGCGCCCACGCGAGTGATAAAAAGTACGATAGCCCACACGATAAATGCAGAGCTTGTAATAAATGAAAGGAGTGCGGTTGAAAGCGCCAGTATTGCAAAACCGACAAAAAGAATTTCCTTCTCTCCGGTGTATGCGTCAGCAATTTTACCAAGCGGCAATTCAAAGAGCGCAAATGGGAGAAGCATAATTGCAAGGAGCATTCCAATATCTTCAAATGAAAATCCTACAACATTGTGAAGGTACAGCGGTGTATAGATAACCATAAATGCAAAAAAGATCCGTAGGAGGAAGTGAAGCATGTAGATATTGCGCACGTCTCTATTTGCTTTCGCTTCTGCTAATACTGACTTGATATGAATCTCCTCATAGTGTGGGTCTCTGAAATGACGAAATGAAAAATACATAATGAGAGTAAACGGCAGCAGTAGTGCTGCGGCAAGGGCGTAGAGCGCCTCAAACGGGTAGTTGGTAAGGAGTGCTCCGGCAAAGAGAGGGGCAATCACAAGAGCGGTGTTTGTCGTGGTGAGAAATGCCCCTCGAATTTCTCCCGTCCGTCCTTCTTTTTGGGTCAGATTTTCAAGGAATACATCAAGCAGGAAGACAATAAGAGGAAATGAAGTGATGTAGTATACAAAAAATACAAAGGTAAACGGCGCAAACGCAGGGATAGAGAGGCATATGAGTGTCAGTGCCTGGAAGAAAGAAAGGATAAGGATTGAGCGATACGCACCGAGGAGACGCAGCACCCGCGGAAAGGCAATTAGTGCTCCGAGAGAAATAAGAGATCCGAAGAGGTACATGTCGCTTACATCACCCTCGGTAAGACCGCGTGCGCCGAGAAAACTTGAATTGAAGTATGTCGTAAAGAAAATGTGAAATGCAAAAACAAAGTTTGCAATATACAAAAATCCAAAACTTGCTTTGTGCCGTAGCGGCGCAAGGATAAAGCGCATATGTTTACAGTGTAGCAACCGCGCAATAAAAAACGAAAGACCAAAACGTGTTCGGCCTCCCGTTTTTTATTTGCTAAACACCAACGATAACGGGAATCACGATTGGATGTTTGTTTGTCTTCTGAAAGAGAAATGCGGCAGTTGCGTCAGTGAGGTTGTCTTTCACATAGTCGATATTGATCGGGTACATTCCCTTTGTCGTGTCTTCGACATTTTTCTTTATAAGGAGGCGGACTTGCTGGAGAAGGTCTTGCGATTCTCGCAGGTACACAAAACCGCGTGAGATAATGTCGGGCGATTTACGCAACTTACCGGTTTTGAGGTTAAGTGTAATGATAACCACGAACATGCCGTCTTGCGCCAGCGACTTGCGATCGCGGATAACAACATCCTGTACATCGCCGATAGAGAAGCCGTCAACCATCATCGGAGACGACGGCGCTTTTTCTTTAAGGACAGTCATTGTCTCTCCGTTTTTTATGTCGACAATTGTGCCATTGTCGGGGACGACAATATTCTTTTCAGGGAACCCCGCTTCAATTTGTGCGGTCGCGTGACAGCGAAGCATTGAGTGGTAGCCGTAGCCAGGCATAAAGAATTTCGGTTTTACTTGCTCGCGAATCCACACCAACTCTCCCGTATTGCCGTGTCCGGTTGAATGGACATCACTCGCGCGGTAGTGGATAACTTTTCCTGCGTGCCGGTAGAGGTTGTCTTTAAGCCTTTGCACTGAAACCTCATTTCCTGGAATGACAGACGAGGAGAGGACGATGGTATCTCGGCGATTCAGTTTTATGAAGCGGTGATTGTTGGTTGCGATACGCGAAAGTGCCGCAAACTCTTCTCCTTGGGCTCCAGTTGCAAGGATGACAATTTTGTCTGGCGGGCAGTCACTCATTTCTTGGGCGGAAATAAGTGTTCCTTTTTTAGGTTTGAGACGGTTTGCTTTCTCTGCAATCTCAAGGTTTGTTCGGATCGAGCGGCCTTCCGTGGCTACTTTTTTGCCAAGTTTCTCACACACCTCGATAATTTTAATCATTCGTTCAAACTGGGATGCAAAGGTTCCAATAATAAGACGTCCTTTCGTATTGCGGATGATTTCTTCAAGCGTATCGTAAACGCGCTGCTCCGGAATAGAGAAGCCGTCTTTCTCGGCATTGGTTGAATCGGCAATAAGGATAAGATTTTTCTCTTTGCCCAATCTCCCGAAATTCTCTTCTTCCTTTTTTGATGGTTTCCCGTCTACGTGGTCAAGTTTCAGGTCTCCTGAAAGAAGGACATTGCCGTGTTTTGTTTCAAGAATAACGCCGGTTGAGTCTGGAATGGAGTGCGTAACCGGAAATGTACGCAGCTTAATTGAGCCGAGGGTAACCGGTACGTGCGAGTCAAGCACTTTAATATCGGCTCCCTTCATGTGCGGGAACTCCTCGTTGCGTTTTTTAATCATAATTGCTGTCAACTCGCTCGTGTAAATTGGCGGGTTGCCGATTCTATCCATGATGTATGGAATGCCGCCGATGTGGTCGAGGTGGCCGTGCGTAATGATAACCGCACGCAGTTTTTCTTTCCGCTCTTCGATGTAGCGAGTGTTCGGAAGAATGTAATCAACTCCCGGGGCATCTTCGGCAACAAATTGAAAACCGACATCAATAACAACCATGTCTTCCGCGGTCTCAACGAGTGCCATGTTGCGTCCCACTTCCTCAACACCTCCCAGTGGAATGATGCGGACAGTGTCAGCCTCGACAGGAGGGACGACATCATCCTTTTTCTTTGGAGTGGTATACGGGGAAGCGGAAGGCCTCCGCTCGTGAGGTTTGCGAGCGCCTCGACGATTCGCGTTTCGCCCGGATGTTTTGCGGTTAGTGTTTGTGCGTCCGGTCTTGTTTGGCGCACTGCTTCGTGTGCCGCTTCGCTGTGTTTGCGGCCGCGAAGACGGACGTGTGCCAGCGTGTGCCGGCTGTTTGCGTGGTGGTGTCATAGTGTGTAACTGAAAAAACGATTAATTATTTTTTTAATTTTTACTTAAAGAAGTGCCAGACTTGGTCTGTCTCTATAAACCATTCGTGTACCGTCAAAAAGCGATCCGCAGGAACAGTGACTGTTCCCAGTGTCATTCCTGAAATACGCTCTGGCGTGACGTAAATAAATTCCGGTGCGTAGAGGAAAATTGCGGCATAGTCGTTTGCGACTTCGGTCTCAAAATCGCTGTAGAGCGCGTCCCGTTCTTTTCTGTCATGAGTAATACGGCCCTTTTCCAAAAGGTTGTCGGCGGTAATGTTAGCATACAGGGCGACATTGAGTCCCGGATCATTTCTTTGACTTGAATGCCAGAATGCGAAGAGGTCGAGTGTTCGACCGATAATTTCTCCGAAGAGGAGCGCGTCATATTTGCGCGGGCGGATGCTGTTTATATTAAGGTCAGACGGCTCGAAAATTTGCAGATGCACATCGGCACCTAACTCGGTCCAGTTCTCCATCACAATCTGTGCGGCCGCCTTCAGTTCCGGAACATTTGAAGTGGAGATACTGACTGATAGCAAACCATCCTTTTTGCTGCTCCATACACCCGTTTCCTCATCGAGTACCCACCCACTTCTCTCGAGCACCGCCCGCGCCTCTTCGAGATCTTGCTCCGGAACAATTGGTATTTTTTCTCGAACTATGAGTCCGGGCGGAATCGGATTATTGATTGCGACACCGTAGCCATTGAGCACTTCGCGCACTATGCGCTCTCTATCGGTTGCAAGAGACAACGCTTTTCGGACTTCGATATTTGCAAGAGCAGGGGCCTGGTTTTGATTAAAGAACACACCAAACGTGCGCGGCAGCGGGACGGTTTCAATTCTGTAGTTGGTGAGGTTGGCGGCTTTAGCCGGAGCAATGCTGTTTATTGACTCTACCTCACCGCTTTTCAGTGCGCTGATAAGGTCGTCTTCATTCGAGTAAAAGAAGAGGACTATCTTTTCTATATACGGCTCACCGAGCGTGTAGTGTGCGAATGAGGAGAGTGTATAGCGCTCTGGAACGCCTGATTTGTTCCGTCTAATGTCTGAGATGCGGTACGGTCCTGAACCGACAGCCTCAGTATTCAGTTGGCTGAATGGGAACTGCTCAATTTCAACTTCCTTCCAGGGGTGTGAGGGGAGAATACCGAGAGTCGCATTTTCAAGAAATGGGGCGTATGGACGCGTGAGCGTAAAGAGCACTTCCCGTTCAGACACTTTTTCAACAGCGACCCCGTCCCAGCTTGCACGTCGAGGGCTCTTTAGTGCCGGATCTTGCGCCCGAGAGACAGTGAAAATCACATCGTCTGCTGTAACCGGTGTTCCGTCATGGAATACTGCATTCTCTCGGATAAAGAAGTGGTAGGTGAGGCCATCGTCTGATACCTCGAAACGTTCAGCGAGGTCAGGTAGTAGAGTGCCGTCGGGGCGGGCTTTAAGAAGTCCGGAATAAATAAGCATAGAAAGGTCGCGGTCGGCATCAGTGGTTGCGAGGAGCGGGTTGATAAAGCGAGGAAATCCAACGACCCCTTCGGTGTGCGAGCCGCCGTGTGCAGGAATATCTGAAACAAGCATGCTGTTTAAGCCGCCGAGAATAGCAAGTGTACTACCACAGAGGAGAACTGCGAATACAAAAAGAAGCACCTTTTCAAACGGAGAAAACGACGCGTGAGCCTTTCTGACTGAAGAAGGAAGCTCGAATGTTCGAGATAGCGATTTTCTTTGCACAGTAGTAGGGAGAGGGCGTATGAGCCTCGTAGTGATTAGTAATTGATTTAAATAATGAGCGCAATGAACGCCGAGAGTGCAAAGAGAATACCAAGCACAATAGTCGCTCGGAAAAGAGTGCGCTCGAAACCGCGACGGGTGCTGAATCCCGCGCTGAAGTTGTCGCCCCCGAATGCTCCGCCAACTCCTGCACCAGTCTGCTGAAGCAGAACGGCAATAATGAGCAGGATGGAGAGCACTATCTGGGCATACGGAAGGACCGTACTGAGCATTTCCATAACGGGGTCAGTATACCAGCGCTTTGCTCTTTGGCAAGGGGATAAATTGACACCACCGGGTGCTCCTTCTATACTGAGTGCGATTTTACAAGCATAATAAGCGCACTATGGCTAAGAAAAAAGAAAGTGCACAGAGCGTTGGTGTTACGCCGCTTGGGGAGCGGGTGCTTGTTCGGCCTCTCTTGGCGGAAGAACTTGAGAAAAAATCACCATCGGGGATTATCATTCCTGAAGCAGCAAAAACAGAAAAACCAGCTCAAGGCGTTGTGGTTGCGCTTGGTAAAGGGCGTACAACCGATGACGGCGCGGTAATCCCAATCTCTGATGTTACGGTAGGAGATACGGTTGTCTTTTCAAAGTACGGATACGAAGAAGTGTCAGTCAATGACACTGACTACTACATTTTACGAGTTGACCAAATACTTGCAGTTATTAAGTAATCGCACAAACTATGGCTAAACAGATTCTCTTCAATGAAGAGGCGCGTAAGAAATTGAAGGACGGAGTGGACGCGGTTGCAAATACCGTAAAAGTGACGCTCGGTCCTCGCGGACGAAACGTCGTGCTTGATAAGGGGTACGGCGCTCCGACTATTACCAATGACGGTGTTTCGATTGCAAAGGAAATCACCCTCAGTGATAAAATCGAGAATCTCGGCGCGGAAATAGTTAAAGGTGTCGCGACTAAAACGAATGAGGTTGCCGGAGATGGAACAACCACGTCAGTTGTGGTGACACAGGCTATTGTCGAAGAGGGAATGAAGCAGGTCGCAATGGGCGCAAATGCTATGGCAATCCGCACTGGAATCGAAAAAGCGAGCGTGCAGGTTGTCGAGGCGCTCCGTAAACTGGCAAAGCCGATTTCCGGAAAAGCTGAAGTAAAGCAGGTGGCGAGCATCTCCGCCGAAAATAGTGAGCTTGGTGAGCGTATTGCTGAGGTCATCAATAAAGTCGGCAAAGACGGTGTCGTAACAGTGGAAGAGTCTCAGACCTTCGGTATTGAAGATGACGTAGTAGAAGGAATGGAGTTTGACCGAGGGTACATCTCTCCATATCTCGTGACTAATCCCGAGCGAATGGAGGCGGAGTATAAAGACGCACCTATCCTTATTACTGATAAGAAAATTTCGAGCATTCAGGATATTTTGCCGCTTCTCGAAAAATTAACGCAGACAGGAAAGAAGGAACTCGTTATTATCGCTGATGATATTGAGGGCGAGGCGCTTACCACGCTCATTGTCAACAAGCTTCGCGGAGCACTATCAGTTCTCGCGGTGAAGGCGCCGGGGTACGGGGATCGAAAGAAAGATATGCTCGAAGATATTGCCATTACGACAGGCGGACAGGTGATTTCAGAAGAGGTGGGACTTTCGCTCGAAAACATGGAATTGACATCGCTTGGCCGAGCAAATAGGGTACTTTCACGCAAGGACAGCACGGTGATTGTTGGCGGAAAAGGGAAGAAGAAAGATATTGAAGCACGCGCGTCACTTCTCCGCTCTCAGGCTCAAAAGAGTGATTCGAAATTTGACCGTGAAAAACTCGAAGAGCGTGCCGCAAAACTCTCTGGTGGTGTTGCGGTTATCCGCGTTGGCGCCGCAAGCGAGAGCGAGATGAAGTACCTGAAAGACAAAATTGAGGACGCAGTGAATGCCACGAAAGCAGCGATTGAGGAAGGAATTGTCCCTGGAGGAGGAACGGCGCTTGTTAAGGTTGCGGCGAAAGTCGCGAAAGACTCCGAAGCAGAACGAGGGAAGATGTCGGCGGAAGAACGTGTCGGATTTGAAATAGTCCTTAAGGCGCTCGAACGTCCGCTTAAGCAGATTGCGGTGAATGCAGGGAAAGATGACGGCTCAGTAGTGGTTGAGCGCGTAAAGACAGGAAAGAGCAACGGCGGCTATGACGCATTTACTGATGAGTATGTGGATGACATGCTCGAAGCGGGAATTATTGACCCGGTAAAGGTGACGCGCGCGGGAATCCAAAATGCTACCTCCGCGGCGGCAATACTTCTCACCACGGAAGCTGCGGTTGCAGATGAGCCAGAAGAGAAGAAAGACATGCCGGCAATGCCTGATATGGGCGGGATGATGTAAGGCCTCGCTCGTATTCACGGCGGGAGAGGGAAATGCTCCAGCGACTGCGCGGCCGTTCGCATTGTCGGGGTCGTGCCCATACCAAACCCACCCACGACCTCCGACTGCTCACCGCCGCGCGACGTCGCTTCCACAACCTCTCCCGACGTTTATACTCGCTCGGTATTGGTAAAAACCCGATGGCTTAATAAAGTCATTAGGTTCTCTCCGTTAGTGGGTCTTTCTTTATATATACAAAGAAATTGAGGGTGGTATAATTAACCCAATCAGGTGCCCTGCCTCCGTGGGCAGGCTGAATTGATCAGTTTTATCTAAATACTATGTCCATTCTTTATATTCTATTAGGAGTTGTCGTGGCGGTATTGCTCTGGGGAGTGTACGCATTTAACCGCTTTGTAACCCTTCGTAACCGTGCAGAGGAAGCGTGGGCAGATATTGATGTGCAGCTCAAGCGCCGTTACGACCTCATCCCGAATCTTGTGGAGACAGTGAAGGGCTATGCATCCCATGAAAGAGAGACACTCGACTCGGTCACAAATGCCCGCGCTGAGGCTACAAAAGTACACGTTGACCCAAGCAACATTACGCCGGAGCAAATAAAGGCAATGGCAGGTGCGGAAACGGCCCTGACACAATCGCTCGGGAAACTCTTGGCGGTTGCAGAGAGCTACCCAGACCTCAAGGCAAATGAAAACTTTGTGGAGTTGCAGCGAGAACTGACTGACACGGAGAATAAGATTCAGGCGGCACGGCGCTTCTACAATACGACCGTGATGAGCTATGACACCGTACGCGAGACATTCCCGTCAAATATTGTCGCGAATATGTTTACATTTACAGAGCGCGAATACTTCGAACTTGGCGAGGAAGATGCGGCAGCACGAGAGCCTGTGAAGGTTGATTTCAAAAAGTAGTATGGATGAAGCACAGAGCGAAATCCAAAAGGAAGTAGACGCGCTTGCAAATCCAAATCCGGAGCCAGTCGAAACGCCAAAAAAATCTCGGTTCCTGCAGATTCTTAATTGGCTCATTTTCTTCTTTGCTCTTGTCCTTATTGGGCTTCCGCTTCTTGGTTTTGCAATTCCCGCTATCGCCGGCTGCACGGGAGGTTTTTCAATTGAATCGTCATGTTCGGTTGCTTTTCTCGAGCCTGTCGCTGAGTATCTTGCCGGCATTCTTCTTATCCTTGCACTCTCCGGTGCAATACTTGTTGGTGGATTACTGCTGGTCATTCTCTCTCTCATAGCGTTTGTGCTTGAAATACGTGTCGCGGTAAGACGAGGAGGCATACGCGGGGCACTTAAGAGCGTCTCATTCATTGTGCTTCTTCTCAGTCTTAGTGGCATTGCTTTTATTCTTTTCTACTAGAGCCTATGGCGAGACAGATTAATCTTGCGCACGCTGAAGCGGATAAGCTTTTCTATTTCGTTACGACGATTGTTGTCTATAGAGAGTCTGACCAAAAATGCCTTATCCTGAAGCGTGCCGGTGATGATGCGGTACTTCCAGGGAAATGGGGCCTACCGGGCGGGCGGCTCGAGTGGTCGCACTTTGACCTCGAGCATCCCGATGAAGTTGACGGGGAGATATTGAACTTCAATGGGCCTGTGGAAGCGCACGTAAAAGAGTTGTTGGAAGAAAAGGCAGGGCTCTCCATAGGGGAGCGTCCGCAGTATCTTGGCTCCGTATTTTTTGTTCGTGGCGACGGCACTCCTTCCATTCTCGTGCGTTTTGCAGCGCGAATAGGAGGTGGCGAAGCAGAGGCAGGGGGAGGATTCACAGACTCGGCGTGGGTGGACGCAGAGGAAATCACTCAGTATGATCATGTCGAAGGGATAGATAAAGAAATTTTAAAAGCGATAAAATTATTTTCGTAGTATGGCTGCAACAGAAATAAGTCTCGGCGAAGCCAAAAAAGACAAGCTGTTTTATTTTGTTGCAAATGTACTCGTCTATCGGGAAGAAGATGGCCGATGTCTGATACTGAAACGTTCAAAGCGCGAGAAAGCACACTCAGGCAGGTGGGCAACACCGGGCGGCAAGATGGAGCACGGTGATTTTGATATTAATCACCCAACGCGGATGAATGGCGATGTGATTGATTTTGAAGACTCGATTGAAGATTTACTTCGGCGCGAGACTAAAGAAGAGGCCGGAGTAGAAATAGGAAATGAATTTCACTACATCAACAGCAATACATTTATTCGGCCCGATGGAATTCCTGTAGTGCTTGTAAAGTTGGCGGCAAACTATGTTGGTGGGGAGGTGGTGCTTGAGGAAGGTGCATTTGATGACTTTGCATGGGTGAATGCAGAAGAGGTGAAAGAGTATGAGTGTATTGACGGCATTTGTGAAGAGGTAGAGAAAACTGTTCAATTATTCTCAAAGTAATGGCAACTATTTACACGCACAGAGACAGCAACTTACGAAAGACGTGGTTTTTAATGCTCGGCTTCTTTCTTTTGGTTATAGCAGTCGGGTGGTCAATTAGTTACTACGTCGGCAACATTTCAATTCTTGTTATCGCAGTTATATTCGCGCTCTTTATGAACGTCGGCGCGTACTGGTTTTCTGATTCGGTGGTAATAAAAATGACGCGGGCAAAACCGGTGACGCGCGACTCGCACCGGGAACTTTGGAACATACTTGAGAACCTCTCTATTACCGCAGGACTTCCAATGCCGAAGCTCTACATCATCAATGATCCTGCGCCAAATGCATTTGCAACCGGGAGAAACCCTGAGCACGCAGCAGTCGTGGTAACAACGGGGCTTCTTGCTATGCTTGAGCGCAATGAACTTGAGGGAGTGATTGCGCACGAGCTCTCGCATATTGGTAATCGTGACATGCTTGTAATGACTGTGGCGGTCGTGCTCGTTGGTTTCGTGGCGATAATTTCGGATATATTTATTCGTATGTCTATGTTCGGCGGCTCTCGTGATAGGAATGGTGGAGCGGGGTGGCTTGCTGTGCTTGCAATAGTTGCAATCATTCTCTCGCCGATAGCCGCGAAGCTCATTCAGTTTGCGATTTCCCGAAAGCGCGAGTACATGGCAGATGCCTCTGGCGCGCTCCTTACCCGTTACCCTGAAGGGCTCGCCGCAGCGCTTGAGAAAATAAGTAGCTACCAAGCACCCATGAAGCATGCAAGTCATGCCACGGCGCACCTCTTTATTGCAAATCCATTTGGCGGGAAGGCGGTAAAAGGTCTCAATGCGCTCTTTTCCACACACCCGCCGGTTGAAAAGCGCATTGCAGCGCTCCGCGGACAAAGTTGACTTTAGTAAAAAGTGGGTTATAGTGTCTTTAGTCACTAAAGCACTAGGGGGAAATTCTCAATGAAAAAATTCATTGTGGAGGACAAGAAGACTGGCGAGATTTCAACTCGGCGAGGGAGGTCCGGTGTCAGTATTGGGCGGGCGCTTGATCCGGAAAAGGTTAAGAAAATCCGTGCCGGCCTGCACCTTCGCAAGACGGATGAAAATGGCGTGGTTCAGGTTCCTGAGCTGAGCAGTCTGCAGTCTGGCAACACCTGTGCCCCCAATACCTACCGAAAGGTGAAGCATCGGGGACGCAATACTGTTAGCGGTGTTCCGATAAAATAGATGCACGCGGGGCGACTCACACGAGTCGCCCTTTTGTTTTTATATGGCACGCATACACAGTACTAATACATAATATACCGATACATCGGTATATTATGTTTCTCTCCTTCTTTTCTTTGGCGTTTTTCTCTGGACTCTTCGTGCTATTTGCTACGAATGCGGGACCAACGGTCGCGCCCCATCGATGGCATGCCGAGTCGAAGCAGTTTTTCAATATCTGCGTAGAGCTCTTCGCGCTCTTCCTTTCGCTTCAAAATTTTTTCCAACCTCGAGTACTTACCCACGAGTAGTTCTTCATGAAGGCGTTTGCTGGTTGAAGTACTCACGTCAAGAGATTTTTGTATTTGGTAGTAGGAGTGTCCGTTCGAGAGCAGTATGAGGGTTGCAAGGCGTTTTGCGAGCATGAGTAGCTCAGTCTCGGTAAGGAGTTCGAGTAAGAGTTTAGAACCATTGTGCACATCGAGCATACCTACGAATTGCTTCTCGATTCGCTTTCGTATGGCTGATTCGAACTGTCCCTCTGAGACTTGTGTCATACTCTCAATATACCGATGCATCGGTATATTTCCATGGGCATAAATGTGTATATGTTCATAAGGGAATACGACTGTGGTATCGTATGCATGCATTCCATATGGAGAGGTGGCAGAGTGGTCGAATGCGCCACCTTGGAAAGGTGGTGTACGGGAAACCGTACCGCGGGTTCGAATCCCGCCCTCTCCGCATTTGACAGCTAGCACGAGGAAGTGTGTTTGTAACTTTCTAACGTACCCGATGTTAGAATAGCTACGTACAAACATATGACAAACAAGATATTGAAAACCATGCTGGTAGTTGTAGGAGTGCTACTGGTATTTAATGGTCTTATTAATATTTCTGATGATGGAGTGGTTTTGGCTTACGATATTACAACAATAGTATCGGGAATAGGATTCATCCTAGTGGTTATTTTGGAAAGTATAAAGAAATAGACCTTTCTATTCTATGAAAGACAAACCCGAATCATACTGGAAAGAGAAATTGACTCCGGAACAGTACAAAATAGTGCGAGAAAAAGGGACAGAGGAGCCCTTTACTGGGGAGCTTTTGCATAATAAAGAGGACGGCGTCTATCGGTGCGCCGCGTGCGGGACACCGCTTTTTTCTTCAAATACTAAATTTGACTCAGGAAGCGGGTGGCCGTCATTTACTGATGTAATCGAAAAGGGAAATGTAGAACTGATCCCTGACGATAGTCATGGAATGCATCGTACTGAAGTAATATGCGCCACATGCGGCGGGCACCTCGGGCATGTCTTTGAAGACCTGCCTTCGCAGGCAGGTGGCCCGAAAGAAGGTGGCAAGCGCTACTGCATTAACTCGTGCTCACTTGATTTTAAAGAAGAGTAAACATTCGCACCGCGCAATCGGCTGGCACCCCAGCCAACCCCACCCACAGGCGCCGATTGCGCGGTGCAGGTGTTTAATCGATTGGCCTGCGCATTTTCTTCCGGATAAAGAGGAATACAAGGAAGGTGAGCAGAAGGATAAAAAGAAATATCCAGTGGCGAAGAAGGAATGCAACAAGAGAGAGCAGTGTTGTTGTAATAGTAGTGCCAAAAGAAGAGCTCCCCGCTGCAGCAAGCTGATCGCGCTTACGCATCCTGTCGCGCGCCTCCTCTGCACGGTCTGCCAGAGAGTTGGCGATAGGGTTAATTGTATTCACTACTTTTTTTACAACAGAGCTCGCAGCTTCCGCAGATTGCCCAACTACTTCTTTTGCTTTTTCAACGGTAATTGGAGTTGATGATGCGCTCTCGTGCTCTTCACTCTCCATACTCTCTTCCGGCGCGGGACTCTGTGAGTCAAGCGGGTCAGAGCCGTTTTCTATTTCGTTCGCGTCCGGAATCCCGTCGTTATCGTCATCGCTATCAGTTGCGTTACCGACACCGTCTTTGTCGGTGTCGGTGTCGACAATTATTTTTTCAGACCCTACAGCAATGCTTTGAAGTGCTGGATGAGATGAAGAGGCAATGCGCGCACTCACTTGTACTTGGCCTGCAATAAAGACATGCTCGGTTTTAAATTGACGCAACTGTGTCGGTGCAAGCGAAAATGAAATACTTTCAATGACGTCGTCATTTGCAAGAAATTGCAGTGTGCCGGAAATTGACTCCTCGGTGTTATTGCGCAGTGCTGTGTATACAGCTATCGGCGTACTGTCAACGAACTCTTCCTGTGAAAACCATATGCCTTCCACGAAACCAGCATTGAGCGCGTGCGCCGAGAGCGGGGATACGAATAAGAGAAAAAGAATAATGCGAGCAAACGTATTCATCTGATTTGGTTAATTATGTACACTATACACATTATCAAATAACTCACATGTATGGAGTTTGACGTACAAATCTTAGCAGTGGTTGCGGCGGCAGTGGCCAACATGGCTATTGGTTTTTTGTGGTACCACGACATGCTCTTTGGCAAGCAGTGGCGTAAAGCGGCTGGTTTCCAAGAGGGCGATTCAGCAAAGGTGCAACAGAAAGCGACAATGGCGCGCTCTGTGGGTATCGGCCTCCTCTCAATGGGTGTCATGGCTTATGTTTTAAGCCATTTCGCCACCCTCTGGGGTGCTGTTGGAGTAGTCGATGCCCTCGTATTCGGTTTTTGGGTGTGGCTTGGATTTCAGGCAACAATTCAAATCGGTGATGTTCTATGGGGAATGAAGCCGTGGAAATTTTTCCTCATCAATGCGGGGTACCAGCTCATCGCGACAGAAGTCGTGGCACTCATCCTCGTCCTCTGGACTTAAGCAAAAAGAGACGCCCGTTCTTTTTCTGTCAATTCGCGCACGTCTCCCTCTTTTAGGCGAGCCAATTTGATATCGCCGATTCGCACGCGCTTCAGGTCGCGCACTTGGTAGCCTAGTGCTGCGCACATACGTCTGATTTGATGCCGCTTTCCCTCGGTAAGTATTAGCGCAAATGTGGTGTCGCTCTTCTTTTTTATTTTTGCCGGTTTTGTCACATACCCCTCGATGTCGACACCACTCTCCATGTGTCGGAGAAACCAATTTGAATTTTTTTTGTCGACTGTAACGCGGTACTCTTTCTCGTGTTCATATTTTGGATTAAGAAGCGAGTCAACTATCCTTCCGTCATTCGTGAGGAGCATGAGTCCACGCGATTCCTTATCGAGACGTCCGACAGGGGAAACGTTTTTTCCAAGTCCGCTCACGTCCTCTACCGCTCGTTCACCTTTCTGTGGATTATGAGAAACAATGCCGCGCGGTTTGTTGTACGCGAAGTATGTATATGTGTGCGGAAGCGCCGCAATATTTTTTGAAACACTCACAGTGTCTTTCCTCTGTACAATTGATCCAAGCTCTGCAACTTTTCCGTTTATTGAAACTTCTCCTTTTGCAATAAGCTCATCAGCCTTACGCCTCGAACAGTACCCCATAAGGAGCAAGTAGCGGTTTATGCGTACCGGATATGGAATATCGTCCATGGTATGTGTAGCGTACACACCTTTTCTCCGCTTTCAAAGGGAAAATCGTATATACTTGGTGCATGCAGAAAACATTCATTACCGCTTTCATTGTCTTTATTATGGTTGTTTTCTTTGCGTGGTTGGGGCTTTCAGGACAAGAACCACTCCCTTTTACACCGAATGACGCATTCCTTACCCAGCTCACCATTAATGGCACCATAATAAAAGTGACCGTTGCGCGCACACCAGAGGCACTTGAAAGAGGTCTTGGCGGCCGACTGCATCTTGAGGCTAACCAAGGACTTGTCCTTGCTTTTGGAGAGGACGACTACCACGGTATTTGGATGCAAGACATGCACTTCCCGATAGATATAGTCTGGTTTGATAAAGAGTGGATGGTCGTGGGGGTAGAGAGATACGTAAATCCAAATACGTGGCCGAAAGTGTTCTACCCACAGGCGCCGGCTCGTTACGTGCTCGAGCTCAATGCCGGAACAACGGAAATACACAAAATTGAAATTGGGGATTCTGCGGCAGTGCGTTAAAAAAAGCTCGAGAGACCACTAAGTACAGGCAAAAAATTCCGAGAGATTTTACACTCGGTTTTTTTTATTTCCTTATACTGTTTTTGAGAGCTTTTCCACAGGCGTGTGCGGAAGCGAAGAGGTAAAATTGTTCCATAGCAGAATTATCAACTCCTAACCCACCAGCTACCCATGTCTAAAACAGATGCAAAGGCCAAAGCGAAGGCCGAGGTTGAAAGAATCATGAATGTAAATGTCGATGTGCCCAAAACAGAGCACCTTACCTCTGCTGATTACAAAAAATTCGTCCCGAAAATTCAAAAACGAGACGGTTCAATCGTTCCGTTTGACTTTGGCAAGATAGTCACGGCAATTGAAAAGGCTATGACTGCAACAGGGGAGGGTTCAAAGGAAGAAGCGGTGATGGTGGCGCACCGTGTGGCATCTGACATGGTGCGTATTTCTCGAAAATACCGAAATTTCATGCCGACTGTCGAAGGGTGTCAGGATGAGGTAGAGCGTCAGCTGATTCTTGCAGACTATGTTGGCACGTCGAAGGCGTATATTCTCTATCGGGCTGAGCAGGCAAAAAAGAGAGCGCTTGAGGTAGTTGTTCCAAAAGAGGTAAAAGAAAAAATTGCAGAGAGTAGCAACTACTTCACTTCTCCATATCAGGAATTTATTTTCTATCAATTTTATTCAAAGTGGCGCGATGAGCTTGGACGCCGCGAAACATGGATTGAGACAATTGACCGGTACATGGAGTTCATGAAGGAAAATCTCGGCGAGAAGCTCACCAAGAAAGAGTATGAAGAAGTACGGCAGGGAATTCTTAATCGTGATGTGTGTCCTTCTATGCGACTTCTTTGGTCATCAGGCAAAGCGTGCCGGGCGACAAATGTTTGCGCGTACAACTGCGCGTACATTGCACCTATTTCGTGGCGCGATCTCTCGGAAATTATGTACGTCTCGATGTGCGGCGCGGGATGCGGTTTTGCTGTTGAGCCTGAGAACGTAGAAAAATTTCCTCAGATTCAAAAGCAGACGGGTAAAAAAGCAAAAACGATTGTTGTAGAAGATAGTAAGGTCGGCTGGTGTGAAGCGTTCGTTAAGGCGTGTGAAGCGTGGGCAAATGGAATGGACGTCGACGTCGACTACTCGAAGGTGCGTCCCGCCGGAGCTCGCCTTAAAACCATGGGCGGTCGCGCATCAGGCCCAGCGCCGTTACAAGAATTGATGAACTTCACAAAGCGCAAAATATTTGCGCGCCAAGGCCGCCGTCTTACGACGCTCGACCTCCATGACATTATCTGTCAAATCGGTCTCATTGTTGTTGCGGGCGGTGTGCGTCGTTCGGCACTCATTTCACTTTCTTCTTTGGACGATGCAGACATGCGGGACGCAAAGAAAGGCTCATTTTGGCAGACTGACGGGCAGCGCTCTATGGCCAACAATTCCGCGGTATATGAGAGCAAACCGTCTGCAGAAGAGTTTCTGGAAGAATGGACAGCGCTTGTTATGGCACGCAGTGGCGAGAGAGGAATTTTCAATCGTGGTGATCTCGATAAGCAGGTTCCGCAACGGCGCTGGGAAAAACTAAAAGGGAAGAGTCAGGTTGGAGTAAATCCATGCGGTGAGATATATCTCCGTTCAAAGCAGTTTTGCAACCTCACTTCAATAGTCGTACGCCCGAAGGACACAATGGAGGATTTGAAGAGAAAGATGCGTCTTGCGACTATTCTCGGAACGTACCAAGCGACACTCACGAATTTCGAATACCTTTCGAAAGAGTGGAAGGAAAATTGTGAGGAAGAACAGCTTCTTGGATGTTCAATAACCGGTTACTACGATAACAAGCTCGTCCGTGAAGACAAAAACCTTGACACCCTTCGCAAAGAGGCAATTAAGACAAATAAAAAGTATGCGAAGCGCTTCAAGGTAAACGAATCAACGGCTATTACATGTGTAAAGCCGCACGG
The DNA here is from genome assembly GCA_002778575.1 of Candidatus Kaiserbacteria bacterium CG10_big_fil_rev_8_21_14_0_10_49_17. Lineage (GTDB taxonomy): Bacteria > Patescibacteriota > Minisyncoccia > Phycocordibacterales > JABMNX01 > 1-14-0-10-49-17. The sequence continues at coordinate 47,797 of PFBJ01000006.1, forward strand.
TAATTCAGGACAACTTCTCGGTGTCGGGTCTGGAATGCATCCATGGTTTTCCAAGTACTATATCCGCCGAGTTCGCATTAGTGTGAATGACACGCTTCTGAAACTTGCTAAAGACCAGGGTGTTCCTGTACATCCAGAAGTTGGGTACTCAACTTCAAATGCGACAACTATGGTGCTTGAATTCCCCTGCAAAGCACCGGAGGGGGCAGTGGTATCAAAAGACATCTCTGCTTTGGACTTGCTTAAGGAGTGGAGGCGATTAAAGCAACACTTCACGGAACACAATCCGTCAGTAACAATTTATGTCGATGACAACGAGTGGCTCTCGGTTGGAAACTTCGTGTATGAGAACTGGGATATTGTCGGCGGGCTTTCGTTCTTGCCACGGACCGACCACGTGTATCAACTTGCTCCGTATGAAGAAATAACAAAAGAAGAGTATGAACGACGAGTGAAGGCGCTTGGGGAAATAGATTTCTCGAAACTTGTTCTCTACGAACAGCAGGACAATACAATCGGAGCGAAAGAACTTGCCTGCGCAGGAGGTACGTGTGAAATTTAACAGACTGAATTCTCACAAACACAATAGAAGCAAACAAGAGCCCTATTCGGGCTCCTGCTTGACTCACTCGTTGCACTTATAAGCCGGATTCTGTATCTGCAGAGCAGACGATAGTCATTTATCTTGGGTGATTGTCGCCAACCACTTCATGCGGCACTCCCAGCTTGCGCTGGGCACGACCTTGCACTCAGGTAGGGATTTAGCCGTTTCAATCTCAGTGTTACCACCAAGACTCATCCGGCTCCACTGCGCGGAGCCGGATGCCTCTGCCTCTCGGCTCGGGCGTCTCTGTTCGCACCCCGTGGATTACTCCAGGTAGGCGTTACCTACTACCGTACTCCATTTAAAAAAATGGGAGTGTCCGGACTTTCCTCACTCAATCTCAGTGCATGGAACTGAGCGCGACTATCCGATGCAACTTTAAAGAGCATAACACAATTAAGAAAAAATTCAAGAGTGTGTGGCAATTTTACTGTGCAGTTGATTCCTTTATACAAAATGTAAAGAAGCGTATAATGGTTCACATAGAAGATGAAAATAATTACTATCAGTCATATGAAATCGCTTAGTTGGTGGCAATATGCCATGCTTGCAGGGGCTGTGTTCCTCCTGCCATTTGTCGTTATTCCTGCACTTTCTTTTCCATTTCAATTCGGGAAGGTATTACTGTTCGCGCTCCCTGTTCTTGCCGCTTTCATTCTTTGGTGTATACATGCCCTTGCAAGTGGGATAATTACGATTCCTAGAAGCAGTATATTGTACGGCCTTTTTGCTGTAGTGCTGGCATATTTCATTTCTGCGCTCGCCGCGCCGAGTACCACACAATCACTTATCGGCTCAGGATCTGAGACAGACACAGCAGCTTTCATCTTCCTCCTCTTTCTTGGCGTATTCATTACGAGTACTGTCGCTCAATCGTCTGCGCGACGCATTTTTCTTCTTAAAGTGACCGGCATTGCTACACTCATTTCGGCTCTTTTTGTCGGTTTACGGTTGCTGTTCGGAGCAGAATTTCTTTCATTTGGTGTCTTCACTAACGTGACATCGAACCTTCTTGGGAAGTGGAATGACCTCGGACTTTTCTTTGGCATTTCTACACTCCTTGCAATGGTCGCGCTCTATAAGAGAGAGGTAATTGGCAAAAAGAGATGGATTGCGTGGAGCGTTTTCGGTCTCTCACTGATCTTTCTTATCATTGTTAATTTCTCTACCGCGTGGCTCTTACTCGGCATTATTTCTCTCGGATCGTTTCTTTACGGACTTTTTGGAAGTCGTTTCAAAGCCGGAGAGGAAAACACAAAAGATATTCGAATTCCTGCCCTTATCGTACTTATTGTGAGTACTGTGTTTTTCTTTGGAGGCACTGTATTCGGGCCGTTTATTGCAAACGCTCTTGGCATAGCAACAATTGAAGCGCGTCCGTCTTGGGGTAGCACCATTTCAGTCATGGGAGATGTCTACAGAGACAACGCATTTCTTGGTGCCGGCCCAAACCACTTTAGGAATGAGTGGCATACGAGCAAGCCTGCAGAAGTGAACCAGTCGTTTTTCTGGGGAACGGATTTCAATGCGGGCGTAAGCACAGTCGCGACATCCGCAATTACCGTTGGCGTGCTCGGCATTCTCGTTTGGATTTTCTTTTTTGGCGCGTTCGCACGAACGGGTATGCGACTGCTCGGCCGTACGATTGAGAACAAGAAAGAAGCGTATCTACTCACGGCGACATTTGTCGTAAGTTTGTACTTGTGGGGTGTGACGCTACTGTATGTCCCCGGCATTGTCCTACTTGCGCTTACTGCAATTTTTACCGGTCTCTTTATTGCGAGCGGAATGAGTAGCAACAGTATCAGGAAACAGACTTTCTCATTGCGCGGGAATCCTCGTGCTGGGTTTATTAGTATCGCACTACTTGTCATTCTCCTGATTCTCGCGGCAGTGGTGGTATACGGTTTGGGAAGTCGCTACGTAAGCGCGTACCAGCAGCAACGGGCAAATGTCGTTCTTAACCAAAAAGGAGATACGGTAGGAGCTGCCAGCCACTTGGAATTTGCAAATGCGATCGTAGAAACAGACACCGCGCACCGAGGACTTGTTAATCTGGGGCTTGTTGAATTAAATCGTATTGTTTCAACAGGAGAGCCGACCGATGAGACGCGTGCCCAGTTCCAGCAAATTCTTGAAACAACGATCGGGCACGGTACTCGGGCGATAGCGCTTGATCCAAATGACTATCAAAACTGGCTTGTGCTCGGGCAGGTGTACGAAGCGCTCGTCTCTATTAACGTGGAAGGGGCGTATGAAAATGCGCGAGAGACCTACGACAGAGCGCAGGTACTTAATCCAACTAATCCGGCTATTCCGCTTCGTATTGCCCGACTTGAACTTGCAAACGGAAATACGGAACAGGCGCTCTCTCGCATCAGTGATGCGCTAACACTGAAACGGAATTACACAGAGGCAATTTTTCTCTTGGCACAAATTCAAATTAATGCGGGAAATATCCCAGATGCAATCCGTTCAGTTGAAGCGACTACACTGCTTGAGCCAAACAACCCTGCGCTCTTTTTCCAGCTCGGCTTGCTTCACTATTCAGAAAACGACTTTGCAGACGCCGCGACGGCGTTTGAGCAGGCAGTGAATCTGAATGGCGATTACTCAAATGCGCGTTATTTCCTCGGGCTTGCGTACCACCAACTCAATAGAAATAGTGACGCGTTGGCGCAGTTTCAACGGATTGCAGAGTTGAATCCTGAAAATACTGAAGTGCCAGCGATTATTGAGAATATCAAAGCCGGGAACGAGCCGTTTGCGGGCATTACGCCACCAGTACCACCAGAAGAGAGAGAAGAGCTCCCGGTAGAAGAGTAAAATGGTCCGACGAATATTCGGACTCCTCCAAAGAGAAGTACGCGGCATGCACAATGCTGCGTACCTTCTTGCCGCTTTTTCACTTTCTGCCGCGGCGCTCGGACTTATTCGTGACAGGGTGCTCGCGCATCTCTTTGGAGCGGGGGGTTTGCTTGATGTATATTACGCGTCATTTAAGGTCCCTGATCTTATTTTTATTGCTGTTGCGTCTCTCTTTTCACTCTACGCCGTTATCCCGTTTTTGAATAATACGGATGATGTGAAAGCCCGCCAATTTATTGGAGGTATTATCGCATTTTTTCTCCTTGCTTCCGGCGCCATTGCATCTATTGCATGTATCACTGCACCATTACTTCTTCCACTCCTTTTTCCTGAACTAGCCAAAGGTGAGTATGCGACTGAACTTGTTGTGTTGACACGCTTGCTCCTTCTTCAGCCTATTCTCCTCGGGCTTTCAGGAATAGTTGCGGCTGTAACACAAACATATGGACGATTCGCACTCTATGCCATCGGCCCATTGCTTTACAATGCCGGAATAATAGTTGGCGCCTACGCTCTTTACCCATCAATCGGTGTGCTCGGTCTGGGTTACGGTGTTCTTATCGGCGCTGTCATGCACCTTGCCATTCAAATACCATTTGCAGTGGAAAACGGTTTTCTCGCACTCCGCTCGCTTAAGCCGGCTCTCTTTGAAGCACTCTTAGTCATGCGTCTGTCACTGCCACGGACGCTTGCTATAACGTCTCACCATGTCGCGCTTTTTATACTCCTTATTCTCGCCGCCCGTCTCTCTGAAGGCTCGGTTGCGGTATTTACCTTTGCCATGAATCTTCAGGCGGTACCGCTTGCGATGATTGGCGCGAGTTACTCCGTGGCGGCATTCCCGACACTCGCGCGCCTCTTTGCCAGCGGTGAGCAAAAGCAGTTCCTTGATAATTTTAGCGCCGCGATGCGGCATATTATTTTTTGGTCTGCGCCAATTACCGTCTTTGTTATAGTACTCCGTGCTCAGATTGTACGAGTGGTGCTCGGTTCAGGCGCATTTGATTGGACGGATACGCGCCTTACTGCAGCGGCGCTTGCGCTTTTTATCATCGGCCTCACGGCAGAGTCGTTAGTGCTCCTCTTCTCTCGTGGGTACTACGCGGCTGGGAAAACCCGAATCCCGTTTATTATCGGGACCCTGTCTGCTGTTCTTACTGTTGTTTTGGCAATACTGTTCCTTGGGTACATGCAGGAAAGTACGCTTTTCGGAGAGTGGCTTGCCCGCGCGTTGCGAGTCACTGATATTGAAGGAGTCTCTGTTATTGTGCTGCCGTTGGCGCATTCCATAGGTATCATTGCGCAATTTTTGCTCTTATTCTTCCTGTTTCGTAAAACTGTGGGGAAGATTTCAATCCGCCTTGGAAGAATGCTTGCGGATATTGGCATGGCAAGTGTCGTCTCCGGCGGTGTTACATACGGACTTTTGCAGTACCTTAATACAATTTTTGACATTAACACGTTCTCAGGCATTTTCAGCCAAGGAGTGCTCGCAGGGCTTTCAGGGGTACTCGCGTATATTGCCGTACTCCTTTTGCTTAACAATAGGGAGATTACGGAAGCGTATCGTGCGCTTCGCTCAAAGTTTTGGAAAGTTGAAGCAGTTGCTTCTGATCAGTCTGAGCTGTAGAGTGATGACCTATGGACCTCTCCCATATACGAAATTTCAGCATCATTGCCCATATTGACCATGGGAAGTCGACGCTTGCCGATAGAATGCTCGATGCAACCGGAACGGTAGAACGGCGCAAGATGCAAGAGCAAGTGCTTGATAGGATGGACCTTGAACGGGAACGGGGAATTACTATTAAAATGCAGCCGGTACGGATGCGGTACGAGCACGAGGGAGCTGAGTATGAACTTAACCTCATCGACACTCCCGGGCACATTGATTTCGCGTATGAAGTCTCTCGAGCACTAAAGGCGGTTGAAGGTGTTGTGCTTCTTGTTGATTCAACACAGGGTGTCCAAGCGCAGACGCTTTCAACCCTCGCGCTCGCGCAGGAGCACGGGCTGGTTATCATTCCAGTGCTCTCAAAAGTTGATGCACCGCTCGCCCGTGTTGATGAAGTAAAAGAAGAGTTGGCAAAACTACTCAGTGTAGAGAAGAGCTCTGTGCTCGAGAGCTCTGGCAAGACTGGTATCGGTGTTCCAGAGATCCTCAGCGCTGTTGTTGAACGGATACCACCACCACAGACAACACTTACGAACAATGACTGCAGGGCACTTATTTTCGACTTTCAGTACTCAGATCACCGGGGCGTAATAGTTTTTGTTCGCATTTTCGACGGCACTCTTAAGAAAGGCGCGACGCTTTCATTTGCGGCCGCCAATTCGAATTTTCAGGCCCTTGAAGTGGGAATTTTTACACCTGATGAAAAAGCTGTACCGGAACTCTCAGCAGGTGAGATCGGGTACATTGTCACTGGAATTAAAGAGCCTGGTGTGGCTTCGGTTGGTGACACAGTCATTAACCGTGGGAGCAATACACAAGGTCTTTCAGGATATATGGAGCCTTCACCGGTTATATGGGCATCAGTTTTTCCAGAGAGCCAAGATGATTTTGTACCGCTTCGCCAAGCGCTCGAGCGCCTCAAGCTCTCTGACTCATCGCTTTCATACGAGGAAGAGTCCTCAGGTGTTATGGGTCGGGGATTTCGGTGTGGCTTCCTCGGAATGCTCCATTTGGAAATTGTGACCGAGCGTCTTCGGAGGGAATTTGATCTCGAGTTGGTTGTTACGACACCTTCTATCACATATGAAATAGAGCGAAAAGGAAAGAGGGAGCAGATTTATTCACCCGCAAAGTTCCCAAGCGACAGCTCGATTGATGCGGTTTATGAGCCGTGGGTATCGGTCAAGCTCATTACACCTGCCGAGTACGTGGGTTTTATTGTGACGCTCCTCTATGAACATGAAGGGGATGTAAAGGACACTGAGACATTCCCGGATGGGCGCACGCTTCTTCGGGTTGAAATGCCGCTTCGCGAGCTTATGCGGCACTTTTTCGATCGTCTTAAAAGTGTCTCTTCTGGGTTTGCATCAATTTCGTACGAACTTATCGGCATGCGTAAAGCAGATGTCGCGAAGCTTGAGGTGCTTGTCGCGGAAGAGGTCGTGCCGGCATTTTCGCGCATTATTTCAAAACGACGTATTGAGGTTGAGGGCCGTGAGTTGGTTGAGCGACTCCATGAACTTTTGCCGAGACAAATGATCGTGGTTAAAATTCAGGCGCAAGCACTCGGGCGCATTATCGCATCAAAAAAGCTTCCAGCGCTTCGCAAAGATGTCACTGCGAAACTCTACGGAGGAGACGTGACTCGCAAACGAAAGCTTCTTGAGAAACAAAAGAAGGGGAAGAAGAAAATGCAGGGGATGGCAAAGGTGGACATCCCACACGATGTCTTTATGAAGGTAATGCGGGGAGGGGAGAAGTAACCAAGGTGAGTAAATAGCAATCGACTTAAACCCGTATGAGTCGATTCTGTACGGCACTGTCACAACTCTCCAGTATACTGGGGTACTGGGCTGCGGCACCTGCCTCGTAGCTCTTGCTCGTAAAATTGTGCTCTCGCCAAGAGTCGAACTTGGATCTAGGGTTTAGGAAACCCTTGTTCTATCCGTTGAACTACGAGAGCAAGATGGTACTAGGGTCCAATTGAACTACTGGGACGTCTTAGAGACTCTAGCATAGCAAAAAACGACCGAATAGGTCGCTTTTTGCGTGATAGGGATTCCTGTCTATACCCCGAGAGTTGCGGCGAGTTTGTCTTGATCAAAACCCACCATCATTTCATCGTCTACAAAGATGACCGGCACTGCCATTTGTCCGCTTTTCTCCATCATTTCTTGCCGTTTCTCCATATCCTCAGCGACATTATAGTCAGTGAATTCAATATTCTTCTCCTTGAGAAATTCTTTTGCGAGCTGGCAAAAATGGCACGTTGGTGTGCTGTAAATTGTAACTTTTTTATCCATAAAAACTGTTTACATTCGTAAGGACACTTATTCTATCATATGCCTTAGGTCGGAGTCGACGTCAGGTTGCTAAGTTCACACGTTTGCTAGGCATCTCCCTGCCTGCCGGCAGGCAGGCTGTCCGCCCCGTCCCAATTCGTTGCGAAGCGACGCGCCCGTTTGCTCTCCGCCGTGCCTGCG
>PFBJ01000006.1:55447-63190 GCA_002778575.1 Candidatus Kaiserbacteria bacterium CG10_big_fil_rev_8_21_14_0_10_49_17
CCCTTCGCTCTTCAGGCGAATGCTCTAACCAACTGAGCTACCCAGGCAATATTCTAATGTGCTGCTCCCGAATAATCCGTCCCTATAAGGCGCCGGGACCACCCAAGCATTTATTGTGCTTGCTCGCTCTCGCCACCAGAAAATGGGAGAAGATCAAGGATATTTCCAATTTGCTCCTGAATACTTACCCCTGTTGTTTTCACCTGTGCGCCTGCCTCATGCACGGATTTTGCCGCGTCAGAGACTTGCCCAATAATGGGTTGGAGTATAGTGAAGTATAAGTAAATAGGGATGCCAACCAAAAATGCTATCCAAAGGATTTTAATAATGCGGTCAAATGCGGCACCGCTGCGCACGCGCCGCAAAAGGCGATTATTTTCCTTTGTTATTTCAAGGTTCTTATGAAGCAGGTCTTTCGTCTCCTGGTCCATGGTGAAAAGTATAGCAAAAATGCCTAAAATTCAAATGTTAAAAGCCGACGCTAGCGCCACCACTAAATCCGGGAATGAGGCCTGGGGCAAAGAGAAGAACCATACTTACAATAATCAAAAATGCCAGTACCATCCATATGTATTTGATTGCCTTTTTTGTCCGTTTATCGAATAGCATGATTCTAGTATACTAGCACAGACATGCTCAATCTCCACAAACGAAGAAGAATAAAGAAGGCACTTCTCTCGTGGCCAACCTTTATTGTGCTTCTACTGCTGGCTGTTTTGCTAAGCAAAGCGACATTTAATGTGTATACCGAAGCACGCATTACCCGGGAGAAGCTTGCGGAACGTCAGGAATACCTAGAAAACCTTGCTAAGCGGGAGGAGTCGCTTTCCAAGGAGCTCGAGCGGCTCCAGTCTGAGCGCGGACTCGAAGCGGAGCTTAGACGGCAATTTGAAGTAGCACGCGAGGGTGAGGAGGTTATAGTAGTACTTGATTCAAATGAAGCTGCTGCTGCAGTTCCTCTTAATGAGAAGAAGAATTTATGGCAGCAGTTCATAGCGCTGTTTAAATAAAGCGAGATTAGTTTAGTGGCAGAACGGTTGCTTCCCAAGCAACAAGCACGAGTTCGATTCTCGTATCTCGCACATGTAGTACGCAACACTCCTGCAAAGCAGGGGTGTTGCTGTAGTGCACTGCGGATGGAGAATCGAACCGAGGGCTGGCGAAGCCCGGCGGAGTGGAGCGAAGCCGGACAGCCCAAGCGCGGGTCGGGTAGCTCAGATATTTTGTGAGCGGTAGTAAAGAAAATATCGAGCGAAGCTGACCGATTCTCGTATCTCGCACAAAACGTTAAGCAAAATGAGGCCTGCGCCTCATTTTGTAGTTTTGTGAGACGGAGCCATATCGCGCGCAGCGAAGCGAGCACGAAGGCGAGTCCGGGCAGGAGCCACTTAGCGAATTGGAGCGCGTAGCGCTAACAATAAGCTTAGTGAGCTGACGCCCAACGAATGTGCCATTGACCTAGAAATTTGTATATAACGATACACCTCCATACTCACAAACAAAAACACCCCGCGAGGAATGCTTTGTTTAGCTTCCTTTTACTTTGAGTTTTGTTTCGCGGTCTTTGTCGAGTTTTGGTAACTTCAGCGTGAGCACTCCGTGCTTTTCGGTCGCTTCCGCATTATCAACGTCAATTTCCTGCGGAAGGAGAATGGTGCGCGTAAATGCTCCCCAGTAAAGTTCTCGATAGAAGTAATTTTCCTCAGTTGTCTCTTTTGCTTCTTCTCTGCGCCCGCGAATGGTAACCATGTCGCGTGTAATTGAAACGTCGAGATGGTCAGGCCTGACACCTGCGACAATTGCTTTTACGAAAATATTTTCCGGCGTCTGGTAGACATCAACAGAAAGCTGGCCTTCTTCCGGCTCACCGAGCATGTGCTCATCTGTCACTCCCTCCTCTTCGGTAGAATAGCGCCCGTGGGAGACGGGAAGCGTCTCTTCTTCCTCAAACACATCGTCGTTATAGTCCTCAAGTGCTACGGAGCCGGTGAGCCTTTCGAAGAATGATCGTTTTTCTCGTGCCATGTTACTTTCTGTTTTTTAAATTTGAAAAAGAAGGCTTCTTGATTCGTTTTATTTTTTCGAACAAGAGGATGAGAACAATAACGCCACACCAGACACCAAGGAATACAAGGAATATATTCTCTCCATTGGAGTTAATTATAAGGAAATTAAAGACAGTGTGCAAAATTATTGCGAGGATAAGCCCGCACAGAAGAAAGAGACGTTTTGTTTTCTTTGACTTGTAAAATGAAAGCGCTAGTGCGACACCTATTGTCGCTGATGAAAGGACGTGGAGCAGTGTTGCGCCAAAAAACCGTAAATTACCAGTAAGAAATCCGTCAATAAATTGCCCCACAGAGAGAGGGTTGAGCAGGAATAGGGCATTTTCAAGAGCCGAGAAGCCAAGGGCAACTGTCACCATATAAATGACGGCATCCACCGGCTCATTCATGGCTTTCCGTTTTAAAACGGAAAGCCACGCGCCGACATATTTAAATACCTCCTCAAGCACTGCCCAGAGAATAATGACCAGCACTCCGCTGAAAGTCCCCATTACCCACTTCTGGGCGGGGATGACGAGTGGTACAAGCAGACCGCCAATAAGAAATGCAAAGAGGATAAGCCCGCGCGGTTCAGGGCAGCGCTTGTCTTCCTTAAGCCAGAACCAGAGCCACAGAAGTGCCGGAAGGACGCCTCCAAGAAGGGCATAGAGTAGTGTTTGAGTTGAAATCATTAAAATGAACTAGTGTGAAGGCCACTGTGCCACCATAAGAAGGTCGGATTCCTTCTTTGGCAATGCAGAGTAAATCTCTTCCGTAACAAATGGCATAAATGGATGCAAGAGTGTCAGTGTTTCGGTAAGGATAGCGTAGAGGCACCGCACGCGAGATGCCTTCAGTGTTTCGTCATCGCCATAAAGGAGTGGCTTTGACTCCTCAAGTATAACATCAGCAAGCCTGTGCCACGCATACTGATAGAGGGTATCTGCAGCAAGATCAAGACGGTAGTCCTCGATATACTGTGTGACCGTTTTCGCAAGTTCAGCAACTTCAGAGAGCAGCGCCTCGTCTTCCTTGCTGTACGGCACTTCGTTACTGAGCGTTTCGTCTTCAGTATTCATTAAAATAAAGCGTGTAATATTCCATAGTTTATTTGCGAAATGCTTGTAGCCTTTAACGCGTGCTTCAGAGAGTGGAAGGTCGTTTCCGGGTGCGGCTCCTATGAGAAGCGAGAGACGTGTCGCGTCGGCACCGTACTTTTCAATCATATCGAGCGGGTTAATACTATTGCCAATCGATTTGCTCATTTTTCGATTGTGCTCATCTCGAACAAGTCCGTGGAGGTAGACAGTATGGAATGGAACTGAACCGAGATTAAAACCAGTCATAAGGATCATCCGCGCAACCCAGAAAAAAAGGATGTCATACCCAGTCTCAAGGAGGGAAGTGGGGTGGTAGGTTTTAAAATCGTCAGTTTCTTCCGGCCAGCCGAGGGTTGAGAAAGACCATAAACCAGAAGAAAACCATGTATCGAGCGTATCTTCATCCTGAGTCCATCCGGCGCTTTCCCAATCAGCTTCCGGCGGCTCACCAACAGCAATTTCTTCTCCGCGATACCACACTGGAATGCGGTGTCCGTACCAAATTTGCCGGCTAATACACCACGGGCGCAGGTTGTCTATCCAGTGGTAGTAATTTTTTTCGAATCGTTCTGGCAGAATTTTAATCGCTCCGCTTTCAACCACGTGGCGCATGAGAAGCTTCAGCGTAGTCTTCGCTCCCGCGGGTATGCCGTCAATAGATGAGTGGGGAAGCGTGAACTCTTTTTCAACATCGACAAACCACTGCTGCATTATCTGCGGTTCTATTGGTTCGTCTGTACGCTCCGCGCGCGCGAGGTTATGCACGTATGTCTCATCTACTTTTACAAGAAGACCTTTCTTATCCAGTTTCTCAACGATTTGCTCACGAGCTTTACTGATATGGAGCCCCGCAAATTCTCCGGCAATAGGGAGTAATGTGCCGTTGTAGTCTATGACCTGCTCAATATCGAGCCCATGACGTTCAGCAATTTCAAAATCGACTGCACTGTGCGCGGGAGTTATGGTCATAACACCAGAGCCGAAGTCGGGATTGGCGGCTGTATCCTTGATAATAGTCGCTTCAATAGGACCGTTTATCCACTCCACAGTAATTTTCTCTCCGTCTTTGTATTGCGCATAGCGCTCGTCTTTCGGGTGCATCACAACGTACTTGTCGCCGAATTTTGTTTCAGGTCGCGCGGTGCCGATAGTAAATGGTCCGTATTTGAAATAGTAAAATGCAGCCTTCTCTTCAGTGTAGACAATTTCATCGTCAGAAATAGTGGTCTGCCCTCGCGGATCCCAGTTGACGATTCGGCTTCCTCGGAAAATAAGCCCCGCATTAAACATATTTTTAAATGCAGTGCGCACTGCGCGCGATCGAACCTCATCGAGTGTAAAAGCCTCGCGACTCCAATCAACAGATGAACCCATTTTCTTTATCTGGTTTTCGATAGTGTCGTGACTCTCTTGTGCAAATGTTTCTACGCGCTTTAAAAAGGCATCACGCCCCAAGTCATACCTGCTTTTATTTTCTTTTTTCTTCAGTTCCTTCTCAACTTTCGACTGCGTTGCAATGGCGGCATGGTCAGTCCCGGGAATCCAAAGAGTCCGTTTACCGGTAAGGCGGTGGTAGCGCACGATCGTATCTTCAACGGCGAGCATGGCGGCATGGCCCATATGCAGAGTGCCGGTCACATTTGGTGGGGGAAGGACAATAGAGAAGGTTTCTGCATCAGGCTTGGCCACACCTTTTCTTATACACACATCAGGATTAAAGTAGCCACTCTCCTCCCAGCGTGCATATATAGCATCTTCCGTAGCACCCGGGTCATACGGGCTCTCAAATTTCTTGTCCATACGGCTCATCCTAGCACAAAAAAGGCCCCACTAAAGGGTAAAAATTATGAAGCGAGTTTCAGATTTCCTTGTGCGCGTATGTCGGCGTGTGGCGACTCCGCGTCGCCTTTGCAGTGTTTCAGATACCCAGCGGCACCAATCATTACAGCGTTGTCAGTCGTGTGTTTTGGCTCCGGTAGGTAGAGAGTAACTTCTTTACGTTCTTGCTCTACGAGACGGGAAAATGCTTCGCGAATATGCGTGTTTGCTGAAACGCCGCCGCCGAGAATAATAGTGCGCGCATGGTACTCCTCGATCGCCCGTTTCGTTTTCTTTATCAAAATATCCGTCACCGCGTCTTCAAATGCCCGACACATGATTTCCTTATCGATTTCGGAAAGCGGTTCATTGTCATGCAGCGTGTAGAGAACGGATGTCTTCAGCCCTGAAAATGAAAAATCTAAATCATTACTATTCATCATTGGGCGGGGAAGTGTAAATTTCTCGGGGCGCTCTTGTTCGCGCGCCCGCTGCGCAAGCTTTGATACTACGGGCCCTCCTGGGTAGCCGAGCTCCATCATACGGGCAACTTTATCAAATGCTTCTCCAACCGCATCGTCTCGGGTGGCACCAATGAGTCTGTAGTGGTGCCAACCATCCATTTGGATGAGCTCTGTGTGGCCACCAGAAATGAGAAGCGCAATGGCAGGGAATTGCACATCAGGAATACACTTCGTATCACCTTTTCCACTCTCCAGCAGTGATGAGACCACATGTCCTTCCATATGATTCACTGGAATAAGCGGCTTATTCCACGCAAGAGAAAGTGCCTTTGCAAAATTAATACCCACCCACAGTGCTGGCTCAAGTCCAGGGCCCTCTGTTACCGCAATAGCATCAATGTCAGGAGTAGCAATTTCTGCAAGGAGCGCTGTGAGAAAAACAAAAAGCTCCGGTTCCCGCTCAAGTTGTACTTTTATGGAAGCAATCTGCTCTTTCGTAATTTCTGTTTCTTTTGTCGGACGGAGCAGCTGTGCTTCACTGAGCGCTTCACGCAAGAGCGGAACCAAATTCTTTGTATGTTCACGCCGTGCAAGGTTTGGGTACACACCGCCATAGCGGGCATGCAATTCAACTTGCGAGAGCAAAGCATCGCCAAGAACGGTAATTTCAGTACCGGCAAAATGAGCACCGCTATTTTGATTAGCTTCAATAACGGACACTGCAGTTTCGTCACAGCTTGTCTCTATTGCAAGTATTTTCATTCACTTAGCATACCGAGCGAGTGAGGGCATGACAAATAAAAGCAGTCATGCTGCGGTGACTGCTTTTAGTACTTGAATCTCAGATAGTGAGCTATTGCACTTCAATTTGGAAGTCAGAAAAGACTATCTCACTTCCGTGTTTGAACTGTGCAAAGATAGTGTAACGACCTTTGGTAGGAAAAGTGATTGGCTCACTTATAAGATTTGGTCCGAATTTACTTGGAGTAGAGGAATGACTCATTTTAGTCATAGAGTTATGTTCAGTGGCTGTACCCATGTCCTCCATTGTGTCTTCACCTATACTTGTTTCAGAACTCTCCATTCTCATTGAAGTTGATTCCATTATCGAATTTTCTACCGCTGCGCCGTGGCGGTGAAAGAGAGTTGTAAATGAGGTAGGTATAACGGCAAAGTGAATTGCGGCATCAAGGTATGGCACGAGATCAGTAACTGGCATACCATCCTTTTCGACACGGTAGTGCAACACCACTGGCTCACTAGCGTACACATCTGGCGTTGCTGTCTCAAATGTTACCATGTATTCATTTGGGCATGCAGTATTTGACTCCTCACTACGCACAGGATGCGTATGGCGATCTTGGCCACTCTCGGTGTACCCGATAAAGCATTTCGTTGTCGCATTGTTCTCTGTCAATACACCCATCTTCGGGGTGCCGACTACATCTACTAGGTATTGCTTGTTGTACTCTCCGTTTCCGTTCATAACATCCACCGCAACAATGTATCGCCCAGCCTCTGGGAATGTGTACGCAACTGTGTACACCCCAGGGGTATTACTGCTATTGAGCTCTGGGAAATCCTGCGGGTGAATGTGTCCGATAGACGCGAGGTTCTCGCCGACGAGGACGGCATGCACCTCTCGCCCGTGGTGGACCATAAGGTCAGTAACCGGAGAGCCGTCTGGATTGGTAAATGTGAAGGTAAGGAGAGTCTCACTGCCAACGGTTGGCTGTTCTGGAGAGAGCGCAACGCTCGTCGTAATTGGATTTTCTGAAGTCGTGGCAATTTCAACAACAGTCGGAGTTGACGGACCCAAGAGTACGATCCATCCGCTCGCAAGCACAATGAGTGCCGCAACGGCATACAGTAGGTATTTGTTCATTTTCTACGTAATTAACTAACAACAATCGGATAATTGCTAGCCGTAGAGTTGTGGTGCGATTACTCCGCACCGAAGCGCTTCTTGCACGCTGTCTCGTATTGAAAGCGTCAGAGTGTGCCATGCGGGAGTAATTTTCTTTACATGGGTACGTTGTGTGCGAAAAGAGGGGAGGACAAAGAGGCTAAAGATAAAAAGAGCAACAGCCGCGACAAATGGAATCCACTTCCGGTCTTGCCCGTGTAGGTACTCAAAGAGTCCCTCGCTGTGGTGGTCTCCGGGGTGAAAGTGATCAAGGCTGACTGCGTGGAAGCAGAATGCACAGACGAGAATGAAGGCTACTATAGCCAGTAACCGAATGTATCCGTACCCTGATTGTTTAGACACAAAGATACTCAATGCCCATATCCTACCAAACAGCATGTGGGGAGCAA
>PFBJ01000004.1:0-46550 GCA_002778575.1 Candidatus Kaiserbacteria bacterium CG10_big_fil_rev_8_21_14_0_10_49_17
CGAGTGAGAATGCACAGCCTGGCGCGAGCTCGTTGAGTTCAGCGAGCATCTCCGCCTCGCGCCGCTTCGTGTAGTGTTCAGTCGGTATGATACGCACGCGGAATATATGCAGTGCTGTATGCACGATCTGGTACTGTCGCAGCGCAGCACTCCGGCGATTGAAGACACCAGTAAGCTGGTACGGCAGGATGGTCCGTCCGTCACGAAGTGCGATCGGCGCTGCAGCAGACGCGCGGCCGACGATCGAGAATGATGGATACGTGCTGCCGCACGGACACGGATCGCTATGACGCACTCCATGATCCCCGATTTCGTAGCGGATGAATGGCGAAATCATACTATTGAGACCCGTGACGAGGATCCGCCCGCCGGCACCCGCCGGACACTCCTTCCCTGCCGCATCCACAACTTCGATGATGACGTCCTCACTATTTTCATGATATCGCCCGTGCGAGCATTCGTGCGCCATAACGGAGAGCTCGCGCGAACCATAGTATTGCACAGGTTTAACCGCAAATACTTCTTCAAATAGTGCTCGTGATTCACTGGTAAGTGGTTCACCGCTTGTAAGGAGTGCCTGTGGGCGCGCTACTATTTTCTCTGCAGTAAAGACATTCGCAACGCAGTGGATTGAAGATGGCAGTCCGAGCACGAGAGTATCGGGCCGCGAGATGAGCGCACAGAGGTGTTCGTAATGCATACGCGCTTCCTTAGCGGAGCGGATTGTAAAGAAGTGTCCTCTAAAAAGCGGATTTGGGTTGTGTGTCGGCCAAATAAGAACGAGAGACTTCCGCTGAAAATCGTGCATACCAGTTATCCGAGCAACGTGTGCTACGTGGCGCGCGCCAAGTCGTCGGTCAATAAAAAATGAGAGCGGCTCACCAGTTGAGCCTGACGTGCTCGTGGGAATAGCGTGTTTCCGTACTGTCGAGATAGTTGCCCGTTCTTCAGGCGCAACCGCTTGCATATCCGCCTTTGTCACGACTGGGAGAGATTCGAGTCGCGTACTTTTCTCTTGGCCTATGCGATTACGCCAAAACGGAATACGCTGTGCGGATGATAGAAGATGAACGAGACGTCTCCTCTGGAGTGCTTCCCGCCACGCTGCTCCTGCCTTCTCACTCTCTTGGAGCGCTTGCATATGCAAACGTATAAAGTGTGATTCGAGACTGTGGTGTGGAGGCCTGAATATATGTGGCTCCTCAAGAATAAGAGATGCGAGTTTTCTGTTCATAAAGTAAATTGTCTAGCACGAATTGGCTGCCTCATGTCCTCTACTACCTGCAATCGTGGAGTATCTACAACACGAGTCGGTGTCAGTGTGTAAGAGCGAATCCCTTCAACACAGACTGAAAGACTGAGGATACCACCACCATCAAAGCGCGTTCCAGCATACAGTGACTCATCCGGTTTATATCGGCCCGCGACAGATGGATCATAGAGGAAAAGACCAAGACTGTGCGCTATAAGCGCACCGTTATACCACTCAACCGTCTGCAGTGTATGCGGATGTGAATTAACAACCACATCAGCGCCGAATTCAACGGCGCGCTGAGACAAACGTATTTGATGTGCATCCGGCGCATCTGTTGAAGTGCCTCCAACATGCTCGGCAGTATGGAGGGCGACAATGACAATATCGGCCATTTCTTGTGCCTGTTTAATACTCCTGGCAAGATTCTCTTCCGTCAATTTGGCAATGCCGCGCTGATCTTCCCGAGCATAGTAGGTATATGGTAGTAAATCAGTGAAGCCAAGAAATGCGACCCGCACGCCACCGTGGCGTACAATACGTGGCTCAATGGCTTCCTTTTCATTTTCTCCAATGCCAACAAGAGAGATATTTGAATGAGTGAAGTGTGTGAGTGTCTCATCAATTCCTATAAATCCAAAATCGGCTGCATGGTTATTCGCAAAAGAAATCACCAGTCCTGGGAAAAAGGAGAGAAAATCCTCAATTGCTGGCGGTGTCCGTAGTGAAAAACTTTTTGGAAGCCCTTTTTCCCGGGCAACACCCCCGGAGGCAATAATGCCTTCGTAGTTCATAAAGGTTATATCACTTTGCGCAAATGCAGCTCTAAAGCGCCCGAGAATGGTTGGCGCAAAATCTTCGGATTCTATTTGTCGCCACGGAGCACCACTACCAATGAGCAAATCACCGAGCACAGTAATCCGTACAGGCGCTTCCCCATTTGGGCACAGAAGAGAGGTAGTTTCAGTTTCAGCTGCCTTTATAAATGCAAATATACAAAGAACAAAAATGCCCACAGTAATATACGGCACAATTGAAGCGCGCGTGCTCGATGTCGTTTGCATATTGCAAAGGATACCAGAGGTATGCGCTCTCAGCCTCTATTGGTGTGGGCTCGCCGGTTCACTACTCTCCCGACGGCGCATCCAATGGTGGGCGCCGATGGCACCGAGCGCGACCAGTACGAGAATGCCGAGAAAGAGATTCCACGCAAGGAAGCGATTTGCACCGGCCTCCTCCCGACTCGCGTCGGTATACGCAACCTCCCCAGACGCATCAACAGTTGCAATAATTTCTCCCTCTAGAATGCCATTTTCACCGTGCCCGATTGTAATAACTTCAACAGTATCGTTGCGCGTCGTGAGGTACCCATAGAGCGTCTTGGGATCATACGCAATCATATTGTACGGTCGTCGATCTGTTTCCCCCCAAAATGGCAGTACCCCAGACCACGCGAGCGTGAATTCCCCCGAACTCTCATCTTGAATGAACACATCGACAACCTCTTCGCCGCGGTGATTTATGTATACAAACTCCGTACTCGGATCAAAAAAGATACGGTACGGCTTTCCGTCTATTGGAATTTCCTGCGCGATTTTTCGCGTGTCTGGATTGATAACAATTACTTTTTCACCTCGCTCAACGGTCACAAGAATGCGATCGAGTTCAGATATGTAACGCACCCAGATAGGGTTTTCTCCAACCGGAATTGTACTAACAAGTTTTTGTGTCGCCGTATCAATAACTGCTACCACACCGCCCGCGTAAAGAGCTGTATAGAGCATACCCCGACGCTCATCAATAGTGTTCACTAGCGGATAGCTTCCATCAGGTACATCAACTGTCCCAACCACCGTATCTGTCGCCCCGTCTATGACTGTAATTTTCCCTGCCGCCGCGTTCGAGTAATACAGAATGTTTTGTTCCTCAAAGATGACACCGCCGCGTGGTTGCTGTGCAAGCTGGAGTGTTTTTTGCGGGTATGTGTCATTTGTAATATCAATGACTGCAAGAGTACTGTCGGCAGGGCTCACTGCGTAAAGCTTTTGCGTTTTCTTATTTAAGAAAAGATTCTGAATAGCCCGCCCGCTTGGAATTTTCTCAATCGGTTTAAATGTTGTTGCGTCTAGTACAGTAATGAAATTGGCTCCAATGTTCGACACAAAGACGCGATTGCCAGGACTATCAATAACAATACTCTGTGGGCTGGAGAAAAATACCTCAGACGTATTTTGCGCAATCCTAATTGAACGAGCCTCAAGGGAGGTTACATCAACAACAATAATCTCCTCTCCTTGCCACGTTAAAATGTATGCCTCACTAGTCGTATCTGAGAATACAAGAGATTTCGCGGACATAACCACATCACGTCTGTCAATGATTTTATTTGCAGTCGTGTCGTAGACAATGTATTTCCCCTCTGTTCGATTCAGTATAAAAAGTCGCTTTAGGTTAGTCGCATACGCGATCTGTATGGGTGCTGTTTCAAAATACGCTGGCGAATTAATATCAATGGTCGTAGTAGTAAAATTCGGAGCGATAACGGTAATTGTTCCTGAAGCATTATTTGCGACGAAGACATCGCCGGTTTGCTCATCATACGCAAGGTCGGTTGGGTCTGCACCGACCGAAACAATTGATACAACAGAGCCCGTATTTGGATCAATAACATACACATCATCTGAACCGGTATGAGAGATATACGCGTAGCCGGTCACATTATTAAGAAGGATATCCGTCGGGCTCAAACCAACTGCCACCTCCTTGATTCCTGCAGATGTATCATCAGGGACAATACTCACCGTACCAGCCCCTTCATTGACGCTTACGACAGTGTGATCAGCTGTAACGGCAAGGGCGGTCGGCAGTGCGCCAATACGCAGTTGCGCTTGCTGCTGTTCTGTAAGTGAAAGTCGGAAAAGGCTGTCAGCCCCATATCCCATGTATAACGTGGTCCCGTCTGGTGAAAATGCAAACGACAGTCGCCCGCTTTCGAGACGGCCATTGAATGTGTAGGCCGGGCCACCCTCAAGAGATTTCGTACCAGCATTGTATACCGCAACACTGAGGCGAAACATCCGATTGTCTGGATCATATTCAAGTACGACAATTCGGTCACCTGTTGACGATAGGAGTATCTGATACGGGACACCCCTCAATTCCGGAATTTTCTCGCCTTTAAACACAAAAGAATCCTCCCGAATATTGTACCCAGATACTGTGCCGTCCTTATTAAGTATGTACAGGAGTGTACCATCTGTACTTACTGCTATATCTTGCGCTCCAGGAATTGAAAGCGCATCCTGCGCATGACTTACCATCGGAGCCATGCTTAAGAATGCGCCACAGCAAACAGTAATCGCTACGAGAACTGATACGAATCGACTATTGCACATTGGTGCGGAAAATAGCATAGATGTATTCCTTTTAGTGTACCGAAGCTTCAAAAAGGTTGCTACAACAGTTACCACCACCCTATTCTAAAGACAGCGAAACTATTGGGAACAGTCGTGCGTGCGGATAATCATCAGCAGTTTGTTTGTCAGAGATGTGAAAATATTTTCCAATGAGCGCCGTGAGAGTCTCTTCATCCGACGGCGACCAGTTTCGATATGAATGTGCATCTGCGGCAAGTGACGCGCGAACATCCTCAAGAATCGGGTCACGCAGGTTCTCATCACGAATAAATGCATCAAACGCTGCAAGAGACTGAGGGCGATCATAGTGTCGCTTTGTCGTGTCAGCAAAATACCAAACACTCTGAAGACGCAACAGTGCACTCTTTTCAACCTCTGTTACGGGAGAGGACAGTATTGAGATAGTCATATCCCTAAAGTTTTGCTCTTGAAAATAATCATCAATAAAAAAGAGTCGTGTAATTAATCGACCGTCGGGAGCTAAAAGTGATTGCATACGCTGTAGCAACGCTTCTTCACGAGCCGGTGAGACTTGGTGAAGTGCAACATCGCCAAGAATCACATCAAAAAAGTGATCTGGAAATGGAAGCCGTGTCCAATCATCTTTTATCCATCGCTCTTTTTCAGGATCAACTAATTCAGTAAATCGGAGCATTGCCGCAGGCATACTCGGAGCAAAATCAGCAACAAAGACATCCGCACCAGTTCGTGCCGCGCAATCTCGAAGCTCTGGTGTTGAACCGAGTATTAAAATACGTTGCGCAGAGCAGGCTGCGAGCATATCGCGGTAGATACGCAGTTCAGTTACGCTTGGCCGAATTGGAGGTGGGTACCGCCCCCAGAGGCGTGCCATGCGTTCCCAGTATGCAAGGTGTGCAGTGCCGCGCATGTCTCGCCCGTTCCGCTTCATTAGTGCAGAGTGTACCGCTGTGTCAAGTTCATATAATCCAGCATCATCGAGGAGTCCGGGAATGCGGCGTATCCAGTATCGTAAAATGGAGTATTTCATATCTCTGGGTAGTACACATCGCTATGGTATCATACTGATTACCAATGACGCCGATGAGCCTTGCGGAGATAATTCGCTACACATGGGAACATTCTTCATTTTATCGAGCATTTTGGGGTGAACATGGATTTTCCCCGGAGCAATTCGGTACTGTAGATGATCTCCACGCTATACCTATCCTAACCAAGGAAAGGCTTGCACAGGTACCGCTTTCTGAGCGGACAATTAAAACTCCTGGGACTGCACACTATTTGGCCGATATTTCAAGCGGGACAACTCAAACCCCGCTTGTTGTCCTAAAATCTAACCACATTCCGTCTGCACACTTTGCGTATGCACAAGCGAGAGCTGGTGCCTGTCAGTCAGCTATGGTGCTTCGCCCGGGTGTATTTGGAACTGCATTCCTCCACGGTGGTATGAATGCCGGCTACTTCCCACGCGGATCAACAGTGAGTATGGGAGACCCGCGCGATATCCCCTTCTCTGCTTACCTCGCAAAAGAGATTGCCATGGACTTCCTCGTTGCGCGCCCATCTGATGCAATTCGTCTCGCCCACGCCCTTACAGTTGTTGGCTATTCACCTGAGCGAGTCACAACAATCTGCTGTTCAGGAGAGCCTCTAACCACGGCGAGCGCGTCGCTCTTATCAGACTTATACCCAACCGCAACAATTCTCTTTGCCTACGGAATGACTGAGTGTCCAGCATTCCTTGGTCTGCGTACTTCAAACTGCACGACACTCAGCACGATTGGTCCTGGTACATATCACCTTGATACTGATGCGTTTTACTTTGAGGAGTATGACGGTCGAGCACTTATAACGACACTGGTACCGCTACCGACACCACTTATCCGATATGACACCGGCGATCAAATACAAATGAGTAAAACTGTTTCGTGCGCGTGCGGGTATACATCGGGGCTCATCGGAAGTGTTGGGCCTCGCACGACGCATGCGTATAAAATAGGCGGATGTTCCTTTTCACTTACCGCAGTACGTCAAGCTTTAGCGACTTTAGAGGGTCTCGTTACAGACGATTTTCGATTAGAGATAGAGCAGGTGCGCACACCGGCAGACACTCTTGCGCTTGATATACGCCTTGCCATTCGGCCAGCAGGAGTAGCAACTCCGCTTCTCATTGAATCAGTACTGCAGGCGCTCAAACAGATGCCGGTACAGAAAACGCGCTCTCTCGGTGATGCTCTTGAAAGCACGCTCATCCGAAACCTTGAAATTATTCCTGAAAGTACAGTATCGGGCGCCGCATTAGTACCACCTCAGGAAATTACCAACGCATTTAAGCAAACCTAGTTTCGGTGTGCGCGCCACGCACGTGCCAGATGCACGATGAGTGTCAGCACGACCAAAACAAGGACGCCCCACCATACTGCCGTTGCAACATCAATATGCGCAATAATACATTTCTGCGCAGGCGTAAGCGTGGTCGGCGATGCGCCTTCAAGACCGCGCAACACGATGAGTTGACTGCTTGTTGTGTTAGTCATAGATATTTTCTACTGGATAGCCGACGACTTCCGGTTCATCTGAGTGAGTTTTAATCCAATCATTGTGTGTCAATGGACGGTATTGAAGAGCGCAAAGCTCGTCGGTGTCTACGATTCGCAAAAACGGCCCCCCGTTTATTGAGTGGTCGAATGTCCACGCGGCACTCTGAATATGTGCAGCGTTGCGTTTGCAAAATGCATTAAGACGGAACCAATAGCGGTATGGCTCACACCGCGCTCGAGCATTCGCACTTTCATTGTATATAACCTGTTCACTACCGTCCGTAAATGTAATGCGTGCTGTCGAGATGCATTGATGGTTCGATTCAAACATATACAAGCCGTATTTATTTCCCTCGAGGGTTAACTTTTCATCACCAGGAATAAAAAGTGGCAAAGACTGCATGCATACGAGAAGCCCTACAAGCACCCAACCAGCAATAGAACGACGATCAAATGGGATTGGTGTCTTTCGATAAAAAAGCCCGAATAGAATGATGAGCGTCGGAAGAACAACTGACGGATAGTGATACTTCACCAAGATTCCGGAGTAGAGGTGGAATGCTATAAAAAATACGAGGACGAGGCGTTGCACTAGGCCCGGCCGAGAGAGGAGGAACCACGCGCCCACCATTTCCATAAAAATGACAAGATTTGTCCAGAATGGAATCGACCAATCAGGGAAAAGTGGCAATCCGGTTTGAAGCGCTGAGAAGTATGTCCCTGCCACCCAGGCTGGGTGAATTTTTGCCACCGTAGAGAGCGCATAAAATAAAACGAAACAGAGCTTCAAGAAAAACTCTTTATGGGGCAAGAACAATAGAATGGTAGTTAATACAAAAAGGTAATAATCGTAATTGCCACCAAGCTGACCTGAGAGAATAAATGTCGCTAACGCATGCCAAAGGTACATAAGGACAATAGACATGTGCGCAAGGACCCACTCTTTGCGATACATAAGATAAACCGCAATAAGCATGAGGCCGAAAAGCCCCATATAGAGAACCGTCTGAGAGTATCCATTTGGTAGACCGTGCAAGAAGAGCCAGTCCGTACACCCCTGAAAGTACGGTCGGCATACAGCGTATCCTTTCTCAACAGCATCCGCAGTGAGAACAGTGCTTGAAACCCAAAAGCTGAATGTCGTGAAGTATGAAAAAAGTGAAGCGCCGAAGACCCACTTCAATACGAGCTCTTTTTCAAGTTCTTGGATTGAAAAAAAGCGTTGGTATGCATGAATAATGCGTTGATCGAACGTCGTTGGGAACAGTTTCTTAAGGAGTTGCGTCATACGATTTCTTGCATTATGTCAGAAAATGACACGAAGAGGGAGCGTGAAATAAAGCCGGTCGCATTCGCGACCGGCTTTTCTCTATACCGCCTGCTCAAGCGCATCCGCCATAAACCGCTTGAGATTCGGAAGATGCTCGGAAATGGTCACATGGAATGCGTTAAGCGATGTTGGGACATACCGATGTGTTTCTTCAATTATTCCCCACTGGAGGAAAAGCTCGAATGGTTTACGCAGAGGCGGAAACGCGCGCCCGCGCGTTTCTGTTATGACAGCCTGAGGCAATCTAGAAAGTGGGATTGGTTCACGTGGCCATTTCTTCCAGATTGTACGCTCCATTGTTCCGAACGGGTTCTCTAAAAGTGCTGCGTACGGAACTCCAGTTACTTCAGCACCAACGCGATTCCAAAAAAGTGGGTTACCATCGGCGTCTTTGATTCCTGCCATACGCGCCCAGAGGCCACGGAGTGTTGCAGATGATTCGAATGTGTCCCACTCACGGAGAATAAGTCCAGCCAACTGCTTCAGTACACCAGAGCCGCGATACTTGGAATGGATGCACCACCCGCCAGTTCCGGTATACGGTCCATCATTATGAATCTGGAGGTGCTCGTCTTCAATCGTCAGGTACACGAAATCTGAAAAATGGGAAATCCATCCGAGCGCGACGAGACCGTCCGTATCACGAATGCTGGAAAGCACCATTTTCTTTTCAAGATGGTCGCACAACTCTACAACAGTACGCGGGTACAGCAATAGACCGCCAGCGTTCTGAGCGTAGAAAGCTAAGGCCTCTTCTGCCTGATTCGCAGAGATACGACCCAAGAGCATCGAACTGTCTCCTTTTAATCACTTCTCTGGGCGAATACTAGTACCGCAACGCGACTGCGTCAATCACGCCTGCCGTAAAATGACCGAATAGCACCCGCCACCCTACTGACATCCCGCAATGACATCGAGTCAAAAAGTGGGAGCGAGAGAATACTTTCTGTGGCATTCTCTGCAACTGGAAAACTTCCCGCGTCCCAATGACCACCAAAAGCCTCGAAATATGGCAATGGAATTGGATAGTGCACAACTGGCTGTAGTCTCGGTATATGAGTAAACTCCCTCTTAAGATGGGTTAGCAGTGCGTCACGCTCCGCCGCCTGCACAGTATATCGGTACCAGCTCCGCACAGTTCCTTCAGCTTCAGTCGGTAGAGTAATTTCTTTGATGTCTCGGAGTCTGTCAGTGTAGCAACTGGCAAGAGTGCGGCGATACGACAACCAGAAGGGTAAGAATGGGAGTTTGGCGTGAAGAATCGCAGCGTGCAACTCATCGAGCTTCCCATTTGTCCCGACATGTGGATACTCGTAAAACAGACGTGACGAACCATACTTCCGCAAGCGAGCCGCCAAATCCCGCTGTGAAGGATCGCGCACAAAAAGAGCGCCGGCTGCTCCTGGGCTTGAGAGGAGTTTCGTTCCTGAAAAACTAAAGCACCCAAAATCGCCAATAGTACCAACCGGGCGTTGACTGCCAGAACTGTCAATCGAAGCACCGAGTGCTTGGGCAGCATCTTCGATTACCGGCACCTTATGCGCTCGGGCAATATGTACTACGCGTTCTATTTCACGCGAGGGTTGGCCAAAGAGGTGCGCGATAAGTATGGCACGTGTGTGTTTTGTAATTGCTCTCTGAAGCTGATGAGGGTCAAGTGACAGATCATCTGATTGCACATCAATAAAAATGGGAGTTGCACCGAGCCATACAATTGGAGCAACGAGTGCCATGCATCCAAATGCCGGCACGATAACCTCATCACCACGCCCTACACCGAGTACTTTAAGTGATAGTTCTATTGCATCACTACCACCACCAACACCAAGTACAGGGGCGCGCAAAAATGCAGAGAAATCCTGCTCGAAGCGACGAGTTTCAGTTACTTCATACCCATATTCAGCGCCACGAGAGAGCACGGCGCATGCTGCGTAAAACGTTAAGATGTGTTGCCGAACAGCAGTACCTCGGCGACCAAAGACATACACCATTACCGGTATGATAGTCTACCGCTTAAAAAAGAACCAGAGGATCAGGAGAGTGAGCTAACTGTCGCCGTCGCCGCTACCGTCGCCACCACCACCGTCGCCGTCGCCACCCCACCCGTACCATCCGTACCATCCTTGAGAATAGTAATTATTTTGAGAGTAGTAGTTGCCTTGTGAGTAGTAGTTGCCTTGTGAGTAATAGGAACTTTGATTGTATGGAACATCGGCATGCGCTTCCTCAATGAATCGCGGATGTTCACCATCCTTAAAAAGTTTCTGCCCCAGGGCAATAACTGAAACAACAATAAGCGCACCGCCGAGTAAAAGAAATCGAGGTGTGTCTCTTAGGAGTTTCATTACCTATATTGAAGCACAGAAATGGCTTTGGTAAAATGACAGATGTGAGTAATCAAATTTCGCTCCTCTTACCGCGATACGCAGGAATCGCATTCGCGCTCTTTATTGCTGTATGTGTTTTTCTGTACACAGCTCCCGGGCACGCTGCGACAATTGCCCTTCATTACCTCCACACACCTCGCCTCGCTTTCATGATTGATACGAATGCTGCGCGAGCTTTTGAAATTGGCGACTATTACTTTGAGAACCCGGCCGGCCCATATAGGCCAGATGCGGCAGCTAAGTATTTTGCCCGTACGCTATCTCTCGATCCAACACATCCACATGCCCACCACCAACTCGCGCGCATCTTTTTCTTGCGTGGCAATTTTGACAAGGCACTTGCAGAGATAAACGTACAGATTGAATTACATGGCGAATCGAGCATATCCTCTTATTACGTTCGAGGCCTTATTCTTGGCTATATGGGCCAGCCTGAGCAAGCCGAACAAGACTTCCGCCACTACCTCTCTAAACGAGAGCGAAACTGGGGTGCGTACAATGATATAGCATGGATTTACTTTCAGCTGGGAAACTTTGAGCAAATGCGGGAAGAAGCAGTGTACGGACTTCGTATTGCACCAAATAATCCCTGGCTCTTAACAACGTATGGAGTTGCTGAAATGAATTTAGGCAATAAAGCGGCAGCAAGAGATAGTTTTGAAGCCGCACTTTCTGCTATTGTTACTACTACGCCAGAGGAATGGTCCCGGGTAAATCCAGGTAACGACCCAGCAATTGCCGAGCGCGGGTTGGAAGAAATGCGTCGAACTATTGAGAAAAATATCGATTTACTTATCACCACCTCCTAACTGTCAGGCAACCTTAATCCGTTATACTAACATTGTCATGGCATTACGACCATTAATGACTCTATTCGCACTTGGTGCGCTTGTCATAGCTCTATCAGTTGCAATTGACACGGGCACTACAGGTAGCATGCGTGAAGCGGGACAAACGTCTGTTGAAGTTGGTGTCGCGGCCACGTCTCCACACGGAGATGGATATGTTATTCCTGCTTCGTGCGGCTCTCCACATACTGGTGATTTGTGTACACCTCCAACATTTAACTGCTCCCCTGACGCTATAAACGAAGGCGCGGCCATCACGTGCTCGTGGCAGTGTGATAGCTCCACATCAAGCGCCGGGGTAAACTTTTCAACCGGTGGCGCCACCTCTGGCTCAGTAAATCTCACACCAAACACTAGCACCACATACACTGTTCAGTGCTCAAATGGCGGACAAGCGTCAGAGAGTGTCACAGTTCTTAATCCCGACCTCTCAATTACTGCAACTCCAGTACAAGTACGCTTCGGTGACACATCGACTATTGTCTGGGAAGCGACTGAAGTAAACAGTTGTTCGGTAACTGGTCCGAATTTCAGTGCATCTGGAACCTCTGGCAGTCAAGGTACTGGCTCAGTGACTCAAGAGAGCACGTATACGCTTTCCTGCTCAACCGACGGTGGTACGGTTTCAGAATCAGTAACCATACGACTTATTCCGGCATTTGAAGAATTTTAGAAATCTCCTAAAGGAGCGCGGGTAAAAATTTCCGCGGCAAGAATGCATGGAGGCGCCTTCTGAAAAGGCGCCTCTTTTTTTATCGGTGCCGGCGGTGATGCCGACCACGCCTGTGATGATGTCGCCAATAGTGACGGCGGCGATTCTGCCATTGGTATTGCTGAATGATACCTGGCACGACACGCAGGAACATGTCGAGTGCTGGGTTGTACTCGTCGTTGCGGTAGCGATACCCGTGCCAGCGCCGGTAACACCGGCGTACCCACCCGTAGTAGCTGTGGTAGGTGTTGTAGCACCGCATGTAGTAGCCGGCATTAGCCGGAGTGGCTGTCACTGGAGCAAAAACAAGCAAGCCAGCAACAATAGCGCACGCACTGAGAATCCGCTTCATCTCATTCCTCCTTCAATCTCAGCTCTTTGTTAATCGTACCTTTTTAGGAAACTTGTGGTAGTTATTTATAAACATTGACCTCGATACATTTCTCAACTACAGTTGCCCGAGGTTAATTAGGGAGTGAAAAATGAGCGTTTCCCCTTGCGCGGGGCACCCGTGCGATTGCAATTCCTGCGTCTTTTCAAGTACTGGCATCACGAAACCGGCGCACAGCACAGTGGTAGTTGCGCGCGAAGTGTACGGTTGTGTTAAGGGTTTCGGTGATGTACTCCACAATGGCAGTACCCTCGGGCAGATGCGAGGCAAGGCATTTCACCCCATCTCGCCTGAAGGTGCAGCATTTCTGCGAGAGAGTAAGAATCCGCTTGCCAGACACGCATAAGTAATACGGCGACCCCTTAGGGTCGCCGTTTTTTATGAATTATTCGCCACAGTATCACTTCGGGGGAACTTCCCGAGAATCACACGAATTCGTGATCCGCGAATTCGTGCCTCCAGTTTTTTCCAGTCCGCATTGTGCATGCGAATACACCCAGAGGAGACACGTTTGCCAATCTTGCTTGGCTGATTGGTGCCATGGATGCCAACCATATTATCCCCACGTCCCGAGAACCGGAGAACGAAGAAACCGACTCCGAGCGGATTTGCCGGCCCAGGCGGCACTGCTCTGCAGTGGCCGGTGCGCCGGCAGATATTGGCAGTTGGCACCCACGTCGGCCGGTACAGTGTGCGCACAACGCGCCCCACGGCCGGTAAGTAGCTTGGCATATAGTACGGAAGCGCCACCGGATAGCGGGCAACTTGCTGCCCATCGCTGTCATGAAGTGTGAGGAAACCCTCCGGCCCCTCATAGTGCACGCGAATCGTATAATCCCAAGAATCGGCAATCACAATCTGTGGGAAGAGCACAAAAAGGAAAATTGCTGCAACAAAAAGTACGATTCGACGCATCATCTCCTCCTCTATTGATGGTCTGTATCGACCCTACCAATAGAGAGGCCTCGTGTCGAGTGATATACTCTCACTATTGTAAGTAAAACCTATAGCGTAGGACTATTTATGTACACAAAGCAAGGCATCGCATTGTTTCTTTTCTCTCTTGCCGGAACCCTTTTTGCAGGCTACCTCTCTATTGGCAAGTTAATCTCTTCCCGGTGTGTCATTGACTCGGGGTGCTCATATTTCCTTGGCTATCCTACGTGCTACTACGGCTTTGCACTGTTTTTTACGCTTTTTATCCTCTCTTTCATTACCCTTATGAACGGTGCGCGCGCCTCACAAAACCTTCTAAAGTGTATCGTTATTATCGCGGGTATTGGTATTCTCTTCTCTGGGTACTTTAGCGCGATCGAAGTCACTCCAATGATTACTGAGGGTATTCGCTACAGCCTCTTCTTCCCAACGTGTGTGTACGGATTAGTCTTCTACATACTCATTGCTTGCACAGCGTGGCAAAGAAAGAGCACGAAGAAAGCAGAGAATCCTCAGCCTGTTCAGGACGAGGTTTAAGCACACCACCTTGACACAATAGGGGCGATTGTGTTAGGGTACACGAGTATCAAAGACGCGTGGATGAGGTCGTATCCTTCCTGACGCTTTGATTTTATTGAAAAGCAATTCGACACAATGACTCAAGGAAAGATTGCACGACTCACTGACCGTGGGTACGGCTTCATCACTCCAGAAGGAGGAGACAAGGATCTCTTCTTTCACGCAAATGAGCTTCAGAATGTACGATTTGACGAACTGCACGAAGGTGACGCTGTTACTTTCGAGATTGCTGAGAGCGACAAAGGCCCTCAAGCACAGAACGTCTCTCGTGCTGAAGCGTAAGGCATAGCGAGAATGAAAAGAAACACCCGGCCTAAAAGGCCGGGTGTTTCTTTTTGGTCTTGACATAAAACTGGGGATTGTTTTAATTGCTGTGGTCTCACGAAAGAGGAGGAAATCGTGACCATTCGGAAGCTATTCTTTGGAGCGATTGGCGCCATGGCAATCGTTCTCTCCACCCTGACAGCAACCGCAACACCGGCGCGTGCCGACTGCTACCGTCCCAACTGCTGGGGCGCAATCGCGTTTAACCGCTACACGCATTCGTGGGGACGGGCGCTCAACTACCCCAACATGTGGAGTGCCCGCAATGCGGCCAACTACCGCTGTTCTGGGAGCTGCATCGTCATTCACTTCCGCAATGCGTGCGGGGCGGTGTACGTCTCCGGAAATGGTTACGGATGGGCTACCCGCGCTTACCACAACTCGGCCAAAAGCGCCGCGTACTGGTCCTGCCGGCAGCGCAACGGCTACTGCAGTTTCCTGCTTTCCGGATGCACCGCACGGCAATTCTGACCCCGTGTGGCATTGGCGGCCGTCTCGCATGAGACGGCCGTTTTCTTTAACCACCCGAGTCACCGTAGAATCAGCTCAATTCATTTTTACTTTTGTTTTTTGGTTTTTGTTTTTGTCTTCTGTTTTCGTTTTTTAAGCTTTCCCTTCCCGTCACAGTGCCCGCAACTGCAGTGCGGAAAGACGTACTCCTTACAGTATTCCTTCCCGTAATCATACGAGAGCTCCTCCCCCGCTTCAATCGTTCGTTTCGCGTAGATAAAGACCCGCCTGCCGTCTATCTCTGCCTCGCAATTGGGTTTGCAGGAATGGTTAATGTAGCGCGCCTTGTTGTAGCGCGGTGCACCGTCTATCGTCCACTTTTTATCTATATCGAAAAGGTACTTTGTGCCTCGTTCATCTGCTTCTTCTGTCGTAATACGCTCGCCGCCGTACTCAATAACGAATGCGTCTTTTTTGATTGGTACACTCGTAAAAAGCCCGAGACCAGCGGGTGGTTGTGAGCGCTTTGTGTGCAATCCTTTATGCTCCTTCCGGAATTTTTTCATTATTCTGAAATCGCTTTATGTGCACGATAAGCATAATAGCAGTAAATGCTGAGGCTCCAAGAGTAATGTGCCACAGAAGATGCGTACCAAATGGCACATACTGGCACACCAGAAAATCAATCGTACGCATCGCCGCTGCGAAAAGTGCAAGCGTGACGGCGCAAAGACCAATTACAGCGGCGCGCTTCCCGTACTTCCGCAACGTACCCCACAAGAGAAGAATGCTAAAGAAAAGAATAGAGCCGTAGAGGACGACGAATGGAGAGACTGTGCCAGTAAATGAGAGGGATGAAAATGCAAAAGCCTGAATGCCGAGAAGAATGAGTGGCGCCAAGAAGCCGATGAGCCGCCCCGAAACGAGCGCACCCCAACAGAACACGAGAAAGAGCAGGAAAAGCACCCCAGGAAATACATCAAAAGACAGCGCCCAGCCGCTACGAAGCCCGTGCCAGAGCGTACTGCCAATGCCGGTAGCTAAGAGAAGGAAAGAGAGGATCCAAAGCTCCCACGCGCGTGGGGACGTGCGCCAAACAATGTAAAGCGCCAAGAGGCCGAGGAACATTGTCGGAAAATTTGAAATAGTATTTATGAATTCCACAGGAAATGAATACACTCCCGTAAGCGGCGTCTCGCAATACTGCGGTCCAGTATGTGGCATACGGTGCAGTATAGCAGGAAGTTGACCAGTACTTCTTCCGTGCTACTATCGTCAAAGGTAGTAATCGAGGGAGGTACCTGTGTCCAAACCGTTTCCACACTCCGTGCTCGATATCATCGAGTCACTCTGTTCCGGCAGTGAAATCGAATTTGCCGCTTACGGCGAATTACTCTCGAGAACCGAGCTTACCGACGAAGAGCTGCTCGAGGCCCGAGAAGTTGTTGTCAAAAAGGCCGAGGAGAACAACTGGTCGCTTGATCCGTACGCCGGCTTTCTCGCCCACTGCGAACGGGCAGACGGTGAGAAGGTCACATACCGTGGCTCGCGTGGAGGCTGGGCCGATGCTCCGCTTTTGGAGAGCCTTTCTCCACCGCGCGTGACGGAATAATTTTTTTGAGGGGCGAGCACGGCTCGCCCTTTCGTTTTGCCCTTTCACTCCTTCTCACAAGTAGAAAAGTGTGTGAAAATATGCGTATGGAAGCATTTCTCGCGGCATTTTCTCTGAGTATAGAAGCACTCTGGTACGTCTTTTTTGCAGTGATCCTTTTTTATGCCATTTACTCCGCCATACTGCTCTACCACTGGGTACGCTATAGCATGAGCGCGTCCGGCTCGCTTATCGCCACTTTTGTGTACTTCGGGGTAAGTCTGCCACTCATATTCACTCTCTTGATTGCGACAGTAAATCTCACCGCCGTATGATACACCTGCAAGAAAATGAGGAGGTGCTCCTGCGGTGCCGCAAGCACTGGTTTATACTCCTGCGCGACTCTCTTTTGCCGTGTATTGTATACATTCTCCCTTTTATTTTTATTGAAGTATTCCCGACAATATATACGAACGGTTTCCGCACCTCTCTCCCTGAAATTCCGGCAACGACCGCTGCATTTCTCGTCTCGCTCTGGTCGCTCCTCCTGTTTATGAAGCTCGCAGGTATTTGGACAAATTACTATCTTGATATTTGGATAATTACCGACAGACGCATCATAGACATTGACCAACGAACGTTCTTTAGCCGGGAAGTTGCGACGCTGCGAATGGAGCGAGTCCAGGATGTGACGTATGAGATCCACGGCTTTATCGCCACCATGCTAAACTTCGGGAACATTCATGTCCAAACAGCCGGCGAAGAATCCGAATTTATCGCGCGCAATATCCCGAATCCTGAGAAGGTAAAACAGAAAATTCTCGAGAAAGTAGACGCAATTACTGAAGATTCGATTACCCGTGCCAGACAGACGCGCGCCTGATTTTTCTGGTATAGTACTGCCAATGAGCGAAAAGCTTTCCACAGAACCATACAAAGGGGTGCGCGACTTTTACCCAGAGGAGCAGTTTGTGCACAACTACATACGTGAGACGATGGCCGCGGTTGCGGAGAGTTTCGGCTACAGTGAATACTCGGCGTCCATCCTCGAACCCTCTGAACTGTACAGCTCAAAAGGTGCGGCGAATGAGGAAATCGTCAATGAGCAGACATACACATTTACTGACCGAGGCAAGCGGCAAGTGACTCTGCGCCCCGAGATGACACCAACTGTTGCTCGCATGCTTGCCGCGAAACGCCGGGAACTTGCTTTCCCGCTTCGGTGGTACTCAGTGCCGAATGTATTTCGCTACGAGCGCCCGCAACGCGGACGGTTGCGAGAGCACTGGCAGTTAAATTGCGATATATTTGGCGTCACTGAAGTTACTGCAGAAGCTGAAATTATTTCACTCGCCTCAGCGCTCATGCATGCATTCGGCGCAACAAGTGAAGATTTCGAAATACGAATAAGCGACCGAGCGCTCCTTGAATCTATTTTTACGGAGCTTTCAGTTACGGGTGACGAGAAGGCCACTGTGATGCGCCTCCTTGATAAGCGGGCAAAAACCGAAAACTTTATGAATGCCCTCACTGAAGTGCTCGGCGAGAGGGCACGCGAGCTTGATGACCGCCTCTCTCGCGCAAGCTCAAGCACGGCACTCGAGTCCCTCCTCTCTACCCTCAATGAGCGCGGCATCCACAATGTGTCTATAGACACCTCTATTGTGCGGGGCTTTGACTACTACACCGGTATTGTTTTTGAAGTTTTTGACACTGCCAGCGAGAATAACCGCTCTCTGTTCGGCGGGGGGAGGTACGACAACCTCACTTCACTTTTTGATACTGAACCCTTGCCGGCGGTCGGTTTCGGTATGGGTGACGTGACCGTGCGCGACTTTCTTGAAACGCACAACCTCCTGCCTGAGTACTCCTCGTCAACTGATCTCTACCTTTGCTCCGCAAGCGACGACGTTGCGGAGTACATCGAGGAAGTCGCGAGAGAGCTTCGCAGCGAAGGTCTTAATGTCGAGGTAAATCTGTTGGATAAAAAAGTCGGCGAGCAGATAAAGTTAGCCGACAAAAAGAAAATTCCATTCGTTATGTGTATTGGAAAAGATGAGGCAGAAAGCGGTACCTTTTCTTTAAAACACCTTGCAAGCGGAGAGGAAAAAGAAGTGGGACTCAAAGAAATCGCCACCGCCATTTTCTCTTAACAAAGCCACGTTTTTATGCGCACTATTGTTTTTGATATTGAGACCTCAAATGAGTTTAGCGATGTCGGGTCATTCGACCCCTCGGCGCTTGATATCTCTGTCGTGGGGGTCTATGACTCGAAAACCGACTCGTACCGAGCGTACCTTCTTGATGAACTCCCAGATCTGTGGCCGGTGCTTGAGAGTGCAGACGTGCTTGTCGGCTACAATTCTGACCACTTCGACGTGCCGCTTCTCAACAAGTACTACACCGGTGATTTAACACGTATTAAGAGCGTCGATTTGCTTCGCGAAATCAAGAATTCACTCGGACGACGATTGAAGCTCGACTCGGTAGCTGAAGCGACACTTGGTGTGAATAAGAGCGGCCACGGCCTTGAAGCATTGAAGTGGTGGCGAAATGGCGAAGTAGAGAAAGTAAAGCAGTACTGTCTTGATGATGTGCGAATTACGAAAGACCTGTACGAGTATGCGCTAAAGCACGGTCACTTAAAGTTTAAAGACTGGGATAAAGTCCAAGAGATACCGCTTGATACCTCACACTGGGAGACAGGAGGTGACAGCAAAATGACGCACACACTGCCCTTTTAAAGAATAAGAAGGACGACTGCCGCAAGGGCGAGCCGATAGAGAATAAAAATACCGAGAGTGTTGGTGCGCAAAAAGCGCAGGAGGAAGTGGATAGCAAAAAGACCGGTGATAAACGCGGCACTCATGCCAAGTGCAATCGGCAGAAACTCCGCAAAAAGTGCTCCGCCCCAAAACAAATCAAGTGCTTTTTTGGCTCCTGCGCCGATAAGGAGTGGTGCTCCGAGCATAAAGGCAAAACGTGCCGCTTCTTCCCGCGAGAGCCCGAAAAATAAACCGCCTGAGATTGCCATACCTGAGCGACTCATTCCCGGAATGAGTGCAAGCGACTGGAAAAGCCCAATACGAAAACCACTTTTTGCAGAAAGCTCCTGCTCCTTTCTGGCAAACCGCTCTGCACTGTACATAACCGCCGACCCGGCAATAAGCGTCCCCGCGACGAGCGCAGGGTTTCGGAAAATCGTTTCCATTTCCCTTTCAAGCAAAAGACCGAGCAGTACCGCTGGAATGGTTCCAAGGATGAGCGCGTAGATGTACGCTCTCTGGAGGCGCGCAACCTCTCGTCTCTGCAGAAGATTCCACGATGACTGCAGTAGTCGCCAGAAATCAGTTCTGAAATAGATAATAATTGCCGCCGCAGTTGCAAAATGAAGGAGCGCATCGAATGCAAGGTCATACGGGGTCGCGGGAAGCCAGAGCCGAGCCAAAACGAGGTGTCCTGATGAAGAAATGGGGAGGAATTCGGTCAAACCCTGGACTGTCCCAAGAATGATTGCAGATAGAAAATCCATGGTAGAATGTGCACACATTAGCACCTAACAGAGGAGCATGCCACAAAAAAGCAAGTACACACTACCCATTGCCATCGTTGTCGCAGGAGTGCTTATCGCAACTGCGCTTTACTTTACCAGCAACCGTACCGACACACCGACAACCACTACGGACGGTCAAACCGCACTGGTGCGGAGCGTGCAACCAGACGACCACATTCTTGGTAATCCGAATGCGCGCATTGTGATTGTTGAGTACTCAGATTTTGAATGCCCATTCTGTAAATCATTCCACGAAACCATGCATCAGGTTATTGACGTGTATGGACCGACAGGAGACGTCGCGTGGGTATTTCGCCAATTCCCTCTTGCGCAGCTTCACTCAAAAGCGCCTCGCGAGGCACAGGCTTCAGAGTGCGCGGCACAGCTTGGCGGGAATGAGGCGTTCTGGAAATATGCAGATCGCATCTATGAAATAACGCCATCGAATAACGGACTCGACCTCTCAAAACTTCCGGAGATCGCTGCCCAAATCGGACTCTCGGTGGACGCATTTAATGCCTGTATGGAAGGTAGTGACGCAAAAAATGCGGTTGATGAGGACGTGGCTGAGGCATTCTCTGCCGGTGGCCGCGGCACGCCGCATAATGTAATTATTGTCGGTGACCAGCAAGTGGTGCTTGAAGGAGCCCAGCCATTTGCCGCAATGAAGAATGTTATCGACTCAATCCTTGCTCCAGACTCGGAAGTAGGAATCCCAGCAGTGACGCAATAAATCCTCGGTTGAGCCATTTTTGGCTGTGACATATCGACCCAATCATATGATTGGGTCGATTGCATTTACAGGAGCTCAAGACGATAAATATCGACAGAGTTCTCCCCGTCAAACATATCTGACGGATTGGGCAGATACCGCCGTGGGCGGCTAATCTCCTCGGTGGCGTCGCGTATGAGCCGATGGAAAAGTGCAAATTCTTCTTCACACTCTTTAAAATCAATAGCATATCGGCGCAACTGCGACTTTCCGTCAGCATTCTTTCTTTTTTTGCACTCTTGCACAATAAAACGCCGGATTGGCTGTTTGTAAAGGTCGCGGACAGTGTAGTAATTGAATATCGCTTGAATAGTAAAGAGCGTCTTTTGCCCCTTAAGCGAGCTAAATGAATCGACAAATTTATGGTCAACAATATCAAGCGCTCCCTTCTCAACTCGCGACTTCACAACAAGGTCAGAAATTGCCTTTACTGGTAGCGGAAGTCCTTCAACAGTGGCAGTGTGTGCCACCTCAACTCCCACAACAAAGTGGCGCGGCGGACGAGCAAAATAAAAGTCCATTGCCTGCGTATACTCACGCTCCATGCGCTCCCGTTTCTTTTTTCGTGCCAGAGTACTTGTTGCTTTGCCGAAATTAATTTCAAAATCAGCAACATTTTTAATATACAAAAGCCCCAATGCTCGCGCCTCGTCTCTCTCAACACCATTGTAGAAATGCTCAAGTGCCAGATGTCCGGCACGTCCTACAATAGCAGACGGGCTCGACGGCGTATCACGGACCTGCTCAACATAGTGCTTGTACCAAATAATCGGATTGCGCAAGAAAGCCATTAGTGATGAGTAACTCCAGTACGAAATGAGAGAGGCGTTTTTCATACCACCACTATACCATCTCCCCTTTCACGACATATGGTTACTATTGACATACACAGATATTTATGCTAGCATTAGAGCAGTTTTCCGTAGGTTATTCCTATGGTTTTTACGTACCGTACAACTTTTCTAGAGTGAGGGAAAAATGACGACTGAGACGCATCACAAACCTGCTACCGTGAACCTCCTGGACGCCGCTGGCGTCAGCCCCAATGCCCTTCTTTCGCCCTGTACGAAGAAGGCAAGCGGCGCCAAGGTGCCGAAATCGACCAAGGCCGGAAAAACGACCGCGAAGGCGGCCGAGAAGCCGGAACGGAAGGTGCGCCGCAAGACGCCGATGAAGGCGGCCAAAAAACCTGTGGACCTCGACGATGCCGGCCGCGAAGGCGAACTGAGAGGCACGGCCGCTGAGGAGTTCAGCGAGCTCGTGCAGGCCATCCAGCCCGCCAATCTCGCGCCAACCGCGGTTAAGGAGGCGTCGGAGCGCCCGAGTATCGAGCTCGTCGACGGGCTCGTGTGGATCACGATCCCGCGGGAGGCGGAAGTGAGCAATCACTTCCACCGCTTCGAGTGGCAGGTGCCGGTCGACGGCAAGAGAAGCATCAAGGTGCTCCTCAATGCCGAGCGACAGCTCCCGCTCGGAGGTGCCGTGGGAGCCCAAGTTCGGGTCGTCACGGAAAAGCACAAGGGCAAGCCGCGAATGCGGCTTGCCGTGGGGTGGGACTTCACTCCCACCCCCATCATACGGCGTGACTGCCGGATGATGCGTCCCTTCTCGCCGTCCGAGCGGACGGCGAGCCTCGAGAACGCTATCGAGGAGGGACTCGCCTCCGAGTTCCCCATCCCGGGGACCGAGGGCTACTCCCTCATCGTCGGGCCGGTCGGCTGCGGCATCTAGACGATCAAGACCACGTACAAAAGGCCGGTGCGCACGCGCACCGGCCTTTTTCTTTTACTTTTAATAATTCTTCAATTGTTGGGAGCGTTCGTGCGTTCGGATTTTCTCAAGTGCTTTTGCTTCGATTTGCCGGATTCGTTCACGCGTAACGCCAAATTCCTTCCCCACTTCTTCAAGGGTATGGTAAATACCATCCTCAAGACCGTGGCGCATTTCAAGAATTTTTCGCTCCTTTGGCGAGAGTTCGTGAAGAATCTCTCCTATTTGATCTGCCAGAATACGCTGTGCTGACTCTTGGTCGGGAGAGAGTATGCGGTCATCAGCAATAAAGTCGCCGAGTGTTGATTGTCCGTCGTCACTGTCGCTTCCAACCGGACTTTCAAGCGAAACAGTATCCTGATTAATTTTTTTAATATTGTGGATCTTCTCGACATCAACTCCCATTTCCGTTGCAATTTCCTCCGGTAGTGGATCCCGTCCAAGGTCTTGGCTGAGGCGTCGTACTACCTGCTTGTACTTGGCAATCGTTTCAACCATGTGGACCGGAATACGAATGGTGCGACTCTGGTCGGCAAGCGCGCGGGTTATCGCCTGGCGAATCCACCACGTCGCATAAGTCGAGAATTTATACCCTTTTGTATAATCGAATTTATCAACCGCTTTAAAGAGTCCGAGGTTCCCTTCTTGGATAAGGTCAAGGAGAGTAAGGTCCGGAGAGCGCCCAACGTACTTCTTTGCAATTGAAACCACGAGACGCAGGTTTGCGCGCGCAAGGAGATTTCGCGCCTCGTCATCTCCTTCCGTAATCCGCTTTGCCAACTCACGCTCTTCAAGCGCGGTTAAGAGCGGGTACTGTCCAATTTCCCGCAAGTACATTTGAATCGAGTCGTAGGTTGAATCGCTTCCGCGCTTATAGAGATTGCGTTTATCGAGAAGCTCCTCAGAGGCCGCCTCCTCAAGAATACCGCCGCCTTCAAGCACATCGATATTTGCAGTGCTCATCTTGTCGTACATTTCCTCGAGAAACAGCACATCCTCTTCAATGGTTGGAAATTCGCGGAGAATTTCATCATACGTTACGTACCCCCTCTCACGTCCGCGCGCCAAGAGACGGCTCGCTTTTTCATTGCGCTCCTTTTCTTTTTTTGTTGCGGCTTTCTTCGGCGCTTTCTTTTTTAAGGCCTTCTTTGGCGTGCTCTTGCGGGTGCTCTTTTGTGGAGTCTTCTTTTTTGTAGATTTTTTTGCGCCTTTCCTCTTTGTGACATTCTTTCTTGCTGTTTTTTTTGGCGTCTTCTTCTTAATTGCGCGTTTTGTAACCTTTCTCTTTGTAGTGGTTTTTTTCTTTGGTGCCATACTTTTATTTTACTTCACTTTCTTCTAATTGTTGAATTCGTTTAGACAATTCACTGCTTTCCTTTTGAAGCGCCTGCGCTCGCTTACTATCTCCGCTGCTCTCTGCTTTCCGATGCTCCTCATTTACCCACTGCCGGCGGGCTTTCATATATTCCTTTGCAAGCCCTCGCAGGAGCTCATCTACCTCACGCTCTATCTTCCCCTCGTCCTGAATATAGAGTTCCGCTCGAAATGACAGTTCTTGTGATTCCTCATTCGGTATATCTTTAAGCTTATTAAATC
The DNA here is from genome assembly GCA_002778575.1 of Candidatus Kaiserbacteria bacterium CG10_big_fil_rev_8_21_14_0_10_49_17. Classification (GTDB taxonomy): domain Bacteria; phylum Patescibacteriota; class Minisyncoccia; order Phycocordibacterales; family JABMNX01; genus 1-14-0-10-49-17. The sequence goes on from PFBJ01000004.1 coordinate 24,427, forward strand.
GCTCTTCCCCGGTAATACCCACGATTGATTTTGTGAGCTCTGCAATATTTATATGCGGGTCTTTGAGCGATTCCTGCCAAAACAGTATGCCCATTAACGCTTCCTCGAGACGTTTTCTGCGACTGACCGGCCTTGCATTTCTGTACTGGTCGTCTCTTGGCACTACGCCCCGCTCACCAAGAGCGGCAATGCGTGATACTTCAGTGCGCACCGACTCCTCTGGAACACCTATTCGCTTTGCCACCACGGTAATAAAGTGTTCCCGATCTATCATACTCGTGATGCGCGCAAGGAATGGCAGCACATACTCTTCGACTCGCCGCTTGTATGTCCGGTCATCAAGGTTAAGTTCCGCAAGGTATGCAAGATAAAAGTCGACAATGTGCACACTTTCGCGGAGTGCCGCCCGCCACGCTTCTTTATCCGTAAGAATGAGGTCGGCCGGATCAACCCCAAGAGGCAGCCGTGCTACTTTTACATCCATGCCAAGTGAGAGCGCAAGTGCGGCACTTTTGCCAGCCGAGGCAACCCCAGCCCGATCAGCATCAAGCGCAAGGACAACATTGTTTGAGAGGCGCTTGAGCAGTGTCAGCTGTTCCTCTGTAAGGGCCGTCCCAGATATGGCAACAGTGTTAAGAAATCCCGCCTGCTGGCTAAGCAGTACATCCATTTGCCCTTCAACGACAATCGAAAAATCGTATTTCCCAATAGCTGATTTTGCGCTGTCATACCCGAAAAGTATGCGGGATTTGTGGTAGAGCGGTGTTTCTGGTGAATTAATGTACTTGGCTGAATCCTCGGACCCTTCGAAATGCCGTGCTGAAAATGCGACAGTACGTCCCGCTGAATCACGGATCGGGAAGATTATACGCCCTCGGAAACGGTCATAGTAGCCCTTCTCAGTTTTCTTTATGAGTCCTGCTTTCTCAATCAACGCATCACTGTGCCCCGTAATTTTAAGGGCGTCATAGAGGTCGCGCCACTCATTTCTTGCGTATCCAATGCGAAAGAGTGTAATGCTCTTCTCTGTTAATCCTCTTTTTTTGAGGTATGCAAGCGCTTCTGCGTTCCCTTTCAGGTTACTCTCAAAGTGCTTTGTCGCGTCAGCAACAATCTGGTAGAGCTTTTCGTTTTCGTTCTTATTTCTCCCTGGTTCATGCGCAAGTACTACGCCTGCCCGGTCAGCGAGAATGCGCAGTGCCCCCTGAAAATCCACCCCCTCAAGTTTTTCAACAAAGGTGAACATGTCACCCCCTTGATTAGTGGAAAAACAGTAAAAGAGCCCCCTGTCCGGCGAGACATAAAATGAGGCAGTTTTCTCATTTGAAAAAGGTGATTTTGCCTTATGGTACTTGCCTGCCTTCTCAAGCTTTATGTACGAAGAAACCACATCAATTATTGAGAGTTTCTCTTTAATTTGCTCGACGGCGCTGCGCATGTGTGTATTGTAAGTGCGTACGCCTTCCTCGCAAGCTACTCGCTTGCACGCTCGTCCTCCTCCTCGTGCGAGTTAAAGCTCTCCTGAAGTTCAGCAATACGAGTATACTTTGGACTATTTTCAAAGCCCGTTCCTGCAGGAATGAGTCGCCCGATAATAACATTCTCCTTAAGTCCTCGAAGGTTGTCTGCTCCGCCGCGTACAGCTGCATTAATGAGTACTCTGGTGGTGTTCTGGAATGACGCAGCAGAGAGGAAGCTCTTACGCGAAAGCGAGACTTCCATAATGCCGAGAATGAGCGGTTCGACAACTGCTGGAGTCCCGCCACTTTCTTTTACGCGCGCATTTTCATCTGCAACATCTGCTTCACTCGCTGTCTCGCCGACGGTAAATTCAGTGTCGCCCGCCTGCTTAATGCGTCGACGTGAGAACATTTGCCGAATGATGACTTCGATGTGTTTCCGCGCGATGGTGACACCTTGCAACTCGTAGATGCGATTCACTTCATTGACGATGTACTCTTGTGTTGCTTCACGTCCTGCGTACTTAAAGAGCTCCTCTAGATTTGCCGATCCGTCAGTTAGGAACTGCCCCTTTACTACTTTCTCGCCCACCTTTACCAGCGGCATGCGTAGGAAGTGAACTGAATACTCGGTATCTTTTTTCTTTACCGTCTTACTTGCTTCATCTGGAGTAAGAATAATGATTTTCTCCTTCCCTTCATCGCGGATCTCCGACACTTCACCGTCAACACGAGCAACGACAGCGGCATTTTTTGGAATTCGTCGCTCAAAGATTTCCTCAACGCGAGGAAGTCCTTGTGTAATATCACCGCCAACAGATGCGGTACCGCCGGTATGGAATGTACGCATTGTAAGCTGTGTTCCCGGCTCACCAATTGCCTGCGCCGCAACTGTGCCGATTGCCTCACCGAGGTCAATGAGTTCATTTGTCGCAATGTCAGCGCCATAGCACTGCTGGCAGATGCCGTAGTGCGTTTTGCAGGTAACTGGTGAGCGGACTATTACCTTCTCTACGTCAGACTCTTCAACGACGCTCGCGTCTGCGCCTGAAAGCAAATGCCCCTTCTTAAAGAGTGTGTTGCCGTTACTGTCGACTATATCCTCTGCGACCACGCGACCTTTAATGCTTCGGGCAAATGAGACCTCGATACCGGATGCGCTAAACCGAGTAATTTCAACACCCTCTTTTGTGCCGCAATTTGCCTCAGTAATAATGACATCCTGCGCAACGTCAAAGAGCCGCCGGGTAAGGTACCCTGCTTTTGCGGTTTGAAGCGCAGTGTCAGTGAGACCTTTTCGAGCGCCGTGAGTCGACGCAAAGTATTCAATGGGGGTTAGACCCTCCTTCATTGAAGCAATAATTGGGAATTCGATAGCCTCTCCCTTCGTATTCTGGACAAGTCCTTTCATGCCGGCCATTTGGTTGAGCTGCCGCACCGAGCCGCGCGCGCCGGAGAGAAGCATATCTGCAACCGGACCATTCGGGTCAAGCGCGCCCTTAAGGTACTTTTCAATCTCGCCACTTGTCCCCTGCCACAACTCAATCAAAAGTCGTCGCTTTTCAGTCCGTGAAAGGAGCCCGTCGTTGAACTGCTTGTGAATTTCCTGTGCGCGCTTTTGTGCTTCCTCGATAATCTGTGCTTTTTCCTCAGGAATGCGGACATCTGAGAGACTCCAGGTAATACCTGCTCGCGTCGCGTACGTAAATCCAAATTCTTTTATTCGATTGAGAATTCCGGGGAGTTCATCAAGGCCGTACGCAATAATGAGGTCATCGACGAGAGCGCTCATCTTCTTATTCGTCATTTCGTCGTTGATGTACGCGAAGTCACGCGGGAGTACCGAGTTAAAAAGGAGACGCCCAATCGAAGTCTCGAATGCTTCACCGTTAAATCCAGCGTATTTCGGAGAATCTGTCGGAAGCACTTTGATTTTTGCTCGGAATCCGACCGCATCGAAGTCATACGCGGTGATCGCGTCATTCGGTGATGCGTAAAAATTCCCCTCTCCCTTTTCCCCTTCAACAATCTTTGTCATCCAGTAACAGCCGAGAATAATGTCTTGTCGCGCGCTCGTGACCACCTCGCCGCTTCCCGGCTTCAGCACATTCTTATTTGCAGACATAATCGTGCGTGCCTCGTGCTGCGCTTCATCTGAAAGCGGTACGTGGACTGCCATTTGGTCACCATCGAAGTCAGCATTGAATGCCTGACAGACAAGCGGGTGCAACTGGATAGCGTTTCCTTCAATGAGAATCGGTCGGAACGCTTGGATACCCTGACGGTGAAGCGTTGGAGCACGGTTTAGAAGCACGTGCTTGTCCTTAATGACATCTTCAAGGATTGCCCACACTTCCGGAATTCCCTCTTCGATGAGGCGGCCGGCGCCGCGGATGTTATACGCGAGCTCTTTTTCAAGAAGTTGCGCGATCACAAACGGACGGAAAAGTTCGAGTGCCATGTGTTTTGGCAGACCGCACTGATCAAGCACAAGGTCCGGACCAACCACAATAACTGATCGGCCGGAGTAATCGACTCGTTTACCGAGAAGATTTCCTCGGAAGTATCCCTGTTTTCCTTTGAGGTAGTCAGAGAGCGATTTAAGTGGTCGACGCTGGCTCTGGCTCATAGCCGAGAACATCGTATTGCCGTGGCGGATTGAATTGTCAAGGAGCGCGTCAACTGCTTCCTGGAGAATTCGTTTTTCGTTGCGCTGAATCACTTCAGGCGCGTTAATGTCTTTCAGTTTCTTCAGTCGGTTATTTCGGTTGATGACGCGGCGGTACAGGTCGTTTACATCAGATGATGCGTGACGGCCTCCTTCAAGGGCAACCATAGGACGCAGCGCCGGCGGAATAACCGGAATGCGAACCATAAACATCCACTCGGGGCGAACCCCCGCCTTGCGCATTCCTTTTAAGAGCGAGAGACGTTTATTGAGCTTTGCCCGCTCAACAGCACCGGCGCTCTCGCGTGCCTCCTCGAGTTTTGAAATGAGCGTATCGAGGTTAATGTTTTTGAAAATATTGTATACAGCCTCAGCGCCAATTTCAGCTTCAAAGAGCCCTCCGTATTTGATTGAAAACTTGTGATAGGAAACCTCGTCAACAACGGCCATTTCCTGAATGCTCTGGATTTCCTGTTTCGTTGCCGTGAGCAGCTCTTTGAGTTTCGTTTTTGTCTTGGAGTCCTGCGCTGACGCAACCTTACTCTTGTATTCTTGGTCGAGCTCCTTAAGGAGCCGTGCGCGCTCATCCTCGTGCACTTTCGTAATAATGTAGCCCGCAAAGTAAATAACCTTCTCAACCTCACTTGCAGAAAGACCGAGAATAAGTGCGATACGAGACGGAATGCCGCGCAAGAACCAGATGTGCGAGACTGGCGTTGCAAGCTCAATGTGTCCCATCCGCTCGCGGCGTACAATTGAGCGCGTTACCTCGACACCGCACTTGTCGCACACTATCCCCTTAAAGCGGATACCGCGGTACTTACCGCAGTAGCACTCGTAGTCCTTCTCCGGACCGAAGATTTTTTCATCAAAGAGGCCGTTTTTCTCTGCACGTTGTGTTCGATAGTTGATGGTCTCAGGTTTTGTAACCTCTCCGTGTGACCAATCAATAATACGCTCGGGAGAAGCGAGCTTTAGTGTTATCGCATCAAAGTCTTGGATAGTGTGATCGTCGTGTTTTTGCATACTACTAGTGTTCAAGTTCGTCCTCAGCACGCTCCAGCCGCACATCAAGTGCGAGACCTCGGAGGTGTTTTAGAAGAACATTAAATGATGCCGGGGTGTGCGGGTGGCTTATGCGCTCGCCGCGAACAATTGAATCAAAGGCTGCGGAACGGCCGACGATATCATCTGATTTGATTGTGAGTACCTCTCGGAGGGTATACGCCACGCCATAGCCAAGGAGTCCCCAGACTTCCATTTCCCCGAATCGCTGGCCGCCATTTTGCGCCTTACCACCGAGCGGCTGTTGAGTAATAAGCGAGTACGGACCGATTGAGCGCATGTGGATCTTATCTTCAACCATGTGGTGAAGTTTAAGGATATACATATACCCGACAGCGACATCCTGATCGAACTTCTCGCCAGTTCGCCCGTCGTAGAGTTTAACTTTTCCGTTTCGTGGGAATCCTGCTTTCTCTAGCTCGTCCTCGATCTCTTTCTCTGACGCACCGGCAAATGGAGGAACAATAGCTTGGTAGCCAAGCGAATTAGCCGCAAGACCGAGGTGAAATTCAAGAATCTGTCCGAGGTTCATACGGCTCGGTACGCCAAGCGGAGTAAGGATAAGGTCGATTGGCTGTCCGTCTTCCGTATACGGCATGTCTTCCTCTGGGAGCACCTTTGAAATAACTCCTTTGTTTCCGTGGCGTCCCGCAAGCTTGTCCCCAACTGAGACATTTCGAAGCTGCGCAACTTCAATATGGATACGCTTAATAATGCCTGAGTCGAGCTGGTCGCCACTCTCACGAGAAAAGACCTTCACGCCAACGACGCGTCCGCGCTTTCCGCCTTCCATACGCAGGCTGGTATCTTTTACATCTTTTGCTTTCTCGCCAAAAATAGAACGGAGGAGTCGCTCTTCAGGAGTCAGTTGCGTCTCGCCTTTCGGCGTTACCTTTCCGACGAGAATGTCGCCGGAGCGCACTTCAGCACCAATGCGGACAATACCGTCTTCATCAAGATTGCGGAGCTTCATTTCTCCGACATTTGGAATATCGTGCGTGGTTACCTCAGGGCCAAGTTTTGTGTCGCGAACAACGCACTCAAATTCTTCAATATGAATAGAAGTGAATTTACTGTCTTTCACAAGACGCTCAGATATAATGATGGCGTCTTCATAGTTTGCTCCTGACCACGACATAAATGCGACACGGACATTCTGCCCGAGCGCAACCTGACCGCGGTCACTTGATGAATTGTCAGCAAGGAGCTCCCCTCTCTTCACCTTTTGCCCCAGTGAGACGACTGGCCGGTGGTGAAATGCTGACATGTCATTCGTTCGCGAAAATGAGTGGAGTGTGTACGTCTGCTCGCCGGATGCGCCGGCTACTACCACTTTACGGGCATCAACATACGTAACCTCTCCCGCTTCTTTTGCGTACACCAACCGCCCGGAGTCGCGCGCAACTGTCTCTTCAATGCCTGTTGCCACAAGCGGTGCTTCTGGCACGATACACGGCGTCGCTTGTTTCTGCATATTTGATCCCATCAATGCGCGGCTGGCGTCATCGTGATCAAGGAACGGAATCATTGAGGTTGCAATAGAAAATGCCTGATTACTAGCAACATCGATATAGTTAATATCGTTTTTATGCACCAGTCCTGGCTCTCCCTTTACGCGCGCTTCAACATACTCGTGTTCAATCACGCCACTCTCATCGCGCTTCACCAGTGCGTGCGCTATTTTTACTCGCTCTTCTTCAAGTGCATTGAGATACTCAATCTCTCCTGTCATTTTTCCATCAACCACTTTTGCGTACGGCGTTTCTATGATGCCAAATTCATTAATGCGCGCGTGGACTGCGAGGTTAAGGATAAGACCGATGTTCGGGCCTTCCGGCGTATGAATCGGACAGAGACGTCCGTAGTGGCTCGGGTGCACATCGCGCACTTCAAACCCTGCACGTTCTCGCGTCAGTCCTCCCGGCCCGAGTGCCGAGAGTCGGCGGAGGTGCTCCACCTCAGCGAGAATATTCTGCTGGCTCATAAACTGCGAGAGCTGGTTGGTCGTGAAGAATTCTTTGATGGCGGCCTGGAACGGACGTGGATTAATAAATGAGATTGGCAGTGTCGTTTCGGCTTCAACAGTCGACATTCGGTCTTGGATGTTTCGCTTCATACGGCTCATGCCGACACGAATCTTCTGCTGAAGCATCTCGCCGACGTAGCGAACGCGGCGAAAGCCGAGATGATCGATATCATCCGGCTGTGCATTCGGCGTCGCGTTAAGCGTCATAATATTTCCGACTATCTTCACGAGGTCATCGAGGGAAATCGTGCGTCGCTCCAACTCCTTCTCATCAGTCGACATATCGAAGCGCATATTGAAGTGGCGGCGACCAACTCGAGAGAGATCATAGCGCTCTGTTGAGAAAATAGAATCAATGTACTCGCGCGCATTCTCAGCAGTCGCCAAGTCACCGTCGCGAAGTTTCTTGTGAATTTCTATATACGCTTCCTCGACGCTGGTTGCGGTATCCTTTTCAAGACACGTTTCAATTATTTCTTTCCCATTTGGAAAGCTCTTGAAAAGGTCAAACATGTCCTTATCAAACCGAGCTCCCAAAATGCGGAGCAGTGACGTGACAGGGAACTTCCGCTTGCGGTCAATTCGTACATAGATACACCCGTCTGCCTCAGACTCAAGCTCAACCCACGCTCCGCGCATCGGGATAATTTTGGCGCCAAAGTATGTCTTTCCTTTTTGCTCGTGTGTCGTAAAGAAAACGCCGAAAGAACGCGCGAGCTGCGGCACAATAACGCGCTCGACACCGTTAATGATGAACGTGCCGTGCTCGGTCATTTGCGGAAAATCGGCAAGGAAAATCTCCTGCTCTTTTACATCACCTGTCGTTTTATTTTTAAGACGCGCCACAGTACGAAGCGGCGCTTCGTACGTAAGCATCATCTTCTTTGCGTAGTACTCGTCGTACTTTGGCGCCCCGAATTCAAAATTCGTAAATTCGAGATCAAATTTCTTTTCTGAATAGTCGCGAATAGGAGAAAATTCCTTGAAAATCTCCTTAATGCCGTCTTTCATCGCCCACGCGAAAGAATCCGTCTGCGCTTCAATAAAATTGGGCAGTGGCGTGAGGGCCTCTTGGTATCGGCCGAAATGTTTTTGTTCGAATTGTTTACTTGCCATGTGGCGGGCAAAACACAGTGACACAACGAGAAAGCTTTCTCGTTGTGTGCAGGAGTAGCATTATTTTTATTAAAACAATCTGCTACTTCCCCCTAATAAGCTGTACGCAATAAAAAATTCAGAAGCCCCCAGTACTCATTCATTCAGATGTACGGAGAGTGTATATAATTGCTGTTTCCTTGTCAAGCCGACCCGTTGTGGACATATTACACCATACACAGTAGGGCCGCCGATTCCTCGGCGGCCCCTTCCCTCGCATGATATGGCCTCAGTGGCCTTTGCCGGGGAAATCCATCACGTCGGTTTTCCCTTCGGCCGGTTTTTCGAGCCCTTGCGCCGCACTGTCGCGGTCGCTACGATCCTCCGAGTTCTGGTTCTGGCAGGATTCCGCCTTTTGGCGCTCCCGGTGCCGGAAATTCGTGAGAACCGAATTGTAGTTCGAGAGGCTCATACTGCACCCCCTAGTGCATGTGGTCCGTACGTCCCTCGGACCTGTTAACAGAAATGCAGGGTTGTTACCCTACAAAAATACCATACTCCTTGGCCGCGCACTCGTCAACGATTTTTTTTCCACTCCTCTATTTTTTTGTGGTCGCCGGAGAGAAGCACCTTCGGCACGCGGTACTTTTTCCCTTTCCACACAAACACTTCCGGACGAGTGTACACATCAGAGCTCGCCGTACGTTCGCCCTCAAGAGAATCATATGTACCAAGCACGCCCGGGATAAAGCGCGAAACAGCATCAATTAAAACTGCTGCCGGCAATTCGCCGCCGGTCAATACAAATGGGCCGATTGAAATCTCTGTTGCCTTTAAAATGCCACGTACCCGTTCATCGACGCCCTCATAGTGCCCGCAAATACACACAATGTGCGTGTATTTTTGTGCGTACCTTTTTGCCATGTCAGTATCAAACTGCTTTCCGGCAGGGGTAAAGAACACGACGCATACGTCTTTCTTCCGTCCAATTGCCGCCTGTGCCGCCCTGAGCACCGCCTCAGCTTCAAGCACCATGCCGGGACCTCCTCCGTATGGCTTTTGATCAACCCGCCTGTGAGCGTTTTTGGTGTAATCACGCGGATTATAAAAACTAATTTTAATTTTTTTATCCTTTTGCGCACGTCCAAGAATCGACGAATTGAGATACCCGTCAATGCTCTCTGGGAACAGTGTCACTATGTGAAAGTGAATCATACTACTCAGGTTATTAGCTTTTCAGCTTTTAAGCCCAAAGGCAAGTCCGCAAAATGCCCGACCTATGAGGCCGGGCATTTTGTTGCTTAAAAGCTTGGAAGTTAACTAGAGGTCGAGACCCTCCATGGCCTCATCAACGCTGCGCGTTACCTCGCTTGGCCGTTCTGCGGCTCCAGAGCCGCCGTCTGGCTCATTGATCTTGAGGTTCACTCGTGCGTCATTCTTCATGCCAACGACGCGAAGAAGGGTTCGAATAGCCTTTGCGGTATTACCCGATCGGCCAATAATCTTGCCCATATCTTGCTGGTCGACTGTGAGTGTCAGGAGGACTCCCATTTCATCCACAGTACGGTCAATGCTGACTTTCTCTGGATTATCTACGAGGCCCTTCACGACATACTCAAGAAATGCCTGATCCTGCTCCATAATAGTCGTACTGAATTTCTAATCGTCAAACTACAATCGGCGCCTGCCCTTGGCAGGTTCGACCCTATGGCCGTATGAAAACTTTCGCACAACTTAAACCGCAGGTCAATATTATGCCTCTTTACTCTCTTCCTCTACCGGCGCGTCCTCTGCCTGTACCGAGGGATCAGCAGGCGCCTCTGGTGCGGTGTCTTCTGAAGCTGGGGCATCTTCAGAAGCTGTCTCCGGTGTTTCTGACACTGTTGCCTCACCCGATGCCGGAGCAGCTTCTGCTGTTTCGGTTTCTGCTCCCTGCGCCTGCCCTTCCTCTTTTTCTTGTACTATAGGGGATTTTTTTGGGAGCGGGTTTCGCTTAGCACCATCAACAACCTTTTCATTGACTAGAATATTGTGCACAGTATCCGATGTCTGCGCTCCCTGCCCGATCCAATATTTTGCGCGCTCGCCGTCAACGACTACTCTGTCCTCCTTTGGTGAGTATGAACCGAGGAGCTCAACGAACTTGCCGCTCTTTGGCCCTTGCTTGGAATCAACAACGACGACCCGGTAGGAAGGGTCGTTTTTTCGTCCGACGCGCTGTAGGCGAATCTTCAACATCCCAGTAGTAAATTCTTTACATTAGTTACGTTAATTCTTTTTCTTTGCGTGCCACACTGCCCGTTATACCTTCTTCTATATATGTAATCAAAAAATTACTACGGGACAGGTGTGGTGGCAAATCTACCAGAACTCTGGCAAAAGGTCAACAAATGGGGAGGCCGCGTCCAGTGGGCGCGGCCTATGAGGCATAAGAGACCACAGTCTCCGTAAAATATCCCTCCGCAAACACCATCCAATTAAAGAGCGCGATGCTCTGGGCATCTCACCATGAGAGTACCCGCCTAAAAAAATAACACAGTAAAATCCTACCGTAAATGCTATACTGTGCCGCAATGACCAATGAGTTTGAAGGAATAATAAGCGTCACCGCGCGTGGCACCGGCTATGTGCCCTTTGAGGGGCACGAACAAGATATAGAGATTGCGACAGAGAACCTTAATACAGCACTCAATAAAGATTTGGTGTCGGTCCGTCTCTTGCCGCAAAAAAAGAACGGGAGGGTGCAGGGCGAGGTAACTGCCATCCTCTCTCGCTCAAAAGACGCATTTGTGGGAGTCCTCGAAAAGCGTAAAGAGGGCTACTTCCTTTCCGCGGATGACAACCGTATGTATGCGGATATTCATATCGCCGACATCGACGGCGCGAAAGAAGGCGACAAACTCTATGTCCGCATTACTTCATGGGAGACACAAGACGCATACCCTGAAGGTGAAATTCTCCGAGTCATTGGACGGCATGGCGAACACAATGTCGAAATGGAGGCTATCGTTCTCGAGCACAACTTTGACACTCGCTTTCCAGAATCCGTGACACAAGAAGCAGAGGCGCTTGCAAAAAAGCGCGCCATTACTAAAGACGATATAGAAAGCCGAAGGGATTTTCGAGACACACTGACCCTAACCATTGATCCGGTAGATGCGAAAGATTTTGACGACGCGCTCTCTTTCAAACAATTAGATAACGGAAACATCGAGGTCGGCATCCATATCGCTGACGTTACCCACTACGTAGAGCCGGGTAGTGCTATCGACGAAGAGGCACAGCGTCGTGGCACTTCAATTTACCTTGTTGACCGCACCATTCCCATGCTGCCTGAAATTCTTAGTAACGATATATGCTCCCTCCGTGAGGGCGAAGACCGTCTCGCATTTGCGGCAGTCTTCACCTTCAACGAAAAGCATGAAGTGGTAACCCGGTGGTTTGGGCGCACGGTGATTCACTCGAATAAGCGCTTCTCATACGAAGAGGCACAGAGCGTGCTTAACACGAACGAAGGGCCGTACGCACACGAACTCAAGACACTAAACACAATTGCCTATGCGCTTCGTGAAAAACGGCGGCGGGAAGGCTCAATTGGATTTGAGCAGGACGAGGTGAAATTTACCCTCGATGAGAAAGGAAATCCGACCGGCGTCTACGTAAAAGAACGCACCAATACAAACCTTCTTATTGAGGATTTTATGCTCCTTGCAAATAAAGCAGTGGCCGAGTACATACACGAACTCGGGAAGGGTAAAAAAGAACTTCTCTTTATCTACCGAATCCATGATGTTCCGAAGGAGGAGAAAATCGACGAACTCGGCGTTTTTGTACGCGCTATGGGCTATGACTTCGAAACAAAGAAAGGCAGCGTCACGCCTGAAGCAATTAACAGTCTTTTAAAACAGATTGAAGGCGCTCCCGAGGAGAAACTTATTCAGCTTGCTACCATTCGCTCTATGGCAAAGGCGGTGTACTCAACGAAGAACATCGGACACTTTTCCCTCTCCTTCAAGCACTACACGCACTTCACCTCGCCTATTCGCCGGTACCCAGATATTATGGTACATCGCATTCTCTGGAGTCACCTCGACGGCTCGCCAATACCGCAGGACGAGTTGCGCCGCTACCAGCGCCTTGCTATTGAAAGCTCACAACGCGAGATAGAGGCTGTTGAAGCAGAACGCGACAGCACGAAGTACATGCAGGTAAAGTTCATGCTTGGAAAAATTGGGCAGGAATTTGACGCGACAATTTCAGGGCTAACCGACTTTGGTATGTTTGTTGAGGAAAATGAAAGCAAAGCAGAAGGGCTCATCCGCTTTGCCGATATGGATGACTACTACACGCTGAAAGACGGCGGCTATGTCATCTCGGGCGAAAAGAAAGGGAAAGAGTTCACCCTCGGGGATAGCGTGCGAGTAAAACTCATCGCCGCAGATCTCGAAAGCAAGCGCCTCTCATTTGCACTTCTGAAATAATCAACTCACACGGGGTGTGAGTTGATTATTTGGCTACTTTCACGGCTTCCTCAAACTTAACTGACAGCAACTTGCTGACCCCGTCAGCCCCCATCGTGACACCGTAGAGTACGCCTGCGGTGCTCATTGTTTCGCGGTTATGCGTAATGAGGATGAGCTGGGTTTTCTTTGCAAGTTCGCGAATCATCTGCCCGTATTTGCGGGAGTTCGCCTCATCGAGCGCCGCGTCAGTCTCATCGAGAATAAGAAACGGTGGCGGATTCACCTGACTCATTGCAAAGAGAAGCGCAATTGAAGTAAGTGCTCGCTCGCCTCCGGAGAGCATTTCAAGACCTTTCACTTTTTTTCGAGGAAGGGAAATAGAGATATCAATACCCGTCTCGCTTTCTTCTTCTGGCACTTCTTCTAAAATAGCTGCATCACTGCGTCGGCGCTTTGGGGTGGCGCGTACGACCGAAAGCGACGCCGTACCCCCGCCAAAGAGGATTTCAAAAAAATGCTGGAACTCTGAATTTATTTTTGCGATGCCGTCTTTAAACTGCGTCTCGAGTTCATCGGTGAGCGTCGTGATAAGTTCTTGCAGCGACTCAGCCGATTTCTCTAAATCTTCAATTTCCCGTACTAAAAACGCGTCGCGCTCTGTCGCCTCTTCATACTCCTTCATTACATCCTCCCCAGAACCAGAGCAGTACTCCTCGAGGCGAATCTTTAGCCGCTCAATATCGCGCCGCCGCTCTTCCTGAATGTGCCGATCCTCTGCCTCGACGCTTTCATTTGAAATATGTTCATCAGTATACGAGAGGATATCTCTGCCGACAAGCACGACTCCCTCTTCCCTGTCGCGCTTAAACTCATCTACGAGACGCGTAAGCTCTGATTCTTGCCGCTCGAGGTCACGCAGTACACTCTCTACCTCCTGTTTGCGGGTTGTGATACGAAACACTTCCCGCTCCGCCACTCGCTCTTCGTCTTTCCCTGCCTCAATTTCCTCTTTCAGTTCTGAATACGTCTTTGAAAGCTCGCCTTCTTTTTTTGAAAGACTCTCCAGTTTTTCTTCAATCGCGCTCTTTTCCTCTTGTAGCGCGGCGACTTCTGTGTCACCTTCAACACCTGCACCTCCACTTCGTCTCTCAGAGAGGAATGCCGCGACGCGCTCCTTAATACGGACAAGAAGCGAGCGGACAGTTGTAATCTCTGTCGCTGATTGCGCTTCAGAGAGTTCCGCTGAGACGCTTTCCATAAATGATTCGAGTTCTGAAAACGGAACAGCGGAGATTGCAACTTTCTCCGCATGCCGTTTCGCAAAAGAGAGCTGCCCTTCGATGCGTCCAAGCTCTCGCGATAACGCATCACGCGAATTGCGTACCTCGGAGAGGGCGCGCTCAATCGAAAGCACTTCTTTGCTCTTTTCGTCTTCACCGCTACTGCTCTCAAGCACACGTCGAGCAGTGCTAAGTTCCCGCGTGAGCGATGCCAATTCATTTACTGGCTCGTTCTTTTCGGTTTTAATACGCTTTTCAAAAAGTGTGAGAAATATTTCTTCTCGCTTTAAATATTCACGGAGTTTACCCTTTAGCTCTTCGCGCATTTCGCGAGCTTTCTCGAGCTTCTTTACCTGATTGCTTAAAAATTTAATATGCGGCGCTATCTCTCGACGCAGTGATTGCACCTGGGATATGTTTTCATTGGTCCGCTCGAGTTTCCGCTCGCTCTGTGCCAATTTGTAGTGGTACACCGTAAGTCCAAGAGCATCTTCAACGGCTTCACGCCGCTCTCGGAGGTTTGCGTTGAGAATCTTATCCGCCTCTCCTTGAGAGATGATGTGATGCCCTGAAGCGCCTATGTGTGCGCCGGCGAGGAGCTCGACCACATCCTTGAGGCGCACCGGCGAGCCATTGATGCGATACTCATTGCCGCCGTCACGGTGCACAATGCGCTCAATAGACACTTCGTCAAAATCGACATCAAGGAGTCGTTTAGTATTATCAAACACTACTTTCACCGAACCGCGATTCATTCGTGCGATTGAGTGCGACCCTCCCCATATCAAATCCTCGCCTCTTTTGCTTCGCATGCTCTTCATGCTCTGCTCGCCGAGCACAAAGCGAAACCCTTCCGCCACATTACTTTTGCCTGACCCGTTTGGTCCCACAACAGCTGTAATGGGCGCACTGAATTCCAATTCGCCTTTTTTTGCGAATGATTTAAAACCTGAAAGCTCGATACTCTTTAAATACATTGTCCGTATTGTACCAAAGAAAAAGACCCGCGCCGGAAGGCGCGGGCAAGGAGCAGGGAGAGTCACTTACGGGAGGTTGCGGGCAATCGTCTGGGAAATCGCCTGCACATACAGCATACCACACACACTACTGCCAGCCCTTCTTTTCTATCCCCGCCTCAGCGGCGGCCTGCTCGGCTTCTTGTTTGCTCTTCCCGCCACCGCGAGCAACTTCCTCACGACCGAGAAATACGCCGATAACAAATTCCTTATCGTGATCCGGCCCACTTTCTCGGATAACACGATACTCTGGTGTTGTATTCTCTTGTTCTTGTGCTTTTTCTTGGAACCTGCTCTTCGCGTCCTGCCAGAGCCGCCCCTCCACAATTTCTTCCGTGCGACCAACGAGGGTCCGTGTTATGAATCCTGCGGCAGCATCGTAGCCTTGATCTATGTAAATTGCACCGATAACCGCCTCAAATGCATTTGCTAAAATATACTGCCGTGCGCGTCCAGTGTCGCGCGCCTCGCCTTTTGAGAGTAAGAGATGTTCATTGATGTTTATCTCCTGAGCCGCTGTAGCAAGGGAAATAGTATTGACCAACGCGGCGCGTACCGCTGTAAGTTCCCCCTCGGTCTTCTCGGGATATTTTCTAAACAGATAGTCCGTTACCGCCAATTCAAGTACCGCGTCTCCGAGAAATTCGAGGCGCTCGTTATGCTCGAGGTTCGCGTCACGGTGCTCATTGATGTACGAGCGGTGTGTGAGCGCGGTGCGCAAAAGTGAGGCGTCATCAAACGTGACACCTATGGAAGATTCGAAGTCATTTTTCTCGTTCATTTCTCCGGTTTAGAATTCGTTACCAGTATATTAATTGCTTTTGTGATGATGGGGAGAATATCATCATAGAAATTAAGTTCAAGAATATCAGAAAGCTTGAACCATTTTGCGTCATCGAGGCCGCCTTTATCTTCCGCAAGGTGAAGCTCAACAAACGGCGCCTCTGCGAGGTGGTAAATGACTTGCTTGCGCACCTTGCCTTCCTCAGGCTTTGTCGCAATGTACTCATTCTTACCGAGTCGTTCACCGACAGTAGCCTCAACCCCTATTTCATCCTTAAGCGAACGGGCAATACCTTCCTTGATATCCTCCTTTTCATCAATATGTCCTTTCGAGAGTGTCCAGTGTCCGAAAACGTCGTGGACAAGCGCAAGAAAAACATCCTCGCCGTCTCGGGCAAAAACGACAGCGCCGCCGAGCCGCTCAATTGGCATTTTCTCGTACGACACTTCTTCTTTTTTTCGTTTCGAGATTTCGTTTTTCCCCGGCTCGCCTATTTCTTTGTACACTGCCCCCAAGACGCCATTAACGAACCGACCGCTGTTCTCCCCTCCGAATGTCTTCGCAAGTTCGATCGCCTCATTAATAGCTACTTTTGCTGGTACCTCTTTCCTGTCCGCAAATAACAACTCCGAGAGTCCGAGCCGAAGGATATTCCTGTCGACGACAGATATTTTATCTACCGGCCACTCGGGAGCGGCCTTTTCTATGATTGCATCAAGCTCTGCGCGCTTGCTGAGCACCGTCTCAAGAAGCTGCTTCATAAATGAAATATCACTCATACCAGGAGCAAACTCCTGGACATTCCGGATGAGAGTCTCATCTAGCTCCGTACCTTTTGCGTCAAATTTCTCGTCAAAGTCCAACTCGAAAAGGGTCTGGAGCACAATTGATCGTGAAAGGTGCCTATTGGCCATGTGTAATGTGCTTTTTTTTTACGCGCTACTTTTCCTGCGAAGCTTTTACCTCCTCTTCTGGTGCCGGGGTTTTGCTGTCCTCTATCCCCGCTTCACGGAGAGCTTCTTTGCGCGCCTCTGCCTTCGCAGCTTTTTTCTCTGCGGCAGCGGCTACATCGACAACAATGCGTCCACGGTACTGCCCACAATTGCCGCACACACGGTGCCGCAGGTGCGTAGCGTTACAATTGCCGCACACCGAGAGCCGCGCATCAACGAGCGCGTGGTGTGAACGGCGATTATTGCGATGTGAGCGCGTTACGCGCATTCGACTCGACATGGCCCAAGTATACAAATAATTCCAAAATTGGCAACAAATAAAGGTTCCTCGGGGCGAGCCTCGAG
This sequence comes from Candidatus Kaiserbacteria bacterium CG10_big_fil_rev_8_21_14_0_10_49_17, assembly GCA_002778575.1. Lineage (GTDB taxonomy): Bacteria > Patescibacteriota > Minisyncoccia > Phycocordibacterales > JABMNX01 > 1-14-0-10-49-17. The sequence continues at coordinate 41,582 of PFBJ01000004.1, forward strand.
ATAGTGAACCTGTATTAGCTCCTCGGCTCGGAAATATAAAACTTCGCTTTTGTATTTCACTCGCACTACGTCGCAAATAAGCGCCGGCTATAGCCGGCGCCTTCGAATTTGAGGTTTCTTCTTCTTTCGCTCCCAGTGTTCGCATGCGCTCGTATCGTTTGAGTATGGGCGCCCCTTCGGACATCCGGGAAATATACACTCCACTCGTGCAGTTGATTCGGTGCCGATTCCATTGAAACGACAGTTCTCGCACGATGGGTTTGAGTCTAGCGCTGGCTTCAGTTTCGCCTCACGCCGATGGTAGAGTCCTGCTAAGGACATGCGTTTCCCCCAATTCTTTCTTTTTGAACAACTAGTGACAAAATGTACTGTATTTATTTGTTCATGTCAAAATGACAAAAGCTCTTTCGGTGGATAGCACAGAGTCCATACCGCTCAATTGCTTTTCGATGTGCCGCTGTCCCGTACCCTTTATGCCTTTCAAATCCATACTCAGGGTACTGCACAGCAACGCGAGTCATTTTTCTGTCGCGCATAACTTTCGCCACAACACTTGCAGCCGCAATGACCGCTTCCCTGTCTTCCCCCCGCACAATTGTCTCCTGTTTTTTATACTGTTCGGGTGCATAGAGGCCCCCATCAAGATACACATTGCATTCCTCTTTACTGTGCGCAACTTTTTTCAGCGCCCGCATGAGTGCGGTTTGAATAGACGGCACAATGCCGTTTGTATCAATCTGCTTTGAACCCACAAATGCGACGTGCCACTCTACCTCTCCCTGATTGCGCAAGAGAGTGAGTGCTTCTAGCCACTCTTCTCGCTTCTTAGCTGTCAGTTTTTTCGAGTCTTTAATTCCAGCCAAAAGCGGCTCATTTTTCTCTGGTATGGCAAATACGCACACTGCGACAGGTCCTGCCAAAGGGCCACGTCCCACTTCATCTATGCCGATTCGATACTGCATCATCCCTATTATACGCATCAAGGCGCATTCTCGATTCTGCTATACTAGAGGGGCCATGGCTGCGAAATTCGTACACCCCAGTACCATTCCCTCACTGTACTCGGGAAGCTACGGGGCAGGCCTCACACCCCACACTATGACTAAGTTTATACACCTACACACACATAGTCATTATTCTCTCCTTAATGCACTTCCGAAAATTCCGGAGCTTATTGAAGCGGCTGTAAAAGACGAGATGCCGGCGCTTGCGCTTACTGACAACGGCAATCTCTACGGCGCAATCGAGTTTTACCAGAAATGCCAGAAGGCGGGTATCAAACCAATTATTGGAATTGATGCGTATGTGGCGCCGCGCACCCGCTTTGATAAAGAAAATAGAATAGATAATCGCTGGAGCAGGCTCGTACTCCTCGCTGAAAATGGGGCAGGGTACAAGAACCTCATTAAACTCGTAACCGATAGCCACCTTGAAGGCTTTTACTACAAACCGAGAGTGGACCGGGAACTGCTTGAGAAATACAAAGACGGACTCATCGCCATACTCCCTTCCTTTGCAAGTGAAATCTCCCGCGCTCTTAAAGATAGTGAGCAGGAACGAGCGCAAGAAGCGCTTGCGTGGTATCAAAAAAATTACGGAAAGGAAAATCTCTTTGCAGAAATTACCCACCACCCGGAAGTCGACGGACATGAAGAGCTCATGCAGAAAATACGTGCTCTCTACGAAGAAAACGGCATTCCTCTTGTTGCCGCACACGACACGTACTATCTCAAACCGGAAGACAGGCTTGCGAGAGAGACCATGGTCCGCATTCAAAGCAATGCCGGCACTCCGACAGACCGAAACGAAGACTTCTCATTTATTACGCAGAAGGAAGCGTGCAAACGATTTAAAGGAGATGAAAAACTGCTTGCACGGACACTCGAAATTGCAGAGCGCTGCAATGTGGAAATTGAAATGAAGTGGCAATTTCCAAACTACATTATTGAAAGCCGCAGAACTCCCGATGAAGAATTGCGCCACCATGCATGTGAAGGAGTAACGCGCCGTTCTCTCTCGCTCGCTGACCCGGTTATTAAGGAGCGCCTTGAGTACGAACTAGAAGTGATTAAGCAGAAAGGCTACGCCACCTATTTTTTGGTTGTTGGCGATCTCCTGCGCGAAGCGCACGAACGGGGCATACTCACCACTATTCGCGGATCGGTCGCGGGCTCCTTAACGACATACGTGCTTGGTATCACAAATGTAAACCCGATTGAATACAAATTACCGTTTGAGCGGTTCCTCAACCCGGAACGCCCATCGGCACCGGATATCGATATGGACTTTGCCGATAATCGTCGCGATGAGATTATCCAGTACGCGCGGGAGAAGTATGGCGAAGACAAGGTGGCGCAGATTGGAACATTCGGAACAATGATGGCACGCGGCTCGGTGCGCGATGTCGCCCGCGCTCTCGGGCACGCGTACGGCCTTGGGGATAGGATTGCAAAAATGATTCCATTCGGCTCACAAGGGTTTCCGATGACTATTAGCAAGGCGCTTGAAATGGTGCCGGAGTTGAAACAGGCATACCGCGCCGACGATGAAGTGAAGGAGGTGCTTGATCTGGCGATGAAGATTGAAGGGTGTGCGCGCCACATCGGGGTGCACGCCGCAGGCGTCGTCATTTCCCCCACACCACTTACTGATTACGTGCCGCTGCAGTACGACCCGAAGGGCGGAAAGCTTGTCACGCAGTACAACATGCACTCCGTGGGCGAGGACGGAGTTGGCCTTTTGAAATTCGACTTTCTCGGCATCACAAATCTCGCTATCCTCGCTGATGCAGTTGAGCGCGTCGAGGCTATTCAGGGAATAGCAGTTGATATTGAAAACATTCCGCTTGATGACACCAAGACATTTGAAATGCTCGCGCGGGGGGAGACAATGGGTCTCTTCCAACTAAACGGCTCGGGTATGACACACTTCCTTAAGGAGCTTAAACCCTCAAGCATCCACGACATTAATGCCATGGTTGCCCTCTACCGTCCGGGACCGATGGACGTGATACCCGAGTACATTGCACGTAAAAATAATCCCGCGCTCGTTAATTACCCAGACCCTCGCATGGAGCCGTACTTGCAGGAATCCTACGGCCTCATTGTCTACCAGGATGACCTCCTCTTCTCTGCTATTGAACTTGCGGGCTACACGTGGCTTGAAGCAGATAAGTTCAGAAAGGCAGTGGGGAAGAAAATTCCTGAAGAGATGGCGGCTCAGAAGGAAAAATTTATAGAAGGAGTTATTGAGCACGGGCGCGATAAAACGTTCGCTGAGAAAATGTGGAAACTTTTCGAACCGTTCCAGGCGTACGGATTCAATAAGGCGCACGCGGCAAGTTATGGGAAGGTGGCGTACCAGACAGCGTATATGAAAGCGAATTTTCCGCTTGAGTACATGTCTGCGGTCTTGACCGCCGACGGGGGCGACGTTGATAAAATTGCAGAGGGGATTTCCGAATGTACACGGATGGGCATTGAGGTACTGCCGCCGGATGTCAATGAAAGCTTCGGAGACTTCTCCGTGGTTCCCAATGCCAAGAGCCCGACAATTCGATTTGGTCTCTACTCAATAAAAAACTTCGGTACCGGTATTGCTGATAGCATCATTGCTGAGAGGAAGAAAAACGGCAAGTTCACGTCTTTGGCAAACTTTCTGGAGCGCGTACATGACAAGAACATTAATCGTAAGTCGCTTGAATCCCTGATTAAGAGCGGCGCACTTGATCACTTTGGCGAGCGCGGAGTCATGCTTGCCGGCATTGAACGTGCCCTCTCTTATGCACGCGAGTTTGCGCAACAGCCTGATAATCAGGATTCGCTCTTTGGCTCCCTTCCTGAAACAGGCGTGGAATCAAATCTCGAACTTCCCAAGGTAGAGCCAATATCCATGCGCGAACAGCTTGCATGGGAGAGAGAGCTCCTCGGCCTCTATGTCTCAGGACATCCGCTTGATGAGCATAAAGAGAAACTAAATCGCTTAAAGGCAGACATAAAAAAGACGAAAGAAAGTGTTCGCGAAGGGGTTGAAACTGTGATTGGTGGTATTGTCGAAGACTCAAAAGTTATCCTCACAAAAAGCGGCGAGCAAATGGCATTCCTGCGCATTGCTGACTTTTCCGACACATTGGAAGTCGTTATCTTTCCGAGACTCTTTACTGCGCATAAAGACCTCTTTGCGCTGGAGAAATGTATTGCTATCAAAGGGCGCCTCAGTAATAGGAATGGCGAGCAGAGCATGGTCGCCGAGGCAGTGAAGGCGCTCTAACTTAAATAGTAATCAACTCAATCACATGACCGAGTCGATCTTTAACTACAAATACTCCAATATATTGGATAGTTTGTTCAATATATTGAACAAACTGGTTTTACCCCCGCTAAGCCACTACTAATGACTTGACATTTTTGAATATTTTACTATACTTCGTGTAGTCAATTTAACCATGGAGGGCAGAGATGCTCGACCCCTCAGCTATTCTCCCGACCGAGGAGCGTTGCGAGGAGTTGCTCGCAATCTACGAGGAGCACTTCCTCAACGCTCCGATCCCGTCCGGTCCGCCGAAACCGCCGCCTCCCCCGCCAAAGACCCGCGCACCACGCGGGTCTTCTCTTTTATATTTTTTGTATTTTTGCCGAATTCCCCGTATTATTCCTTTCATGGAGAATGAACACGAACACAATGAAATGAAAGAGCAAGACCACAAAAAGCTTGGTCCGCAGCTTGACCTTTTTTATATTGATCCAGTCGTCGGCAAAGGGCTCCCAATGTTCTTGCCAAAAGGCGCAACAATACGCCGCGAACTTGAGCGCTTCATAGTAGACGAAGAAATTCGACGTGGGTACCAACACGTCTATACGCCAGATATTGCAAAACTCGACCTCTATCGAAAATCTGGTCACTACCCGCACTACAAAGACTCAATGTACGCACCGATTGTAATCGACGACGAGGAGTTTATGCTCCGCCG
>PFBJ01000004.1:46559-61783 GCA_002778575.1 Candidatus Kaiserbacteria bacterium CG10_big_fil_rev_8_21_14_0_10_49_17
GCTGAGCTCGCACAGCTGTACCGATATGAGCAATCCGGCGAGCTTATGGGTCTTCAACGCGTGCGTACGTTCTGTCTAGCTGATGCACATATCATTTGCGCATCAGACGAACAGGCGGTCGAGGAAATCGGGAAGGCGCTCGACCTTATTGAATACGTTGCAGGCGTACTTGGCCTCTCACTTGGGGAACACTACTGGTACCGCCTCTCCCTCGGAGACCGGAATGATACAGAGAAGTACTATGAAAATGCCGAAGCGTGGGAAAAAAGCGAAGGGCTCCTCCGTGAATTAATGAAGAAACGTGGAGAATTTACCGAAGCAGAAGGTGAAGCTGCTTTTTACGGACCGAAAATCGATGTGCAAATGAAAAATGTAAACGGAAAGGAGGACACCGCTTTTACTGTTCAATATGATTTCTGCATGCCGGAGAAATTTAATTTGGTATACACTGCTGAAGACGGCACAGAGAAGAAAGGTGTTGTCGTGCACCGCTCTTCAATCGGCGCTATCGAAAGAATTATTGCCTTTCTTATTGAGCACTACGAAGGCAACTTCCCTCTCTGGCTCTCTCCGGTGCAAGTGAAGGTACTCCCAATCAGCGAGAAGCATGGCGCCTACGCGAATGAGGTTTGCGATGCGCTCGCCAAAGAATTTCGAGTTGAAATCGACGAGAGTAACGAGACGTTGGGCAAAAAAATACGAAATGCAAAACATGAAAAAATTCCGTACCTTATCGTTATTGGTGACAGTGAGGTCGAGAAGAAAATAGTAACGCTTGAAAGTCGCGACCTTGGAAAAATTGGCGAAGTGACACTCGGAGAACTTACAGAACGCCTTAAGAAAGAGCGAGACGAGAAAACCATTCACGAACGATAGACCTGCCGGCCGTAGGTAGGCCTGCCGGCAGACCGGCTCAATCAGATGAGTGAGTCGATCAATTAGGCGCAGGCTAGAAACCAAAAAATCCCCTCATGAGGGGATTTTTTGGCCTTGGATGTTTTCGCATTTGCCTGCCTACGCAGGCCCGCTAACGGCGGCACATTTTTTATTTTTGCGTCTCGAGGTAATCAAGCGCTCGGATGACAGCAAGCTTTACTGCTGTTACGGAAGTCTTATACGTTCGATCAACGCCGGTTGAAAGGATTTCGACAAGCGCTTCGAGGTTCTTGGTTGAGAGGTGCTTCGTGCTCTCAACGAGCGCCGCATCCGGCTTAATCGGACTCTCGCCGAGACGCGCGCAGTGAACCGTATCGAGCTCGCAAAGTACACGTGAGAGAAAACTCTCCGCATCGTGCCCTCGCTCGCGAAGGCCGCGAAGAAGATCAAAGACCTTTTCACGTTCTCCTGAAATAATCCACTGAATAAAGAGTGTCGCGGCAGAATCTTTTACTGCATTCCCGACATGCTTCATGTGAGAGTTCTCCGTGCGCACTTCCTCGCGCTTCTCTGCTGCTGGAGGAGTTGCTATTGGCGCAGATGGCGCTGGTGAGGAAACCGTTGTGCGCTTAAACTCGATACGCGGCATTCCTCCTTCGGTGTTGAGGATCATGGCATCCTGCACCGTACTACCTGATTCAACAGTTGAAGCGGCAGGCGTATCGAACATTTCAACCACTGCTTCGGGTTCGTGCGTGTCCATCTCAGGCACATCTGAGACATAGATATGATCTGCCGTATTTTCGGAAGTCTGCACAGATGTCGCGAAGCGGCTGACAAAATTCTGAATCTGCTCGACACCGTAACGCTTTACAATAATAAGGTATGCAACGACTGCACTCCACGCAATCACAATAAGCCAGAAGAGCGCAGTAAGAAACGGACCGGCACTAAAACCAGTGTACGGAACTTGTGAGAGCGTGATAAATGCAAGCGGCTGCTCATTTGGGGTTGAAGTTAGATTGACATTCGGCTGGTCAATTCCTCCACATCCAACCAGACACGGCGGGTTAGTTGGTGGCGTTACAGTAATAGACGCATTACACGTAACAGTATCTGTACCATTCGTAGCGGTAAGTGTGTAGCTGGTATTTGAGCTTGGCGAGACACTACGGTTACCATTTAACGACACCGAACCGATGCTCTGATTAATACTTGCAGATGTCGCATTACTCGTTGTCCAGGTAAGGGTTGAACTCCCACCTTTATTAATTGTCGTTGGACTTGCAGAGAGCGTACATGCGAGACTTGACGCTGTGCTGACGGTAACTGGCGCTGTACACGTTACTGTTCCATTTGGCCCCGTTCCGGTAAGTGTGTACGTGGTATTGCTCGTCACCGACGCGGTACGAGTGCCATTCAGGCCAACTGAGCCGACTCCCTGATCAATAGAGACATTGGTCACATTGCTTGTAGTCCATGTCAGTGTCGTGGTACCACCCCCTGCGCCAAATGAGTTAGGGCTTGCAGAGAGCGTACAGATTGGTGTCTGCGGTTGCTGAACTACAGTAACCGTATCGCTACACGTTACCGTACCACCCGGTCCGCTTGCGGTGAGGGTATATGTCGTATTGGTTGTCGGGTATACCTTCCGGCTGCTATTGAGATCCTCGCTACCGATTCCTTGGTCGATAGAGACACTCGTTGCATTGCTCGTTGTCCACGTGAGAGTAGAGTAATCACTGTTATTGATCTGATTCGGATTTGCAGAGAGCGTACAGAGAGGCGCTGGAGGTGTCGGTGTTCCACCACCTCCGCCGCTTGAGCCACCGCCTGAGGGGGACGGCTGACCACAACAGCCAGTAGCTGGCTGCCCCCAGCCCCCAAAGTCTCCGCCGCCGTCACCGCCGTCACCACCGCCGCCGCCGTCACCACCACCGTCACCACCAAAAGCGTGCACTGCAAGAATACCGAATGAAAGCGGATTAATTTCTGAGTCAGGTGAAAAAGAGATAAAGGTAAAACCGATTACAAGTGCAACCAGCACAACTAAAACACCAAGTATTTTGGTGAATCGTGATTTTTGTATATTACTGATAGTCATAATTCTTAGCTTTTTAGCTGTAATGGTTGCTTTTGCTGTTGAATAAAAGTGGTAGTGCAAGGAAGCGATAGCTTCCCTGCACCAACCAATAGATTACGCCTTCCGAAACTGGATTGGCCGCGTCCGCGGGTTCCTCCCTTGCGAGAGGTACTTCTGAAACTCAGCCGACGGCATTAGCGAGACGCCATAGCCTGCCATGGTATTTGGTCTGTTGAAGTGCTCGTAATACGAGCAAATCAGCAGTTCGGTCCTTGAGCCAATAAGGGCTCGGGGTACCGAAAGGAACCCGCCGGCTACCACGGTCGATTCGACAATGATATCCGGCTTCCCACGACCGCCGTAGTTCCAGTTTGGAACACACGGGTGACACTCAAACCGTGGCCGACTTTTACGAACGTGGTTTCTGTCCCACGATGCCAGACACCTGCTTCGAGTAAGCTCGCGCTTACTCATCATCGGGCGCCAGAAATTCCATGTGAAGACCACTGGCTTGGTGAGATACGTGTTGTCCGTATCGTATGCCTCGATGTAGAAATCGAAGCACCCAGCGGGGACTATCTCAAGCGACCAGTTGAAACACGCATTGAGGCGAGCTCGCGAACTGTTGCCGTAGCGCCCCTCCAAAAAGAGGACGAGGCGCCACGTGCGTGAGCCGTCGTAGACTTCCCACACCTCCGCATTTGCGCGAAAGTCGGGTCGCCACGCGGTGCGCACGTTATAGCGTGCTCCCGAGCCGGACATCATCACCTTGAGGGTTACACCCGGCGCGTACTGCATCGTCCGCCCGTGGCCAGCTCGAACCATTTGCAGGAATTGCCTGCCAACCCGTGCCGGCATGCCAACGCGAACAAACGGTCCGGCAACAACGCTTGGGAGGCGGGCAACTGCCTCTTCATAGCTTTTTGCAAACGGGTCAGACCCGTAGCGCTGCCACGAAAAGGCTTCAGCCGACGTAGACGTAATCGGTAGGGACGAGAGCGCAAGCGCCGACGCCCCCGCAAAGAGAAACTCTCGACGAGTGGTATCTGCGCTCATGTGCTTACTCCCCTGTTGTGAAGAACATTGCGCTGCTTCTTTTGCAGCGGGCTAGGAGGGAATACTCCCACCCAATCCGCTAAAAAAGAAAGGTGGTGCGTGTATCCGAATTGACACACGCACACACCATAGAGGTTACCGCCGCTCACGCGGGCGGACGAAAATCACGAAACCCATCCACTGCCAACTACGGTCGACAGCTCTCTGCCACTCACCCGCAGGTGTTGGCAGAACGTTTTTGTAGCTGGGGCGCGGAAACGACGTTTCGCGCCCAACAACCCGAATGAAGCTCCGCGTCCTGGGGCCGAACAGGCCATACGGCATCTCAACCGACGCATACCCGTGACAGCCTTGGATCGTGAAGCCGTTTCGGCCATAGGAAACGCGACGGGTGCTCACCGGCCTGGGCACATAGTTGCTGTTCGGATAACGGTGTTCCTTGAACACTTGCCCCGAGCTGAAGTGCGCACCGCTCAGACGAACCTGGACGGAGACACAACCAGAAAGTCGCGTCAGCTCCCCTCGCTTCATCGCTTTGAAAACTTCCACAAAAAGATCGCGACTGTGCTGCCGGCGTTGCGCCCGCTTGATAAAACGGAGGACTGCCGGAGAACCGTCATCCTTGATGAGAAGGATATCCGCGCGGATTTGACCGCTTTCATTGTACGCCTTCGCCTCATTCATCTTCACCAGCGCGAGGAGCACCAGAAAGACGAGAAGGACGATGAGGTGGACGAGCGACAGGTGAAAGGACCTGTTGCTCCTCTTTTGTGAATAGCGCATCTGCGCCTCCTTTCCGTTTCGTGGAGCAAACGCTCCTGTTAACCTCTACTATCGAAGAACAAATCAGTGGCCTCTATATATTGCAGAGACCTATCCAATTGCGAGTTTTAACTCGCAATTGGATAGCTCCCGACAAAATCTGCCTCGACGATAAATCGCTCGCTCGCACTACCGAACGAATTGCACGTTGAAAGAGTAAGGCGCGAACTCCCATCCTTGCGCAAATCAATAAGTGCCTCTGAAGCGTCTGTCTTACGCACAGATGTGACCCTATAGACGTACTCAAGGCCTTCTGATTGCACCAGTACCTGATCTCCCTTCATAAGCTTTTGAATGCCGTTGAACGCTTTGTAGTTCTGATTGTTCACGACTGGCAAGTAGCTCGAGTGCCCGAAGAGAAGCATGTTGCCACTTTCGCCAAGCTTTGATGAGCCGGGGTAGCGCACTACTCCAGAGAGAAGCGCAGTATCAAGCGTTGCGATGTCACGACTCACAGGGTTACGCACACGTGAATTGATACCAATTGACGGAATGATGATCCGGACTGGCTGCTCAACTATTCCTGTACTTCGTGCTGGCGCATCGTCTGTCTTGCTTGTTGTTTCAACTGATGGAGCACTGAAATCGTACTCTTCGTCGATACTCTCAGGCACAAATCCAATAGCAGAAAGGAGAGTCAGCGTCACAAAAAAGGTAATCAAAAATGTGAAGAGAAAACGCCACTTGTATGCAACAAGCACTGCGATGACTCGTTCAACTGTATTGTATGTATCCATTGTGTGAGTGCGTAGCGCATACGCACCATGTGGATATGCCTATCCTACGCTGTAATTCTTATACACTATAAAATGCCTTGTGTCAAGCCCTTATCTTCGGCACAATACTTTCACTTCCCTGCCCCAAGACGGTACACCGCTGATAGGTCTTGACACAATCATTTCAATATGGTAGTGTTTCAGGGTTAATAATAGTTCGTCAACAACACAATATGAACAACGAAGGCAAGACGGTCACAGATGCATTTATGAAGGCCCTTGCTGTCGTCGGCTTTATTGTGCTCCTCTTTATTGGACTATGGGGCACAATCCAAGTTGTCCGCGCGCTTCCAAATGTATTTTCGGGACTTGCGGCAACACTTACCTCGGTCTTTATTTCCGCTGAGCGTATTGATCTTAAGAGCCCGACCACTGTCTATTCTGGGGAGCCATTTGAGCTTTCTTGGGAGCATACTGGCAAGCGAGGTGAAGGTGTGTACACCTTTACATTCGATTGCCGCCCAGGAGTCTCATTTGAATCTCCTGCCCAGAATGGTGCGTACATCGAAGTATTCTGTGGAGTTCCATTTAACTTCACCGGTGCAGTTCACACGATTAAGCTTATCGCTACGAGTGAATTTAACCGATATATCGATGTGCCGGTACGAATTTCGTACGCACGAACGGATACGGAAAGTGAACTGGTTGTTGGCGAGCGTAGCCTTACTCTCGTAAACAATACAGTTTCAGGCTCTCCTGACACGACTGGAGAGGGCTCAAATCAAAACACAAACGGAAGCGGTACCGGAACAACCAATACTGGTTCAACCGGACGCACCCCAGGGACTCGCACTGACAATACCTATGCACTAAACGGCGGTACGAATCAGAGCAATCCGTATGGAAAGCCAGACCTTACCGCGAAAGTGCTCGAAGTCGGGTACGTGAACTCAGCGACAAAGCAGTTTGTTGCAAGCTCAAGCCCGCACATTAACGAGCGCGTCGCAGTGAAGTTTGAGGTAATTAACCAAGGGAGCAAGTCGACTGGCGCATGGAGCTTCAATGCAGTCATTCCAACCTACCCGTCTCACATCTTCCACTCTCAGACTCAGCCGAGTCTGGCGCCGGGAGATAAGATTGAGTACGTGATTGGATTCGACAAGACGAAGAGTGCTGATACTGCAGAGATCACCATTAATGTTGATCCAACCGGCAGCATCTATGAGCTCAATGAGAGCAACAACATCATCAGGCACACCTTCAACGTGACTAAGTAACACTCTTACGGCAAAACACCCCGCACATACGGGGTGTTTTGCTTTTTACGTTTTTCAGACTGTCCAATATACTGGACAGAACTGTCCAGTATATTGGACAGTCTGATGTGGTTTTATTTCGTATAGTTACTACTTTAGAGACTTTACATTAAACCGTTTTGCTTTTTCCTCTCCCCTCTGGCACACTCACAGCAGAGAGTAGCTCACTCATGGGGGTAACAATGCGACGAACTAACGAACAAATCCGCGGCATGAGACTTTTGCGCATCTATCTCAGAGAAAAGCATTTTGAAATCTTCACTCTCTACCCTGGATATAGGAAAGATTGGAGGGAATTTCTCGCTGTCCGTACCCTCCCAACAAATCGAAAGTACGATGGGGTGGAGGCTGAGATTCGTGGACTGCAATGCGATGTCTTGATGTGCAGGTTTTACTTCACTCTCGGCATCTCTCTAACGCCGCTTGAAAAGCGAGCTGGCTTTCCCTTGCGGCCGACTGAGCGAAAAGAAGTGGAGGCGTGGATACCATGCAGACTCTATTTCCGAGAGAAGGCGCACGAAGCGCTCAACCGCAATCCCGCCTCAACCGGAAACCACATGTGGCACGACCTTACCGTGCCAAACGAACGCGAGTCATTCGTATAAACTGCGCGCCGGCATCACTGCCGGCGCTTTCGTTCTCCTTAATCTGCGAAAATGTCGTGGCATGGGAGGCATGCACAAGGAGCGAGCTGAGCGCTATTTAATACAGCGTGAAGGAGCGACGAAACGGGCAACGAAGTAGGCGCACATTTTCGCGGATTAAATATCGAGATTGGCGGCTTTCGCATTACTCTGAATAAAACTCTTCCTACTCGCCACATCGGTACCCATCAGAATGTCGAAAATTGTATCCGCCTCCTGCGCATCTTCAATGGTCACCTGCTTGAGCACGCGTCGTTCTGGATCCATCGTGGTCTCCCATAGCTCACTTGGGTTCATTTCTCCAAGCCCCTTATAGCGCTGTATTGAAATCTTTCCCGCTTTTTTCTTTGCTTTTTCTTCCTCTTCTTCCTCGCTTAGCTCTTCCGTCTCTTCATCGAGATTCTCAACTTCCTCAAGCGTGTCAGCGTCTTTGCCAAGCACCTTATTTTTTTCATCGTCCGAATACGTGTAAATAATTTCCTTTCCTCGTTTTATTTTATAAAGTGGCGGTTGTGCAATGTAGAGAAACCCGCCATCGACAACCGGACAGAAGTACCGATAAAAGAGGGTGAGAAGAAGCGTACGAATGTGCGCACCATCCACGTCGGCATCTGTTGCAATAATGATTTTATGGTAGCGAAGTTTCTCAACATCAAATGTGTCACCTATTGCCGTACCGAGGGCAACGACGAGCGCTTTAATTTCATTGCTCGCAAGCATCCTATCGAGACGCGCCCGCTCAACATTAAGAATCTTTCCTCGGAGCGGTAAAATCGCTTGCGTCCGGCGATCCCTCCCCTGTTTTGAAGAGCCTCCCGCGGAATCACCTTCTACAATAAAAAGCTCCGCCTCGGCAGCATTACGCACCTGGCAGTCTGCAAGCTTCCCCGGAAGGGTAAGGCCCTCGAGCGCTCCTTTCCGAAGGACTGAATCTTTGGCTGCCTTTGCCGCCTTGCGTGCTCGCATTGCAAGCGCCGCTTTATTGATAATTGCCTTGGCATCGTCAGGGTGCTCTTCGAGAAATTCAGAGAATGCCTCTGAGAAAACAGTATCAACCGCGCTTCGCGCTTCAACTGAGCCGAGCTTTCCTTTTGTCTGCCCTTCAAATTGAATTTCACGGAGCTTCACGGAAACGACGCACGTTAAACCTTCAAGAACGTCGTCGCCTGAAAAAGCTTCGGTTTCCTTTGATCCAGCTTTTTTTGCGTAATTATTGAGCGTCCGAGTAAGCGCGGTCTTAAATCCAGTAATGTGCGTTCCTCCTTCAGCGTTGTACGTATTGTTTGCAAATGCAGAGATGCGTGAAGAAATGTCATCAACATACTGCAGTGAGACCTCAACGGCAACGTCGTCTTGCTCCTTCTCAATATAAAAGACATTCTTGTGTATCGGCTTCTGGTAGCGATTCTGAAACTTCACCAATGACATGAGCCCGCCCTCAAAGTAGAAGGACATGGACGGCACCTCAAGGCCGAGTTCCCGAATGTAGAATACATCAGTATCTCTCACCTCCCCCTCATAGGAACGCATATCAAAAATTACGATGCGCAACCCTTTTACAAGGTATGCTTGCTGGCGCAGGTGAGCGACAATTTTTTCCCACGAAAATTCCGTTGTCTCAAAAATACTGTCATCCGGCTGAAAGGTCACAATCGTGCCGTGCAGGTTGGAGGCGCCGAGCTTCTTTACCTTGGCTTTTGGCTTTCCGCCATGTACATACTCCTGCACATACTCCCCTCCATCTCGGTGTACGACTACGCGAGTATTGACGGAAAGCGCATTTACAACAGAAACGCCAACACCATGCAGCCCCCCTGAGACCTTGTACCCTTCTCCGCCGAATTTTCCTCCAGCGTGGAGTGTGGTCATAATGGTCTCAAGCGCAGAGACTTTTGTCTGCTTGTGTGTATCAACAGGGATACCACGACCGTTATCAACTACACGCACGCGGTTGCCGGGCAGGAGCGTTACCTCAACGTCATTGGCAAAGCCACCCATTGCCTCGTCTCGGGCATTATCAAACACTTCCCAAATAAGGTGGTGGAGTCCGTCAGGGCCGGTTGTACCAATGTACATACCAGGGCGCTTGCGCACCGGCTCAAGCCCTTCAAGGACAGTAATATCCTGCGCACTGTAGTGGTGCCCTTTCGCGCTTTTTATCTCTTTTTCTTTAGTATTTCTAGTCGCCTTCTTGGCTGTTTTTTTCTCTGCCATACAAAAAACGGGCTTTCCCGAGTAGCTCTATTTTAGCAGAAATACCCCTAAAAATACAGGGTATTTTAGTTCGAAATGGTGGTTTAGTTATCCAACAAAGATTGCGAAGTGGCGCCAGTGAGAGCAGAATTTTTCCCGTTCAATTTCTCGAAACGCTCCTGAATTGTCCTTTGCCTCGGGGTCGTGGTAGATAAGTGTCTCCCCATTATCCTTCTCCCCGACAATAAGCACTTGGTGGAACGACCCGCCATCAACAAAGCCTTTTTCAATAGAGACAATGACTGGCTTGCCAGAGCGTACTGTCTCTACGATTTTCTGATAGCCGTAATGAACGAGCGTGCGCGCGTGCGAACCTTCCATACTTCTAAACTCTTCCGGGTACGCTGGTATGCCGTGATTGTGGGCAAGGAAAACCATACCTCGGTGCACCCACCCACTGCCGGTTGAATACGCTTTGTGTGTTGTCGCCTCTTCAATAAGCTCCAGAATTGTAGGGATGGTTGTATTAAATGACGGGGCGAGAAAATCGAGTGCCATCTTCAAGCACACACCGCCGCAGGCCCGTGGTTGCCACGCCGGATCCGTAACGTCACGGTATTGTGAATAGAATGGAACGCTCAGTTGCATATTACCGGACTTCAAAACCGCTCGTATCATTAAGGACGCCCTCCACCTTCCGCATGACAGTATTTATTTCCTCGTCAGTAAGCGTGCGATCATGCGACTGAAAAACAAGTCTATAGGCAAAAGATGTACGCCCATCCTTGCTAAACTCATCAAAAAGCGTTGCTGAAACAAGCAACTCTCCTGCCTCCTCTGCAATCGTCTCAAGAACCATATCAGCAGCAGTGCCTTCAGGGGTCCACACCGCAATATCGCGAAGTGCAAATGGGTAAGGCGAGAAGGGTGAGTAACTATGCGCGTGGATTACAGGTGCACCCTCGTAGCTCTCCGGATCCGGTAATTTCTTAAGCTGTGCTGAAAGAGTGCATTCCCAAACATCTCCTTCCCTACTCCACTCAACTGAAATACCGAGCACGTCTGCGACTGCTTTTTGCGCATCGTCACTGTTTTTAGAAGAAGCGATTGCAAGCGCCGTGTGCTCGCCTTCCTTTGTAAAGACAGTGCCAATTTCAAAAATACGCACAGCATCCACTCCAAGAACCGGAAGTATTCGCGTATTTCGTTCCAGTTCGTCAGCAAGTGCGGGGGCAAGCGACGCGCGAAGATACTGCTTATCGCTTGCAAGTGCATTTTCTGTCTTAATCTCGCCCGCCTTAACAAGCGAGTACGTATACACTTCGCTGTATCCGATTTTTCGCAACGCCTCGCGAATACGCTCAGCATAGTAGAAGCTCTTGTTAATCGACTCCACCTCAAACTGCTCTGGTGCATGCTCTGGAATATTTTCATACCCAAAGATGCGCCCCACCTCTTCAATAAGATCCTCTTCAATTTGCAAATCAAGTCGCTCAAATGGCGGGGTGACGGTATAGATATCACCACCCTCTCTTTTGTATTGAAAATTAAGGCGAGTAAAAATGTCTTCAATTTCAGGATTCGATATATTCGTGCCGAGAAGTGTATTTAATCGACTCGCTCGCATACGCACCTGCCAGCTCTCAACCTTCTGCGGATACTCATCCGCAAATCCCTCAAGCACCCCACCAGCGATCTGCTGAATGAGTTCAACTGCCATTGCAAGACCTGCACCGGCAAGTTCAGGGGATATGCCATTTTCGTAGCGTTTCGACGCATCTGTTTGAAGCTTCAGAGCTTGCGCGGTCTTTCGAGTACTAATTGGATCAAAATTGGCGGACTCGATGACAATATTTGTCGTCTTACTGTCTACCTCTGCCACTATTCCCCCTTTTACACCGGCAAGAGCAATGGGGGTACCTGTAAGCGTATTGGTGATAAGCTGCATTTCCCTTGAAAGCGCGTGCTCGTCCCCGCCAAGGAGCGTGATGCGCTCACCTTCTCTTGCGAGTCGTACTGTTATCGAAGCGTTGCCGTCGGCGTCCGCCAGTTTATCCATATCAAATGCATGGAGCGGCTGGCCGAGGTGGAACATGACGTAGTTTGTTGCGTCGACCACCGCGTTAATGGAGCGTTGGCCGATTGCTTCAAGGCGATTACGAAGCCACTCGGGAGACTCTTTCACCTCAATACCGCGAATAACCGCAGCAGCGTAGCGCGGGCACTGCGAACTGCTTTCAACTGAGACATCAATCATATTTGATTCAGGAGCAAGCGGTATCTCTCGAGTAAGCGGGTCGTGTATAAGCGGAATCGAGAGCACGGTTGACACTTCTTTTGCAATGCCAAAATGACACAGACAGTCGTGTGCGCGGTTCGCGAGTACGTCAACGTCAATAACAGAGTCGCCCCCTTTCCTCTCTACACCTTCAATTTCAAATGAGTGAAAAGTAAGCGAGCGCTCGATTTCCTCTGCACTCGGCAGCGGCTTTTCAAAAAAGCTCTGTAGCCAGTCATGACTTATTTTCATACGCGGAATTGATTAACGAATCGCAGGTCGCCGGTGTGGAACAGACGCACGTCGTCGATCCCGTACTTGAGCATGCCGAGGCGTTCTACACCGGTGCCGAATGCCCACCCTTGGTACTTTGTGGCATCAATACCCGCAGCCTCAAGTACCTTGGGGTGCACCATACCGGCGCCCATTATCTCTATCCACTTGCCCCGCAGTTTCTCAGGCGCATGCTCACCGGTAAGGCGCATGTCAACTTCTACCCCCGGCTCAACGAATGGGAAAAACCCAGGACGCAAACGAATTTCAACAATGCTCCCTTCAAAAAACTTCTCAAAAAAATATTTTAGGGTGCCACGCATATGCGCGAGCGTTACTCCTTCGCCGACCATCAGTCCCTCAACCTGGTAAAATTGCGCTTCGTGTGTCATGTCGGTTGCCTCATTTCGATACACTTTCCCAGGGACGATAACGCGAAGTGGTGGTGCATGCTTTTCCATATACCGCACCTGGACTGGAGACGTGTGTGTGCGCATAAGGAGTCCTTGGGCACGCGAAACCCACAGCGTATCCCACATATCGCGCGCAGGGTGGTCTTTTGGAATATTGAGCGTATCGAAATTGTAGTGCTCGCTCTCAAGTTCTGGTCCTTCTGCAAATGTAAAACCCATCTCGCCAAAGATGGTATTTATCTCTCTAATAATGCTTGTGAGGGGATGCACCGGGGCCTCTTTCATAGGGGAAGCGTACCTTAAATAGGCGCTCTATTCAATTCGACTCCCTGTCTTTAACTTGGTACAGTAGTGCTATGGAAGGGGTTTCAAATGTGCTTATGCACGCATTTCTTTTCGTGTCCCTCTACTTCGAGGTCTTTCTCTTGATAGCGTTCCTCGAACGGCACGTTGACGCAAAAGATATTGTACCGAAAAAAATAACTCGCTACCCGAGCGTGGCAGTTATCGTGCCGTGCTTTAACGAAGAGCGGACCATTGCCGCAACTATTCGCTCACTCCTCGCGCTACAGTATCCGAAGAGTAAATTGGAAATCATCCTTGTAGATGACGGCTCGACCGACGGAAGTGCCTCTATTCTTCAACGTTTTGCGAATCGGTATTCGCACGTTCGATTCATCCAAAAAGAAAATGGCGGCAAACACTCTGCTATGAATACCGCATTTAATACCACAACTGCTGAACTTATCGGGTGTCTTGATGCCGACTCTTTTGTGGCACCGGATGCACTGATGGAAATTGTTCGCCACTTTGAAAATAGCAGCGTTGCAGCAGTGACACCTGCTATCGTGGTAGAAAGTGCTGACAATCCGTTGCGTCTTATACAAAGAGCCGAGTACTCCCTCTCCATTTTCATTCGACGCGCATTTGCCCTCGTTGACGGTGTTTTCATTACGCCGGGTCCGTTTTCCTTCTTTCGCAGGAGCGCCATTCTCTCTGTTGGGTCGTGGAAGAAAGCATATAATACCGAGGATCTTGAAATGGGCCTGCGTCTCCAGAAAGCAGGCATGCGTATTGAAAATGCCCCGACCGCGCGCGTCGCGACAACGACTCCCGCGACGCTTCGGCTTCTCTACAAACAGCGGGTGCGGTGGACATACGGCTTTCTAAAAAATGCATTTATCTACCGTGAAATGTTTGGCAATCCCCGCTACGGTGCGCTTGGTCTTGTCATTCTTCCGACCGCAACCCTCTCAATCTTCGCGGCACTCTACTTTGCTGGATACTTTATTTGGAGTACGGCAGTATGGCTCCTCCAGAAGCTCGTTGAAGTGCAGGTTGTGGGTATTTCTGTTGGTGTTCCCCGTTTTGAACTATTCTACGTGAATACCCAGTCGCTCATTTTCATCGTATGGATGCTCATTGCAATCACGCTTGCGCTTATTTTTATCGGCAAGACGCTTACGAATGAACGGCGCCTCTCGTGGGATATCCCACTCTATCTCGCTCTTTACGGCTTCCTTGCACCGCTTTGGCTTGCAGGCGCACTCGTTCGTGCTACCATCTCCCGCGACGCTTCTTGGCGCTAAGCGATCGCCCTACACAACAACCCGAGGCCGCCTACGGGCAGGTTTGGCGGGGGTGCTAGGCGAGGACGGGTTCTACTGGACGCGCTCGTAAACTAAATACATGGGCAAAATTCCAACACGAACATACTTTATAGCATTCCTTATTACGGCGGCGCTGTTTTCAACCGCGCTGTATGCGAGTACCTATTTCAACAATCAGCGTATTGCGGGAATTGCAAGCATTGAGGATAGAATTTCAATTGACATCCTTTCGCTTGAAACGCAATTTGACCTCCTTGCTGAACTTTCTTGTGCGGAAATATCTGAGAATTCCGTGCTCTCAAGTGAACTCAATTCCCTTGCCCGCAGGCTCTCGTATACTGAAGGGCAACTCGGTGCTGAAAATCAAGAAGTAATTCGCCTCAAGCGCCAGTACACGCTCTTGCAGATCAAGGACTTTCTCCTTATGAAAAAAGTCTCTGATAAGTGCGCCCTTGACCCGGTCTTCATTCTTTACTTCTATTCAAATGAGGGAGACTGTGAAGACTGTACACGGGAGGGATACGTCCTTACCGACTTGGCGGAAACCTACCCGCAGCTGCGTATTTACTCATTTGACTACAACCTTGATTTATCTGCCCTGAAAACACTTGTCTCAATCAACGACATAAAACCAGAGCTTCCGGCGCTCGTCTTAAATGACACCGTCTACTACGGCTACCACGACCAGGAGGCAATTCGAGAAATTCTACCAGAGCTTGCGGACTTAGCGACTTCGACCGAAGAGACCTCCGAATAGCCAATCAACTCAATCACATGATTGAGTTGATTGTTTGCTTTGAGCCGGAGAGAGGACTCGAACCCCCGACCAACCGCTTACAAAGCGGCCGCTCTACCAACTGAGCTACTCCGGCTTTATTTAATTATACCTGTGCCACCACTTTCATCCTTACACCGGCGATACCTACCAAAACAGCTACTCCGGC
>PFBJ01000004.1:61801-77757 GCA_002778575.1 Candidatus Kaiserbacteria bacterium CG10_big_fil_rev_8_21_14_0_10_49_17
TACACCGGCGATACCTACCAAAACAGCTACTCCGGCTTTTATATGGTTTTGTCTTGCTCTTCCTCTCCCGCTGGAACATGCGGTGGCAAATCAAGATTTTTTTTATACTCCGCAACATCCTTTAGAAACGTTGAGGAGGGTTCGCTATCGCGGACTATCCGCTCATGCCGACCACGGATAGAACGCGCCACTCTTCCCGCGCCGCGCTCAAGAGAGCGAAAAATGCGCTGAAGAAACACTACTACTTCGTGCGCGAGAAAGTGAATCGCGTGCATAAATGCGTCCGACTGAACGCGCGGCGCGCGAGCCGAAATTATCTTCTCGCATCGCGTAACTGCTGAATCGAGTTTTTCTCGGGCTGGAATAAGCGAGCGACCGCGGCGAACCTCAAGAAGCTTCAGCGCAAAGAGAAGCACCAAGCCCGCAAGCGCACCTGCAAAGATACTAATGACAGCCATGCCTAGATAGCGTACCGGCAGTAGGAAGAAATTTCAATCCTCTCGCCGAACTTCTGCGTTGCCTCCTCTATAAGGCCGCCAATGGTGCGGCTCTCGTCTTTAATGAATGCCTGTTCAAGGAGGACTTTATCACTGAGGAAACTATCAAGTTTCCCTTGGAGAATTTTCTCTTGCATGTCTGCCGGCTTGCCTGCGATTTCCTTACGGAATACCTCCTCAGCCGCTCTTGTGTCTGCATCGGTAACCTCATTACGGTGCTTAAACTGCGGCGCGCTAGCAGTGATATGCATTGCAATATCGCGTGCGAGTGCGACAAACTCTTCGTTTTTTGCAACGAAATCTGTCTCGCAGGAAAGCACAACAATAGTACCCACCTGCTTATTGGCGTGGATGTAGCTTTCAACGACACCGGCACCGAGCTCGCGGTCTGCTTTTTTAGCCGCAATAGCGCTACTAGACTTTCGTAGCAGTACAAGTGCTTTTTCTGTATCGCCCCCCGCCTCTTCAAGCGCTTTCTTGCACTGCATAATTGAGACGCCGGTTTGGTCTCGTAACTCTTTTACTTGGTCAAGCTGTGCCATATTACTCTACAGGGCATACTGCAGGTTCGCCTTCTTTCTTAGCTGTACGGCTCTTTTGGTATGCGTCAACAATTTCGTTAATGAAAAATGTAATGCTTGTAATTGACGTATCGTTCGCGAGAATTGGGTAGTCAATCTCATCCAGGTTGCAGTCGGATGATGCCAGCGCGAC
Organism: Candidatus Kaiserbacteria bacterium CG10_big_fil_rev_8_21_14_0_10_49_17; assembly: GCA_002778575.1. Lineage (GTDB taxonomy): Bacteria > Patescibacteriota > Minisyncoccia > Phycocordibacterales > JABMNX01 > 1-14-0-10-49-17. The sequence goes on from PFBJ01000004.1 coordinate 63,013, forward strand.
AATTGGGATATTGAGTTTCAGTGCCTCCTCAATCGCAATACGCTCAGCTCGAGGATCCACAACAAAAAGAGCGGCAGGGAGCGCGTCCATCTCAGCAATACCGCCGAACATGTGCTCAAGGCGGTCAATTTCCCTGTCAATCATCAGTCGCTCTTTTTTGGTGTATTTGGAAAGCTCGCCCGCGTCCCGCTCTTTGCGAAGCTGCGCGAGACGGTCAATACGCTTTTTCATCTGTGAGTAATTAGTGAGCGTGCCACCGACAAACCGTCCGGCAACATACGGCATATCAAGCGCCTCAGCACCCCGCCGTATTGCAGATCGCGCTTCATTTTTTCCTGAAACAAAAAGAATACTTTTATTTTCTGCGGCAAGCTTGCAGACGTACTCCTTGGCACTCTCGAGCATCTTCTGGGTCTGCTCAAGATCGATAATCTCAACCCGATTTTTAATACCGAAAATGTACGGAGTTGCCGACGGGTGACGGCGAGACTTGGAGAAACCAAAATGCGCTCCTATGTGGAAGAGGCGCTCAATCAGCGGTTCTGTTGTTTTTGATTCATCTGACATGTAGAGAGTAATCTAGCATAGTGGGGCCAAACTGCAAGGTTTAGGCTTCTTGCGGCTCCTGCGCGGCCTCCGCGAGAGCATCGAGGATTTCATCAAGCATGCCGCTCATAATTCCCTCTATATTTGACCACGATTCCTTTATACGGTGGTCAGTGATGCGGTCTTGGGGGAAATTATAGGTACGAATCTTCTCAGACCGGTCCCCTGTGCCAATCTGCCCGCGGCGCAAGTCGGCGTGTTTTTTCGCCTCCTCTTCCTCCTGCAGTGCTTCCAATTTTGAGAGCAGAATGGACATTGCCCGCTCGCGGTTCTGCTGCTGGCTTCGCTCTGCAGTCGAGCGGACATCAATACCGGTTGGTTTGTGCACAATACGCACCGCTGTTTCCACCTTATTGACATTCTGCCCGCCAGCGCCACCCGCACGAGAAAATTCAATCTCCAAATCATCCGGACTCACCACCATGGCCGACTTCTTTCGAATTGGCAAAATGGCTACCGAAGCAGTGGAGGTGTGGATGCGCCCCTGCTTTTCTGTCGCGGGAATTCGCTGTACGCGGTGCACCCCCGTTTCAAAACGAAGCTTCTCGTACACGCCCTGGCCCTTAATTTCAAATGATGCTTCCTTGTACCCGCCCAGAGAGCTTGGAGATTCAGAAATAGTCTTACTCTGCCACCCCATTTTCTCTGCGTAGCGCAGGTACATATGCGCGAGCTCCTCGGCAAAGAGCGCCGCTTCTTCTCCGCCTGCTCCCGCGCGAACTTCTAGCACTACCTCATTTGGAAATCGTTCTGCCTCTTCTTCTGCTTTCGTAATGTGCTCCATCTGCTCAATAAGCGCGCTCTGCTCTTGTTCAATCCGGGTGATGTCTTCACGTGCAAGTTCCGCTACCGACGCATCAGTTGCTGCCATCTCTTCAACCTGTTTTTTTTCAGCAGAAAGTTTCTCGTACTGCTCTACGAGAAACGCTACTTGGTGGTTGCCTCTATATTTTTCTATATTGCTCATATGCAAAAACACACAGGAGTCTGTGTGTGTAGTATACGCTCTTTGGAGTTACTTTTTCGCTTGCGACGCGCGAGCCTTGAATTTTTCAACTCGTCCGGCAGAGTCAATAACTTTCTCCTTGCCGGTGTAAAAAGGGTGTGAGGCGCTTGATATTTCAACGGAAAAAACCGGGTACTCTTTCCCATCCTCCCATTTTTCAGTCTTATCAGTCTTTACCGTTGAGCCAATAAGAAACTTCTCCCCACTTGAATTGTCGAGAAAAATGACTTTTCGGTAATTTTCCGGATGAATATCTGCTTTCATATGTGAGAGGCACTATACAAAGAAAAATGCCTGCACGCAAGTATTTTAAGAGCCGCCGAGGATATCAATAAGCCGTTGGTATTTCTCAGCAAGCGCCATTACTTCATTGCCATAAAAGGCATAGGTTGGTTTTGTTGCATTTACCCAGCCGGCAAAATAACGCAGTGCCGCCAAACGTTCTGCTTCATACGTCCCCTTATCCGCACCGTTATCCATCATTAAGATACCTGATGCCATGAATGCGGTGCGCGGATCGTACGGGTTCGGAGGATTTTGTCCCACAGCTTTCGCAATCCTATCCTCGTAGAGAACCCATGTCGATGGAATGAACTGCGCCGGCCCCATGGCTCCACCCCAGCCGTACCACGGCTTCTTTGAAACCGGCATGAGATCAGGATCAAGTCCGAGGCGATTCATAATTTCCTCAAAAACTGGCTGGTCTCGCGTCGGGTGCATGTCTGTTTTCCAGTTTCCTGTACCAACGTTTTCTCCGAGATTCGACTCTTCAGCGATAATGCCGAGAATGAGCGCGGGGCGCACCCCGGTTTTAGCTGATGCGACATTTGCGTACTCAAGCGCCTTCTCAAACGGAATTGCAGAAGAGCCTCGCAAGGAGAAGAGTTCGGCACGAATCTGTGCGGCGCTTTTCTCTTTGCTTCGAATCAACTCTTGGTACGCATCTTCCTGTCCCTGTGTGATAGCAAGAATCTGTTTTTTCTCTGCTTCTCTCTGTTCAATTTTTCTCTTCTCGAGAACCTGAATGGCACGCAATTCTTCTTCAGCAGAACGCCGGTCAACAAGCACTTCCTTTTGCTCTTGCGTGTTCGTCTTCGTTTCTGCGATTTCCTCAAATGAAAGCGAGAGGGCAGATTTAATTGAATCAAAGCTGTCTATGTCCTCAAAAAAATCAGAGAGGTTTTGCTGGGAGAGAATTATTTCAGCTATCGAGTAGTCGTCTATCTCATTCGTCCGTCGGATAAGCTGGGCGAGCGACTCCTTCTCGCGTTTGAGTTTTTCATTCAGACTTCCTATCGTTGATTCTTTATTGCCAATATCTTGGGAAAGTTTTCGTATTTCAAGATCGCGTGCCTGAATTGAAAGTTTCGCCCGCTCAATCTCTGCATTAATAATCGCGACATCACGCTCAAGAGAAACGCGCTCTTGCTGTTTATCAAGAAGGAGCACCGACTGTTTTTGAATTTCCGCCTCGATATTCGCAAGTTCCCGTTCAAGTTCTGCGCGGCGCGCTTCAACACCCTGCGCCTGAACTGAAGGCACACCAAGCAACACGATGCCGCTTAGTGCGAAAGACAGGAAAAACATTCGCGCCATCTGCGCGTGTAGAAACATACGTCTATAGTATAGCAGGGAGGAATTACTCTTCCGAACCAGAGTCGTCCCCACCTTCATCTTTCTTTCCCCGCTCTTCCACTTCAATTTGTGAGAAATCCACTTCTGCTTGTGGTTCTTCCACTTCTTCCTTTGCAGCTGACACAAGAGCAACGGTTTCATTCGGATCAGTAACGAGCGTGACTCCTGCCGGAAGCGTAATATCTCCTGCTGTGAGCTGACTGTCGAAGTCTTTAAGAGAACTTACATCGACAGTAACTTCGTGTGGAAGTTCGTGCGGTTCAGCTTCGATTTCAATCTCATGGAGTACCTTGACGAGCGACCCGCCAAGCTCTTTCACTGCCGGCGCTTCTCCCGTAAATTCAATATGTATAGAAACCTGCACTTTCTTGCCTTTTTCAATTGCATAAAAATCAGCGTGAATTGGCGCACCTGTTACCGGATCAACCGCCACCTCCTGAATAAGCACTTCCTTTTCAAAATCAGGACCTTTCAGTGTCACGACTGTTGATTCGCCCGCTTCGCGCCACACTTTGAGAAATTCCGGAGCGGGAAGCGAGATAGCCGTGGCTTCTTCTTTTGGTCCATAAAAAATCGCAGGAACAGAGCCGCTCTTGCGGAGAGAAGAGGGCTTTCCTTTTGTATCTCGTTTTTCTACTGTAAGCGTTACCATCCCAGTACTACATTCTTACTTTTTTTGTAATTGGTCTAAAACTGAATTACCCCAAATCCCTACAACAATCATAAAAACAACTCATGAATGACTACGGGACAAGTTGCTCGCCTAGTATACGAATTTTCTAACATTCCGCAATAGCTCACCTACGCTACACGGTGTTCTGGCTCACGCCCCTCAAGTACGTCAATAATCGCCTGTGCGGCTATTTCCGCCATTTTCCCGCGCGTTTCCTCTGTCGCGGAGGCAATGTGTGGTGTCAGTACGACATTTTCAAGCGCAGCGAGGCCTGGGGAAAGTTTCGGCTCGTCTTCAAAGACATCGAGTGCCGCGCCTTTTATTGTACCTTCTTTAAGCGCCTCAGTGAGCGCGCTCTCATCTATTACTTTTCCCCGAGAGGAGTTAATAAGGTAGGCGCTTTGCTTCATCATTGCGAGACGCTCTTTATTGATGAGATGCCGAGTCGAATCAAGGAGAGGGACATGCACTGTTACTACATCAGCTTCTTTAAGCACTTCTTCGACTGTTTTTTTAAACGTTGCCCCGACAGCACTCTCAATCGCTTCGTTTTCCTTTATATCGTAGTAAATAATCTTCATGCCAAGGCCGTGGGCCGCAATCTCTGCCACCCGTGTGCCGATGCGACCCGCACCGAGGATGCCGAGTGTCTTTCCTTTTAAATCAGTACCGAGAAGCAGGAGCGGCGCCCATCCGTCATAGCGCCCTGCTCGGATAAACCGATCGCCCTCAGCAATGCGCGATGTGATGGAGAGCATGAGTGCTGCAGTATGCTCCGCCACCGTATCAGTGAGCACCCCAGGAGTGTTTGTGACAACCACATTTTTTTCCCGTGCAGCATCGGTATCAATATTGTTAAATCCAACAGCGTAGTTTGAAAAAATCTTCGCTGCTGGGACCGCTTCAAATACCTCCGCGTCAATTGTGTCAGTCAGCAGGCATAATACCGCATCGTACGGTTTTAGAGAGAGGGAAGTGAGGAGTTCCTTTTTGCTGAGCACGCCGTCTTTTTCCGAAACGACCACATCGTGACCTGCATTTTTTAATTTTGTAATTCCTATTTCAGGAATTTTTCGCGTAACGAATATTGAAGCCATTACAACAGTATAGTATCACCTCTTCACGTTTGTAAATCGTGCGATATATCGTATGATTCGGTTCTTTGTGTGAACTATAGTTTGTTAAAAAGCCGAAGTCGGGCTTCCACCACGTTTTGCATATCCTCGACTCCCCCTTTGAGAAATCGGTACGGTGCTACTTCTTCTGGACTCTCTTTCAAAACTCGCTCTATCCCCGCCCTGTACGCACGGCGGATTTCAGTATTGATGTGCACAATCGACATACCCGCCTCGATTGCCTTGCGGAAATCCTCATCGGAAATACCCGAGCCGCCATGGAGAGTCATTGGAACACCCCCTGCCTCACGCAATTCTTTTATTCGCTCAATTGAAAGATTTGGATTCTTTCCATTTTTAAGCATGCCGTGAAGATTACCAACAGCAGGCGCCACCATGTCCACCCCGCTCTCGCGAACAAATTGTGCAAGTTCATCCGGCTTTGAGAGGTGCTCCTCTGTGATTTCAGCTCCTTCAGGAATTGCACTGAGCACTTTTGATGATGTACCAATGTACCCGAATTCTCCCTCCACTAAAATGTCTGGATTAATGCTTTTTGCGCGCTCGACTGCTTCCCTCGTGACTTTGATATTTTCCTCAAGAGGCAGTTTCGTTTGGTCAAAGATAACCGAATCAAATCCGGCCCGCACCGCCTCTTCAATGCGCTCTACGGAGTACGTATGATCGGCATTTAAGTAAACAGGGAGGTCAAACTCTTCTCGAGCACTCGCAACGAGCGCAGCCACTTGTCGTACACCAATAAAATCACGCTCTCCTTCTGATACGCCAATAATGACCGGCACTGAGAGATTGCGTGCGGCATTGATAATTGCCCAAAAAGCCTCCGTGTCGGAAATATTAAAATGCCCTATTGCCACCTTTTTTTCTTCTGCCTCCGCAACCGCCTCCTTCAAACTCTTCATTACCAACACTATACCACCTTTACCTATCAAGAAAAAAAGCAGGCTGCACGCCTGCTTTACGCTTCCCACAAATGATTCCAATCAGCGCCCCATGGATAGGTCATAAATTTTTGACCACCCGTAAAGAGGGTTGCTGAGCTTGAGTGGTTTGCTCTTTTGCAATCAACAACCTTCCCAACCTTCACAATACCCTCGCCTTCAATACAATCAGGCGAGACTACCAACATGCCTATCCCCAGATTAAATGTACGGAGCATTTCATTTCCCCGCACTTTTCCCAGTTTCTTAATCAGGTAAAAAATCTGGGGTATTCCCCACGAATCGAGATTTATTTGCATTGCGAACCCGTCCGGCATTACTCGAGGAGGATTATCCACGAACCCTCCTCCGGTAATATGAACCAGCGCATGCACGCGATATCGAGCACGTAAGTCCTGCACAGTTTTGACGTAAATACGAGTCGGTCGGAGAAGCTCCTCTTGGAGCGTACAACCCAACTCCTCATAGTACGTGCTGAGCTTCTGTTTTATTTCTTCGCGTTTTCCCTCAAGTCCGAATACTGTATTGACCAATGAATAGCCGTTTGAGTGCAAGCCGGAAGAGGGAATTCCGTACACCGAGTCGTACTCTTTTGGAGAGCCCTTTCCTTCTCTTTGGAACTCACCAGACAATGCCGTGGAATGGCTCATTCTCTTTACTCCTCCGTTTTCTGCCTGAATGATATTGACTGTGAGTGGATCGGTCAAGATGGTAAGATACACACATATGGAGAAAATTGATTTTGTTGCGATTGGCGATATTACTACCGATGCTTTTATTGAGCTTGAAAATGCGCGGGTTAACTGCGACTTTAATGATGAAAATTGCAAACTGTGCGTTAATTTCGGTGACAAAATTCCCTACAAGGATGTTGTGGTGGTCCGCGCTGTGGGAAATAGTCCGAATGCATCTGTCTGTGCCGTGCGCCTTGGCCTCTCATCCGCCCTCATCACCAATCTTGGTGATGACCAAAACGGCGCGGAGTGTCTTGAGACTTTACAAAATGAAGGTGTCGGGACTGATTTCATAAAAGTCGAGACAGGGAAGCAGACCAACTACCATTACGTTCTTCGCTACGAAGCGGAGCGCACTATTTTGGTGAAGCATCACGAGTACAAATACGAAATTCCTACCTTTACCAAATTGCCACAGTGGTTCTACCTCTCATCGCTCGGCGAGAACTCTATTCCCTTTCACCACACAATTGCAGAATTCGTGCGTGCGCACCCTGATATCAAACTTGCCTTTCAGCCCGGTACATTTCAGATGAAGCTCGGCGCAGAGACCCTTAAAGACATCTACGAAGTTTCGGAGCTATTCTTCTGCAACAAACAAGAAGCGAAACGGATCTTAAACAGAGACGAAGATGATATAAAAGCTCTCCTAAATGGAATTCGTGCACTCGGGCCGAAGATGGTTGTCATTACCGATGGCCCGAATGGCGCAACTGTATTTGACGGAAGCGAGTACTGGCACATGCCAATGTATCCAGACCCGGCACCTCCGGTAGACAGGACCGGCGCCGGCGACTCTTTCTCGTCTACGTTCACTGTTATGCTCGCAAAAGGAATGAGCGTACCTGAAGCGCTTAGGCGCGCTCCGATAAATTCAATGTCTGTTGTGCAATATATTGGAGCTCAAAAAGGCCTCCTCTCACTTGAAAAAATTGAAGAGTGGCTTGCAAAAGCGCCCGCGGAATATGAACCGAAGCAACTATAAATAAAAATGTAAGCCCGAGGCAGAGCCTCGGGCTTATTTTTAATTGAGTGCGTATAGACGCTCCCGCGAAATGTCACGCGGGTCGCAGTACACTGAGTGCTCACCAGCGGTGCCGACGAAAACCAGTGTTGAAAAGAATTTCTGCGAGCGTTTCGACACACCCACGTTGTCAGTGCGTTTGTAGTACTGCGCGCACTGCCAAACTTCCTTATAGACAAGAAGGTCCCTGAGGGCATGGTGCGCAACCAGGCCGCTTACATGCCACATCTCCCCCTTCTTTTTCGGCGGAAATCGTTTCCAGGGATTCTTCTTCTCCCAGTAAAAAGAGAATTGATATTTCTGCTTTACGACAGCGCACACGCTGTTCGGAAAGCGCCGAGAGGCCACGCGATTGAGGATGACTTTCGCCACCATCATCTTGCCCCACATATTCTCAAAGCCAGCCTCGTAATAAATGGCCAGCTGCAGACACTGCTCGTCGCGCGAGAGCGTCTGCCGGACAGGCGCTTTCACTCGAAGAGTCGGTCGCGCCGACACCTGGTACGTATCGGCCCCAAGCGCGTCGTACGCAAAAAGACCGATGAAACCGACAACTGGCAGCACCATAGCGATGCGGACCAATTGGCGAATGAAGCGAAAATTCTTTACTGCAGTTTTGTAGAACATGAGACCGTGCTCCTTTTCAGGTTTTTGGTCTCCTCATCGTATTGCTCGGTTGTTTCCCGAGCTTTCTCTAATAAGTATACTATAAATACATATTTTGTCAATATTTCAAAAAGGGCGCCGTTGCGCTCTTTTTTACCTACCGGTAGGCAGGAAGCGACTCAATCATATGAATGAGTCGATCACTCTTCCCTTTCAAATACAAAGCGCGGCACTTTCTTCCCTTCTATCTCTACCATCTCGCAAAACATCGCCCGTGGGCGCACCCAGAGTCTTGATTCGGGATTCGCATAGAGCGCCTCGTAAATAACAACCTCTTCAAGCGTCTCAGAGTGCTTCCCTACTCCGAGCACCCGGTATTCATTCCCGCTTTTTGAATGTCTGTAAACTCCTGTCTTAATGTGCTCTTTCATGCGCTCTCTCCACTGCTTCAACAATACCCGAGACCCCCATACCATAGTGCTCCACTAATTCTTCCGGCTCACCCGATTGCCCAAATGCGTCGTGCATACCTACAAACTCCATTGGCACCGGATAGTTCTGTACGAGGAATTCCGCTACCGCGGACCCGACACCGCCTGCTATTTGGTGCTCCTCTACTGTTACCACTGCTGTGCACTCTTTTGCAAGAGAAAGCACTGCCCGCTCATCGAGCGGTTTGATTGTATGCATATTCAGCACGACTGTATTGATGCTCCCCGAGAGCGCTTGTGCGGCAAGGAGCGCTTTGTGCGCAAGCGGCCCGCTAGCAATAAGTGCAACCTCGGGTTTCTCACTCCGCCACAATTCGTAACTCTTTCCTATTTCAAACGGCGTGTTGACTGTTGTAAACTTCGGCGTATTTGAACGAGCGAAACGCAAATACACAGGATGCTCATACCCCGCCGCAGCAACTGTTGCTTTGCGCGCCTCCTCGACATCGGCTGGGTAGATGACGGTCATATTCGGCTGCACCCGCATAAGCGCGATATCTTCAAGTTGCTGGTGTGTGGCGCCGTCAGGGCCCACTGAAACACCGGCGTGCATACCGCAAATTTTTACCGGTAAATTTGAGAGCGAGACGGTCGTGCGAATTTGTTCATTGTTTCTTCCGGGAGAAAATGCGGCGTAACTCGTAATAAATGGAATCTTGCCGTACTGCGCGAGCCCTGACGCGACCGTGGCGAGGTTTTGCTCAGCAACACCGATTTCAATGTAGCGCTCTGGAAACGCTTCTTTAAACCAGTGCGAGCGGGTGCTCTCCGCGAGGTCAGCACACAGAAGGACCACGCGCTCATTACTTTTAGCCGCCTCAACGACCCCCTTCCCGAAGCCGTCACGTGTCGCCGCGCGTTCTAGTTTTTCGAGCAGTAATGCATTTTCCTGAAGCTGTGCGTCTTTATGTATCATAGAGAAAATAGTTGTGTTGCCATTACCAAAAGCCAGAGTGCCGAGAGTCCGTAAATACACATTTTAAGCAAGGCAAAGAAACTTCCCGCCCGTGCCTGTCGGTACGCCTTTAAAAAAAGGAACGGAGCCCACAGAGACCACAGTAGCCACGGAAGCGTGTAGAAGAAAAAAAGCGCCACCAAATCTTCCGTTCCGACTCTCTTTGTTGTCATAATAATAAAGAGAATTGAGAGAAGAAAAAGCCCTGCAATACTGACAAAAAAGTAAAGCGCTTCCCATATACTGCTAAATTTTTTCTGTGGAATAGTTTCCATATCACTCCTGATCGCAGCACTCTATCTCCCCGCAGAGCGTACGGAGTTCTTTCAAGAAGCGCTCCCCTTCTTCAGGTTTCGGCGGTTTTCCGTGCCACGTAAAGTCAAATTCAATCTCGCCAATCCCCTTCCCGGGAATCGTGTGCGCGATGATAAGCGTCGGCTTTTCATATATCGCTTTCGCTTCATTGACCGCGTCTATAAAGGCACTGATGTTATGACCATCAACCTCAATGACGTGCCAGCTAAATGCTTCGTATTTCTCTCGCAGTGGCTCAAGCGGCATTACGCTCTCCGTCATGCCGTTTATCTGAATATTATTCCTGTCGACAATTCCAGTGAGATTGGAGAGTCTATTCGCGCCGGCAAACAGTGCTCCTTCCCAGAGATTTCCCGCCTGGTGCTCCGCGTCGCTCATTACGCAGTACGTACGGAATGTTTTTTTATCCATGCGAGCGCCATAAGCAATGCCAGCTGCCTCAGAGAGACCTGATCCAAGCGGACCGGATGTCGTCTCGACTCCCGGAAGCTTCTCCCGCTCTGGGTGTCCTTGAAGTCGCGCGCCGAATTTACGCAGTGTCAAAAGCTCTTCTTTGGGAAAATACCCGGCATGCGCCATTGCCGCGTAGCGTACCGGCACGATGTGTCCGTTTGAAAGAATGAGTCTGTCTCGCTCCTCCCATTCTGGCTCCTCTGGTTTGTGATTGAGAATGTGAAAGTAAAAAGCAGTGAAAATGTCAGCCATACCGAGCGGTCCTGCGGTATGCCCTGAGCGGGCTTCAATGAGCATCTCAATAATACTTCGGCGAATATCTGTCGCTGTGCATTGAAGTTGCTGTAATTGCTCGTCAGTGAGTGCCATAGTAAAGAGATTGTAGTGTCGCGAGGGCTTCTTTTATATTCTCGCTCTGCCAAAGCGCAGAGCCGACTGCCAGCCGACTCGCTCCTGCTTCAATAAGCAGTGGTGCGGTGCGTATACTAACCCCGCCGTCAACACTAATTGTAACGTCTGGATGCATTTCCTTAAAGGAAGTTATTTTATCAATCACCCGCTCATCAAATTGCTGCCCCTGATAACCAATACGCGCAATGCCCATAAACTGCACGCCATCCGCATACTCAAGAACATCCTCAAGCGTTTCATTTGGCGTATCGGTATTGAGCGCCACTACTACCTCGCGCGCGCCCTTTTCTTTTATTGCGGCTATTTGCCCCTGCGGTTCTTGCAGTGATTCAATATGAAGAATAATTCTTTGTGCCCCCGCTTCAATAAAATCCCCCGCAAGCACTTCAGGGTGCTCAACCATCAGATCAATCTCATAGAAAATGTCAGTGTTCTGCGGTAATTCTTGAATTGCATCGCCGTGTATAAACGGCCAGCTCTTTGACGGGACAAATTCACCGTCCATCACGTCAATTTGTACGGCACGTACGAGGCCTTCTACGTCGGCAAGCGCTTCTTTAATATCGTTAAACTGTTTCGGCATTATTGCCGGGATTATCTCTGTCATTCCTTACAGTGTATCACTACCAGCATATCGCATTTGTTCCCGACCATACTGCCCATGACCAAATGTTAGAACCGTCCATTATACAGCCGTTTGATCCACCGTCACGCAATGGATCAATCAGGTTGGGTTGGCTTGTATAATTTATACCACCATCACCCGGACAATCATGGTCGAGAAGCTTGTACTCAGCCCCGTTTGAAAGGTAGAGGTAGCAGCATTTGTTTGCAGATTTGTCCATCCCTGGGTCAGAAGGCATAACAGATATATACGCTGGTGTTAATCCGGGAATAACATTCTCTGGCGAATAACCTCCCCACGCATTGCACTCACTGCGCCAACCCCATCCAGGGTTTGGATACGAACCATTCGAATCGTAATAGAGTTCGAGTGCAAGTTGTAATTGCTTTAGATCAGAAACTCTCCGAGCGTCGCGAGCTTTTGCTCGTGCAGAATTAAGCGATGCCAAAACCACAGAAGAGAGCAACCCTATAATTGCGATTACAACAAGCAATTCGATAAGTGTAAATCCTCTTCCATTTCTCATACTATCTACGCACAGGTAGTTGCTGTGTTTGCATGAATGCCTCTTCTACTTCTTTTTGGGTTGGTTCATATCCGTTATTACCACTAAAAAGGAAAACGCCCCCCATAATGAGAAGGGCGCCAACACCAACGATGCTAAGTAGCAGTTGTGCGTGCCTCTTGTCACGAGCTATCCCTAAAGAAATTAACTTTCCAGTTATTCCTGTTGGTCCTGAATTGTTGTAACTGACTTGGTAATTTCTTTGATCATTAAACTGAATGTTTCCCTTCATAATACTAATTCCACTACACTGACACAGACCACACAAGAGTGCAGTGTTAATTACCTCCCGCACACACGGTTGTCGCGCCACCATACCAATTCGCACCAGATCCGCTGTACGCTCCTGAGCAGTATCCAACCTGCGGCCCTATCTCAAAGTAACAACAATCCTCATCGTTATAGTACCCTCCGTCATTATTTACCCGCGCGTAATGTGATGCATCTTCAACTTTCATCATAAGCCCGTAGCTCTGGTAATTATCACCCGCATCCGCATCGTAGTAGTAGCGGTATGTATTTTGGAGCCCGGCAGGGTCCCGCGGCAGTTTTGATATGTATGGCGAAAGAGCTGTCTCAAGCGAGCACCAGTTTACACCACACTCGTTGCTTGACGTATAGGCTACGTATGGCGGGTAACTGCCGTTATCAGTGTGGTAGAGTTCAAGCGCTTTCTGAATTTCTTGAAGCGCAGTGAAGCGTTGCGCATCTCTGGCTTTTGTCCGAGTAGAGCCCAATGCCGCAAGAACAGAGGAAGAAAGCAGGCCAATGATTGCAATAACAACAAGAAGTTCTATGAGCGTGAATCCTTTATTTCCCATACTGCTCAACTAATTCCACAGGATCAACGACTCCCGTGCTTGTATCGACCGGCGCAACCGGCCGAGGCCATATAAAGAAAGTAAGTACAACTGCTCCGAGAGCTACCGCGAGCAAAACGCCTTGCGCTACCTTTCTGCTCATCCCTAATTTTTCCAACTGTTCTGTGATTGAAAAACCGGCAATGCTATTGCGCGGAGAAACAAATACATCCGCCTCTTCAAACTCTACTGCAGACTCTGTATTTTCAGGAGGCATATGAATCGATTTTATCAATACGCCGTACGTGGCGCTCATTATTTGAAAATGGAGTCTCAAGCCATACTGAAACTGCTTCTTTTGCTTCACTCAGTGAAAGGAATCGCGCGCCAAGAGAGAGTATATTTGCATCGTTGTGCTCCCGAGAAAGACGGACAACATCAAGCACTCCGCCGTAGTAAACGGCGGCGCGAACCTGTGGAAAACGGTTCGCAATCATTGCCTCCCCCTCCCCTGTGCCGCCGAGAACAATTCCCATACTACCGCCTTCTGATACTGCTTTGGCTACTTTCACAACAAAATCAGTATAATCATCTCCCTCGTCAAAAGTGTGTGCGCCGCAGTCCTCTACATGATGGCCAAGAGATGCAAGAAAAGGAACCAGTGCTTCCTTTGTGTTGAATCCTGCGTGGTCTGTAGCGATGTATATTTTCATTATGCCAATCCGGTGCCGTACTGCCCGCTTTTCACAACATGCTCAACAAGAGTCGAGGTGTAGCCCATTTCATTGTCGTACCACGCGAGCACCTTTACGAGATTCCCGTCAATCACTCGGGTAAAATTGAGGTCCGCAATTGACGCAAATCTGCTTCCTATAATATCGGTTGAAACGATCGGATCCTCTGTTACGGAAAATACTCCCTGCCACTGCTTGCTCTCTGCCGCGCTCTTTAAAACTGTATTTACCTCTTCTACGCTTGTATCTCTGCTTGCAATAAAGGTAACGTCAACGAGCGAGCCGACGGGTACCGGAACGCGCATAGCCATACCATCGAATTTCCCGTCCAAATCGGTTATAGCTTTTGTGGTTGCGGTTGCCGCTCCGGTTGTCGACGGAATTATATTTATTGCCCCCGCCCTTCCGCGCCGAGGGTCCTTCTTTGACGGGCCATCAACAATCGACTGGCTCGCGGTGTACCCATGAACCGTATTAAGCACGGCTTTCTCTATCCCAATTTTCTCTTTCAGAATTTGCACGAGCGGACTTCCAGCATTTGTCGTACACGACGCATTTGAACTGATATCGCACGTCTTTAGCTTCTCTTCATTTACACCAAGTAGCACAGTCTCTCCGGTAATACCCTCCGGCGGAACGTCTTTTACCGGCGCTGATATAACAACTCTCTTTGCTCCCGCATCGAGATGCGCTTTTGCTTTTTGAAAACTGGCGAATACTCCCGTCGCTTCAAGTGCAACATCAACATGCAAAGCTTTCCATGGAAGTTTTGCTGGATCAGGCTCAGAAATAAACTGGATAGTACGCCCTTCCACCACCAAAGCCTCATCATGAACCTCAACGGAAAGCCCGGACGGGCCGTACACGGAATCGTACTTAAGGAGGTATGCGAGATTATCAATATTCCCCAAATCATTGATAGCCACAATTTCAATATCCTTCCGAAAAACTGCAAGCTTAAAAAACGCTCGTCCTATCCGCCCAAACCCGTTAATTGCTACTTTCACTTTCTCCATTACTTTCCACTATACCACT
>PFBJ01000005.1 GCA_002778575.1 Candidatus Kaiserbacteria bacterium CG10_big_fil_rev_8_21_14_0_10_49_17
TAAAAGTTATCCACAAAAAAAAGTTTAAATTCATTGAGTTGCAACTTTATGCACACGATAATAAATATATCTTCTCTAACGCGTTACAACTTTTTCTTTTGTACAAGAGAGAAGCAGGTCGTTATTAACTAATCGTAACTACGATTTACTATGGCAGCACGCAAACGTCGAAAGGCGGCAAAGTCAACCGCAAAGAAAACGACTCGTCGAAAGACAACTCGTCGCAAAGCAGCTAAGAAGACTGCAAAAAAGACGACTCGTCGAAAGACAACTCGCCGTAAAGCAGCCAAGAAGACAACCCGTCGGAAGGCAGCTAAAAAGTCTACAGCGAAAAAGCGAAAGACTACCCGCCGCAAGCGCAAGTAGTCCTTTCGCAGGACTACTTCTAACAGAAACCTCTGGAGACGTCAAACCAGGGGTTTTTGTGTATGTGAGGCACGCGCATGAGAAGGAGGAAAGAAGTGGCGCACTATGCTAGGATAGGGTGTCATAGAGATATATGGTGCTTAAAACCTTATTTACCGGTGATGAGAATAGAAAGGCGCTTAAACGCCTCTCCCCGCTCGTGGAGAAAATAAATGAGTATGAGTCTGCAATTTCTGATCTCTCTGATGAAGAATTGGCAGAGCAAACTGTGCGCTTTAAAGAACGCCTAGAGGATGGAGAAGACCTCGATGCGCTTCTGCCGGAAGCGTATGCCACGGTGCGCGAGGCCGCGAAACGCACTCTCTCCCAGCGTCACTTTGATGTACAGCTTATGGGCGGCATTGTGCTTCACCAAAGAGGTATTGCAGAAATGCGCACCGGTGAGGGTAAAACGCTTGTCGCGACACTGCCAACGTACCTCAATGCGCTTACCGGAAACGGTGTGCATGTTGTGACAGTAAACGACTACCTTTCTCGGAGAGATGCGGTGTGGATGGGGCAGATTTATGCCGCGCTCGGGCTTTCTGTGGGTGTCATAAACACTGACAACTCGTACCTTTACGACAAAGGGCATGTGCAGAAGGACGAAGAGCGGGACGAGCTCGGTTCATTTAAAGTGGTACATGACTTTTTGAGGCCGTGTGAGCGGAAAGAAGCGTACGCCGCGGATATTACCTACGGTACAAATAATGAATTTGGCTTTGATTACCTTCGTGACAATATTGAATACAATCCGGATGATCTCCGCCAGCGAGGGTACGCATTTGCTATTGTCGATGAAATTGACTCCATACTAATTGATGAAGCACGGACGCCGCTCATTATCTCGGCGCCGTCGGTCGAGTCAGGCAATCTCTATACAACATTTGCGCGCATTGCCGCGCAGCTGGAACCGGAAACGCACTACACTGTTGAAGAAAAGCACAGGCAGATTGCCCTCACCGATGCGGGAATAGAAAAAGCTGAAGAAATACTCGGCATTGATAACATCTATACTGAAAAAGGCATCAAGTACGTTCACCACTTAGAAACCGCAGTGCGAGCGAAAGCACTCTTTCGAAATGATAAAGAGTATGTCGTTCGAGACGGGCAGGTCATTATTGTGGATGAGTTTACCGGGCGTCTGCAGCCGGGGCGTCGCTGGTCTGAAGGACTTCATCAGGCCATTGAGGCAAAAGAGGACGTGCCAATCCAAAAAGAAAGCCGCACGTATGCTTCTGTTACATTTCAGAACTACTTCCGCATGTACGAGAAACTCGCCGGCATGACGGGAACTGCAAAAACGTCGTCGGAGGAATTTTACAAAGTGTATGGACTTGAGGTGGTGGAAGTGCCAACAAACAAAGAGGTTAAACGAATAGACCATGGTGACCTTATTTTTCAAACAGAGAAAGGAAAGTTTCAAGCGATTGCCCGTACCGTCAAGGACCTCAACAAAAAAGGGCAGCCGGTACTCATCGGCACCGCGTCAATTGAGAAAAACGAACTTCTCTCTGCATATCTCACAAAAGAGGGTGTTACCCACGAAGTGCTCAATGCGAAGAACCATGAACGAGAAGGAGAGATTATCGCTCAAGCCGGACGTCGCGGTAATGTAACAATAGCGACCAATATGGCCGGACGAGGCGTCGACATTAAACTTGGCGGCAATCCGGCGACAGAAGAGGAGTACGAGAAAGTGAAAGAACTTGGCGGACTTTTTGTGCTCGGCACTGAGCGGCATGAAGCGCGGCGCATTGATAACCAGCTACGTGGGCGCTCAGGACGTCAGGGCGATCCGGGCGAGACGCAATTCTTTGTTTCGCTTGAAGACCAGCTTATGCGTGTCTTTGCGTCAGAGACGATAAAGAAGATGATGGGGCGTTTCGGTATTCCAGAAGATGAACCGATTGAGAATTCTCTCATTACAAAATCGCTTGAGACTGCGCAGAGTAAAATAGAAGGGTTTAATTTCGATGCCCGCAAAGCGGTGCTTTCTTATGATGATATTCTCGATCACCAACGAAAGGCAGTATATGAGAAGCGTAGGAAAGTGCTCCTTGGCTCTGACGCGGACGTTGAGGAACTCCTTGGCGATGTTCTTGCCTTAGATGATAGTGTTGCGCACGTAGTTGCGAAAAAGCGCACCGAGATGGGGGACGAAGCGTTCTTTCGCGTCGTGCGCCGATTGGTACTGCAGACCATAGATACGCTTTGGGTAGAACACCTCGAATCAATGGATTACTTGCGCAGCAGTGTCAATTTGCGCGCCTACGGGCAACGTGATCCGATTGTCGAGTATCGCAAAGAGGGGTTGCAGATGTTCAAAGAGATGCAAGCGTCTTTTGATTCCCAATTGCTTCACCTTCTCCCGAATATTCAGACCGGCGCATTTAGAAATGAGGAGCCGAAAGAACTAAAAGAGGTGCACGAAGGCGCGCTTTCGCTCACTGCGCAGAGTAAAAATAGCCAACCGGCGAAAAAGGAGAAGATAGGACGCAATGACATTGTGAGGATTACAGATGGCAAAGAAGTAAAAGAGATGAAATTTAAAAAAGCGGAGGAGCTCCTCGCAAGCGGCGAATGGACGCTCCAGGAAGACAACAAGAAAGAGAAATAGAAATTCCGCACAGAGAGGTTGATTTTGCTATAGTGGAGGTATGAGTGAAAGTAAGTATCTTCACGAGGTTGCCATTACAGCTATTGTTGTTAGGGACGGAAAGTACCTTATTACTCGTCGTGCTAAGAGCAAAAAGCGCTTTCCGAATATGTGGGTTGTGCCTGGGGGACGGCTTGAGACATCTGACTACACTTCGCTTCCGAAAGATACCGAACACTACTGGTACAATGTTCTTGAAAAGACGCTCCGCAGAGAAATCCTAGAAGAGGTTGGGCTTGAAATAGAAAACATCGAGTACATCACAAGTCTTGCGCGCGTGCATGAAGACGGAGCGCCATCACTTGTGATTTCCTGTATCGCCGACTATGTGGGCGGAGACGTACTCCTCCAAGAAGGGGAGACAGAAGAGGCGCGGTGGATAACCCTAGAGGAAGCAAAACAGTACGATCTTATCGAAGGTGTGTATGATGAATTGGTAATGGCAGAGAATCACAGGAAGGGTATTAAGAGCGAATGGAAGAAGGTGTAAGTGTCATGCTTGGAATTATAATAAAAGTACTTGCAACAGCCGGAACACTGCTCTTGCTGGAGTCATATTTACCAGGGATTGAAGTTTCGGGTATTTATATTGCTGTTATCGCAGCGGTCATTTTAGGTGTTTTAAATCTTATAGTGCGCCCGGTTCTGTTTGTGCTTACACTTCCTATTACACTGCTCTCTTTTGGGCTTTTTACTTTTGTACTGAACGCGCTTCTCTTTTGGTTCGCAACAACATTTATTGAGGGTTTTACTGTCTCTGGTTTCGTTCCGGCGTTTATCGGGGCACTCGCAATAACACTGGTGCACTGGATTCTTGACCGCATATTCTAGCTATGCGCACCTACGTATTCCTCTTTCTCAATATCCTTGTAATCGGCGGGTTGGTTGGACTTATGGTTTTCTCTGTTGTTGCTGATGGTCCGTTAAAAGATTTGCGAGAGCTCATTGGAGCCAATACACTCCTGACCGTTGGTGTTGTCGTTGCGCTTACATTTATTGCGACAGTCATTGCACCAATTACCACGATACTTATTGTACCGACTGCAGCCGGCTTTATCGGCCCTTTTCTTGCCGGGCTCTCCGGATGGGTCGGGTGGTTTTTCGGCTCTCTTGTCGCATTTGCAATTGCGCGCCATTTCGGCAAACCGTTACTGCTCCGTTTTATCTCAGAGGAAAAATTGGCTCTCTATGAACGGTATGTACCGGAGCGTTTTGGATTCGTTACGCTCTTGTTTCTGCGAATGGTTATAGCACCAGACGTCCTTTCGTATGCAGTTGGCATTTTCTCACGCATTACATGGAAGCCGTATACGCTTGCCACACTCTTTGGCCTCGCACCGTTTGCATTTATCGGGGCCTACGCTGGCGGGGCATTTTTCTCGCAAAACTATACTGCGCTCCTTGCTCTTGTACTTCTTGGTGGTAGTCTGTACTTCTTCGTATTTCGGTACATAGTTAAGCAATACAACAATGGCATTCGTTGAAGAAATAATACTGCACCTCAGTGCCGGTCGCGGCGGGGACGGCGTGGTCCGCTGGCTTCACCTGCGTGGGAAAGAAAAGGGCGGCCCAGCAGGAGGCGACGGAGGCAGGGGGGGTGATGTCTATGTCAGGGCTATCCGAGATATCGGGGCGCTTTCCCAGTACCGCGGCAACGATACCCTGAGTGCAGAGAATGGCGGTGAGGGTCAAAAAAAGAGTTGTCACGGGAAAGATGGCGAACACCTCTATGTGGAATTGCCAATTGGTTCAATTGTCCGAAACATAGAAACGGGAAAAGTAATACAACTCACGGAAGAAGGGCAAGAGGAATTACTGCTTCGTGGCGGTGCAGGCGGGTACGGAAATGAGCACTTCAAAGGATCTCGGAACGTTAAGCCGAAAGAATGCACGCCAGGCAGAGTTGGCGAGAGCGGCGATTTTTTTGTTGAACTGCATCTTGTCGTAGATGCGGGTTTTATAGGACTTCCAAATGCAGGAAAGTCATCGCTTCTCAATGCAATTACCCACGCAAAAGCAAAGATAGGGAGTTATCAATTTACGACTCTCGAACCAAATCTAGGTGAATTATATGGTTACATCCTTGCTGATATTCCGGGACTTATTGAGGGAGCAGCAGAGGGGAGGGGTCTTGGGCATAATTTTTTGCGTCATATTACACGGACAAAGATTCTCTTACACTGTATTTCTCTTGAAAATGCTGATGTAACTAAGACGTACAATACCGTCCGAAAAGAGCTAGAGGCCTATAATTCCGCGCTCTCGGATAAGCGAGAGGTAATAATACTGACAAAATCAGATGTAGTAACCAAAGAAGAAGCACTCTCCGCAAAAAAGAAGTTTAGTAGTGGGAAAATAAAAGCAGAGGCGGTGTTCACTGTCTCGATTCTCGATGATGATGCAATAAAGCATTTTAAAGATTCTCTCGTAAAACTTTTGAAGGAGGCGTAGCTTCTGTTATATTTTCGCTATGCAGTATACCCCAACTATCGGGCTTGAAATTCACGCGGAGTTAAAGACCCGAACAAAAATGTTTTGCGATTCCCGCAATGATCCAGATGAACGGGAACCAAACGTACACATTTGTCCTGTGTGTCTTGCGCATCCCGGTACGCTTCCCGTGATTAACAAAGAGGCGGTGCACCACGTACTTCGTGTTGGTGCTGCTGTTAGAGGAGTGATTGCTGATTACACAGAATTCGATAGAAAAAATTATTTTTATCCCGATATTCCGAAAGGGTATCAAATCAGTCAGTATACGTATCCGCTTGTCTCAAACGGTGAACTTGCAGGTGTTGCGCTCACGCGTATTCATCTTGAGGAAGACACTGCGCGCTCATCGCACCTGCCTACACACGCAGGTGACAGAAAAAGTGGGACGACCCGTATTGATTACAACCGTGCGGGCATTCCGCTTATGGAATTAGTGACTGAACCGGTAGTCACAAGCGCTGAGCAGGCAGGTCGTTTTGCCCGCGAGCTCCAGCTGCTACTGCGTACACTTGGCGCCAGCGATGCGAATATGGAAAAGGGGGAGATGCGGGTTGAGGCAAATATTTCAATTTCAAAAGATAAAACATTTGGCACCAAAGTTGAAGTCAAAAACATTAATTCATTTCGCGCCGTTGAGCGCGCAATTCAGTATGAAGTGGCGCGTCAAATTGAAGTGCTTGAGTCGGGTGGGGAAATAGTTCAAGAAACTCGAGGATGGGATGAAGCAAAGCAGAGGACCTTTTCCCAACGGATTAAGGAGGGCTCGGCAGACTATCGTTACTTTCCAGACCCTGATCTTCCAAAGCTGATGCTATCTGATATTCCAGAATTTAGAGAAGACGCACTAATTGCTTCGCTCCCTGAACTTCCATGGGAGAAACGAGAGCGGTATCAGAGTATCTACGGTCTTGATAGCGAAAGTGCTGAAATGCTCGTGCGTGACCGCCGCTACTCTGAAGTCTTTGAGGAGAGCGTAAGGGAGTTGGGTGATAAAAACGAAATCGCACAGATAGTTGCAAATTATCTTACAAGTGATGTGGCAGGCCTTGAGAACGCGGGGAAGGGGGAACTTGAAAATAGCACATCGTCATTTTCTGAGTTAATGAAAATGGTTATTGAAGGGGAGATATCTTCACGCGGTGCTAAAGATATTTTGGCTAAACTTTTGATTGGCGGCGGGAGTGCGCGAGCGATAGCTGAAGCCGAGGGGCTTTTTCAGGAGAGCGATGAAGGGGCGCTGAGCGCAATAATAGACGAGGTTATTACTGAAAATCAGGCAGTGGTAGATGAGTATACGGGAGGGAAAGAGTCAGCACTCCAATTCCTTATCGGTCAGGGTATGAAGAAAAGCAAGGGTAGCGCCAATCCGGCACTGCTGCAAAAACTTTTTAAAGAGAAGTTGCAATAAAAAATATAGCGGCAAAACAAGGAGGAACGGGAGAATAGGTTGGGGGTTGTCCCCAGAGTATATACATCTCGGATAATCGATTGCGGTATACTTGTGGCAATGGATAAGATAGAGATGAATGGGAAGACATATGTCTCCGCCCGGCGTGCGGCAGAAGAGATGGAGTATGCGCAAGACTATATTGGGCAATTGTGTCGTGGCGGAAAGGTTGCATGCGAGCGAGTAGGCCGGGGGTGGTTTGTTGATCTTGATGAATTGAAAGAGCATCGAGAGGAAGCAAATAGAGTAATATATCAGAGTCATATTGCTCACAAAGAGAAAAAAGAAGAGGGTAGTGAGGACGAAAGCACCCCAGTAGCAATTACTATTGGTGAAGATAGGGAGGATGTATCGAAAAGTGCCGTGATGTCTAAGCCAACTATCGCTTCAAATATCGCTGAGGCAGAACGCATAATTGCTGGTAGATCGTATATCTCGGATAAGCGAGCTTCTGAAATTACTGGAATCTCGGTATCTGACTTGGTGGCGATGGCGCAAGGAGGAAAAATTGACACCCGCAGAATTGATCGTACGTGGTATATGCTAAAAAGCGATGTAGATGCGCTTAAGCAAATTGCGGGGCAAACAACGGCAATACATACAGCTATGGACGGTATTGCGACGAGGGAGGAGCAGATGCGGGACAGTTTGACTGCTGAGAGGGCTAATACTACTAACGTTAAATACATTAATGATAATCGTCCATTAAATGTGGTCCCAGAAAAGAATACCCGCCCGAAGGACTCAATCCTCTCCGCAGTCTTATCAGAAGACGAGTATTATGATGATGCAGCGAAGGAATCGGGAGGAAATATTAAAAGGTCAGGATATAGTGTCTCATACGAAATAACTAGTAAAAATATAGATATTTCGCCTAAACGAATCGCTCCAAAAAGGCAAAAATATACCCCTACTAACACTATAGATAGCAGCCAGTCATTAATGCCAAAATTCCTACTCTTGCCTGCAGGTGCCGCAGCAATCACTCTTCTTTTTGGCGTGAGTTTTATTGGTATAAGCAGTAAATATGAAAATACTGATTTTGGAGCAGTTAAAATAGCTTCATCTGCCACTGCAGCCGTTACGCTTGCTGAAGTTACTGCAATTACAGAAAATTTTCAAAAAGAAGCACTGGTGCTTCTCAGGAAAGCGAGAGAACTTATAGGCAGCAAATAAGCTGTTGTCATAGCATAGAGTTTGTATTTTAGGCTCATGGTTACGCCTCTGGTTAGCGTTTTTTCGTTGTACACAGTTTTAAATATTTCAGATTTTTTCTCACGATAATGCTTGTACATAAAGGTATATCGTGTTAGCGACCGTCATGAGCGACGAGTTATTTTTGGACAATAAAACATTTATAAATTCAAGGGAGGCTGCGCAGCGTTCAGGTTATACTGCTGATCATATTTGTCTATTGTGTCGCAAGGGTGAGTTGCCCGCAAAGAGAGATTGAATAAGCCCACAGAAAATATAGTAATATCGCATTTCGAGCAATTCCTTAGAGAAGAATATAAAACACCGATAAAATTAGAATACTTCCAATAATGTGGTCAATAGTTTATACAAAGAAATATCAAAAATACCTAAATCATTTTACTCGGCAAACCGAGATATAGATTTTAAGCCAATAAGTAGTAGAGGATTTTGAATGATCAACTCATTCAAGTGATTGAGTTGATGTTTTTATCGTTATACGTACACACAAATAGGGAAGGGTGTTTATGTACAGCTCGTGGCGGGGCATTTTGGGCTGATTAGGTGCGTATCTTCCTAATGAAATAAGCAGCATTAAATAAGTTTTAAAAACTTTTGCCACCAATATAGAACAAGTATAGCCAATAAACTGAGTTCCCAACCCTACTGATTTAGTGTCGCACAATATAAGAAATAACCAATTTCAATTGATCATTGATTGCATCGCTAGCATCTGCACTTTTTAGCATCAGGGTAATTTTTTAAAAAAATTTTCAATTTCGTTTTTTTATTTTTCCGTTTTTTGCGTTCTGGTATTTAAGGACACTTATCCCCATGAAAATGTCTTTTATACGAACTGTCTTTAAAAAAGCCCGTAATATATAAGTAATTCGTGTTAGCGACCTGTAATGGACAAGGAGATTTTTTTTGACAATAAGAAATTCCTCTCTTCGAAGGCAGCCGGTTTGCTGTATGGCTACACGCACGACTACATCTCTCGCATGGCGAGGCAGGGCAAAATTGAGGGGAGACAATTTGGGAGAGCGTGGTATGTGGATGAGGACTCACTTGCGGATTTTGTAAAAGTAAATACTGAGGAAATATTCAAAAAAAGAAAAGAGTTAAGAGAGACTCGAAAGACTGAATATAAAACAGCAAATGGTGCGGTACGATCACCTATTCGTCTTGAAGAATTGGCGGGGCGAGCCGCGACAATACTGTCCGCGGCCATTCTCGTTTTCGGCGGATATTTTTTCATACAGTCTCCGCTCGCATACTCGGCTTTCTCAGAAGCCCAGGAGCGAGTCGCGCACATACAAAACACACTCAGTGCTATTGCTGGTGTTGTGACATCGTCACCTGCTGTCGCAGCAGGTGCTTCTGCAGAGGTGCACTCCGTTGTCGATACGCCACTTTCAAATGTTGCCCGTACGGTTTACTTCTTTCCACGCTCTCTTCGTGATGGTCTTGTGGCACTGCCAGAAGAGTCTCGCGCGGTTGTAAAAAGTTTTGGGGCATATGCAAACAGTGTCGCGCGAAATGTGTTTACCTCACCTCTCCTTAACTCACCTGTTGAGACACTCCTCTCTTCAGTCGAGCATGGTCTTGCTGAGTACTACGCGCTTTTGAAAAATATCGGTAGTGGAATTGCGAGCGCGCCGCAATCAACATATACGCTACTAAAGTATGCAGGTGAGACAGTGTACGGTACCGGTCAGCACGCCGTATCTGTTTTCGGAGACACATTAGAAATGACAACGCCGTATGTCTCCTCTGGTCTTGCTTATTCTGGAGGTATTGTTGCCACTGCTTTTGACAGTTCAAGCGAGCTCTCCGCTATTGCAGTTACCGCACCACAAACCCTTATGGAGCGCATCGCTCAAAACACCCGTTTAGCCATCGCTCGTTGGATTGGCCTTACGCCTGCGTTTGTGGCTACTAATCAAGAAGAGAGTACCCCGCAAGAAACAACCATCGTAAATAACCCAACCTACCTCACCCAAGAAATCACCCAACCAGTCATTGAACGAGTCACCGAACGCATCGTCACCGAACGCGGCGTCAGCGCGGCAGAGCTCAACGAGCGCCTCAACCACCTCGAGAACAAACTCACGAGCGCCATCTACGCTATTTCCGGCGCAGACGAGAGCAACACCATCCGCACGATCTACCAGAGCATCTCCCACACCAACAAGATTGACCAGCTCACCAACGTCTCACTCACCAATGCCACCGTCTCCGGCCTCACCGGCCTCACGGACTCTGACATACCCAATGACATCACTGTCTCGGGGTACCTTACAAGTTCAACTGGCGTCGTTACTGTTGCGCAAGGTGGCACTGGCACGACGACACCTTCAGGACTCTTGTACGGCGACGGCGCGGGCACCCTCAGCGCAACTACCACCATTGCCCAGAACGTGGGCGGCACCGGCATCTCCTCATACACCGCAGGCGACATCCTCTACGCGGATACGAGCGGCACGCTCGCGACCCTTGGCATTGGAACCAACAACCAAGTCCTCAAGGTCCAAGGCGGCACGCTTGCCTGGGGCGCAGCTGCCGGCGGCGGCGGCTCCGGCCTCTGGGCGACAACCACTGACGAGCTCATTACCTACCCGGCG
>PFBJ01000012.1 GCA_002778575.1 Candidatus Kaiserbacteria bacterium CG10_big_fil_rev_8_21_14_0_10_49_17
ACAATACAAAAACATCCCTGTATGTTTTTCTGGCATTGTGCCCTCGCCAGGATTCGAACCTGGATCAGCGGCTTAGAAGACCGCGGCTCTATCCATTGAGCTACGAAGGCAACGCTTCTCCTCTTTGAGTCCCGAAGCTTTGTCAGGACTGCGACCCGCAGAGAGTGTTGAGGCCACAAGGACTTTTACTATATACCATGCACGTCTTCTCTTATCGAGACGGGTCGGCGACCGCGGGCGAAGCGCTTTTTAATGCTTCGTGCTCAACTGCACGCTGTTGGTACGTTTGCAGTGTCTCGGTAAGCGCACTTCTATCAATGGTACTCTGCCCCTCCACCGGATCGCTTATAAAAAATAACTCTCCGCTGCTTACTAAAATGAAAAGCGTAACGCTCCAGATAGCGACAAGGACGAGTACTCCTGCCGTAGAGAGGAGGAGCATCCGCCAATGACACACGTACCGGGGATTGTGTGCTCCTCCGCACAGTACATTCCATACAGTCTGTAGGTATTTTTTCATTTCCATACTACTTAATCTTCGCGACTCGCATCGTTACATTTAAAAGCCACGGGCCGTCTTCTGCTTCGTCAGTTTTTTCCAGGTGAGCCCTGTCGAGCGTGAGTGCGTACGGCATTGTCTCGACAAGCGAGAGCAGCTTATAGGTATTTCCCCACGAACCTGCGGCCCGAAATGAGACGAGTAATTCTTCTTCGGTGGCATTGGTATTATCATTTTTTTGTACTGTGACGGAATTCACATTCACAACAGTTCCTGAGAACTTCCCGAGAGCTTCCACTTCCTTAATAAAATCAACGACGCCGTTTCGTTGAACAAAGTGACTGCTGACTTCACTCTTTTGCGAGGAGAGGTCCTGAAGCATCTTCTTCACGCTCCGTAAAAATGCATCACGCTTTACTTCAAGATCAAGTTCTAAAGCGACAGCCGCTGACTCAACATTGACAGTTCGTATCTTTGAAAATATGTACCAATACGCTCCGCCACAACCAAGTATTGCGACGGAGAAAAGTGTTACTACTGCAATGAGACGAGTCTTGCCCATACTATTTCTTACTCGCTGTTATGGTAAAGGCGATATCCCTATTTGAAGCGAGATTTGATACCGGTAATTCGACACTTGTGAATACTCCTGTCTGTTGCAGACGGTTAGAGAAAGACAGGAGCGCGTCGCGCGTATTTGAGATGCCAGTGATTGAAAGCACCCACTCTCCGGATTGTTTCTGCGTAAAGAAAAAGCCGTTAAGGAATACTCCGCTGACTTGCTGGCTGACAACTTCCTCGAGTATGCCGTACACCGCCGTGTGTTCCATGTTTCGTAGGATCGCAATCCTGTCCTTCAGAGCATTGAATTCAATGCTTGCGCTGTCTTTTGAGCGTACTTCTTTTGCTTTTTCAACAAATACCCTCTGCTCTTGAAGCGCTTGGCTGCGCAGAGTGGACAGAAAGTACGATGGCAACAAGAGCGTGGTTGCAACCAGAAAGACAGTGAACAGAAGCCCGAGACCAACGATTGCAAGGCGCATTCGGTACTCGAATCGGAGAGACTTCTTTAACCTATGTGGGAGGAAGTTTGCCATATTATATTTCAGAGGAAAGAGCGAGGCCGATAACTGTTACGAGGCCGAGGGAATGTGCCTTATCAATCGGTGGAATCGTATCGTCAAAAGAAAGGACATTGCCCCACACATTTGCGCGCTCCACCGGCACGTGCACACTCATTGCCAAATACTCTGGCAGCCCCTCTAAGTTGCTGTTGCCGCCAACGAGGAGTAACTTTTTTATGCGATTTCCTTTTTCCTCCTTTCGCACGCGCGAATCCCAGAATGAAAAGTGGCGATTGATTTCATCTCTGAGAGCAGAGACAGTTCCAAGCACTGTCTCTTCGAACTTTTTATCGCCGCCGCTCATAAACCCTTGTTCATTTTTTATTTTCTCTGCTTCCTGATCTTTTACTTTATATTCCCTCATTATCACATCAGTCAGAGCGTCTCCTCCCACATCCACCGTCGTGGTGAAGATAACGACATCTCCCTGCGTCACTGCGATACCTGTGCGTTTCCTTCCAAAATCAACAAGCATGTACACTCCTTTGCTGCCCCGTGGGATCGCCGCTCGGGCTATCGCCTGCGCTTCCAGTTCAAATGAAATCGGTACCAACCGCGCCTGGTTGAAAGCAGCGTAGTATTGATCAATTATTTTTTTCGGAAATACCGTAACAGCTACATCGAGGTGCGCTTCGTCTGGCTCGCCAATAATCGTGTAGTCGAAAACGCTCTCCGCGGGATCGAGCGGAACATTTTCCTCGAGCTGGAACTCGATGAGCTTCCGGCGCTCTGCATCATTTTTTCCGATTCCGATTCTTGTCTGAAAACTGAATGCCTTTTCTTCCGGAAGTGCGACGCGGACATAGGTAAAGCCGAGCTTACGCTTCAGCGCGGTAAGTACTTTTGCCAGACTTGCTGTATCAAGAATTTCTCCATTGGAAACAATTCCATCTGCTATAGAGCGCGAGCCGTACATGCGCACTCCCCCTTCATGTAGCGCAAGCACTTTTACGGAATTGTCAGAAATATCGACACCGGCCGCAGGCATCTTTAAGAAGTTTGGAACAGGAAATGCATCCCATAACCGTTGCGAGTGTGTACGAGAAAAAATCTCCATACGCTGTCTGTATAGTATATCCCGCCGTGCAGTTTGATTAAAACATTAGAAAAGAAATTCTTTGAAAATAAACAGAATGACCGTAACGACAGTAAGGATAGTAAGGATGACTGAGTACTGCGAAAGTATGCGTAGCGCACGATCACGAAATCGGTGAACGATAAAAGCGAGGATCAGATATCGGGCTCCTCGTCCGAGAAGTGAGGCGAAAAGAAAGACAGCGAGGTTTATTTTGAAAAATCCGCCAGCTAACACAAATACCTTGTATGGAATGGGAGTAAATGCCGCAAGAAACATAACAAGTCCGGCATTTGCATCAAATGATGTTTTAATTTTTACCATCTCATCTGATAGGTGGTAGAAATCTATAATGTACACTCCGAGTGAATCATAGAAAAAAGCTGCAACAATATAGCCGAAAAGCGCCCCGAGAAGCGAGGTAATGGTGACGAGCCAGGTGTAGTAGAGCCAGCGTCGCGAATCAACCAGCAGCATTGCCACTAACAGCACGTCGGGAGCAATAAAAAAGAAACTCGATTCGGTGAACGAGAAGATACATAACCACACTTTTGCGTGCGTTGAATGCGCGCGGGCTTTAAACCACTCCACCCCCCGCTCTCGCATAAGGTAAAAATTTGAAAACATAGCTACCGGATTGAACTTCCAGGCGGGACCGTAACGTGAGGCTCAAGAAGGGCAAAATCCCCTTCCGGAGTTCCAACCGCAAGAATCATTCCTTGGCTCTCATGTCCGCGAATTACTCGCGGCTCGAGATTCACAAGGAAGGGGTACGACTTTCCGATAATATCTTCCGGCGAGACATGCTCGGCAATACCGGAAATAATCTGCCGCGGCTTCTCTTCTCCAACATCAACAGACAGTTTGAGAAGTTTGTCGGTATCAGGAACCTTTTCAGCATCTACCACCTTTCCTATTCGAGCTTCAAGCTTCGCAAAGTCATCGTATGAAATCATAGGGATAGCTTAGCGTTTGCCCTTCTCTTTGTCGAGAAACGTCTGTAGTATAATTGCCGCGGCAGACGCGTCTTTAAGGTGCGGGGCGCTCGTGTGTCCCGCGTGGAAACTGGTTAAGTACTCGGGCTCAAAATGCACCGGGGCAGCCGTGTGTCGCTCCAACTGATCGACAAATGCCCGCGCATTTGCCATGACGGGGTTTTCTTCTCCTTTAAAGTCTTTTGATTCGCCCACCACAATACCCTCGATACCTTCTTTATCCACAATAGATACCACTTCCTCAACAAGTAGATGGTTGTTTGGAAGCACTCGATATGGAAATGCCAGCGTATTGCTCTCATCTGAGATAGCAATGCCCACCCGCTTGGTTCCGTAGTCTATTCCAATCATTTTCATACGAATATCTTTGCATGTTCTGAATAAAATTGTAAGAATAGCTAAATTGGAGACCTGCCTACCGGTAGGCAGGGGTGGCTGAGTGGAGGAAAGAGAAACTGCTTTCTCTTTCCTCCAAAGGTGGGCGACCACTTAGCCACCTTCTCCGTAGGTCAGCGATTCGAGTGGTAGCGAGTATATCGATGGAGAGGTGGCTGAGTGGATGAAAAGGAGACAATTCTCCTTTTCATCCGCAGGTGGGCGACCACGCAGACACCTCGTCCGTAGGCCAGCGATTCGAGTGGTAGTAGCGAGTATATCGATGGAGAGGTGGCTGAGTGGTCGAAGGCGGCGGTCTTGAAAACCGTTGAGGGTTTACGCCCTCCGTGGGTTCGAATCCCACCCTCTCCGCAGCAACAGGAAGCGCCGGTGCCTGCGCACCGGCGTTTTCTGTTGCCTGTATGAGTGAGTGGGGTGGGATTCGAACGCCGGAGCGGATGCCGAAGCGGAGCGAGGCCGCGAGGCGTGACCCGCCGCACTTATGAGCCTGCCGGCAGGCGGGCGGAGCGAATTAGTGACGGTCAGGTCGAATCCCACCCTCTCCGCAATTGCAAACACTATCGTGCCTTACAGAAGAAAGGGTGCGTGCTACTATGTATTAATGAAACGAGGATTCACTATTATTGAACTTCTGGTTGTTATTGCGATTATTGGTCTGCTTGCAGGGGTTGTATTTGCGGCGATTAACAATGCGCAGATTCGCTCTCGCGATACAAGCCGTATTGAACAGGTCCAGCAAATCAAAAAAGCTCTTTCACTTTACCAAATCGAAAACAAGCGCTTCCCGATTCACGCATCAGGCATCACAATTACAGGAGAAGATGCGCTCTCAAGTGCGATGGTTGCGGCCGAGGTTATAAATCCGATGCCAACCGACCCTCTCTACCCGACGTACGCATACACATATCAATCAAATAGCACAGGAAGCACCTACGTTCTCACTTTCTGTCTTGAGACAGATGCCATTCCGGGATACAGCGCAGGATGCAGCAATACACTAACTCCGTAGCATGGACACTTTTCGTTGGCAAACATACGAATACGAATACAATGACAAGAGTCCGGATTGGTACTGGGCGCTTGCCATTATTGCCATCTCAAGCGCGGTGACTGCAATTCTCTTTGAGAATGTTCTCTTCGCACTGCTTATTCTCATTGGTGCATTTACTGTTGCGCTCTTTGCTGTGCGAAAACCAAATGTCGTTAATTTTGAAATAAATAACCGCGGCGTTGTTATAGACAGGACACTCTACCAGTACCAAACGCTTGATTCATTTTGGATACTGTATGAAGACGATGGGGATCGAGTACTGCTCATCAAGTCGAAAAAAACTATGGTGCCACTCATTGTGGTGCCGCTTAGTGAGGATGTAGACGTTGAGTCTCTGCACAATTACCTCCTTGAGAGACTCGAGGAAGTTGAAATGGAAGAACCGATTGCCCACCGCTTTCTAGAATTTCTCGGTTTTTAAAACTCCTCAAATGTTGGGATGAGTTTAACCGTAACCGAGTCTATAACTGCACCGAGGTCTGTCTGACAAATAAGGCGGTACGTACTCTCTACTTCAATTGGTCCAGTCTGCTTAGCACCTGAAACGCCGGTTGCGGAGAAATCAGGGCCATCGACAGTGCACGATTTCACATTCAGAGCTTGCCAGTTAATACTTGAGGTATTCCCTTTTCGTACCCTGTCAGGATTTGCATCAATATTTAATTGTGGATTGAGAATATCTACATCGCACTGCGCCTGTACCGACTGCGTGTCGTTACTACACACGACTGTATAGGTTGCCTCTGGATCAGCCGAGACAGATGTTGAGCCAGAGAGCGCTCCGCCTGTTGAAAATCCGTTGCCTGAGCTTGAAGTTGCATTGCTGCACGACCATGTAACTGTGAGCGAACCGCCAGCAAGAAGCTCGGGTGGCGTACAGGTAATAGTTGCTCCCGGCGCGGGTGGTGGTGGTGGTGGAGGTGGTGATGTATTACCACCAGTATTAGAAGAGTCTTGCGAATTTCCGCTGCCACTGCCCCCGCCGCCTCCGCCATAGGAGCCTTGTGAATAGCTTGTAGGCGGCAAACAGTTCCCGTCTGCAACGGGTGTCCACCCGGCTGGGCAAAATACATCTCCACCGAAACAACCAACGCACGGACTATAACCATTAGCATCAGTGCCACCACCGTCTGACGCACCATTTCCGCACCCTCCAAAAGCTGCGTCGCCGAGACCAGAAATGGAGCCACTGCTTACATCGCCTCCACCGCCTCCATCGCCCGCGTCACCGCCGCCAGCAAAAACAATAAATGGAATTGCAAAGGCCATAAGTAAACCAGCAAGAACAATAAGCGAGCTTGTTAGTATGTTGTTTTTTCTAAGAATTTCCATGTTAATTCCAATCAGTTACAAACATTGCTTCTTGATCATATGCATCAAGCCCAAATACCTTTCCTCCTTTAAGTGTCGTTGTGTCATACACCTCAACGCGTGCTCGTGGATTTTCTTTTAGCGAATCCCACGTTACAGATTGTGTAGCAAGATATGTCGAATCAGGCGAAAAGGCTACCCAAAAAGCATGTACGGGCACCTTTCCAATATATGACGCCTCAAACGGAGACCAGCTCGAAACACTAAGAAGCAACACCTGACCGTCCTCAGGAGATGACCACGCAATTTTTGAACCGTCACGAGAAACATCAATCTTCATATTTGTTGCCGCTCCGCCGCGCGCTTTCCACGCCCGCACCGCAGTACTGCTTGCGATGTTAAACACGTGCAGACCATCGCTTTTTAGTACAAGGAGAGTGTTGTCATCCGGCCCCCACTGCGGGTATGCGCCGTCAGTAATGTAACGCTCATTCCCCTCGCCATCCACCACAAACACACTCCACGCTTCTGGCTTGTAGAGCGATGTTTCATTTCGATTTGCCCGCTCTGCCATATACGCCACTTTCTCGCCCGAGAGAGACCACTCAGGGTTTCGCTTCAGTCGAATGGAACTGTTTGTGAGTTGCCGTACGCGCTCACCGGTAGAAAAAATCTGCAACACGCCGTCTTGTGATGCTGCAGCGTAGGCGACTTGCGAGCTGTCGGATGTGCTATGTGAGGTAATGCGAAGCGCATCTTCTGTTGTGCCAACCGGCAGTTCCTCAAGGTTCTTGGTTGAAAAATCATATATATAGAGGTCCGGCAAATCATTTGCTGAATTTTTGCGAAGCGTTAAATACAATTTCCCAGTGAGCGCTTCCGGATTCTGAAATTCCGGCACACGATTTTTATATTCGGTATAGAGATACGCACCTCCTGCCGCAATGCCGCCGACTATAAGGAGTATTGCAACTGCGAGGATTAATTTGTGCCCCCCGTCACCCTGAGGCTCCTGTGCTTGGTTTTCTGCTGCTGGAGGCGGGGTTGGTGGTGTTGGTGCCATTGTCTCTACAGGTGCCTGCTCGGCCACCTTCGGCGCACTTTGACTATCAGGCGTTACCCCTCCTTCTGCCGGAGTTTTCTCCTCTTCATTCATAGAAAAATAATAGCACCACCCTATACACTTACCTACTCACGCTGTGGAGAACGGATTTTCCCGTACGGATCAATAATTACAGACGGTCCTGCATTTGTCGCTTGGAAATACCACATTTGATTCGAGACTGCCTGCACCCGCGCGATTGAGAGAAGCTGATTAAACGGATTTTTCCCATAGTGAAACCATGAGAGAGATGAAAGGTTGATGAGCACTGTTGCTTTTTCGTCTTTTACCAAACGTTTATAGAGAGATGGCGAGAGTACCTCAGAGCACGAAAGGACACCGAGACGCTCTCCGTGAAATGAGACCGTGCTGCGGTAACCGGTTGGAGTATACGCTCTCTTGCTCTTAAGGCGATCAATTTTCTCCCCCTGTCCGAGTACCCGAAAGAGTGTTTCGTAGACGTACGGCATATACTCTCCAAGAGGCAGAAAGAATTCTTTATCACTCACCCCAACAACACCATCCGTTGAGCTGATAAAATATATCCTATTCACCACTCCCTCGGGTGTTTTCGTTCTTCCTGAATCAATAAACAGCACTTCTTGTTCTGGAAATAGTGCGCCGAGAAAATCGCTCACACTAACACCTTCTTGCCGAAGCCGAGAAAGCAGTCGAACATCCTCAGGGAGTACCACGACGTCTACTGCATGCCCCTGTTGTGCTATTCGTTGTAATTCTTTTTTCAATTCACTGCTCTGCAGTGCGTATTCCTCAGCACTGGTGTGAATGTTTGCTTTGAAATCCGTATGAGCAAGGGCAATGGAAAGCGGCGGCTCTGCCTCGTACTCTCCTTTAATGGGAAATACTGAAGCGGTGAGAAAGATAGTTACCCCTATAAGTCCGACTATTCGTGCTTTTGTATTCTGCGAAAAGAAATTGAAGAAAAGAATGTTTGCTACCGCAACCGCAAGCGAAAGAGTGTAGACCCCACCGAATACAGAGAGGTGGAGCAGCTCGCTTTCTGTGAGCGCGTAACCCAGAAACCCGCTTGAAGTGTGTGCGCCGAGAATCGAGCCGGGACCGTACATTATAATCGCAGACACCCACATTCGCGCGTATTCAAACAGTACCCACACAAGCGCGACGAGAGGAAAGCCAAGCGGGCCGGTCCGTAAAACTCTTTCTCCTATAAGGGCAAAAAATCCCACAGTTGCTCCAATGCACACCGAGAGTGTTGACCAGAAAAACAAGACGATAAGAAATCCTACTGTGCTATTCTCAAAACCCAACCAATCTATCGGGAGAGTATTGAAAAGCCAGTAGTATGTTGTCCCCATAAGCGCCGACCCAAAAACCCAACCGCCAAAGAATACGTGTCGCTTCGTTTGGCTTTCTTGTTTGAGAAAAAGAAAAAGCGGAAGCAAAGAGAAAAGAGCCAAAAACCAAAAAGATGGAAAACTAACCGAGAGCCCACCAGCCACACCGCCTACCATCAAAGATATATAGTAAGTGCGCACAGAAGTCATACTATCTATCATAGTACGCTTAGAGAGAAGATAGCTCGCAAAAAGTAGTAAAACTTGCTAGATTTCTCTTGTTGGCCCTCGTAGTTCAACGGATAGAACGCGGGATTGCGGATCCCGTAATGTAGGTTCGATTCCTGCCGAGGGCACCATAATCAAACCCAACCGCTTTTTGGGGGAGAAATTTTTGGCGGCGCGAAGCGC
>PFBJ01000018.1:0-35007 GCA_002778575.1 Candidatus Kaiserbacteria bacterium CG10_big_fil_rev_8_21_14_0_10_49_17
GAACCCCCGGCCTACCCGGTGTAAACGGGTTGCTCTAACCAACTGAGCTAATCGCCCTCGACAATATATAGATTCTCATTTTTCCAGACGAATGCAAGGGTTTGGCAAATTGTGTACTCTTCTTTTATGGAAGGATTCAGAGCCATTGTCTCAGGTAAAGTGCAGGGCGTACTGTACCGAGACTTTGTGTACCGCAAAGCGCGCACGCTCGCACTGCGCGGCTTTGTCCGCAACAGTGAGGGAGGGAAGGTTGAGGTGGTGGCGCAAGGACCGCGAGTAAAACTCGACTCTCTCATTGAGCATCTCTGGAAGGGGCCGTTCCTTGCTACGGTTTCGGGTATTGATTTAGAGTGGCGGGATGATTTGTCAGAGGATTTGGCATATTTTCAAATTATGTACTAGGTATGGAAGCGGCGGGAACTATAAAAAAAGAAGCAATAGAAATTCTGTTCGAGAACCACGATGTAGTGATTATTAACAAGCCCGCAGGGCTCATTGTGCACTTTGACGGACGAAACGCCGAGCCGTCGGTGGTTGACTGGGTCCGAGCGCATTACCCTGAAATGGAGGGGGTCGGGGAAGACTGGAAAAGTCCGCAAGGTGAAATTGTCCCCCGTCCCGGTATCGTGCACCGACTTGATCGAAGCACATCAGGCGTCATGATACTGGTCAAAAACCAGAAGGCACACGCATTCATTAAGCGTCAGTTTCAAGAGAGAAGTATTGTAAAAAAGTATCGCTTATTCGTGTACGGACAACCGAAAGCAGATGAAGGAATAATTGAAGCAGAAATCGGTCGGACCAAAACAAAGCCGAGAAAGTGGTCCGCGCAATTTGGAAAAAGCGGAAACCTTCGCGCCGCAATTACAGAGTGGAACGTACTTGCGAGAAAGGTGGATCCTGAGAGCGGCGAAGCGCTTTCCTATATGGAAGCGTCGCCAAAAACAGGCAGGACGCACCAAATCCGTGTGCACATGAAG
Organism: Candidatus Kaiserbacteria bacterium CG10_big_fil_rev_8_21_14_0_10_49_17; assembly: GCA_002778575.1. Classification (GTDB taxonomy): domain Bacteria; phylum Patescibacteriota; class Minisyncoccia; order Phycocordibacterales; family JABMNX01; genus 1-14-0-10-49-17. The sequence continues at coordinate 981 of PFBJ01000018.1, forward strand.
GCACTACACCATCCGATTATATGCGATCACATATACGCCCCTAAAAAACAGTGCCTACTTGGCTTTGGAAGGCCGGCACTTCATGCGCATTCCGTATCTCTCACACTTCCAAGCGGCGAAGAGAAAGTATTTGCGGCACCACTGCCCGGTGACTTTGTCAGGGCACTCAATAGTCTTGGTATTGAAGAGTAAAAGCTCCTGTGGTACAGTTGCTCGCGTTATCGGCACAATACGCCGAAAGATATATATATGGAAACAGCAGTCATTTCACCAGTAAATATAGAAGCACGCAAAAGCCTCGGTATTAAAGCGGGGGATACGGTGCGCGTGTGGCAAAAGATTGAAGAGAAGGGCAAGACCCGCCTTCAGGCTTTTGAGGGGCTCGTACTCGCACGAAAGCACGGCTCTGAGCCAGGCGCGACATTTACCGTGCGCAGGGTTTCAAGCGGAGTGGGAATTGAGAAAATTTTCCCGCTCTATTCACCAAGTATTGATAAGATTGAAATTGTGAAGCGCTCAAAAGTGCGCCGGGCGAAGCTCTACCACATCCGAGATAAGGTTGCTCGCGAAATTAAGCGGCAGATGCGCCGAATGAGCGATGTGTCGCTTTCAACCGGCTCAGATATGGAAGAAAAAGTTGCGGCGCAGAAGGCTGAGGAAGAAGCAGCAGCGAAAGCGGCTGAAGAAAAAGCAAAGGCACCAGAAGAGGTAGTAGAAGAAAAACAAGAGGAGAAGACGGAGGAGGAAACCACCCCTGCAGACCCGTCTGCGCAGACAGGGGAGGTAGAGGGATCAGACAAAAAAGAGTAAAACATCCTGCACACAACAACAGTGTATTTTTTGTTCAAAAATAAATGGTATACGCTATGTAGTTGAGGTATTATAGTGTGAATGAGCGGGGGAGAGGTGATAAGAAAACAAAGTCAACGAAAAACACCCATAGAGTGGTCTTCTGATGTTGCGTATGCCATTGGACTTCTTGTTACTGATGGGTGCTTGTCTAATGATGGAAGACATATCGACCTTACCTCGGCTGATTTAGAGCAACTACATAATTTTAAAAAATGCCTTAGTTTAAAGGCTCCAATTTCATACAAAAAATCAGGGTTTACCGGCGCAAAGCATGCACGTGTGCAGTTTAGTGATGTTGTCCTATATCGTTTTTTGCTCAGCATCGGGCTTACTCCCGCAAAGACAAAAACTATTGGTGCTGTGAGTATTCCTGATATATATTTCTTTGATTTTCTTCGAGGGCACCACGATGGAGATGGCTCCTTCTACTCGTATTGGGACAAAAGGTGGAAGTCTAGTTTTATGTTCTACACAGCTTTTACTTCTGCTAGTTCAAGACATATTGAGTGGCTACGTTCTGAGATTGAGAAAAAACTAGACATTAAAGGATATGTTTCAAACGATCCCAAAAAGAGTGTGTACCAATTAAAATATGCCAAAAAAGAATCCCTGAAAGTGCTCAGGAAAATGTATCCTAAAAAGAAAGTAACGTGTCTTTCCCGGAAGCGCTTGAAAATTATAGTGGCATTGCGTACAGTTGGTGAGGAATTGTAAGCCCAGGTGATGAAATTGGTAGACATGCACCCTTGAGGGGGGTGTGCCCGTATGGGTGTGCTGGTTCAAGTCCAGTCCTGGGCACAATTAAAGATTCAAGTTTTTCGATATGAATTTTATTAGATAGAATTAAAAAAGAATATGGATATATCTTTAGGACTCCTAACCATTGGAAGCATAAGTCTCTTGGCAGCAATGAGCCCTGGACCAGATTTTGCTGTCGTTTTAAAAAACAGTATCTTTGGCTCTCGTAGAGCAGGCCTGTTCACATCTCTTGGAGTTTCTGCAGGTATTTTTGTACATGTTACATATACTGTGCTCGGCATTGCGCTTATCATTTCTCAATCAATTTTTCTCTTCTCAATTATCAAATACCTCGGTGCCGCATACTTACTGTATCTCGGTATCCAATTGCTTCGAACGAAGCGAGGAAGTATGGAAGCCGCAGAGGGAGACGGTGAGTCGGTCACTATTTCTGACTGGAATGCATTTCGCGATGGTTTTCTCACAAATGCACTAAATCCAAAAGCAACACTTTTCTTCTTAAGCATTTTTACACAAATTATTGGTCCGCAAACACCACTATACCTACAGGGGGTGTATGGTGCGGAAGTCGCGCTTATTGTTCTTGCGTGGTTTATCACCCTGTCGATTCTCTTTACGACAGGGATAGCAAAGGGTGCTTTTGCTCGATTCCATTATTACCTAGCAAAAGTAATGGGTGTAGCACTGCTAGCACTTGGTATTAAAGTGGCTTTTGCCACACAAGATCATCACTAATGACCCTCTTTACCGGAAAAGGTGATGACGGCACCACAAAAACCTTTGACTCAAAGCCAGGTGAGAGAATTTCAAAAGCCTCAGCTATTTCAGAAGCGCTCGGAACGCTCGATGAGCTTAATTCGTTTCTCGGACTCTCTAAGGTTGAAAGCGAGAAGCACTCTTTTACAATTTCAGGAAGAGCGTTTGGAAAAGTAGTGCACGACATACAAGAAAATCTTTTCACCATTCAGGCAGAGCTCGTAGGGGCAGAGAAAACAATTGCAAAGGAGAAGCTTCGCGAGTGCGAGGCCTACATATATGACGCGGAGAAAGAGCTCCCGCCGATTACGACATTTTTTATCTCAGGGGGGACAGAACTCGCGGCACAATTTGATGTGGCGCGCACCCTTGCGCGGCGCGCGGAGCGTAGAGTGGTTGCGGTTGTTGAGTGTAACAAGCGGGAGATAGGAGAGTGGAGCCGCGCCTACCTCAACCGCCTCTCCTCGTTACTCTATGCGCTCGCTCGACTAAGCAACCATAAATCTGGTATAAGTGAAGAGTCTCCAAAATACGAATAGTTTGAAAAATGGCTTACATAAGCCATTTCAATTGACTCATTCATGTGAATGAGTCAATTGAAAGAGATGGTGGCTGTAGCTCAGCGGTAGAGCTCCCGGTTGTGGTCCGGGCGGTCGCAGGTTCAAATCCTGTCAGCCACCCAAAAATACAGTACAATTGATTTGTGAGCTCAGATTCACTTCAAAACTCAATAGATAGACTCGAGGCACGGATGCGAAAAATTTATTCATTTCGCGGCCAGCTCTTTAATGGAGTCATCTCAGGTGTCGGATTTGCAATTGGTACTACTATTATTGCGGCGCTCCTCTTTTGGGGACTCAATACAATTTTTCATTTCAACATCCCGCTTCCTGACAGGTACGTTGAACACATAGCACAGTAGTATGGCATTAACACGCGCTCAGTGGATACTCTTTCTCTTTAACGCTCTCTATATTCTTGGTTTTGCCATTTATTACCTCTCTATACAGAGTTACGAATTTCTTTGGTACATAGCGGTAATGATTTTCTTCTTTGGGCTCATTGCGATTACGCTTCACCGCTCACACTTCACCAATACAATTCTCTGGGGGCTTTCTCTCTGGGGACTGCTTCACGTTATGGGAGGTGGTATTCCTGTTGGCGACTCTGTACTCTATGCGTACCGCATTCTTCCACTCTATGACGGCGGGGGTGATTTTTTTATTCTGAAATTTGACCAATTTGTACACGCATTCGGCTTCGGTGTCTCCACGCTCGTTGTCCACCACCTGCTCCGGCCGTACCTCAATGAGCGCACCAACTGGAAAGTGGTATACCCGCTCATCATTGCCGGAGCGATGGGACTCGGCGCGCTCAATGAGATAGTTGAGTTTATTGCAGTACTTTCATTTTCAAATACTGGCGTTGGTGGGTACGCAAACACTGGGCTTGACCTCGTCTTTAATATGATTGGGGCAATAATCGCCATTTTCTTTATCCACTTTCAACGGAAAAAGGAGCGGCCTGCGAAGGAGACAGTTTCTATGGCATAATCGGGCAATGGAAAACGAAACAAATCAAAATAAAAACAATCCGTACCTTATTCCTGGAGCCATTATTGTAGCCGGTGCCCTTATTGCTGCGTCGGTGTATGTCTCTCTCAGTAACTCCTCCGGTGGGGGGCCAGAGGGATTCGGCAATGGCAACTCTGCCTCTGCTGAGAATGTCCGCCCGCTCAATGACGACGACCATGTATTCGGCAATCCGGACGCGCAAGTCTCTATTATTGAGTTCTCAGACTTCGAGTGTCCGTTCTGCCAAGTTATACACAGCACGCTGAAACAAATAGTTTCTGAATCAAACGGGGAAGTGAACTGGGTGTACCGGCATTTCCCGCTCACGTCGCTTCACGCTGGTGCGCTCCCCGGCTCGGTGGTAAGTGAGTGTGTCGCGCGGTTTGCCGGCAACGATGCTTTTTGGAGTTTTGCCGATACGCTTTTTGCAAATCAGGATAAATTCTCTCCGGCATTCTTTGAACAAACGGCACGGTCGCTTGGCTTGACCGAACAGCAGTACACAGCATGCACTGAGAGCAATGCCACTGTGGCGCTTGTACAAGAAGACTTCGAGGAAGCGGTAACAGCTGGCGGACAGGGAACTCCGTTCGTTGTGGTTATGAATAAGGATGGAGAAACATTTCCGTTTTCGGGCGCACTTCCATACGAGCAGGTAAAAGCAATTGTAGAATCGGCTCAGTAAAACAATGGTATCGCTTACACTCATTTTCTCAGCGTTCTTTGCGGGACTACTTACATTTCTCGCACCGTGCACGCTGCCGCTTGTGCCAGGGTACCTCGCATTCATTAGTGGAGTTCCGCAGGCAGACGTAAATGACCCAAGCAAGCGAGCGTGGGTGCGGAGAAGGATTTTCTTAAACGGCCTCTTCTTCATCCTCGGCTTCACTGCTATTTTTGTCGTCTTTGGCAGCGCGGCAGGATTTATCGGGCAGAATCTTGCAGAGGTGCGCATATGGATGACGCGAATCGGCGGGCTGTTCGTAATCCTCTTCGGGCTCTTCATGCTCGGCGTGTTGAGGATTCCGTTTTTGCAAAGTGAGAGGCGCGTCCGCACACCAAGGTGGCTTACCGTTGGCAAACCCTCAAGCTCATTTCTTATTGGAGGCGCATTCGCATTTGGGTGGAGCCCGTGCATTGGACCGGTTCTCGGATCGATTCTGCTTCTCGCGTCAACCTCGGCGACAGTGCTGGAGGGGGCACTGCTCCTTTTGGTATTTTCATTTGGCCTTGCGATACCGTTTCTGCTTGTTGCGGCAAGTTTCTCGCACGCAGCGGCGTACATCACGGTTATTTCTCGGTATTTGAAGTGGGTATCGGTTATAGGCGGCGTATTTCTTATCTTCCTCGGAGTGCTTCTACTCACCGGAAATTTCAATCTTCTCATCACATGGGGATTTGAATTCTTTGGATTTCTTGAATACGACGCTATTTTGCAACACTTGTAAGAAACGCAGTACAGGCACGTCTTTTAGGGTACCCGTGGTAGAATGGGTTTACTTATAAATTTCTAGTTATTGTTTATGGATACAGAAACATCACGCCTTATGGGCGATAGGAAAGTGCGCACAGCGACACTCATGGTGCTTGGTCTGCTCGCGCTCTTTCTTGCAGTGCAAGCTGTTGCTGGGGTTATTGGGTGGCGTTACATTGGCGATGAGTCGCCGGTACAAAATACTATTTCTCTGACCGGCTCGGGAGAGGTCTTTGCGGTGCCTGACATTGCAACTTTTTCTTTCTCAGTCATCGTTGAGAAGCCCACCGCATCAGCAGCGCAAGACGAAGCTGCTCGACTTTCAAACGCCGCAATTGAGTACCTTAAAGAGAATGGCGTAGAAGAAAATGATATTAAAACAGTTGGGTACAATGTCTACCCTCGATACGAGTACCCACAAATTCAGTGCATTACCTACCCATGTCCGCAGGGGGAGCGAACACTTGCTGGTTTTGAGGTCAGTCAAAACGTCCAAGTAAAGGTACGAGACACGAAGATTGCTGGTACACTTCTCTCGGGAATTGGAGAGATTGGTGTTGAGAACATCTCAGGTCTTTCGTTCACGATAGATGATGAAGAAACGCTTCAGGCAGAAGCGCGAGCAAAGGCTATCGCTGATGCGCGAGCAAAGGCAAAACAGCTCTCAGACGACCTTGGCGTACGCCTCGGACGCATTGTCTCCTTCAGTGAGAACAATGGCTACTACCCTCGATATGAGGCCGCATACGACTCTGCGGTTTACGGGATGGGTGGTGCAGACGGAAAGGTGTCTCCTAACATTCCAACCGGAGAGAATCGCATCTCTTCTGAGGTGTACATCACCTACGAGATTCGCTAAAGCGAACCCACTCACTTCAAATGCCCCCACTTTCGGGGGCATTTGACCTTTTTGGGTCAATGCAGTACTATTCTTTTATACCCCGGGAGGGGTTTTTTCTTAGGAGAGAAATATATGAGCAAATTCATACAGTATTTAAGGGACACGCGGGGCGAGCTCCGGCACGTTTCGTGGCCGACCCAGAAGCAGACTATCGTCTTTACGGCGCTTGTTATTGCAATTTCTATCCTCACGGCGATTTACCTCGGCGTCTTTGACTTCTTCTTTACTAAAGGAATTTCACTTTTCATTTAATCAGTATGAGTCAGCACATTGAGAGCAAAGAGCGGCACTGGTATGCCATTCACACTTACGCCGGGTATGAGAATGCAGTGGCACGCAACCTTAAACAGCGTATCGATTCTCTTGGTATGGAGGATCGTATTTTCAATGTTATTGTTCCAACTGAGAAGAAAATAAAAGTGAAGGGCGGGAAGCGCGTTGAGGAAGCGGAGAAGGTATACCCAGGCTACGTTTTGGTGGACATGATAGTAACTGAGGATTCGTGGTACGTGGTTCGCAACACCCCTCGCGTTACTGGTTTTGTGGGCTCTGGAACACAACCGGTGCCACTTGAACAGAAAGAAGTAGACGCGCTCTTCGCGCGCATGCAGTCAGATACTGCCAAGCACACCATTGATTTAGCGCTCGGGGATCCGGTAACTATTGTTGACGGTCCGTTTAAGGAGCTTGAGGGTAAGGTTGGAGAGATAGACGAAGAGCGAGGCAAGGTGAAGGTGCTCGTCCCAATGTTTGGGCGCGAAACGCCGGTTGAGCTCGACTTCTTGCAGGTTAAGAAAATCTAGGTAGGATAGCGCTACACATATGGCAAAGAAATTAGTACGAAAAATTAAATTACAGATTCCAGCAGGCAAAGCAACGCCGGCTCCTCCTATTGGAACCGTGCTTGGTCCGGCGGGAATCAACATCGGAGATTTTGTCAATCAATTCAATGAAAAGACCCGCGAGCTTAGCGGAGACATTATCCCGGTTGAGCTTACTGTCTACGATGACCGTAGTTTTGACTTCATAATGAAGAAGCCGCCGGCATCCCGACTACTTCTCAAAGCGCTCGGCAAACCAAAGGGTTCTGGGAAGAATCTCGTCTCAAAAGCAGGCACGATTACGAAAGAGCAAGTACGTCAGGTGGCCAAGGAGAAGATGCCAGACCTCAATACCAACGATATCGAGCAGGCAAGTAAAATTATCGAAGGTACCGCTCGCTCGATGGGGGTGGAAGTGAAATAAGAAACTTCCACCGGCCGGAGGCTGATACGCCGAGGCGGGCCCGCGCAAAATCCCCGAAGGGATTTATGTGGGGGTGGAAGCGAAGTAATGAAAAAGAAAATGGCGACTCGTGAGAGTCGCCGTTTTTTATTGAGTCTTGAGTATCGTAAGCACTTCTGTGACCTCTCGTTCTGAAAGGCCATCGAGCGCTGCTTCAAAAGCTCCAATGTCCAAGCTTTTCCGGAGCGCTTCGACAACCTGACTTGAAAAAGTAACAGCGCCGAGGCGATAGTCTCTGAAAGCTTCACAGGCAATCGGAACCCATTTCTCTACAATTTCGAGCATATACTCAGCGTAGACACGAATTTCGTACTGTGCATGTGGGTCTGCGCGAAGGGAAAGAAAGTGAAAGAGGTTGTGCAGATCGGTTTTCCAGTACCACTGTGTATAGATGTTTAGTGGCAAGTTCATTCGGGCGAGTTCTCTCGCAAGTCCGTCTCTGTTCGGATCGAGCGGCTCACCGTCTTCGTCTTCATTTAGCATTTCGACATAGTGATCGTATGCAGTGAAGGCGTCATCCTTTAGGATTTGAAGCACGCGCTCTGCTTCTTCGCCTTCCAGAACAACACCGCGACCTTGGCGGTTACTCTTTGACTGAGTGGCAAGATGTTCCTGCTTCGGAATGTAGAATTCTCGGTCGAGTATCGAATACCGAGCCGAGTATTCGTTTACATTTGCCGTTCGGTGGCGAATCCATTGACGAGCAACAAATACTGGAAGCTTGACGTGAAATTTAATTTCACACATCTCAAACGGAGTCGTGTGGCGGTGGCGCATCAGGTAGCGAATGAGCCCGCGATCATTGCGAACATTCTTCGTTCCTATACCGTACGAAACGCGCGCTGCCTGTACAATTGAAGTGTCATCTCCCATGTAGTCGATAACACGCAAAAGCCCATGATCGAGCAGTTCAATGGGGCTATGCAAAATTCGCTCGAGTGCGGATACCGTCGGTCGCTTCGTTGTGTGCGAAACTTCCGACGCGGCACGCATTTCTGCGCGCTGCTCTCTGCTTACTGTCATTGCCCTTCTCCTTTTCAGAATGCAGTCCACAGTGAGCCTACCAAGAATTAAGCGACACGCAATGCTAGCCGGTCTTCGTTCTATGTGTTAAGAAAGGGCAGGAAAGAACACTAAAAGGAGGGCATCATGCCCAATCATAAAGGGGCAGTACCTCGCCAGATTCTCGCTGACATGCTGGGAAGTCAGATTAAAGGAGCGAACGCTGAACACTTACAGCCCTCTTCTCTTGATCTCACTCTCTCTTCTACGATGTTTCGGATGCCTGGGACTGTACAACCTGATTCAAGTGAGACGATTGAAGAGCTAGTCAATGAAGTTGGTGCTGAGCGTCATAATTTGGCGAATTCTCTCGAGCGTGATGTCGTGTACCTCGCACGACTGAATGAAAAAGTAAGTCTCTCTCGTGGTGTGTATGGATATTCAAATCCAAAAAGTACCACTGGGCGCCTTGATGTCCACGCTCGACTGCTTGTCGATCGGATGCCCCGATTCGACAAAGTGCCGGAAGGGCACAGCGGGAAACTTTGGGCGCTCATTGTTCCGCGCTCATTTCCAATCCGTGTGCATTCTGGTTCACCTCTCACACAACTCCGTCTATTTACAGGAGATACGCGCCTCTCCGAATTAGAGCTTCAAATAGAGTTTGAGAAGGGTAAGCTCCTCTACACGTCGCACGGAGAGCGTCTTTCGTACTCAGACTTGGAAATAACCGACCAGGATGGCTCAATAATTCTCACTGCGGACTTAACGAGCAATCCTGTTGGGTGGGAGTGCACATCTCCGAGTGAGCCGCTCGATCTCGGGAGACAGCATTTCTACAATGCGGAGCAATTCTTCCGTCCTGTCAGGTGTGACGGTGGGTATCTGCATCTTAAGAAGGGGCGGTTCTACATACTCTCAACTGCTGAATTTGTAAGAGTACCCCCACATCTGGCGTGCGAAATGCGTCCAATGGATGATAGAGCTGGCGAGTTCCGAGTGCACTATGCTGGATTTATCGACCCAGGGTGGGGATATGGCAAAGAGGGGAAAGGAAAAGGGCGACCACTTACCCTTGAGGTGAGACCGCATGAAGATATGATCGTTCGGTTGCGACAACCAATTGCTAAAATCCGCTTTGAGCGGATGCTGGTTGAACCTGACACGCACTACGATGCCGGAAGTCCTAACTACGGCATTCAATCGGGTCCGCGATTGGCAAAGCAATTCAAAACTACATGAAATACGACCCGGCAATTGCCGGGTCGCTCTTATTCGGTACAACTACCGCAGAAGAAATAGATGAACAAAGGAGACAGTGATGTCAAAAGGCAAGTTTGTCGTTATTGACGGTGGTGATGGTGCAGGAAAAACCACATTAATAAAACAACTCGAGGCAGAGTTCAAGCAAAGAAACATTCTCTTTCACGATACGAGGGAGCCTGGCGGTTCTCGATACGCTGAAGAAATCCGTTCACTTATTCTAAACAAAGCGGAGGCCAGAAATGCGGACGCGGAAACAATGTTCGCTCTTTTTTGGGCAGCGAGACGAGACCATGTCGTTAACACTATCTCTCGTCTTTGTGAGAAGGGAATCCTTGTCGTTTCAGATCGTTTTGATTCTTCCACATACGCGTATCAAATTTTCGGTCAAGAAGAAAAACAGCTTGAGGATTTGTTCTGGGTTGTGCGTAACCACTACCTTCGTGGGTGTGAGCCAGATGTATATATCTGGATTGATGTGGATCCGCACGTTGGCATGAGAAGGCGTGCTTTTCAGAGAGATGAAAAGAAACAACCATTTTGATGAGCGACAGCTTGCTTTCCATCTGCGAGTTCAGGAAGGATTCCGCACATTTATGAGTAAATGTAGCAGCGTGCACTTCGACGGGAACAAAGCACCCGAAGAGGTATACAAAGAGGTTTTGGATTATCTCCTCAGTTTCACCACTAAGCGACAATAGACATTTCCCGCGACCCATCAATGGGTCGCTCTTTTTTATGTATACTGCAGGGTAATGACAGAGAAATTTAAGAGTCTTTACGCATACGCCAAATTGCACCGCCGGCACTTGCCGACAGTCGCGCTTATTGCGGGGTTCCTCTGGGACTCGCTGACGCTCGGTCGTCCCGACCAGCTATTTGATAATGCGGTTATACTTTTCTACCTCACGGTAGCTGGCGTGTGTATCGGACTGCTTACGCGGCACCGCGAACGGGGGAGCACGTCACGACTGCCAATTGTACTCATATTCCAGTTTGCCATTGGTAACCTCTCAAGCGGACTCTTCGTGCTCTACGGTGTCTCAGGCACGCTCGTGGGGAATTGGCCGTTTTTGCTTTTCCTCGCGGCGCTCCTTATCGGAAATGAATTTCTGCGCGACCGATACGGCAAGACAACATTCCGTATTATCATTTTTTATGTACTCTTGCTCTCGTACCTTATCCTCTCGCTTCCGGTTGCACTGCGCGAGATGGGCGCGGGCGTGTTTCTTGCCAGCGGATTCCTCTCGGTGATATTTATTGCTGGTTTTGTCGTGTGGCTTCACTTTTTGGCGCCGAAGGTTGTTGCGGCGTCAAAGAGCACCATCACAGCATGGGTAGCAACAATTCTTGTGTTATTTAACATCCTGTACTTCACGCACCTCATTCCGCCGGTACCGCTGGCGCTTCGCGATATCGGCATTTACCACTTTGTTGAACGAAATCCGTCAGGGAACTATACGGTCTCATTTGAAAAACCAAAGTGGTTTGAGTTTTTCAAAAGTTCTGACCGCGTATTCCACAGAAAGGTTTCAGAAAAGGCGTACTGCTTCAGCTCTGTTTTTGCTCCGGCGCGGCTAACAACTCCGATTTACCACGTCTGGGAATATTACGATGAAGAAGAGGAAAAGTGGGTAGAGAGGTCGCGCATATCATTTGGCATCATCGGAGGGCGTGACGAGGGGTTCAGAGGGTTCTCTGAAAACGGAGTACTCACCGACGGGCGATGGCGGTGTTCGGTGAAGACTGACAGAGGAGCGCTTATCGGCAGACGAGATTTTGTTGTCTCGCGTGATACTAAAGCAGAAGTTGAGCTCATTCAAGCAGTCCGCTAGTCAAGCGTGGGTGGCTACGATACGATAGCGAATAATGATACAAGAGACGCTCAGAAAACTGATAGCGGATGCGGCCGGTGTTTCGGCTGATGAAGTGCCGCTGGAGCATCCGGTTGACATAGCACACGGGGATTATGCAAGCCCCATAGCTCTTTCTCTTGCGCAAAAAGAAAAAGAGGCACCGCGTGCCGTGGCTGAGCGGATTGCCGCTCGAATTGAGAAGAATGAAAACATTGAAGCAGTTACCGTGGCTGGTGCGGGATATATCAACGTTACTCTCTCGAAAACGTTTTTACATACTGAGATACAGCACGCACTTCAAGAACAGGATTCTTACGGTAAAGGAAAAAGTGGGGAAGGCAGGAAAGTGATGGTCGAGTATACCGATCCAAATCCGTTTAAAGAATTCCATATTGGACACTTAATGAGCAATACTATTGGAGAAAGTATTGCGCGCATAATTCAGTGGAGCGGCGCAGAGGTAAAACGGGCCAATTACCAAGGAGATGTCGGTCTGCATGTCGCGCAAGCGATTTGGGGTTTAAAGCACATGGGCGTTGAGCCAACGGATACAAAAATACTTGGCACGGCGTACGCGCTCGGGGCGCAAAGATATAAAGAAGACAGCACCGCAAAAAATGAAATTGATGCAATAAACAGAGCTGTGTATTCCGGAGAGGATGAGACTGTGCAAGAACTGTACAGGAAAGGGAGAGCGGTATCGCTTGCGCACTTTGAAGAGATATACAAAATACTCGGAACCAAATTCGATTTTTACTTTTTTGAATCCGAGAGTACGCCAATCGGTAAAGAAATGGTAAAAAGCCACCTCGATGTATTTGAGGAAAGCGACGGAGCAGTAATTTACCGGGGAGAGCAGGACGGTCTTCATACGCGCGTATTTATCACTGCACGCGGCATACCGACATATGAGACTAAAGACCTCGGGCTGACACAGCTAAAAGAAAAAAAGTGGGATTTTGATACTTCAATTACCATTACCGCATCCGAACAAGCAGAGTATTTCAAAGTCATGCGTGCGGCTCTACGGAGAGTTGCTCCCGAAAGCGCTGAGAAGATTGAGCATATTACCCACGGCATGATGCGACTGCCAAGCGGAAAGATGTCATCGCGAACCGGCGATGTTATTGCCGCAGAAGCGTTTCTTGAAGAAGTGAAAGATACAGTGCTCACGCGAATGGGGGATAAAGACGAGACGATCGCGGAGCAAATCGCGCTCTCTGCGGTGAAATACATTATTCTTCGTCAAGCCACAGGGAAGGACATAGTGTACGACAAAGAGCAGGCAACACGTTTCGAGGGGGACACCGGGCCATACTTGCAATACACATACGCACGCATACAGGCACTCTTAAGTAATGCGGGGGGTGCGACAGTTGAGGTTATGGATACAGCTGAGAAAACAGATATTGAACGTCTCCTCTATCGTTTTGCTGGAGTGGCAAAACGCGCAGCAAAGGAGCGCGAGCCACACCATCTCGCGACATATCTTGCAGAAGTTGCAAGCGCTTTTAACTCCTGGTACGGGAAGGGGAAAATTCTTGATGGTACGCTTGGGCAAGCGCACAAACTGGCGCTCGCAAGCGCCACTGCAGTGGTGCTTAAGAATGGTCTTTGGCTTTTAGGTATTGAAGCACCGGAGCGGATGTAGCACCTGACACTTTTCATTTTTATGGGAGCTTGCTACACTGCTTGCTTAGGAAAAACGCTCGGGGGACTAGAGATGACCGCTGGCTTTGAGTGTTGCGATGAGGTTGATGTCAGCTTGGCAATGAAAGAAATTGGATACCCGGTGAAAGTAATCCCTTCGTTTTCTTTGGGATACGGAGAAGCTGAGGTCGCCAATTCGCCCGCAGAGCTTGCCAGTATCACAACAAAAGCATTCCAACAGTCTCCACTTCATCGAATCAGAATAGAGACGATGGAATAACAGCATGGCTTGCGACCCCTCTGGGGTCGCTTTGTTTTGATTTCATCAGTGTTATTATAAGCGACGTAGAGCGAGAGAAATGCCGAGCTCTAAGCTCGAGCATTTCCGAGCCGAGGAGCTTATATAGCAAAGCAATATAAGCGAGCGTTATGCGAGAGAAATGCCGAGCTCTAAGCTCGAGCATTTCCGAGCCGAGTTATATGAGGAGATATATGCCGAAACAATGGGGACTCAATCAGAAAAAGACAACATAGAGAAAGGGAAAAGTACAATCTCCCTTCGCGAGGAGGAAATACTCTCGTTTTGGCGAGAGAATGACATATTTAAAAAGACTGAAAGAAAGGACGCGCCGAAAGGCGAGTTTGTATTTTACGATGGCCCGCCGTTTGCAACCGGTATTCCGCATCACGGACACATGCTCGCAAGCACTATTAAGGATGCTATTCCTCGATATCAAACAATGCGTGGCCATAGGGTATCTCGTCGGTGGGGGTGGGACTGCCATGGGCTTCCGCTTGAGACACACGTTGAAGACGAGCTTGGTTTTAAAACAAAAGCCGAGATCGAACAGTACGGAGTGGGGAAGTTTAATAAAGCGGCACGAGGCGCAGTGCTTCGGTATGCAGATGTATGGAAGGAAGTCATCCCGCGTATTGGGCGGTGGGTGGATATGGAGAATGACTATAAAACCATGGACGCTTCCTATACCGAGAGCGTGTGGTGGGTCTTCCGCTCTCTCTACCAGAAAGGCCTTATTTACAAAGGCTATCAGGTGCTCCACCTCTCGCCACTGCTTGGCACTGAGCTCTCAAACTTTGAGGTTTCCCAAAACTACCAAGATATTGACGACATAGCAGTATTTGTAAAATTGCCTCTCTTAGACGAACGAGGAACATCACTGCTCATTTGGACAACGACTGCATGGACACTGCCGGGCAATATGGCAGCGGCGGTTAATAAAGATTTCACGTATGCCAAGGTGCGCATTGGTGATGAAATTGTAATTCTCGCAAAAGAGCGTGTCGTTGATGTTGTTGGGGAGAGCGCGGAAATAATCGAAGAAGTGCAGGGGAGCGAACTTGTGGGGCGCGCGTACCAGCCGCCATTTGATTATTTCAAAAATGCGGATATTGAAGGCAAAGAAAAAGCGTGGCAGGTGTACCACGCGCCGTACGTAACCCTTGAAGACGGAACCGGTATCGTGCACCTCGCACCCGCTTACGGCGCTGAAGATATGGCACTTGCTCAAGAGAATGGTATTCCGGTAGTGCACCATGTTGCAAAGGACGGCACTTTTATGGATTTTGTCCGTGACTTTCGCGGAATGCAGGCAAAACCAAAAGGGGATCACCAGCGCACCGACTCGCTCATAGCCGAAAACCTCAAAGCGCGCGGGCTGCTTTACAAAAAAGAAATAATCAATCACTCCTATCCGCACTGCTGGCGAACCGACGCACCACTGCTTAACTACGCGATGGACTCGTGGTTTGTGAAAGTCACTGACTTTAAAGACGAGCTTGTTTCAGAGAATGAGAAAGTGCATTGGGTTCCAAGCGAGGTAGGAGAGAAACGTTTTGGCAACTGGCTTAAAAATGCCCGCGACTGGTCAATCAGTCGGCGTCGGTACTGGGGTGCGCCACTTCCGGTATGGGAGAAAAAGAACGGTGAAGCAGTGGTGCTCGGCAGTGTTGAAGACATAAAGAAGTATGTGAAGAAAAGTGGCAACACGTACTTCCTTATGCGTCACGGAGAAGCCGTCAGCAATGCGACCAGTATTGTCAGTTCAGGTCTTACGGATAAAAATCCGCTTACTGAAAAAGGTAAGGAGCAGGTGCGTGGTGCGGTAGAAAACATCAAATCATTTAAACCGGATTGCATTATTACCTCTCCACTTGAAAGAGCGATGGAAACAGCGCGCATAGTTACAGAAGGACTTGCCCTTTCTGATGATGCGCTTATTACGGACATGCGTCTCCGGGAAATTGACTTCGGTGTGATGAATGGGAAAAGTAGGGAGGAATACTGGGCGCTTTTTTCTTCTCCTGAAGAGCGCTTTGAAAAAGCTCCAGAGAAAGGCGAGACAGTCCCGGACGTTAAGCGACGCGTCGGAGAGTTTCTATATGACATAGAGAAGAAATACTCAAACAAGAAAATACTTATCGTAGCGCACGAGGACATTTTATGGATGCTCTCTGCTGTAGCTCTGGGAGCGCGAAATAATACGTGTCTTGAAATCAAAAGTTCGTCTGATGATGTATTTAGAAATGCTGAGATTCGCACGCTTGATTTCACTGTACTTCCGCACAACGAAGAGTATGAGCTTGACCTGCACCGACCGTACATTGATGAAGTTGAACTTGTTGACAACGACGGAGACGTGCTGAAACGGATTCCAGACGTCTTTGACTGTTGGTTTGAGTCAGGTTCAATGCCGTACGGGCAAAATCACTATCCATTTAACAAGAACAGCCAATTTGAGCCGAAGAGCGGATTCTTTAAGCGCTCCCGCGGTTATCCGGCCGACTTTATCGCAGAGGGAATGGATCAGACACGCGGCTGGTTCTATTCGCTCATCGTCCTCGGGACAGCACTCTTCGGGAAATCACCGTATAAAAATGTCATTGTAAACGGTTTGGTTTTGGCTGCGGACGGACGAAAGATGAGCAAGCGGCTGAAGAATTACCCCGAGCTTATGGATGTGGTCAACCAGTACGGTGCCGATGCGCTCCGGTACTACCTGTTGTCTTCTCCAATTATGCGCGGCGAGGACCTTAACTTTTCCGAGCAAGGGGTCGATGAAGTGCAGAAAAAAATAATTACGCGGCTTGATAATGTGCGCAGTTTTTACGCACTCTACGGAAGGAGCACAGGGGAAGCAAAAAATACTTCCGAGAATATCCTTGACCGGTGGATACTTTCACGACTCGGGCAACTCATCAAAGAGACAACTGCCGGCATGGAAGCCTACGAGCTTGATCGGGCAAGCCGCCCCCTCCTTGAATTTATTGATGATCTCTCTACGTGGTATGTACGTCGTTCTCGAGATCGCATGAAGAGCGGCTCCTCCGAGGGTGCGGCCGCTCTTGCGACGCTTAAGTACACACTACTGACGCTTTCGAAAGTCATGGCGCCCGCCACACCGTTCTATGCCGAGTATCTCTACCGTGAATTGCGAGAAAAGAATGATCCTGAGAGCGTGCACCTCTCCTCATGGCCTGTCGCAGAGAAGGTGGACGAGGAGCTTATCGCGGATATGAAACAAGCGCGAAGCATTGTTTCTTCTGCTCTTGAGGCTCGAGTGAGCGCCGGAATAAAAGTTCGACAGCCGCTTGCATCTCTGACAATCAAAACGACCGCGCTTTCTGACTCACTGAAAGAAGTGATAGCAGATGAGGTAAATGTAAAGGAAGTAATCGAGGACTCAACTCTGGCTGCTGATATACGGCTTGATACCACGCTCTCAGAAGAATTGAGAGCAGAAGGACTTGTGCGTGATTTTATCCGAACGGTACAACAGGCGCGGAAAAACGGAGGGTTTGCACCAGGAGAGAGGGCGGTACTTACAGCATTTGTTCCAGAATCACTTCAAAAACATATCAATAACGCGAAAGAAGAAATTCTCGAAAGTGCGTGTCTCTCTAAAATGTCTTTTGACCGGGTGGATGGCGAGC
Source organism: Candidatus Kaiserbacteria bacterium CG10_big_fil_rev_8_21_14_0_10_49_17 (assembly GCA_002778575.1). Taxonomy (GTDB): domain Bacteria; phylum Patescibacteriota; class Minisyncoccia; order Phycocordibacterales; family JABMNX01; genus 1-14-0-10-49-17. Next base: position 18,303 of record PFBJ01000018.1, read on the forward strand.
CTGTAACGGTGGGGGACAGCGAGGTTGTGGTGGTACTCTCTCGATAAATGGCATATCGGCAATACGAATCCAAAGGACTGGTTCTCTCCGGAAGTGATGTCGGAGAGCAGGAGCGGCTCGTCGAGCTCTTTACGTGTGAGCTCGGGCTTATCCGTGCCATAGCCCGAGGCGTCCGCAGAGAAAATTCAAAGCTGCGCTACGGGTTGACCGACTTTACGGTCGGGACTTTTTCATTTGTACGAGGCAAAGAACTGTGGCGCCTCACTGGAGCTGTCGCTGAGAGTAATGCGTACAGAGAATTGGAGCGCATGCCTGAGCGGCAGGACGCGCTTGCACGGATCGTCTCTCTTGTTCGTCGCCTCGTTCCAGGAGAAGAAACAAATCAAGAGCTTTTCGACATACTCCTTGGCGCAATTGCTTACCTATGCTCTGAGGCTTACACCGGAGAGCGAGATGACCGTTTCGAAATTGTGACTGTGCTCCGCATTCTCCATACGCTTGGTTATGTGGCCAAGGAGGCGCCATATGGAACACTGCTTGATTCGGCAGAACTTTCTGAATCTGTGGTCGCGGACGTGACGAATATACGCAAAGAGATGGTTGAGGCGATTAACACATCGCTTCGCGAAAGCCAGCTGTAGCACTGTTGTAAAAAAGCAGGTTGCATGCCCCGTGAGATAACACGCAGTAAGCTTCTCTTATACGTAGAACTTCCGTATCTCACGGGGTATACTGCTACATATGGAGGAAGATAAAGGCCGAATTGACGAGTTGAAAGCACGACTCTACTCGCGGAGCAAAGGAAAAGAGCGTGTGTATCGGCGTCGTACGTTGCGCGAACAGCACTATGACGTAAAGCGTGGGTGGAGTCCCCGCATGAGGCCGGTAGAGCGAAAAGCTCGTCCGCAGAAGAAGCGATCCTTCCTTTTGCTCTTTCTGATTTTTTCCGCGGTGTTTTTTATACTCTCAGCGGGCTTCTCAGCTTTTTATTTTTTCGGCGGCAGCAATATTGTGTCAGCTGACAATGTTGCTATTGAAATTCAAGGGCCGACATCTATAGCCGGCGGCGAAGAATTGCAGCTGCAAATTAGCATTGCGAATAAAAATAATGTGGAGCTCCAACTCGCTGATCTTATTATTGAGTACCCGGATGGCACGCGTGTCGCTGGCAATCTTTCAAAAGAACTTCCGCGGTACCGTGAGTCGATTGGGACGGTCAAGCCGGGTGAGCGAATCAAAAAAACTGTCAGCGCAGTGCTCTTTGGTGAGGAGAATACTCCGAAAGACATAAAAGTAACTGTTGAATATAGAATTCCGACTTCAAACGCCATCTTCTTTACGGAAAAAGAATATCCGCTGACGCTCTCATCTTCTCCAATGGGTGTTGCGGTTCGCGGTGTGGAAGAAATATCATCAGGACAAGACATTTCATTTACAGTAACTGTCGTTTCAAATGCAACTGCGGTTATCAAAGACGCACTGCTTGAGGCGGAGTATCCGTTTGGTTTCTCATTCATTTCAAGCGCACCGTCGCCGGATGCACGCAATAGCGTGTGGCAGCTTGGCGATCTTCAGCCGGGAGAGGAACGAACGGTACGCATCATTGGAAAGATGTCGGGGCAGGACAATGAAGAGCGAGTATTTCGCTTTTCCGGCGGCTCGGCGGATCAAAATGACGATACGAAACTGGCAACCGCATTTGTCACAGTGGTCAAACCGGTCCTTATTGCTCGTCCATTTATTACCACGGAGGTAGCGCTAAACGGTGAGACTGCTTCAGAGTACATAGCAAATACCGGTGAGCGAATTCGAGCTGATATTTCGTGGCTCAATAATCTTGCAACCCGTGTCGAAGATGCAAAAATTTCCGCGCGCATTATCGGTTCGGTGCTTGATAAAAATACTGTCTCGGTGGAGCGGGGGCAGTACCTCTCTGGGCAGAATCTCATAGTGTGGGATGAGAACACCGACGCAAGCCTGGCAACGCTCGAGGCTGGCGAGAGCGGACGCGTGTCATTTACATTCTCACCACTCACTCTCGCCCAGTTAGGTAATTTAAAAAATCAAACAATCAATCTCGAAGTGTCCGTTTCGGGAAGACGTGTTTCTGAAGACGGCGTATCGGAAACTATCGAGTCGAACGTTACCCGCACAGTAAAGATAAATTCCAACCTCCTCCTCTCTTCTCGCGCGCTCTATTTTTCAAGCCCCCTTTCAAATAATGGGCCAATACCACCGCAGGTAGATAAGGAGACAACATATACAATTGTCTGGACTGTCACCAACTCTTCAAATCAGGTGAGTGGCGCAAAAGTTGTTGCAACACTGCCGTCATATATGCGATGGATAGGTATTGCAAGCCCGGCGAGCGAGAATGTGTCATATAGCCCAGTTGGAGGTACGGTGACGTGGGAATTGGGCGAGGTGTCTGCGGGCGTGGGAAGTGTTACATCTCCGAGAGAAGTACTGTTTCAGGTTGCTCTGGTGCCAAGCGCATCGCAGATTGGTAACGCGCCGGCACTCATTGGCACCCAAACACTCGTCGGGTATGATCGGTTCACGGAAACTGAAATCCGTGCCACAGAAAGGGAACTCACAACAAATATCAACGAGTCAGGTTTTAATGCTACTGATGCGCTTGTTGTTCCGTAATATATGAATGAAAAAGAAACAATGGAAAAACTGGTGGCGCTTTCAAAGAGGCGCGGTTTTATCTTCCAAGGGTCAGAAATCTATGGAGGGCTTGCAGGCACATGGGACTACGGACCGTACGGCGTCGCGTTAAAAAATAATGTCAAAAATCTGTGGTGGAAGAAATTTGTTGATACTCGCTTTGATATGTTCGGCGTGGATGCGGCAATTCTAATGAATGAAAAAGTGTGGGAAGCATCAGGGCACACCGGCGCCGGATTTACCGACCCGCTCATCGAGTGTGCAAACTGCAAGAAGCGTTTCCGTGAGGATCACCTTGCAGGCGCGAAATGCTGCCCTGAGTGTGGCGGCGTCCTTGGTGAGGCGCGTGACTTCAATCTTATGTTTCAGACACAGGTAGGCTCGCAGGGGGATACGAAGAGTTACCTGCGTCCAGAAACGGCTCAGGGAATGTTTGTAAATTTTAAAAATATTCTCGACACGCTGCACCCACAACTGCCGTTTGGTCTCGCGCAAATAGGGAAAGCATTCCGAAACGAAATAGCTCCGCGGGATTTTATTTTTCGCACCCGCGAGTTTGAGCAAATGGAAATCGAGTATTTTGTGCGAGAAGAAGACTGGGAGAGCGCATTTACCGGCTGGAAAGCGGCAATGGAAGAGTGGATGGAAGAAATCGGTTTGCCGAAAGAGGCACTACACGAACTTGAAGTGCCGGAAGAGGACAGGGCGCACTACAGCAAGCGAACAATTGATTTTGAATTCGACTTTCCGTTCGGAAGAAAGGAACTCTACGGTTTGGCGTATCGGACAGACTTTGACCTCAAAAATCACATGGAGCACTCCGGTGTGGATCTGCGCTACAGTGACCCTGCAACGGGAGAGAAGTTTATCCCGCACGTTATTGAGCCTACATTCGGGCTCGACAGAACGGTGCTCGCGGTGCTTGTAAGTGCATACACTGAAGATGAACTCGATGGCGAACAACGGACGGTGCTAAAACTCGCGCCATCAATTGCGCCGGTTCGTGTCGCTGTATTTCCATTGCTTAAAAACAAACCTGAACTTGTTGAGAAAGCGAAGAGCGTATACTCGCAACTGAAGGCTGTTTTTGGAAATGTTTCGTTTGATGACAACGGCAATATCGGAAAGCGCTATCGACGGCAGGATGAGATCGGAACGCCGCAGTGCGTCACTGTTGACTTCGAAACGCTTGAAGATAATGCGGTTACGGTACGGGATAGAGATACAGGCACGCAAGAGCGGGTAGCGCTCGTAGAACTTCAGGCATACATTACCAATACCGCCAAGTAGTGCTACCATAGGGCTAATGTCAGAGCAGGGGCGAAACATTACGATTCGGATAAATTCCGGGACGATTATCCGCGCCATTCTCATTGTTGTGGGGGCGGCATTACTGTTTTACCTCCACGAACTTGCGCTGGTAGTGCTCACCGCGATTGTCATTGCCTCTTCAATCGAGCCCGCAACCAAGTGGTTTATGAAGCGGCGCGTGCCGCGCGTTGCCGCCGTTCTTTCCGTGTATCTTCTTTTCTTCGGTACGCTGTTTGGACTTTTCTTCTTTTTCTTGCCGCCAATCCTCTCTGAGGCAGTGAAGTTTTTAGGAGCCCTGCCGCACTACCTGCAAGCATTCGATGCGCTTAATCCGTTCACACACAATACATTTCTCGGCAATCCGTCATTTGCTGAAGGATTCTCTTCAAGTCAGGTTATTGCGGACTTGCGTGCCCTTTTCAGTAGTGCGTCAGACAGCTTTTTCTCTACCGTTAACATTGTATTCGGCGGAGTGCTTTCATTTGTACTTATTATCGTATTCTCATTTTACTTTGCGATGCAGGAGACGAGCATTGATGGATTTCTTCGCGTTGTCACGCCAGTAAAGCATCAGGACTATGTAGTGGATCTCTGGAGGCGCTCTCAATTGAAGATCGGCCTGTGGATGCAGGGGCAGCTCCTCCTGGCTCTTATTGTGGGCGTTTTGGTGTACCTCGGTCTCACTATTCTTGATGTTAAACACGCGCTCCTCCTTGCGCTTATCGCGGCTCTCTTTGAACTGATACCTGTCTTCGGGCCGATTCTCTCTGCAATACCCGCAACGATAGTTGGATTTGTGGACGGCGGCGCGACAATCGGTCTCCTTGTTATTGGCCTGTACATCATTATTCAGCAATTTGAAAATCATCTCATCTATCCGCTTGTTGTCACAAAGGTGGTTGGCGTGCCGCCACTGCTTGTTATTCTCGCGCTTCTTGTCGGCGCGCAATTAGCCGGGTTCTTGGGCATTATCCTTTCAGTTCCAGTGGCCGCGGTTATTCAGGAGTTGGTGAGCGATATGCAACGGACACGCAACGGAAAACTTGAAACTGCCTCAGGGGAGGCGTAGAGTACGGCGACATGGCAGAAAATCGATATATCACGACAACGCTTCCGTATGTTAATGATGTGCCACACATCGGACACGCGCTTGAGTTTGTGCAGGCAGATACGCTCGCGCGCTTCTGGCGGCTGGTGGGAGATAACGTATTTTTCAATACAGGGACGGACGAGCACGGGCAGAAAATTTTTGATGAGGCGCAAAAGGCAGGGGAGGACGTACACGCGTATGTTGATCGTTACGCTAAGACATTTCTTGAACTCGGTGAGTCGCTCAACCTCTCGTACGACAGATTCATTCGCACTACCGAGGAAGGACACTGCCGAGCGGCGCAAGAGCTTTGGAAGCGGTGCGATGCAAAAGGAGATATTGAAATGCGAGAGTTCGAAGGACTCTACTGCATCGGGTGCGAAAAGTATCTCACGGAGCGCGATTTAGAGAACGGAAAATGTCCGCTCCACCCAAATAGAGAACCGGAGACGGTAAAAGAAGAAAATTACTTCTTTAAACTGAGCAATTACCAAAGCGAACTGCTGGCATACCTCTCTGTCGAGGGTGCAATTCTGCCGGAGTGGCGACGGGAAGAAGCGGTACAGTTTGTAAAAAATGGACTCGAGGACTTTAGTATTTCCCGAAATAAAGAACGCATGAGCTGGGGAGTACCTGTGCCGGGAGATGACAGTCAGGTAATGTACGTGTGGTTTGATGCCCTTACCAATTACATCTCGACACTCGATTGGCCAAGAGAAGATGGAAAGTTCAAAACATTCTGGAGTGATGGCAAAACCCTCCAGCTTGCCGGCAAAGATCAGGTTCGTTTTCAGTCAATTATGTGGCAAGCAATGCTCCTCTCTGCAGATATCAAGCCAACAGACACTATTTTTTATCATGGATTCATTAACTCTGGCGGGCAGAAGATGAGCAAATCGCTCGGCAATGTTATCGGACCGAAGGATTTGGTAGAACGCTATGGCACGGATGCGACGCGATTTTTGCTCCTGCGTCACGTGCACCCATTTGAGGACACAGATATCACTTGGGAGCGGCTTGATGAGTGGTATACGGCAGATTTGGTAAATGGGCTTGGTAATCTTGTGTCGCGCATTATGAAATTGGCACAAGACAATCTCGATGCCCCGATTGAAAAGCCGGCTATTGGTTCGTTCGAAAACGAGTATACCGGTGCGCTCGAATCGTTCCGTTTCGATCAAGCAGCAGATCACGTATGGAAACGCATTAGCGCACTCGATGCGCGCATCACAGAGACGGAACCCTTCAAGCTTGTTAGGAGTAATCCAGAAGCGGGAAAGGTGCTTATCGCCGAGATGGTTGAGGAACTCTACCGTATTGGAAGGCTGCTTTACCCACTACTACCTGAGGCAAATACGGCAATCAAAGAAGCGGTGCTTGAAAATAAAAAGCCGGAAAATCTTTTTCCGCGACTTGCATAATGAAGTACGAGTACGTAGACATACATTGCCACATTGCATTTCCACAGTACGAAGCAGATCGGGAAGAGGTGCTTTCACGAATGCGTGAGAAAAATATATTTGCCATCACTATTGGCACAGATGCCGCTCGTTCAAGTGATGCGCTTGCCTTTGCGGAACTCCACAGCGACGTGTACGCAACAGCCGGATTGCACCCCGCTGACAATTCAGAAGAGTCTTTTGATCCGTATTTCTACGGAGATTTAGTAAAGAGTGAAAAAGTCGTCATGGTTGGGGAGTGCGGCCTCGATTACTTTCACGGGAAGGGAGAGAAGGAGCACGCGCGGCAGCAGGAAGAGTTTGAAAAGCAGATAGAATTTGCGCTCGTGCACGATATGCCGCTCATGCTCCACGTCAGAGATGCCCACAATGACGCGTGCGTACTGCTAGAGCGATATGCAAAAAAGGCAGGAAGCAAACTGCGGGGGAACAGTCACTTTTTTACCGGTACGCTCGAGGAAGCAAAACGGTACTGGAATATAGGGTTTACTACTTCATTTCCCGGAATTATCACTTTTACCCATGATTATGACGACGTGCTGCGTAACGCTCCGAAAGAGCTGATCCTCTCTGAGACAGATGCTCCCTACGCAACTCCCGTGCCGCATCGTGGGAAGCGTAATGAACCCTCATTTCTTCCGCTTATTGTTGCCCGTATGGCGGAGATTCGAGGAGAGGATGAAGAAATGCTCAAGGAACAACTGCTTAGAAACGCTTCAGCACTGACGGGGATTAATTTACTAGTCTAATTGCGAGAGAAGGAGGGCTGTGGTACTCTCCCTTGCGAAGCCCGTTTCGCCTCAGGAGTACTTCTGAGGCCATAGGTCCGAGGAATGGGTTAGAACAATCGTATTTAAAATGGCAGAAGAAAAAGAACATAACACACAAGAGGAAAGCGAGTCGCGAGTATACGAGCTTGGGTACCACATACTCCCGTCTGTTACGGAAGAGAACCTCTCAGATGAAGTAGCGGCACTTAAGGCTCTTGTGACAAAACATAACGGTACTCCGGTATCTGAGGAAGCGCCAAAAATGCTTGATCTTGCGTACACTATGCGAGTGCGCGAGGGTGGAAAGTTCAAAAACTACAACAGTGCGTATTTCGGCTGGATGAAGTTTGAAATGGATCCTGAGCAGGTGGTAGTACTCGAGGAGTCGGTGCGCGCAATGCCTACTGTATTACGCTCTATTGTCTTTAAGACAGTAAAAGAGAATACTCGGGCAGGAATCCGCGCGCCACAGCTCTCTGAGCGGCCAACACCGACCCGCGAGCGGCAGCCAATCCGACGCGAGGAAGAAAACACCGGTCCGGTTTCTGAGGAAGAGCTTGATAAATCCATTGAAGAACTTGTGGTAGAGTAGACTCATGTATCTCAACAAAGCATTCATTATCGGCAACCTGACCCGCGATCCGGAGCTCCGGTCGCTCCCATCTGGTGTTCAGGTAGCATCATTTTCTGTTGCAACGAATCGTGTATGGAAAGACCAGAGCGGTCAGAAGCAAGAGGCGACAGAATTCCACAATATAGTGGTCTTCGGACGCCAGGCAGAAACGGTGTCGCAGTACCTAAAAAAGGGCAGCAGTGTTCTCGTTGAAGGGCGGCTGCAGACCCGCAGTTGGGAAAGCGACGGCACGAAAAAGTACCGGACAGAGATTGTCGCAGACAGGGTACAGTTTGGTCCGCGTTCTGCCGGAGGAGGAAATACAGGAGAGAGCGCCCCACAGTTTGAAGGTGGTGGCGATGCTTCGCAGAAACAAGCAAGCGGCGGGGATACAATTGAGTATCCAGACGAAGATATTAACCCTGAAGACATACCATTCTAATACCCCCAGTGAAATGCAGCTTCGCTGTCCTTCCATCACCAGATTTCACGGGGTCACAGATTTTCTCAACTTATTATCATTCATTAAGCAAATCTAAGATGGCTAGTGATTATTTTTCAACACACGGCATTAAGCATGTCGACTATAAAGATGTCGACATTCTTAAGCGATTTCTCAATCCGCACGGGCGGCTGTTGAATCGGCGAAAGACTAACCTCTCGGCGACTCATCAGCGGCAGCTTGAGCAGGCCGTAAAGCGAGCGCGCTTTATGGGGCTCTTGCCGTACGTGTCACGGTAAATACACCGAAGAGAGAAGTAAAAAATCGACTCATTCATCTGAATGAGTCGATTTTTTACTTTTTCCCTACACGTTCAACATACTCACCAGTCTCAGTATTGATGCGTATGACGTCTCCTTCATTGATAAAAAGGGGAGTAATTGTCGTGGCGCCTGTCTCAAGTACCACTTGCTTGGTACCTCCTTGCGCCGTGTCGCCGCGCACGGCCGGCGGTGCTTCAGTAACTTTTAAATCCACTTTAATAGGGATGCTGACGCCGATAATTTTCTCATCAAACACAAGCGCTTCAACTACCTCATTCTCCTTCATGTACGGGAGAGAATCTGAAATAAGCTCCGCGTCAATCAAAAAACGGTCACTCGGCTTGTTTGGATTGCAAAACCACGACTCTCCTTTATTTGAGTAGAGGTACTTCACCTCTCTCTTTTCAATATCAGCCTCGTCTACCTTATCGCTCTGGTGGAATGTCCGCTCGACGACTGAACCGGTGACGAGATTTTTGAGCTTGGTCTGATTGGTTGGCTTCTGGCGCTGTTTCTTGACGGTCTGTGCGGAAAGAACGATGTAGGGTTCACCGTCAAGGATGATTGTCTTTTTGGACTGTATTTCGTTGTAATTCAGCATACGGAATGTCTTAGCAGGGAGAGTATAGCACAGGAAAGGCGCCCCGGAAGGGCGCCTGAATTACTCGAAGGGGTTCGTGCAGAACTCCTCCGGAATATAGAGAACATTGTGCGGAAGTATTCGCGACCGGCACTGCCGCTCTTGGATATCGGTGACCTTGAAATTCCTGCTTCGCAACAACTCCACAGCCTCCGCGGTCAACTGTATTTTGTGCTCCCGTGTGCCATTCCTGTCATTGGACCTGCCGCCGATAACGGGAAATGTCATCCCATCGAGATGGGCAAACCACGGGAAGTGTTTTTCATTCCAAGATGCCCAGTTAAAGTGGACTACCGTTTTCATAGCACCCCCATTTTTCTACGGATAGTTTTACCACAGTATGTAACCTTTCGCGAATTTTCCTGTTGCAGAGAGTATGGGAGCATTTTTAAAAGCCGGGTTCCCAATTCAACAGCGATGTTTTGTTGGCGAGCTGCGAATCGGAGGCAGAGGCGCGCTGGCGGCGCGACGATGCCGAGGTGAAGCCGAGTAGCCCAAAGAGCGCTGTGCAGATAGGGAGGGCTTTCAAAAATGCTCCAGGTCGATTAGCATAAATGAGGCGGCAGGAGGCAGAGTGCTCTGCCTCCAGACCTCACTATGGGATTACTTGATACACATACAGAGACAGCGACACTCGAGCACATGGATGACGAGACCGTGCTTGCTCTCTCTGTGCGTCACCCTGATCAATTCAGAGAGATTCTGCGTCGGTATCAGAGCGCATTTGTACGAAAAGCAGAGTCGGTTTTAGGCAATCGGGAGGACGCGGAAGAGGTGGTGCAAGAAGCGTTTACAAAGATATACAGGAATGCGGAGAAGTTCCAGGTGATTGAGGGCGCATCATTTAAATCGTGGGGATATAAAATTCTCATGAATACGGCATTTACCCGCTACCAGAAACTCAAAAAGGAGCGGGGTGCAACCATAAAGCTCGATCCTGAGTTCTACGAGATGCTTCCGGATAATACAAGCATGCAGTTTGAGAAATTTGAACTCTCTGAATACCTTGTCTCAGTGCTCTCAAAGATGCCGGATCAGCTTGCGCGGGTACTGGAGCAACATTTCATAGAAGGAAAGCCGCAAAAAGATATTGCGAAAGAAGAAGGAGTTTCAGTTGGTGCTATTAAAACTCGAGTCCACAGGGCAAAGGAAGCATTTAAGAAAGTCGAAGAATCATTTGTTATATGAATGAACAAGAACTGACACACACTATACTGAGGCGCGTAAAGCGCACATACTACTTAAAGCAGGTGCTCTCACCGATGCTTTTGAAATGCTACTTTTTTGCGGTATTTCTCATTTCAATATTCACGCTCGTCTCTGTGAAGGACGTATTCGCCAATATGCCTGATTCTCTCTCGGAGCTCTACGCATTTATGAGCTATGCGTTCTTGCATACAGAGATTGCGGTACAGGCAGCTCTCTTTGGTATCGCTATCGCACTCGTTTTAATTGTGCGTGACAGTCTGCGAAGCTCGGTAGGAGGTTTTGCGCACGCGCTTTAGTTGCCAAGCTCTTTGCGGATTTCTTTCAGTATTGCGTTTGCTACCTTTTTGTTTTCTTTCAGGTACACGCGTGTTGCGTCGTATCCGCGGCCGAGTGACTGGTCTTGAAATTTATACGAGGCGCCTGACTTCTGTACGACTCCCAGCTTCTCGCCGAGAGCGAGTATCTCTCCTTCGCGCGAGATTCCTTCGTTATACATAAGGTCAAACTCAGCAACCCGGAATGGTGCCGCGACTTTGTTTTTGACGACTTTCACGCGGTGGCGGCCGCCCATTACCTCGTCGCCTTTTTTGATCTGAGCAATACGGCGAATATCGAGACGAACCGAAGTGTAGAATTTCAATGCCTTGCCTCCTGGCGTTGTTTCAGGGTTGCCAAACATGACGCCAATCTGCATACGGATTTGATTAATGAAGATAACAACAGTTTTCGAGCGCGCGGTAATGGCGGTTAGTTTTCGAAGCGCCTGACTCATGAGGCGTGCCTGTTTGCCGACGTGCGTCGCACCCATATCGCCTTCGATCTCATCTTTTGGCGTAAGGGCGGCAACGGAGTCAATAACGATTACGTCGAGTGTTCCAGAGCGTACCAGACTCTCGACGATTTCAAGCGCCTGCTCGCCGGTATCCGGTTGAGATATGAGAAGGTCCTCAATCTTTACGCCAAGCTTTTTTGAGTACTCGGGATCCATTGCGTGCTCCGCGTCGATAAACGCGCAGACACCGCCAAGTTTCTGGGCTTCCGCAATAGTCTGAAGGGCAAGTGTTGTCTTTCCTGATGATTCCGGACCGAAAATTTCAATGATGCGCCCGCGCGGGAAGCCACCGATACCAAGCGCCCAATCAATACCAATTGAACCGGTTGAAATTGCATCGACATTTACCCTCGGTTTTTCACCGAGCTTCATTATCGCTTCATCGCCAAATTTTGTTTTTATTTCGTCAATTGCCGCGTCGACGTTGCCGTGATTTGTTTTCTTTGCCTCTTTCGCTGCCTTTTTTGCCGCCATAGTATTAGGTGTTTACTGATATACAAGTTCGAGTGTTTTGATGGTCTCTCTCCCGAATCGATCTGATGCCTTAAGAGTCATTATAGAGTAGCCAAAGGGGAGCAGCAATTGCTCTTTAAATACGCCACTTTCATCGACAAAAATAGGGCGATCGTTAAGAGAAATTCTGGAAATGTTCCGAGCAATACCTTCAACCGTAATGAGTTGCTCTGTACTTCGTGTGCCAGTAGCAGGGGAAGAGATTGAAACAGTCGGACCCAGAATTACATTCCGCATCTCGTAGAGCGTGTACCCTCCGATAATGAGTACAAGAACAAGAGAGAAAAAGATTTTTGTCTGCAATCGCCCGGCTGCCATACTAACTCTGCGTTCCCTCGTTGTACTCTTCTTCTGAATCACTATCGAGGTCTGAGTCGCCGCCAATCAGCACTTCTCTTGGTTTTGATCCATCAGCCGGACCGATGACGCCGCGTTCTTCAAGCATATCCATCAGTCGTGCCGCTCGGGCGTACCCAACTCGAAGTTTTCGTTGAATGTAGGAGGTAGACGCTTTGCCGGCCTCCATAACCACATGGCGGGCGTCATCGTAGAGGTCGTCGTCATCGTCTTCCAGCGATTCAGATACGAGTGAGCCGATGTTTTTTGCTTCAGCAAAATCGATTTCATCAGGCACTTCGTCCTCGTATGATTTTTTAAGGTATTTCACCACACTTTTCACTTCATTCTCAGAGAGGTGCGGTGCTTGAATTCGCCGAGGTTTGCCCATGTCAGATGAAAGGTAGAGCATGTCTCCCGCGCCAAGCAGTTTCTCCGCGCCGCCCATATCGAGGATAGTGCGTGAGTCTATCTGACTCGCCACCTGAAGCGCAATTCGCGCCGGAATGTTTGCTTTAATCAGCCCGGTGATAACCTGAACGCTCGGCCGTTGTGTAGAGAGAATGAGGTGAATACCAACAGCGCGGCTCATTTGTGCAAGGCGCACAATACCGGCCTCGAGTTCTCTCGGGTAGGCTTGCATGATATCCGCCAACTCATCGACAATGAGCACAATATACGGCATTGCTTCCGGCAGTTCCGCCTCTTCATCGGGAGACTTCTTCGCTTTCTCAAGTGCTGGAGCAAGAATGGTGTTGTGGTATGAGGAAATGTCTCGGACTTGCTCTGTCTCAAGCACATCGTATCGGCGGTCCATTTCATTTGCGAGCCACTTCAGTGCAAGAATGGCTTTCTTCGCATCGGTAATAACAGGCGAGAGAAGGTGCGGGATATTGTTGTAAAGAGTGAGCTCGACACGCTTCGGGTCAACCATCACAAAACGCAATTGTTCGGGCGAGGCTCGGTAGAGAAGCGACATGACCAGGTCGTGAATCATTACCGATTTACCAGAGCCGGTTGCTCCAGCAATGAGCAGGTGTGGCATTTTTGCGAGATCTGCGAAATGCGCCTGACCGGTAATATCCTTTCCAAGAGCAGCAAGGAGTGTCTTATCAGATTCTTTATACTGTGGAGACGAAAAGAGCGAAGCAAGCCCGAGTGTCGTCTTTGATGTGTTCGGCACCTCAATACCGACTAATGATTTTCCAGGAATGGGCGCTTCAATACGAACCGGATATGCCGCAAGCGCAAGCTCCATGTTGTGCTGGAGGGCGATAATTTTTGAAAGACGCACACCTTCGGCAGGCTTCAGTGCGTAACGCGTTACCGTTGGGCCGATTGATATTTCGTCCACTTCCACCTGAATCCCAAAATTTTGCAGGGTGCGCTTGATAATGTTTGCATTTGCCTTAATATCACCGACACCAGGCTTGCCTTTGTCTTTCTCAAGAAGGGAGAGAGGCGGCGGTTCATACGGATTAAGACTCGCCGAGAGCCCGACAGCTTTCTTTTTACCGATTCCAAAAAAGCCAGCACTTTCCTCTTCTTCTGTTTCTTCTTCGTCTTCCTCTTCCTCGTAGTCTTCCTCGTCTTCCTCTTCCTCATCACCATCCTCTTCCTCGGTCATACCACCAATAGAAACATCGTCTCCAAGGCTTTCGTCTTCCCGTTTGCCAAAGAGGTGGTGGAGCGTTTCAATACCGAATGTTGGACGGACATCAAAAGTAATAAGAAGAGAGATGGTGGTGAGGGCAACGAGTATCAGAATTCCTCCAAAGAAGTCAAAATATGAGACGAGCGGGGAGGCAACAAGAGAACCAACAAGTCCGCCCCTCTCAGGAATAATCATTTCAATAAGGCCAAGTCCGGAAAATAGAAAAATAGCGGCAGTAATTGCCTTGAGGGTCGTGAAAGGATTATCAAATGCCCGGAAAAATGAAAGTGCGATGAGAAGGGCGAGAAATGGAAGGAGAAAATAACCAATGCCGAAGAGGTAGGTAAGCCCGTCATATGAGGCGTTTCCGGCAATGCCTGCATAGCCAAGCGCTGAGAGGACAAGGAAAATAGCAACAACAAAAAGCAGGACTCCCCATATTCCTGCGCGAGTGTCTTCCCGTAGATCTTCAAATACTGCGCTAATGCGGTTCTCTTTTTCTTTCTTCTTCTTTTTAGCCATAGAGGCCTAACAATGATAGCACGCAACAGCAATATAATCCCTCGCAGATTCTCCACGAGGGATTATATTAGCTCCTCGATTCGGAAATGTTCAAGCCTTTGGCTTGGCATCCCTCTCATTTCCTGCCTGCCGGCAGGCAGGTACGTCCCTAATAGCAAACGACAAAACACCCTTTGTGAACACGTGTATGAATGAAAATTTGATTGCTGGAAAAAGCTATGGCATGGGTATGTTGCACGCTTGATTAAGGACATACACTCGATATAATGGACGTATAATTTTGTCCTAAACAAAAGGACATATTCTAAAAGACAAAGTCATGGACAGAGAAAAAGACATAAAACTGTCCAATAAGGAAAATGACCTTGAGGAATACCGCAGTGCCAATCCATTTGGAAACAATAAGGCTGCGGTATTTGTGTATCAAAAAATGGAAAGGCTATCTCTCGCATTGCATCTTGTTACAAATTGTGTCCCTGAAGAGGAGCCGATCCGCCGAGCTATAAGGGACAAATCTATCGGTATGCTATCGAATGTCCTTGAATTGCGTTCCGGCTTTCGCAGTGTCGGACCGGAATTTGTAAATACGATTATTGCAAAGCTCTATGAACTATCTTCGCTTACTGAAATGCTCAATGCGGCGGGATACATGTCTCAACAAAATCTTTTAGTCCTCAAAAGGGAGATGAATAAGCTCTGTGTATTTCTCAGACAGGTGGAAGATGTCCCTGAATCTGAGGGTGTTGATTTTCACAGCAATTTCTTTGAGACAGATCTCCCGCAAAATGTCCAAAAGGACATTGTAGATAAAAGACATTCATATAAGACAAGTAATAGGACATCATTGGGTGTAAGTGAAAAACAGGTCATTAAAACTTCAAAAAGACAAAACACAACACAGAACGAAAGAAGGAATGCAGTATTTCGACTCCTTAAAGACAAACCAAGGATTACTGTAAAAGACGCTCTTTCTGTTATACCGGGGTGCTCCTCAAAGACAGTGCAGCGGGAGTTGGTGGCAATGGTTGCAGACGGTCTTTTACACAAGGAAGGGGAGCGCCGATGGAGTACCTATACTCTTGCGTAAAGATTGACAAAATAGGTTTTTATTGTAAAAAATGCAGCCTTTTCGATGCTGTTGACTTTTAACGGTGCTCTCGATACGCTTCTTCTGTGTGGAAATGAGACAGAAAAAAGGCCTCGCAATAGCTGGGCTTTTTGTGTTTCTCTCCACATACACATCTTATATAGGGAGGCGCTCTTGAATTAAGAGTCTCTCAAACTTTCAGAAAGTAGCACTCTTCTGTGATTTTTCACTGAAGTTATGCCACTTTTATCCACACACACGCTTTGCTGCAGTATTTTTCCACCGTATAATCAGTGTCAAGGCATTGTACCTAGTTTAGGTATAGTGTCGGTACTGTGCGATGAGAAGTATCGACAGCAGGGGAATGAACTTTGAAAACTGAATATTCCCGTGTAATAGATTGGCGATCTACTCGTCATCTATAGAGTTTTCTGCATTACTGAACATATCCCTTTACGGAAGCAAAAAGACAGACACGCGGTCTAACATCTGCCAACTAGCCTGCACATCTTTCTCGTGTCGATACCATTGAGAAAGGGCGGGATAGTTACAATTACACAGCTTGACCCTCTGCTTATTTTAAGGAGAGGTGTTGGGCAACTGGTTCGAATGTACTTTGGGTCGACTGGGTATATTCGTGCCTATACATTGCTCGCTTCCATTTATTAATCATGGCGAGTAATTATAGGAAAAGATAAAAAGGTCAAAACATGTATAAAACATTAGCAATTCACAAGATTGTTGCAGTGGCAGTAGCTTTTGCAATGATCTTCGGTGTAACTTTCGCGGTTTCGGCTTCGAAAGCACACGCACTTACGGAGGATCAAATTAGCGCGATCCTCTCACTGCTCTCATCGTTCGGCGTCGACTCAACGACGTACGCTAACGTTGAAGCTTCACTTCGCGGACAGGCAACACCTGGAGCAGGTTCCGGAACCGGAACTTCAACAGGAGTTGGTCTCTGTGGGGTAACCTTCACGCAGAGTCACTCACAAGGTGATTCTGGTGGAGACATTATGAACATCCAGAAGTTCCTCAACTCTGACCCTGACACGCAGATCGCGTCAGCACCAGATGCAGGAGCACCTGGATACGAGACAAGTTACTTTGGTTCTCGAACCAAGGCAGCGGTAATCAAGTTCCAAGACAAGTACACAGCAGAAGTTCTCGCTCCGGTGGGACTTTCAAAGGGTACTGGATACTGGGGAGCATCTTCACGCGCGAAGGCTA
>PFBJ01000018.1:35033-40892 GCA_002778575.1 Candidatus Kaiserbacteria bacterium CG10_big_fil_rev_8_21_14_0_10_49_17
ACTGGAGTTACGGTTTCAAAGCCAACTCAGCCAGCTAATTCGCTTGCTCCAGAATCAGCAGCGCGCCTACCGTTCACGAATGTGACCGTTACAGCTGGAAACGATGGCGACGTTGTCATTAACGGTTTCGTTGTAGAGCGCACAGGGCTTGCGGCTGACGCTGCATTCGCCGGTGTTGTCGTTCTCGATGAAAGTGGAAATCAGCTCGGTATTGCCAAGACATTCAATTCAAACCACCAGGCAACTGTTGGTGAGGATGTGACAGTTAAGGCAGGTACCAGCAAGACATTCACCATTGCCGGAAACATGGCAGCAGACAACTCTACCCGAGCAGGGCAGGTTGCCTCAATTGATGTTGTTGGTGTCAATACCTCAGCAACGGTGTCTGGATCACTTCCAATCACTGGTGCAGGGCATACCATCAATGCATCTCTTACCATCGGTACAGCTACCACAAACCGTGGAGTTGATGATCCTAACTCGCAGGATACTGCGATGGAAATCGGCACCAAAAAGCACAAGTTCCAATCTATTCGCGTAACTGCAGGTTCAGCCGAGGACATCCGTGTTCGAAGCATTCGATGGAACCAGTCAGGTTCTGCGTCTAAAGATGACTTGGCAAATGTGGTCGTAAATGTTGACGGCACAGAGTACCCAACAGTAGTTTCTGCTGATGGTAAGTACTACACCGCTACATTTGGCAGTGGTGTTGTTATCAAGAAGGGCCTTAATGCAGAGATTGGTATTTCGGCAGATATTGTGAGCGGTTCAAACCGAACTGTTATCTTCGATATCTACAAGAACACTGACCTCTACATCACAGGTGAAACCTTCGGGTACGGCATTACCGGTTCCGCTGGTTCAACTGCAACTGCAGCAGCTGCAACATCGCAGTTCACGACTGGCACGCCTTGGTTTGACGGTACAACCAACACAATTAGTGCAGGTTCTGTAACATCGGTATCGCGTGCAAACTCGATTCCAGCACAGAACATTGGCATTAATGTTCCGAACCAGCCACTCGGCGGCTTTGAGGTAAACATCCTCGGTGAGCCAATTTCGGTTCAGCAGATGGTGTTCTACGTCATGGCAACCGGCAACGAGGCATCTGACATCGACAACATTACGCTTGTTGACCAGAACGGCACCGTGCTCGCCGGCCCAGTTGACGCAACGGACACGACTGACCCTGAAGGCAAGATTACCTTCACCGACACTGTTACATTCCCAACAGGGGTAACCACACTTACCCTTAAGGGACAGCTCACGACAGACTTCGCTGACGGCGATACAATCGTCGCTTCAACAACTCCGTCAACGGACTGGACTAACATTACCGGTCAGTCAACAGGTGACACTGTATCGCTCTCCGCACTCTCTACAGCAGTTTCGGGTAATACCATGACTGTTAAGGGAGCAACGACGACGATCACTGTCAATTCAACGCCAGCATCTCAGACTGTTGTAGCAGGTACTTCCGGATTCACATTCGCGAACTTCCAGCTTGATGCATCTGGTTCTGGTGAGGATGTCAAGATCTCAAGCCTTAAGCTCCGATACACGGAGACTGGTGCGGGAACTGACCTCAACAACTGTTTCCTCTACGACGGAAGCACACAACTCAACAGTTCTGCTGTTGACCCATCAACGACAGCAACCGGATACACCTTCACACTAAACGCGGTTTCAGGTGGTCTCCTTGTTCCTAAGGGCACCATCAAGAGCGTTGCACTGAAGTGTGATATCCCAGGATCAGCTACAGCAAATGACACATTCGCATGGGGAATCCATGAGAGTGATACTATGCAGGGTGTTGGTCTTGGCTCAGGTTCAACCATCGAGCTATCTGTAGCCGCAAACACAAACAGCGGCACAATGACAGTAGCTGCAAACGGATCGTTTACAGTGGCACTTGATCCTTCAAGCCCATCGTACACACAGGCAGCAGCAGGAACGTCTGATGTTGTCGTGAGCTACTTGAAGTTCACCGGTTCAAATGAGGACATCACCCTCACACGACTCGGTCTCCAGCTCACATCCGCAACCGCTTCTTCATCAGCGTCTGACCTCACAAAGGTCACTCTCTGGGACGGAGCAACAAAGGTTGGTGAAGCTATCTTCACCGGCACAAACACCGTTGCGACATCAACCCTCTCCGGCACATTCGTGATTCCGAAGGATGACAGCAAGATCTTGACCGTCAAGGCAGATCTCTCTCCTATCGGAACCGGCAAGGCTGGTCAGGCAGGTGCGCTCATCCAGATCGACTACGACGGTGACCGAACCTACGCAACAGCAGGTACAGGTAATGGATCAGGTGCTTCAATCACCTCCGGTTCATCAGCTGATACCGCAACAGCAGGTGTACGCATGCAGCGTTCATACCCAACGATTGCGAAGCTCTCACTTCCAAGCAACACGCTTGCAAATGGTGAGCGACCACTCTTGCGGTTTAGCGTTACAGCGAACTCCGCTGGCCCTATCGGAATCCACAAGTTCACACTCGTCTTCTCAACGACGACCGCGAACCTGACACAGGCAAACATCTACGCCTACACTGACTCAGGCTTCAGCAACATTGTCTCTGGCCTTGCCTCAGACGGTGGTATGGAGTCATCCGCAGTCACCTTCGGTGGCGGTGGCGAGACAGCATGGGCAACAGCTGCAAGCCAGATTCCGTTCTACGCGAACACCAGCGCAGGTGCTTCGACAACCATCCAGGTCCCAGCAGGTGGCACACGCTACTTCGAGGTCCGCGGTACGGTTGCGAACTCTGCATCGGGCGCGTCAGTCTCAACACAGCTTGAGGGAGACGCTGCATACCCTGGTGGAAACACGTTCAACACGCTTATGGCGAGCCTGCACTCAGACACGGTGCACGCGCTTGCGAACGACACGCACAACGACTTCATCTGGTCGCCTAACTCAACGACGACCGCTGGTATGAACGATAACGACTGGACAAACGGCTACGGAATTCCGGGCCTCCCAGGATCGAACATGACAGCTGAGGTTGTGTCACAGTAGTAGCTGGTCGCTAACACGACTCTTCTCTAGCCACGGCTAGCAAGAGGACCACTCACTACAAAGCAAAAAGCCACTCTTTCGAGAGTGGCTTTTTGTGTTGTGACAGAGCCTGCTTTTGGTTAAAATGAGCCGGTATGGAAAACACAGAAAATCAAGAAAACACACAAATTCAAAAAGAAAGTAAATCAAAGAAGTACGGATACCTTATTGGTATTGGTATCGCAACGCTGCTTATAATTGCTCTTGGCTATTACATTGTGATTGATCTTTCACCAAAAAGTATTGAAAACAAAGACACCAACATAACTCAAGACAGCACCGGCAAAGACGCTGTAGGAAATGACGGAGGCGCGAGTGCGGGCGGTGTCGTCATTGGAGCGGAGCCGCTTGTCGATAATCCTGACATTCCACACCCGTCACTTACGCGAGTCGTTTCCTATGAGAGCGGAATGGATCCGGCTACGCAAGCGACAATGAAAGGGAAAATTGACGATACCCGCAAGAAACTTACGGAAGACTCGACTCTCTTCGCTCAATGGCTTGACCTTGCTTTGCTGTATAAAACCGTAGGTGATTATAAGGGGGCGGAAGAGGTATGGCTGTACCTCACAGAGGCATCGCCGAGAGCAAGTATCAGTTTCGGCAATTTAGGGAATCTCTACCACTTGTATCTTAAAAATTACCCAAAAGCAGAAGAGTATTTCAGAAAGGCAATAGAGCTTTCTCCCGATCCGCAGCACTTTACGGGGCTCCATGAGTTGTATCGCTACTCATACAAGCAGGGTTCAACGCTTGCGGTTGATGTGCTCGAGGAAGGACTTGCAAAGAATCCGGGGAATATCATGCTCTTGATGGCGCTCGGGGAGTACTATCGCCTTAATGATAAGCCGCAATTGGCAGAGGAGACGTACGTGCAAGCACTTAAAATTGCCCAAGCACTCGGCGACGGGAACCTCATTAACTCAATTGAGGCGCTTATCAAATCACTCCCATTAAAATAAATGTTTAATTCTTCATCGCTTAAATTTATTGTCGGTTTCGTGGTTATAGTCGCCGCAAGTTTTGCAATTATGGTCTATGTCGGTTCGCTTGATAAAGAACTGCAAACAGACTCAGGTGCGGCGGCTGGGCAGAGTGCCTCTGTTTGTGAGGCGGGGGAGTGTCAGGAGTAAAAACAATCAACTCATTCATCTGAATGAGTTGATTGTTTTCCCCATATTATCCACGCACTATCCCCATTGCGGTTAGGTTGGCTTTGTGCTCTGGCATACAATCAAATATATGTTCTCTATCAGATTCTGGGTTGCGCTTTCTGTCATCCTCACAATTAGCGGGGGAGCGTATTACTGGTATCAGAATAGGGAAGAACCATTTGTGCCGTATGAAGACTTCGGGGAATGGCTTAGTGAAGAGCCTCGAAGCGAAGCAGATATAGAAAATTACGTCGAAAATCTCCAAGAGGCATACACGAATGACACCTACGGAGGCGACACACCACAGGAGACTCTCAGGCTTCTCCACGATGCTTTGGCAGAGGGGGATATAGAACTTGCTTCAAAGTATTTCTTAGTTGAGAAGCAGGAAAAAATATATACTTCTCTACAAACAGCCCAGAAAAATAATGTAATTTCCTTAATAGTTGAAGCAATTGAGATGGGTGGCGAGGGAAGTTATTTTACTGAGACGAGTTATGAATTTAAAACCAAAGACCTTAAGGGTGAGGGTGCTGGGTTTTTATTTACTTTCATAAAAAACCCTTACTCAGAAGTATGGAAAATAGAGGACTTGTAACAGTGCTATTGTTTGTGTAAACAGAAAGATGCACTCAGTATGATGGTAAAAAATGAATTAAATAAAGGTGTGTCATCTAAGATACTAAAGATAGGTATGTGGCTCGTCTTAGTTGTGGCTATTTCGTTTGTCGGACTTATCATTTACCGCATTCCATTTGTTGCGGAAGAAGAAAGAACAGCTGAAGCTATTGCTAGAATCCAATCACAACACCTTGCACTGAAGGATGTAACGGGAGAGAACCTCCCGTCAGCTCCCGACGAAAAACTTGTCGACGCCACTATCGAGGGAATAGATGCCAATCAAAATGGTATCCGAGACGACGTTGAGTTGGCGATTTTTGAGCGGTATCCGAACGATATAAAGATACGCGCGGCACTTCTGCAATATGCAATGGCTTTGCAGCTAGAACTAACCGAGGTCTTTAATTCCGAAACATGGGTAGCGGCAGTAAAGTTAAGTGGTCGAGGAACGGGTTGTGTGATCGACACTGCTTTTGATGAATTTGATGATATAAAAAACCAAATAAAGGTGGCAGACAATCTGATTGCTGAAGTGGATAGTTTAACACTTAACACAGATCAACGGAAAAACAGAAAACAATCTTTAAAAGCATACGAAGCACCATATGCCAGTGGAGGAAAAGGAAATTGTGACTTAGCATTTAAATGATTTTCAAAGCAAAAACAACAATAATTATTTTTGTACTATTCCTCGGAACGGTAATTCTGGCCCCGTTTTCGCATGCAGATTTCACCAAATGTCTTAATGATGGTTACTCTATCGTCTATGTAAATGGAATTTTTACGAGTCGAGAGCAAGCAGAGTTTAATAAGCATATTCTCGAGAATGCATTTAGTAAGGACAATAAAATCTCAAACTTAAATTTCTACCTTGGCTACAACGAATCACATTTAGCGGGGGTGGGTGATTTGGTGCAGGCTGCTTCTCAAGCATTTGATAGTCCGGTAAGCACCTTTGATAGAGATACAATTTTGATGCAAATTCACCCTGAATTGAAGACGCAAAAAATACTTCTGG
>PFBJ01000018.1:40935-61846 GCA_002778575.1 Candidatus Kaiserbacteria bacterium CG10_big_fil_rev_8_21_14_0_10_49_17
ATACGAATGAAATGTATGACTATTTAATACGAAATGGTGTACCGAAAGAATCTCTAGCGGTTTATAACATCGCAACTCCGGCAAGGTATGTCGCTGGAGGGGGCGGCTATCTAACCTCAGCAAACGATGAACTTATCACTCGTGTACGAGAACTTGCTGCCGCTACTGGGGCGAAAGAACCATTACCTTCAAATATACTTATTACTGAGCGAGAGAAAAAGGATAAAGAATACTACGGACACTCACTTTCCGAGGTCTATCTAGCTGGTGCATCTGGGAGGATTGTCTCTGACATTAATAGCGCCTTAACAAATCTAAAAGACGGTAAGGGATCTGTTGTGGTTGAAGGCGGATGTTTTAATGCGCCCTCAGAAACGCTTTCCTATAATACAAAAAAGGGATTTTTTAATGTTGTTGATCCGCTTGCGCACCGTGCATACAGTTCTGCCGGTAAAACAGCGACTGCTGTCGCGACGGCAATTCAGTACACAGTGAAGGGGGTTGGTTCAGTGGCTCAGAATGGATTCTCGTATGTTACTGACTTTTTGAGTTCAAAGACAACGTATGCAAGCGACCAGTCACACACAAATATCGTCTCACAAAATCAAGGGGGAGCTGCAGTGCTTGCTGTAGTCAATGACACCCCTTCAGGGAATGTAATAATTACAGAACCGACAGAACAAGTAGCTGTGGAAACACAACAACTGGCGCCGGTCTCGGCGCCAGAGACCCCAGTGTCACCACAACCAATACAAGAACAGGCACCCGCACCTGAGCCTGCCCCTACGACCCCAACCGAAGTAGCACCCACACCTTCCTCTGGCGGAGGCGCAAGTCCTACGCAAGAGAGTAATGACCTCACACCCGGCTTTGGCGGCGGGGGCGGGGGCGGAGCTAGTGTTGTGGAGGGGGATACATTTGCGCCAGAGAAGCCGACCATTACAACTCCGGAAGACCTCGCCGCAGTCCTTGATTCGACAGATGTGACTATTGGCGGAGAAGCAGAAGCAGAAGCGGCGATTGAGTTTAGGCACGGCTCTGGAGGTTCAACCACGACGATTGATACAAGCGCAAATAGCAGTGGCAAGTGGAGTCTTTCTGTGACACTAACAGAAGGAGCAAATGGCATCGAAGTTGTTGCAATTGATGGCTCGGGGAATCGCTCGAATGCAACACGGACAGCACTGGAAGTGCGCCTCGCGCCTGATGCGCCGGCTGTGACGACTCCCGCAAACGCTTCAACATTTGCGACGAGTACTATCACTTTTGGCGGCACCGGCACAGGAACCATCTCAACTGATTTTTCGAGTACCACATCGTCAACAGATGTCGACGGGAATTGGCAGATGAGCCTCTCCGAATTTTCAGAAGGGACGACCACTCTCTCTTTCTACAATACCGATGACGAAGGGCGAACATCGGAGGCAACGACTCTCAGCGTATACGTAGATACGACCGCTCCAGCCGTTACGCTTACCGTGCTTGAGTGTTTAAATTCACTGAGTACGGACTTCTGCCTTGCGGGCGATACCACCCTTAACCTTGCGTGGAATTCAAGCGGTTCAACGTACTCTGTCATTAAAGACGGCGTTGTTGTTGAAAACCTCTCTGGCAGTGCCACTACGCTTTTGGTGACAGATGAGGCGAGCACGACAATTGCGGTTGTGGCGTATGACGGCGCTGGGAATGCCGCAACCTCCACCGAGCAAGAAGTGTATGTATACCAAAAGCCTGTTGCTATCAGTGAGGTGGCGTGGATGGGGACCGAGGCGAGCGCAGAGGACGAGTGGATGGAAGTATACAACCGAACGCCGTTAACCATAGACCTCAGCTCACTTTCGATTGTATCGGCTGACGGTGATGTGGAATTTGCGCTCTCAGGCACTTTGGGAGGCGGGGAGTACCAGCTTATAGAACGGGACGATGATACTGCCGTCAGCTCACAGCCGGCTGGCACAATTGCGTCATTTAGCCTTGATGATAGCGGGGAAGAGTTGCGGCTTGTGCACGGACTTGGAACAGCAACGACTACTCTTGATCAAACGCCTGAAGTTGCAACGTGCTCCGGCTGGTGCGCAGGACTTTTAAGCGAGATGCGGTCAATGGAACGCGCTGACTTTGACGCAGACGGGTCGCTTGAGTCGAGCTGGTGGAGCAATGATGGCTATGACTACGCATACTACAATCGAGACGCCTCGAGCAATGTAATTTACGGTACTCCGCGGACCCCAAATAATCGAAATTGGCCGGGGTACGGATATTTCTGTGAGCCGTATGCAGATCCGTACGAAGAAAATGGATATTACGATACTAATTCCGGCAGATGCTACTACCTGTACCGCGATTTGGATAAGCCGCTGCAGACAATGCTTTTCCACGGCACCGTAGGGTCTTCGACTCGGGTAACGGGCGATTCTGTCTCAAAAGGAATCAAGCGGTTTAAGACCAACAATGCCGTGAGCGGCCTGGTAAATGGCGATGACCTTTTCGTATTGCTGTTTTCAACAGAGACATCCGGTATCGACGAAATAAATACGTTTGAAACCTATTTTGAAACAGGGTCGTCTACGCTTCCGCACGACAACTACAAAGTAATACAGTGGAAATACGGCACAGCGCCATAAGCGAAGCGGGCTCTAGAGAGCCCGCTTTGTAGTTGGTGCGGAAAGGTTGCATGTCTTGCAGGAGTGAAGCAGTTTTTTATTGAAAACAATCCACGGGAGCGATTTGGTGCAATTCCAAAACAAGGATTCGGCTCGAGCTTTCTCTTCCTCGGCTCTGTGCATCACTTTCTTTGCGACCTCGCCTAAGTGAGTGAGGTGCCCGCACGACCCTTCGGTGAATGCGTGCCGCTCTCCGAGAAGATAAAAAGAGGCGGTGTAGAGCACAACAGCACACTTCCCACAGTCTCCGTCGTGCCCTCGGCACTGGTAACCCGTTGCCTCTTTAAGTACTTCATCAGTGAGTGTTATTTCCATTTTGACCCCCATTCATTCTGCAGTGAGGGTACCTTTTGTGATTAATTCGGTCAATGCGGCATGCCTATGAGATATATTCGGGTTCAGTCTTTGCCTGTTTTTATGTTCAGTATCATATGGGGTATACTTTCACTATATGAAAGACGATCAAGGATTGTGGCACTTTCTTTACTCACTCTTTTTCCTTGTACTCATTGTCGGCGGCGTGTGGTATATGGACAGCACTCATCGACTACCACAAGGGCTTTCTGTTTTTGAGTTTTTCCTCCTTTCGTTGGCCGCATTCCGGCTTACTCGGCTGTTTGTCTATGACAAAATCACGCAGTTCATACGGGATTGGTTTTTGCGGAAAGAAGTTCTTGCGGGAGAGGACGGGGAATTGGTCATCGTCCGAAGAAAATACGTGCAGGGACCGCTTCGCACTGCTTCAGAGCTCTTGGAATGCCCGTGGTGCTTCGGGGTCTGGGCGGCGGCGTGCGTGCTCTTTTTTTACTTCATAACCCCGCTTTCTGTTCCTGTCATTCTCCTTCTTGCAATTGCCGGAGTGGCGACATTCTTTCAACTTCTGGCAACCATGGTGGGGTGGCGTGCCGAGCGACTGAAACAAAAAGTTGAAGGCAAGTAGTTGACTGAGTTGTAGTCTATCGGTATAGTGCCACTGTCGGACTGGAGACAGTAGGTAATGAGCTCATTAGCTTTACGGCTTCACAGTTTTTCAGGGAATTCCCTCAGAAGCTAGAAAGCTTAAAAGCTGAGAAGCTCTGTAAATCCTACCGAGGTCGAATACCGCCATTTTTATGGCGGCCTCCAGGCCCGTTTACGGGCCTTTTTAGTTTCCGACGCAACGACACAGATCATGGCAAAATCGAAAGATCAAAAAATCGCTATTCTCGAGAAGCTCAACGATGCTCTCAAAAATTCGCAGTCTGCAGTTTTTGTGAACTTTCACGGGCTTTCAGTTTCTGATGAAAGTGAAATGCGCTCGGCTCTTAAAGAGCAGGGGGTGTCATATTTCGTCGCGAAAAAGACGCTCGTAAAGCGAGCGCTTGGGGAAAGCGGCTTTACCGGAGAAGTACCGCCACTTGATGGGGAGCTTGCTATCGCCTATGGCGACGATGCGGTGGCTCCAGCTCGAGAGGTGTACGCCTTTAGTAAGAAGTACAAAGACGCGCTTTCGATTCTCGGTGGCGTATTTGAAGGGGAAATCAAGGATAGGGTGAGTATGGAAGCGATTGCGACCATTCCATCACTACAAACGCTCTACGGACAGTTTGTTGGGCTCCTTAATTCACCGCTCTCTGGTTTTGTTGTAGTACTAAACCAAATCGCTGAGAAGAAAGAGGCGTAATTAGCAATGTGTAATTAATACCCTATGTCAGAAGAAGACAAGAAAGAAGAGACTACTGACGCGGCCGAAGAGGCGGCTTCGGAGACTCCCGCTGAGGAAGCTCCTGCAGTTAAGGAGACGCCGGTTGACACCGCTGAGGAGGTAGAGGTGCCTGCGGAGTTTCAGGCGCTCATCGAGCAAATCGAGAAAATGACCGTCCTTGAGCTCAATGCACTTGTAAAAGTGCTTGAGAAGAAGTTCGGCGTTTCTGCTTCGGCAGTTGCCGCTGCCGCTCCCGCAGCAGCTGGCGCTGATGGGGGTGAAGAGCAGGATGAGTTCACTGTTGAGCTCACTGAAGCCGGAGGACAGAAAATTGCCGTTATTAAGGCAGTAAAAGAAATCCTCGGACTTGGCCTTAAGGAAGCAAAGGATATGGTGGAAGGTGCACCTGCTGTGCTTAAGGAAGGAGTAAAGAAAGAAGAGGCAGAAGAGATGAAGACGAAGCTCGAAGAAGCCGGCGCAAAGGTTACTCTCAAGTAACGTTTGCGACGGCTTGTGAGGGGGTCGGGGAACGGAAGTTCCCCGTCTCGGAGATCAGCAACACGCCGCCCTCAGGGCGGCGTGTTGCGTTAAGAACCGAGGGTTCTTAAGGAGAAGCTTTGCTTCGACGGCTGGTGCAAACGTTGCTCTCAAGTAACTTCTCCAGAAATAGCAAAACAAAAAGCCCTTTGAGGGCTTTTTGTTTTGCAACAGAGGAGAAAAGTAGTCCTTCGTCAAGAACTTGTCTATGAGGTGAGAGTGCTACAATGAACCAAATGGAGACACTATCGAAACTATTTGGTTCGCAAGCTCGGGTGAAAATTTTGCGGCTCTTTCTCTTTAATGCTGAGGAGTATTTTCAGGCAGTTGATGTACGCGAGCGGACGCGCGTAACGATGCCAAAAGTGCGGGGTGAGCTCAAGATGCTCGAAAATATAAAAATGATAAAACGACGTTCGTTCTATAAAGAGATTGAGTACGCAGACGGTACGGTGGGGAAGAAGCGCTCGTGGGGATACATTCTAAACCCAGACTTCGAATACCTTAACGCGCTTCGTAATTTCCTCGTCAACTCAACCCCGCTTGCGCAAAACGACTTAGCGAAACGACTTGCCCCTGCCGGAGCACTGAAGCTCATTGTTGTTGCAGGCGTCTTTATCCAAGATCTCGACAGTCGGGTTGATGTGCTACTTGTGGGGGATAATTTGAATATGCGGCGCCTCGAGACAATTATGCGCACAATAGAAACTGAAATAGGACGCGAACTTCGTTACGCCGTCTTTCCAACAAAAGAATTCCGCTATCGCTTAAATGTCTACGACAAACTTGTGCGGGATGTTCTTGATTTTCCACACCAGACTATTATGGATCGGCTCGGTGCGTGGCAGCCCTCGCGAAAACAGGTTGAAGAAAGCGCTCAGTAGGGCGCTTTTTTGTTTCCACACATGGAAAACATTGCAACGGCAAGGGGTGCTATCATTAATACAAGGTCGAATAATGCCAATTAGTAAGGCAATTAAATACAACAGCCTAGGCGCCTACCCCCACACATAGGGTAGGACAATGTGTATATGTTACTAGAAACATGGGCTCAAGTCCTACAACAGTCGCTACAAGACCTCTGGCTTGGTGTCGTAGAGTTCGTTCCAAGTCTTATTGTTGCGATTGTTATCTTTGTCCTCGGTTGGATTATCGGTGCGGTACTCGGACGAGTTGTCGCGCAGGTAGTTGACGCTCTTAAGGTAGACAATGCGCTCCGCTCAGCGGGCCTCGAAGACGCATTCAATCGTGCAGGATTTAGCATGAATGCAGGCGGATTCCTCGGTGGTCTCGTGAAGTGGTTCATCATCATCGTCTTCCTTGTTGCGGCACTCGAGGTACTGGGACTTAACCAAGTAAATGTATTCCTCCAAGAAGTGGTACTCCTTTACCTTCCACAGGTAATCGTGGCAGTACTCATTCTTCTTGTCGCCGCTGTTATTGCTGAAGTGGTTCGTAACCTTGTTGCTGGTGCAGCAAAAGCCGCAGAGATGCATTCTGCAAATCTGCTCGGTTCTGTTGCCAAATGGGCTATCTGGATTTTCGCAATCCTCGCAGCTCTCAATCAGCTCGGTGTTGCAACCGCATTCGTCCAGACACTCTTTACGGGTGTCATTGTGGCTCTCTCGCTTGGCTTCGGTCTCGCGTTTGGCCTCGGCGGACAGCAGGCAGCAGGTGATTACATCGATCGTCTCCGCAAAGAGGTGTCGACGAAGAGGTAACACCAAATTTCTTTTCTGCAAAAACGCCCTTTGAGGGCGTTTTTGCGTGACCCGAAAGTGGCCCGCGGACGATTTGACAGGAATTGAGGGCTGAGTATAATACGTCTCACGTGTATATGGTTTATCAAGTTAAGCATTCGATGAAGCGCAGAAGGTAGCCGCGAGATTCGCTGTGCCCGACTGCCGCTTCCAGAAGCGGCTTTTTCTTTCCGACCTGATAGAGAAACCAGCACGAGTTCCTTGACAATTTCATAGTAGGTAAATTGCATTGCATTGCAAAAAATAATGATTGCGGCTTTTAGATTTCCTGGCAGGAAATTTAAGGGCATGTGGTGGATGCCTAGGCTCTAGTGAGGCGATGAAGGACGTAGCGTAGCTGCGATAAGCTTCGGGGAGGTGCTTAGCAACCTTTGATCCGGAGATTTCCGAATGGGGCAACCCAGCCGTTTTGACGGTTACTCCAACACCTGATGTTGGAGAGCGTACCCTGGGAAGTGAAACATCTCAGTACCAGGAGGAGAAGAAACCAATAGGAATTCCCCAAGTAGCGGCGAGCGAAACGGGAAGAGCCCAAACCCGGTCTCACCCGATACACTTTTCTGAGTGTATCGGGTGGTACCGGGGGTTGTAAGGCGACAGTGTCGCATTTATGTGAGGAGAGTTACAAAGTGATTCGTTAGTGGAATGTGCTGGGAAGCACAACCCCAGTGGGTAATAGTCCCGTACACGAAAACGATTCACCTCTCTTGCTGTTGTCCTTGAGTAGCTCGAGACACGAAAAGCTCGAGTGAATCTGCCAGAACTAACTGGTAAGGCTAAATACTCCTAGAGACCGATAGTGAACAAGTACCGTGAGGGAAAGGTGAAAAGTAGCCCGGAGAGGGCGGTGAAATAGACCTGAAACCACATGCCTACAAGGAGTCGAAGCGGTGAGTTTATTCGAACCGTGACGGCGTGCCTATTGAAGAATGAGCCAACGAGTTTATGTGTGCGGCTGGCTAAGGTCTCTCGACCGGAGCCACAGCGAAAGCGAGTGTGAATAGCGCGAAATAATAGTCGTACGCATAAGACCCGAAGCGAAGTGAGCTTGCCATGGGCAGGGTGAAATAACTGGAAACAGTTATGGAGGCCCGAACCGACTGGTCGTGCGACTCCAGCGGATGACCTGTGGTAAGGGGTGAAAAGCCAATCGAACTTCGTAATAGCTGGTTCTCTCCGAAATAGCTTTAGGGTTAGCGTCGCGTGTTCCTTTTGGGGGTAGAGCACTGGAAGGTGTGAATAGGGGGAAACCTCGTCACTCCTATCAAACTCCGAATACCAAAAGTTAATAGCGCGGCAGTTAGACCGTGGGGGCGAAGCTCCACTGGTCAAAAGGGAAACAGCCCAGATCGCAGGTTAAGGTCCCAAAATCTATGCTCAGTGCACTTAAGGAGGTGAGGTTTCTCAGACAATGAGGAGGTTGGCTTAGAAGCAGCCATCCTTTAAAGATAGCGTAACAGCTCACTCATTCAGAGACTTTGCGCCGAAGATTATCGGGGCTTAAGCATAGTACCGAAACCGCGGGCTTGGTCGTGCCTCATTGCACTCGACACAAAGCTTCATCAGAGGGATTGAGTTTCGTAGCTTCTCAGGGTGAAAACTCAGAAGCTTGGAAGCTTATCATCTGAAAAGCTTAAAGCGCGAGTGTAGCGAGGTGCGACTGAGCGGTAGGAGAGCGTTCTGTTCCGCGATGAAGCTAAAGGGGTAACCCATAGTGGAGCGTTCAGAAGTGAGAATGTTGGCACGAGTAGCCGCAATGCGGGTGAGACTCCCGCACGCCGAAAAACCAAGGTTTCCTTGGCGATGTTAATCAGCCAAGGGTTAGTCGGGCCTAAGTCGATCCCGAAAGGGGGAGACGATGGACACATGGTTAATATTCCATGACCGCATACATATGCGATGGAGAGACGGAGTGTTGTACTCTTAGCGCGTTATCGGATTCGCGTTGGTGCTCTGAGGAGGTTGTCTAGGCAAATCCGGACAACATAACTCCAATGGAGAGCGAAAATCGGAGGCTTCGGTCGAAGAAATTAAGAGGAGCACGCTTCCAAGAAAAACTTCTAAGCTCAATATGTATGTGCCCGTACCGCAAACCGACACAGGTGGTTAGGTCGAGAAGACCAAGGCGAACGAGTGAAAGATCCCCAAGGAACTCGGCAAAAAATCGGCCGTACCTTCGGAATAAGGCCTTCCAGCCGTAGATTCAGTCCTGATACAATACACACATGTATTGGGTATATGTTTTGCGCCAAAGCAAAACAAGAGAGTTGTACATAGGCAAGACTAACGATCTCAAGCGTCGGCTTCGAGATCATCAAAAAGGTAGGCAATCTGCTACTCGTCGGAAAGACGGTGAGTGGAGAATTGTATACGCCGAAATGTATATCTCGAAGCGTGACGCTGATGAGCGTGAGCGCAAACTGAAGCAGCATGGTAGCAATAAACGATGGCTGCTTGAAAGAATCAAACACTCTGTGTTTGAGGACTGAATCTACGGCTGGACGCAGCGAAAGACCCCCCGGCGACTGTTTATCAAAAACACAGCTCTCTGCGAACTCGTAAGAGGATGTATAGAGGGTGACGCCTGACCAATGCCAGAAGGTTAAGTACGGACGGTCTGAGGAGTTTTACTCTTCAGGCTTGGCTGTATAAGCCCTGGTGAATGTCGGCCGTAACTATAACGGTCCTAAGGTAGCGAAATTCCTTGTCTGGTAAATTCAGACGTGCACGAATGGCGTAACGACTGGGGGACTGTCTCGGGGATTTGCTCGGCGAAAATGCGATACCGGTAAAGATGCCGGTTACCTGCAGCGGGACGGAAAGACCCCGGGAGCTTTACTACAACTTGATATTGAAGGTATGAGTTAACTGCGTAGCATAGGTGGGAGACTTTGAAGCAGTCCTTTTGGGGATTGTGGAGTCGTCAGTGAAATACCACTCTTTTAATTTGTATCTTCTAACCTGGACGGCAAAAACGTACAGGAACAGTATCTGGTGGGTAGTTTGAGTGGGGCGCTCTCCTCCTAAAAAGTAACGGAGGAGTCTATTAAGGTTAGCTAGGCGCGAATGGAAACCGTGCCGATAGTGTAATGGCATAAGCTAGCTTGACTGTGAGACGGGCATGTCGAACAGGCGCGAAAGCGGAGCATAGTGATCCGACAGTTCGTATTAGATGCGGCTGGAGCTCAACGGATAAAAGTTACCCCGGGGATAACAGGCTGGTACTGCCCAAGAGTCCAAATCGACGGCAGTGTTCGGCACCTTAACGTTATGTTACAAACATATAATCGGGGTGCCTACGAGAGTAATCTCGTACAAAAACAAATTGGCTATAACGGTGAACTCCACACACCAGCGCTACCCCCACGTGGTGGTAGAATACATGTATGGACAATACCGTGGAAAGACTGAATCAATTCCAGAAATCAGTAGTTATTGGTTCGATTCTCGGCGACGGTTACATGCGAATTGTACCGGGACGTCAGAATGCATTTCTGGAAATCAATCATGCGGCGAGTCAACGAGAGTACGTGCTGTGGAAATACCACGTACTTGAAGGAATTCGCGCCGGCATACCAACTGAACGTCATGGCAATGGAAGTCGTAGAGCGATTCGCTTCAATACAAGACAGGCAGAGGAACTGACTTTGTTGTTTCAGTTGTTTTACCGGAACGGCAAAAAGGTCATTCCTCACGACCTCGTACTTGATCCATTGATGCTTGCAGTATGGTTCATGGATGACGGGAGTCGATGTCGAGACAGCGACATCTATCTCAACACACAACAATTTGATGGGTGTGATCAACTCACTCTCATCAGAGCGTTACAAACGCTAGAGTTGGAGGCGACACTGAACAAGGATAAGGAATACAAACGGATACGGTTCCTTAAAAAGAGCATTCCAACTCTGACAAAGCTCATTGAGCCTTACGTGGTACCATCCATGCGCTACAAAATTGGTTCAGAATCCGTAGAGACTACACGCCAATCCCCAACAGTGATTACAGTTGGGTGAAGATATAGTCCGATCCTCACAGTAATGTGAGTATAACGACAGCGATGTCGGCTCATCTTATCCTGGGGCTGGAGAAGGTCCCAAGGGTTTGGCTGTTCGCCAATTAAAAAGGTACGCGAGCTGGGTTCAGACCGTAGAGCAGCTTTTAGCTTTGAAGCTTCTGAGCTTCTGAGCATGAAAAGGCTGTTGTGCAGTCTGAATCCAGACAGAACAGACAACAAAATCGAGTTTTTCTGTCCCTGCAAAAAATTAACCAATCCAATCACGGCGGCCTCTATGTGTAAGCATAGAGTGGCAAGTCGACTGTATCGGTAGAACTCTGAGCTTGTCGAAGGGCAATACCGAGGGAAGTTTTGTAATACACAAAACCCCGTAGAGACTACACGTTGACCTTCCTTGTTTAAGGAAGAAGATATAGTCCAATGCACGAAGTCAATTCGTGATACCATGCGTGAGACAGGTTGGTCCTAATCTGCTGCAGGCGTTGATTCTTGAGAGGATTTGTTCCTAGTAAGAAATTGCTACTTCATAGAGAAATCTATGATGACAAAGTGGCTATAACGGTGAAGCCTTCATAGAATTCTTGTCCGAGAATTGAGCGTGCGCTGGTCCGTGCATGTTACAATTCACTTGAGGACCGGAAATTCTTTAAGGTAATACCGTGGGAAGTCGATCCAAAACGTATATAGCGTATATTGCAGGTTTTCTTGATGGTGACGGCAGTTTAATGCTGCAAATCAAAAAACGTTCTGACACAAAACGGGGCGTGAGATTTATGGCAACAATCTGTCTGTATCAAGATTCCCGCCATGAAAAACCTCTTCATTGGATGCGAGATGTATTCGGAATCGGGTATCTGTCACGAAGAAGTGATGGCATAACTGAATTACGGATAAATGGGTACACACACGTACTGAAAGTTCTTACAGAATTGCGACCATTTATTCGTTTCAAAGAAGTGCAAGCGGACGCATTGATAGAAGCTTGCAGAATACTCTCTACCATGCCAATACAAAAGCTTAGTGAGAAACAACTCAAGCGAGTCGTTGACCTAGCTTTTATTGTGAAGAATGAGAACTACAAAAGTCGTAGTACTCATACAAAAGAGGCGGTATATAAGAGATTGGGTTTGACCCCGTAACGACTTGTTCATGCAGCTCACCACTGCAAAACAGGCTTATACAAGTGTTGAATCGTGGAAACGACAGCCTGTATAGGCAACACGCCACCACCCTCACTCCAATTCATGGGAGCGGGTGAAGATATAGTCTGCACTCCTGGAAACAGGGGAGTATGTGACGAGAGGACCGGAATGAACTGACCTCTGGTGTGCGAGCTGTTCCGCCAGGAGCACCGCTCGGTAGCTATGTTGGGAATGGATAACCGCTGAAAGCATCTAAGCGGGAAGCCAACCTCAAGATCAGGAATCATTAAGACCCCTAGGAGACGACTAGGTGATAGGCACCAGGTGTACGCACAGTGATGTGCTTAGCCGAGGTGTACTAATCCGTCGACTCCTGTCAGGAAATCTGGAAGTTCGCTTTCATTATTTGTTACTGCAGTGCAATGCAATTTGCCTACTATGATCTGTGCACAAAAATAACGACATATTTCGTTGTGTGTTGCGGTGCTTCCTCGCGTTATTTCAAATAACGCTCGGTACACCCCACACACTCGCTTCGTATCTCATTTATTTTTGCGCGCAGTTCGTCAAGAAAATATTCGAGTGTTGTGAGCTGGTGGTTTGGCGCCGTGGGTACACCCGTTCTCATTCCGAACACGGCAGTTAAGCACGGTTGCGCCGATGGTACTTCTTCTGAGGGAGAGTAGGTATCCGCCAGCTCAGAGTACTTGAATATATGGCTTTATAAAGCCCTGCCTGCCGACAGGTAGGCACAAAAATCGATTCAATCATATGATTGAATCGATTTTTGTTTTTGATTGCCAAGCACTGTGCTTCGCTGTATGGTACTGCCAGAAGAAACAAGGTGCTTGGAGGAAAAAATGAGCACGATAACCGCTGAAAGGCAGGAAAGTGTCGTTGAAAAGCTCTCGTGCCGTGAGGCGCAACTCGTCTTTCAGTCTACCGACCCAAATTTTGATTTGCGCTCCGGCAGTAAAGCGCAATTAGCCGCCGCGCAGCACTATCGAGAGTGCCAAGAAGACTGCTTAGAAAAAGGAGTTGAGCACTTCTGTGATTTACCGCCTCTGACATGCAAGGAAGCACTTGAGGTGTGGGGTTCGGTGCCTATTGATGGTTTTGGCGGGTCCTTTGGGACCCATCACTCGCACTCGATTCACACACAACAAGGGCTCGAGCATATCTTTGGCCGGCAGCGGCACGACGATTGGGAGGCTACACCACGCACTACACTTGCTATGAGTGAACGCATTTTCTACAAGCGGTTTGGTGCGTGCGCTGAAGGGCCGTGCACCACTGCCCGGCGATTCGTGAAGAGTTATGCTGGAAACTTTAGCGGCGAGGATACACAAGCCTTCTACCAAAGTTTTCTATTCGAACTCTTTTATATGAATGGCTGGCCTCTTGATGGTCTTTTCACAAGCCAGCACACACTTCTGTCGGAACTTATTGGTGAAGGCGACGCTGCTGAGGATGCTCACAGAAGCTTGCATAAATGCCATGAGATTATTCTGTGGTGGTCTTTTCAGCAGAAAAACAAAGAACCAATCAGTGACGGCACAAGGGAGTACTTGCGTGCACTGCAAAATGATCGGCTTGACCGGTTAAAATCGTCGATACTAAGCAGTGTATGCGGACGATTCCCATCGTGTGGAAAGCCACCAAATGATCTAGATTGCGGTGTGGACTGTTTCAATGCTGAGGCAATCGTCCGCTCTATTCGAAATTTTGTGCAAGATCGAATGGACAACAAAGAATCATTTGCTCGAATTGGTGCCTTTTTGACACAAGCTGAACAGTAAAAAATGAATTGCCCCGCGCGCACGCGCGGGGCTATTTGCTATACTAGCAGTATGTCATGGGCAGCAGCCCGTCGGGGGCAATACATCTTTGGAATTTTTCTTGTCTTTTCAATTCCGATTGGAATTGCCGCTTTTTTCCTTTGGTACACACCGCCAACGTGTTTTGATGGAAAGATAAATCAAGGCGAAGTAGCGATAGATAGGGGAGGGCCGTGTGAGCTCCTCGCTGATTCGCAAACTGCTGATGCAACCGTGCTTTTCGCGAGACCATTTGAAGTGGTACCTGGTGTGTGGAGTGCGCTTGCGCATGTTGATAATCCAAATTTTGAAGCAGCAGCGTATAAGGTTCCGTATGCATTTAAATTGGTAGACGAGGACGGCATTCTCGTAGCGGAGCGGCAGGGAACCATGACTATTACACCAAACGGTGTTACGCCGGTTTTTGAGGGCGGCATCCGCTCTGGGGAGCGCCGCGTCGCGCAGGCATTTTTTGAACTGCTTGAAGACCCGGTTTGGCTTGCGCGAAAAAGTGCCGCAAACCATGTGACGGTGCGTGAACGAGAATTGCTTACTGACGGGACTGTGCGACTCACTGCAACTATTGAGAATTTAACCCTCAATGACATCACAAAGCTTGTGGTGGTGGTTTCTCTATTTGATCTTGAAGACAATGCGCTTGCCGCATCGAAAACCGTAATTGAGCGGCTGGCGGCTCGGGGAAAAGAGCAGGTAATATTTACGTGGCCGCGGCCATTTCCTCGAGAAGTCGGACGGTTTGAGATCCAACCAATCGTTATTCCAGAGAAACGGTAATATGACACGGCGCACGCTGTCACTCCTGCTTTCTATTGACTGGCTTTTATTCGGCTCTTCAGTTGCGCTTGTCGCGGCAGGAATTCTCACAATGAACTCGTTTACAAGTGAGAATTACTTTTTTGAAAATCAACTCATTTGGGCATCGATTGCCATTGGTGTCTTTTTCGTACTCTCCTTTGTCGATTTCCGTTTTCTTCGACGCACGACCGTTATCACCACACTCTACGGCTTTACAATTCTCTTGCTCATTCTTGTCTTTTTCTTCGGTGATGTTGTGAAAGGAGCGCAGAGTCGCTTTGATTTCGGCGCGTTTTCGCTTCAACCGTCTGATCCGGCAAAACTCGTCGCAATTCTTCTTCTCTCGAAGTATTTCACACGACGGCATATTGAAATCGCGAATGTGCGGCACATTCTGGTCTCCGGTTTTTACATTTTTGCCCTCTTCGCTCTTATCGCAATCCAGCCGGACTTCGGCTCGGCAATTATTATTGCTCTTATCTGGTTTGGCATGGTGCTGGTGTCCGGTATTTCTAAGAAGCACCTCGTTGCCGTCCTGCTTATTGGCGCGCTCGCTGGTGTTGGTATGTGGTCGTTTGTATTTGCGGACTACCAAAAGCAGCGGATCATCACATTCCTTAACCCGCTCACTGACATTCAAGGCACTGGGTATAATGCGTACCAGTCAACCATTGCTGTCGGTTCAGGCGAACTTCTTGGGAAAGGAGTCGGATATGGAACACAGAGCAAACTGCAGTTTTTGCCTGAGTATGAGACAGACTTTATTTTCGCGGCATTCGCTGAGGAGTGGGGTTTTGTTGGCGTAACACTCCTTTTTATACTGTTCGCTTTGGTTATTTGGCGCGTTCTTGAAAATGCAAAGCGCGGCGCAAGTAATTTTGAAGTGCTCTTTGGAGTCGGACTGGCGACTCTTTTCATTGCGCACTTCTCTGTGCATATAGGAATGAATCTCGGCCTTATGCCGGTCACCGGCACGACAGTGCCGTTTATGAGCTACGGCGGTTCTCACCTCATTACTGAATTTATAGGACTCGGTATTTTAATGGGTATGCGCCGCTACAATCGCACAGTCCATCGCAGTGATGAACAGAATGAAGTTATTGGACTGTAGCGTAGAGATTTGCTGTAGCTTCAACCATACGCTTCAGTGTGTAATAACTCGAAACCTTCCTCCGAAGCGCCTCCCCAAGCCGCATCCGTAATTCGGCGTCTTTTGATATTCGTAGAAGTGCGTCTGAAAACACGGCAGGAGTAGCGAGGAGCCCTGTCACGTCATGCTCAATAAGCTCAGGAATACCACCAACAGGAGTTGCCACAACTGGCACTTGCGCCATTCCTGCTTCAAGGAGTACGTACGGAAGGCCTTCCTTTTTTGACGGTAAGAGAAATACGTCGAATGCCGCAAGAAGCGTTGCGGCATTCTTAATTCGCCCGGCAAGGAATACTCGATTCCGCAAAGAAAGCGACTCAATGAGTCTCTGCAGGCTCTGGCGCTCTTCTCCATCGCCGATAACAATGAAAAAAGAGTTTTCTGGAAGTGCGCGAATAGCGCTGCCCAGGTTTTTGTTTTTATGCAATTCGGCAATTGTTCCAAACACAAACGCACTCTCCGGCAACTCTGTACCTACGTACTTGGCAATAGCTGTCCGCGCGTCTTTTTTGGAGAGAAATTCAGGAGGCGTAATTCCGTTTGGGATGTAAGTAATTTTAGGATGTTTCGATAGCTCCTTTGCCACTTTTTTGGATACTGCGATACTACGACTAGATAGCATGACAGTAAGCCACTGCAGTGCTTTGATAGGGAAGCGTTGGTACGCTGGGCGGTCTTCGGTAAATGCCCATCCGTGAATCGTAAAAAATGTCTTAGGATTTCCTGCAAAAAGGGAAGCGACGGCACCCATAATGCCCATTTTTGAACTGTTAAGGTGGAGTATGTCAGGGCGCTCTTCTCGGATCAGTCTCATAAGAGCGAAAAAAGCGCGTACGTCACTGGTGATACGAACGTCACGATCCATGTGTGGAATGCGTCTGAAACGAATACCGTGTTTTTTTAGTTGTACAGGGAGAGCATCGCCTGCTCCTCCAAGTACGACAACATCCTGACCTGCCTCACGTAAAGCGGTGGCAAGGTCAAAAACGTAACGCTGAGCGCCTCCGAAATTAGACTTTGTTATTGCGTATACTATCTTCATTCTTCTAATCTTGTCATTTTAGAAATTCGTTGTACTATATGAACACGACAGTATGACTATTGCAAGCAGGCGCGAGCCGTACATCCTCCTTCTTGGAGACCTTTTCTTTTTGGGTCTTTCTCTTTGGATAACGCTTGTGGTGCGCTACGGTTCTTCTCTTCAGGAGAACATTTTTTATGACCACATAGTTCCATTCTCCATTCTCTTTGGGGTGTGGGTCATGATTTTTGCAATGGCAGGACTCTACAGCAGGCAGGTGGTCATGTTTCGCAAGGACTTGGCTCCGCTCATTCTCAATACGCAAATTACCAACATAGTCATTGCCGCACTCTTCTTCTTCCTGATTCCGTACTTCGGCATTACGCCAAAGACGAACCTCATTATCTATCTTATCGTCTCTTTCTTCCTCGTCGTACTCTGGCGTGTATATCTTTTCCCTGTATTAGGATTCCGCCGGAAACGGAACGTGCTTGTCGTTGGAGGTGGAAAGGATTCGCAGGATCTCGCTGCAGCTATTCACGCGGTTCCGCACTACCCCTTCTCAGTCACGGGCTTTATTGATTTGCATGAAGTGGCAAGCGAGAAAGTGGCTGAGGTAGTTCTTGAGAGTATTGCCAAGGATAATGTCTCAATTATTGTTGTAGATATCGCGCACCCAAATGCGGTTGGACTGCTCCCAGCCCTTTTCGATGTTTCCTTTATGAAATTGCAAATTACTGTCGTCGACGCGCAACGCCTCTACGAGTCTGTCTTTGGGCGCCTCCCGCTTTCAATGGTAAGCCACGAGTGGCTCCTCTCAAACGTTTCCATTTCTCCGAAGGTTATATACGACGTATTAAAACGAAGCCTCGACATACTAACTGCCACGTGCGCGCTCATTCTTACCGTGCCGTTTTATCCACTCGTAGCGCTTGCCATCAAGATTGAGGATAGGGGACCGATATTTATTCGGCAGGAACGAGTAGGGCAAAATAACAAAACAATATACATAGTAAAATTCCGCTCAATGAATGGAAATGACGTTGGTGAGAGCGTTTTAAAATCGAAATTGAAAGTTACGCATGTTGGCGCATTCCTTCGAGCGACGCGCATTGATGAGCTGCCGCAATTTTGGAACGTGCTTAAAGGCGACCTTTCGCTTGTCGGGCCTCGCCCGGAGATCCCTATGCTCGTCTCACAGTACGCAGAATCTATTCCGTATTACAATGTGCGCCACCTTATTAAGCCAGGGTTGACGGGGTGGGCGCAAGTGCTCCATACCAATCACCCGCACCACGGCGTCAACGATGAAGCGACGACCGAGAAGCTGTCATACGATCTCTACTACCTAAAGGAGCGCT
Organism: Candidatus Kaiserbacteria bacterium CG10_big_fil_rev_8_21_14_0_10_49_17; assembly: GCA_002778575.1. Classification (GTDB taxonomy): domain Bacteria; phylum Patescibacteriota; class Minisyncoccia; order Phycocordibacterales; family JABMNX01; genus 1-14-0-10-49-17. The sequence goes on from PFBJ01000018.1 coordinate 58,905, forward strand.
CGCTCCTGCTTGATCTCTATATTGCGCTTCAGACAGGGAAAATAGTACTTTCGCGATCCGGCCGATAAGGGCGCATTTACAAAAATCTCTTTCCGCTTATACTGTGTGCCATGTGGCAGAAGCGCCTTGTAGCACTCATTATACTCATTGCCGGCCTCGGAGTCGGTTATTTTCTATATCAATCAGAGACCAGCGCTAATTCTCATTTCCCGTTTACATTAGGCCTTGATCTGGCCGGAGGAACGCACCTGGTCTACCGAGCTGACGTTTCTGAAATTCCAGAGAGGGATGTCGCAGATTCCATGAGCGCACTGCGCTCTGTTATCGAGCGGCGCGTGAACCTCTTTGGCGTATCGGAGCCTATTGTTCAGGTTGAGAAAGGGGGGTTTTTTGCAGGGGTTAGCGAAGAGCGGCTCATTATTGAACTGCCTGGGGTGACAGATACAGCAAAAGCAATAGAGCTCATCGGACGAACGCCGGTCTTGGAGTTTAAATTACTCAAAGAAGGAATGGCGCCACCTTCTGAACTGTCGGTGCTTACGCCCGAGGGTGTTGACGCCCTCTTTGATGCTACCGGTCTTACTGGACGGTATCTAAAAACTGCTTCGGTTGGTTTTGGGCAGGGAAGTGCCGGACTCTCAAATGAACCGTATGTACTCCTTACGTTTAATAGCGAAGGAGGCGACCTGTTTGCTCAAATCACTCGTGAACACACAGGGGAGTACCTCGGTATATTTCTTGACGGAGCGCTCATGAGTGTGCCGGTCATTCGGGAGGAAATCACCGGCGGGAGTGCCACAATATCCGGAGCGTTTACGCCAGAGGAAGCAAAAGCGCTTGCCCAAAACCTAAACCTCGGAGCACTTCCGGTGCCAATTGAACTTATTTCAACACAGACAATTGGCTCAACTCTCGGGAGCTCTGCGGTAGGGCAGGGAGTATTTGCCGGCGCTGTGGGACTTATTGCCGTCGCGCTTTTTATGCTTCTCTGGTACCGAACTCCGGGAGTGATTGCAGTCATTGCACTTGCTATGTATTTGGCGGTCATGCTTGCAATATTCAAACTTATTCCAGTGACGCTCACCGCGGCAGGAGTTGCGGGATTCATTCTCTCTCTCGGCATGGCAGTAGACGCGAATGTGCTCATCTTTGAACGCATGAAAGAAGAACTGAAGGACGGAAAAGCGCCGCAGGACGCCATTAAAGACGGCTTTGCGCGGGCATGGTTTTCGATTCGAGACGGCAACGCGTCGAGCATTATCACTGCAATCATTCTCTACTGGCTCGGCACGTCGCTTGTTGAAGGGTTCGCGCTCACTTTTGGTATTGGTGTCATCATGTCGATGCTCACAGCCATCGTTGTTTCGCGCACACTTCTCTACGCAGTAGCGCCAAAGAGTAACCGACGTCTCTTTCGAATACTTTTCGGCAGTGGCGTGTATTTCAAATAGTATGTTAGTTGTCAAATACAGGAGAATTTTCTATGTCATTACCACGGTTCTTGTGGTGGCTTCTATTGCATCGATTTCCGTATTCGGCCTTACTTTTGGCATTGATTTTACCGGCGGGACTATTATGGATCTCTCGTATCCAAATGGCCGTCCGGCAAAAGTGGAGGTGTCAGAGCGATTACATAATTTTAATATCGGGAATTTTTCACTGCGCGAGAGCGGGGAGAATGGTTTTATTCTTCGCACACGAGAATTACAAGAGAGTGAACGGCAAGGAATTCTTGAGGTGGTAACGCTTAATGAAAAGTATCCGGTTATGCAAGAGCGGGTCAGTTCTGTCGGGCCTGTTATCGGTGAGGAGCTTCGGACGAAAGCGATTATCGCGCTTCTTGCGACGATGGTTGCAATCATTCTCTTTGTTGCATTTGTATTTAGAAAAGTATCAAAACCGGTTTCCTCGTGGAAATACGGACTTATTGCAATCGTGGCGCTCCTCCACGACATACTCATTCCTGTCGGTCTCTTTGCCGCGCTTGGGTATGTGACGGGCGCTCAGGTAGATGTTCTTTTCGTAATGGCGCTTCTTGCCATTCTCGGCTACTCAGTGAACGACACGATCGTTGTCTTTGACCGTGTGCGAGAGAATTTGCGCTTTAACCAAGAGACAAACCGCAAGGAAGACTTCGAACTGACTGTTGGAAAGAGTCTAACGCAGACCTACACCCGCTCAGTTAACACCTCGCTGACAACACTCTTTGGAATTCTTGCGCTCTTCTTCTTCGGACCGGTCGCGACACAGGATTTCGCTCTCGTCTTGATTGCGGGTATTGTTGCCGGTACCTACTCGTCAATTTTCCTTGCCACGCCGCTTCTTGTCTCACTGGGAGGAAAGGGTAGAAAGAAGGCTTGACTCTCGGTATGGCTCTGGTAGACTGATGTAGCTACCAAGGGGTAGTTTTTATTTGCTCGTTGACAATTGCATAGAACCACACAGAACATGTGCAAACATGTTCGTGAACCCTTAATTTATTTTAGGACGATAGAGGAGCTATCTCTTCTTTCGTTCTGTCCAATCTATTTCGAATGAGCAAAAGAGCAAATTCTTAACTCAGAGTTTGATCCTGGCTCAGGGTGAACGCTGGCGGCGTGGATAAGGCATGCAAGTCGAACGCCCAGCCGTACTTTTGTCGGAATGAAATTTTCATTGTTGCAAAAGTACGGCTGGGAGTGGCAGACGAGGTAGTAACACGTGGGAACCTACCCCTCTCTCGAGGATAACTGCGGGAAACCGTAGCTAATACTCGATAGTCTCTCCGGAGTAAAGCTTTTGCGGAGAGGGAAGGGCCCGCGGGGTATCAGCTTGTTGGTAGTGTAATGGACTACCAAGGCTATGACGCCTAGGGGAGGTGAGAGCCTGACCCCCACCGATGGGACTGAGACACGGCCCATACTCCTACGGGAGGCCGCAGTCGAGAATCTTCCGCAATGGAC
>PFBJ01000018.1:61879-86325 GCA_002778575.1 Candidatus Kaiserbacteria bacterium CG10_big_fil_rev_8_21_14_0_10_49_17
CGGTAATACGTGAGCCTCGAGCGTTACCCGGATTTACTGGGCGTAAAGGGTGCGTAGGCGGTCATATTAGTCCCTTGTTAAAGCCCTCGGCTCAACCGAGGAATCGCGGGGGAAACGGTATGACTAGAGGATGCGAGAGGTCTGTGGAACTCATGGTGTAGGGGTGAAATCCGTTGATATCATGGGGAACACCGAATGCGAAGGCAGCAGACTGGCGTATTCCTGACGCTGAGGCACGAAAGCCAGGGTAGCGAATGGGATTAGATACCCCAGTAGTCCTGGCCCTAAACGTTGTCCGCTAGTTTTTCGGAGTATCGACCCTCTGGGAGACGAAGCTAACGCGTTAAGCGGACCGCCTGGGTAGTACGAGCGCAAGCTTAAAACTCAAAGGAATAGACGGGGGCTCGCACAAGCGGTGGAGCGTGTGGCTTAATTCGTAGCTAAGCGAAGAACCTTACCAGGGTTTGAAACCATGACGAAATCTCTGGGAAACCAGAGACCCCTTCGGGCGGCATGGCAGGTGATGCATGGCTGTCGTCAGTTCGTGGCTTGAGCTGTTCCCTTAAGTGGGGAAACGAACGCAACCCTCGTTGCCTGTTACAAGTGTCAGGCGAGACTGCTCCCTCACGGGAGAGGAAGGTGAGGATGACGCCAAGTCAGCATGTCCCTTTGATATCCTGGGCTGCACACGCGCTACAATGGGTGGTACAACGGGGCGCGACGCCGAGAGGCTGAGCAAATCCTTATAAAGCCATCCCCAGTTCGGATTGAGGTCTGCAACTCGACCTCATGAAGTTGGAATCGCTAGTAATCGCAGGTCAGCAACACTGCGGTGAATACGTTCTCGAGCCTTGTACTCACCGCCCGTCAACTCAAGGAAGCTGGGAGTACCCGAAGTTCGTCCTCGCGACGGCCGAAGGTAAATTCAGTAACAGGGAGTAAGTCGTAACAAGGCACGGCTAGCGGAAGCTGGTCGTGGATCAATTCCAAATGGAACCGCCCCAACAAACGTTGGAGCTTAACCGGTTGATGTTTTATGCCTCGATCGAGCATAAAACGAGCAATAGTGCTGTACTCATATCTCCGATGTTGTAATCGGAGCTCCGACCTTAGGTCGGGGCTGCACTCGCTTTCCAGATATGCGTTACTGGATAGTATTGGACAGAACGAAAGAGGAGGGAGCAAAAAACCGGCGCGGCCGGTTTTTTTGGTGCTTGACTAACGGTTCCAGCAATGAGCTAATTAATAACGGAGCAACACGTAGGGAGGAAGATATGAGACTCTTCTTGGCAGTACTTACTATCGCAGTGTTTGCCGGGGCATTTTTTATTGCATTTGGGGGAGTGTGAGAATGCAGAATGGATGGAATGAGTGAAGGCCGCCAACATGTTGGCGGCCTTCGTATTCATACCTCAGCGTTTTTGAGCCGTGCTACTCGCTGTGCGGAGCGTCTCCGGCGAGCGTTACGCTCGAGCGTGTCGGGTTTTGCCCGCGAATTGTTCGGTGGCAAAGTGCCCCATCGCCGTGGCTCGCGTCGCCCAAATGCCCTTGTGAATACTTTTCGAAAATATCTACAACTCAAAAGTCCCTCCTTTCTTGTCCTTTTCTATCTTACTTTTTGGAATAATGGTCTGCAAGCGTTGAGCATACGGACATTCTCTGCTACTATGGCTCCGTTATAGCTTCTTACGTGCGAGTGTAGGCCTGCCTGCCGGCAGGCAGGTCGGCAACAAAACACTTCACTTATATGCGAAGCATACAATTTCAGCATACGTGGGTTATAAGCTTGTTCTTTTATATCTTAATTTCTTGAGTGCGAGTGTAGCTCAGCTGGTTAGAGCACTTCACTGATAATGAAGAGGTCGTAGGTTCAAGTCCTACCACTCGCACTCAGGACGTTAAAAAAGATCATCCTCACACACCACTCGCGCGTAGGGCGGTATGAAACTATCTCTCCTGAGACTTGCATAAAAAAGAGCCCCAAGTACACTCTTGAGGGTTCCTTGAGAGGATCAAACCATGAATCACAAACCAAACCTCATTATTTTTGCGACTGGGGAGAAAGACCCCGATGCAGGCGGTTCCGGCTTTAAGAATCTTGTTGAAGCTTCGCGTGACGGCAGGCTCAGTGCAAATATTCTTGCAGTTGTCTCAAATTATACGGGTGGGGGAGTAGAGGAGAAAGCAAATGATCTTGGAGTTAAATTCTTTCACTTTCCGAAGGCGCAGCGAACCGCTGAGGGACATGCGGCTCTTGTCGAGGAAATTGCTGGTGATGGGGAAGTATTTATCGCACTCTCCGGGTGTCTGTGGCTTGTCCCGATGAAAGAGAGTCCTGAAGACTCGAATCCGGGACTTGATCCACGGTATGTATTCAACATCCATCCTGGCCCGCTCCCGCAATTCGGTGGAAATGGTATGTACGGAGAACACGTCCATACTGCGGTTATGGATGCGTATAGAAAAGGAGAAATCAAGTACTCCGCTGTCTCAATGCACTTTGCGACGCAACACTACGATGATGGGCCGGTTTTTTTCCACTACCCAGTGGAAATACTCCCGACTGATACACCCAAGTCTCTCGGGAAGTGGGTAAATATCCATGAGCATCGCTTTCAGCCGTACATCACGAATTTGGTGGTGAATAAAAAAATTACCTGGGATGGGGAAAACAAAGATTCACTGGTTGTTCCTGACGGCTACAAGTACCTTCCTTCGTAGCCGTTTTCTTTTTGCCGGAGTGGTGAAATTGGTAGACACGCTGCGTTCAGGTCGCAGTCCTCGCAAGGGGGTGGAGGTTCAAGTCCTCTCTCCGGCACTAAAAATGTTAACACCAAGGCATGCCCTTGGTGTTTTACATTTCTTGTTGAGAGAGGACTTGAAAGACGGAGCCAGGGTGCCCTAAGCTTGACGAAGGGTAGGCGAGTCCGGGAAGGAGCCACTCGCTAGAATTCAAGCAAAGCGAAGAATTATAGTGTAGTGAGCTGACGCCAAGTCATCTCTCCGGCACACAATAAACCGCCGCGCATAAGCGCGGCGGCGGTGAAGTCTAGCGACTGGAAATAAGGACAGCGCCGTGGCAGTCGGCTGCCTCTTTCATCGACGCTTGCGGCCCAATCGGGCGCAAAAAATAATTCTTGTGCAGGGGTGAATAGTCTCCGTCGGCCTCCTCTATAGTCGGAAGCTCTCCCTCTGCGTCGGTCTTCTGCCCCGTGGTTTTCTCTCCGAGACTCGGCTCGGAGACGAATGACGCACCTTTTCTCATACTATTCCTCCGGAATGTATTGTTTCCCCACAACGCAACTAATCCGGTACTATACGACTTTCTGGTCTAATTTCAAGAGGAGAATTACACATGGTATAGTAGCCAGCATGGCGCAGACAGTAGAAATACAACTTTTTCCATCTTATATTGCGACGATCAAAAACAGTATCGGGAGTAATATGTTTCGCAATCTCTACGCGAAGGTGGATGGTGTTGAGACTGATATTCTCAGAGACGGCGACCGGTCGTGTGCTCTCTTTGTTTCGGCAATTTTGCATCAATTTAAATTACTACAAGAGCCGCATTCAACTGTTGCGGGTCTGGTTCGAGACATGGAGCGCAGCGGCTGGGAAAAAATAAAATCTCCGAAAGAAGGGGCAGTACTGGTTTGGGTTGAAGAAGAGCAAGCAAGCGGGGAGCGCCACCCGCATGCAGGGTTCTCTGTTGGTGGAGAAGAAGCAATCAGCAATAGCTGGCAGCAGAAGCAGCCGGTCGTACACCACGAAACATACGGAGAGGAGAACGGAGAGCCGGTGCGAAAAATTGAAACTATCTACTGGCATCCGAAACTCAATGGGTAACATAGGTACATTGTTTGTTGTCGCGACACCGATTGGAAATCTCGGTGATATTTCCACGCGTGCGATTGAAACGCTTAAGAAAGCTGACATGGTGCTCTGCGAGGACACACGCGTCACCAAAAAACTGCTTTCGCACTTTGACATTGCGACTGAGACGCTCTCGTACCACTCTCACAGCGGGTTGGCGAAAGTGGATAAGATCATTGGCCTGCTGCAGGACGGGAAGCTACTCGCGCTTGTAACCGACGCAGGGACTCCTGGGATCTCAGACCCAGGTTCGGCGCTCGTCTCTGCTGTACGGAAGCAGTTGCCGTCCATACGCATTGAAGCGGTACCCGGGCCATCTGCGCTTACGGCGGCACTTTCCATTTCCGGCCTTCCTTCGTCCGATTTTCTTTTCCTCGGTTTTCCTCCACAGAAGAAAGGGCGAAAAAAATTTTTCGATGAGGTTGCTGAGCAAGAGAGAACGGTGGTGCTTTACGAGTCCCCGCACCGCTTTCTTAAAACGCTTGCGGAACTGAACGGGCGACTCAGCGAGAAGCGCACAGTGGTAGTAGCACGAGAAATGACGAAACTATATGAAAATGTCGTGACGGGCCCTATAGATGGCGTTGTGAATTACTTTAACGAACATCCAGATGAAGTGCGTGGGGAATTCGTCATCAGTATCGGTAGCTAAGCGTGTGCTATACTAGGACGCAATGAAGAAAGATTCAGCAATACTCGTTCTCGGTCTACTGGTTGCGCTCATGCCATTTCTTGGCTTTCCTGGGGCATGGGAGAATTGGTTTTTCCTCGGCGCGGGGCTTGGTGTGGCCATTCTTGGCTATCTTCTGCGGCGTGATATTGTGCACGGGAAGCATTGCGAGCACTTTATGCACGGTGAGGTAAATGACACCTTTTCTCAAAATGGAAGCAACCATGAACGGAAAGAAATTACACAAAAAAATAACGAGCAGTATTCAACTCAGCCAGAGCTCTAAGTACACCTACATGCTTGGCATACTCGCTATTGGGCTTGTCCCGATAGCGTATTTTGGTGTTCCGCACTTCTTAAGTCCGTACTCGTATGAAGCGACGGTAGGGAGCGCTCTCGGGGCGACCACTACGCCTGAAGCTGCTGAAGCCGTCGAGTCGGTTCCTCATCTTGCGACACCCGATCCACTCGCGGCAGTCTATATGAGCCAATGTGTCGTCGGGACCCCGTCATTTCGCGACTCGCTCGTAGCACTTATCGAGGAGACAGAGCTCAATGCGGTTGTTATAGACATCAAGGATTATTCAGGCACTATCGGTATTCCAACCACTGACCCGCGTTTTGAGTCGGCGTCGCTTGTCTCGTGCGGAGCGTATGACATAGCCGATTTTATTGCACGTCTCCACGAGAAAAATATCTATGTTATCGGCCGCATCACCGTCTTCCAAGATCCGCACTACGCACAACTAAATCCACAAGAGGCGGTGCAGAGCGTCTCGCGTCCGGGAGAACCGTGGAAGGATAATAAGGGACTCGCATTTGTCGATGTGTCCTCGCGCCTATTTTGGGATTACATAGTAACTCTTTCGAAAGAAGCGTACGCGCTTGGTTTTGATGAGTTGAATTACGATTACATTCGCTATCCTTCTGATGGGCCAATGAAAGATGCGCAGTACATTAACAATAGTAAAGCTGACGCACTTGAAGCCTTTTTCAAATACCTCGCTGAGAAAATGCGCCCAACCGGCGCGGTGCTCTCAGCGGACCTCTTCGGCTACACGACAGTTCTGACTGATGACCTCGGCATCGGGCAGCAGCTTGAGCGCGCATTGCCGTATTTCGACTACATCGCACCAATGGTCTACCCAAGCCACTACAACAGCGGTTTTGCCGGTCTTGCCAATCCAAACAGTGATCCATACAAAGTTGCCTACACCTCAATGGCGGGCGCTGTAAAGCGAACAGAGGCGCGCGAGACTACCGTTAAGACGCTTGATGGAGTGCCTATATATCGGGATGAAACCGTGCCAGCGCACACCACTGAGGCGGGGGAATTTATCGCAACATCAACGAGAAAGGTAGCAACCGGCCTGTATACAAAAGAGAAGTATAACAGGCTGAAGTTGCGGCCATGGTTGCAGGATTTCGACTATGGTGGCAATTACGGAAAAGCGGAAGTACGCGCTCAAATACAAGCAACATACGATGCGGGGCTTACCTCATGGATGCTTTGGGATCCGGCGAACCGCTACACACCAGAAGCGCTCCGGAAAGCTTCCACTACTCCAGCGGTCGAGCAGTAAGGTATACTGTAAATAATGTACGATCCCCAACAGGTCACCTATATTGCCGCTACGGATGCGCGGAATGAGCGCAAGGCTTTTGGCATTAAAGCCGAAGACAGGGCAAAACATATGTACGTTATCGGGAAGACCGGCATGGGAAAGTCGACGCTTCTTGAAAACATGGCCATTCAAGATATCCAGAATGGCAACGGCATGGCATTTATTGATCCGCACGGCTCAACCGCGGAAAAACTCCTCGACTTTGTGCCAGAAAACCGCATCAACGACGTGGTCTATTTCGCGCCTTTCGATATGGATTACCCTATTGGGTTTAATGTTATGGAGGATGTCGGCTACGATAAGCGCCACCTGGTCGTCTCGGGCCTGATGAGCGCGTTTAACAAGATTTGGAAAGACGCGTGGAGCGCGCGAATGGAGTACATTCTCTCCAACACACTCCTTGCCCTTCTTGAGTATCCAGACTCAACGCTCCTTGATGTAAACCGGATGCTTATTAACAAGAGTTTTCGAAACAAAGTGGTGGAAAAAATTACCGACCCGATTGTTCGCGCCTTCTGGGTGGAAGAGTTTGCAAACTATACGGACCGGTATACGCAAGATGCGACCCCCGCCATTCAAAACAAAGTGGGGCAGTTCACCAGCAACCCGCTTATTCGAAACATTGTCGGGCAACCGCAATCGGCATTTGATGTGCGCAAAATCATGGACGAGGGGAAAATTCTCATTATTAACCTCTCGAAAGGGCGCATGGGAGAAACGAATGCGGACCTTCTCGGTTCAATGCTTACGACAAAGATCTACCTTGCCGCAATGAGTCGTGCGGATGAACCAGCGGCGGTACAGGCAAAACTTCCGCAATTCTATTTTTACGTGGATGAATTTCAGTCCATTGCCAATGATTCATTCGCAGACATTCTCTCAGAGGCGCGCAAGTACAAGTTGGCGCTTACCATTGCACACCAATACATAGAGCAGATGGAAGAGGAGGTGCGCAATGCAGTCTTTGGCAACGTGGGGACGACAATAGCATTTCGAGTCGGTCCGTTTGACGCAGAGGTGCTCGAGACGGTATTTCAACCGCGTTTTATGGCCCAAGACATTGTGAATCTGGGAAAAACGCAAATCTACCTCACACTTATGATAGACGGCATCGGCAGCCAGCCATTTTCCGCCGTAACACTGCCCCCGATTGAGGAGCCGGAGATATCATTCAGAGACCGCATTATTGAACACTCGCGCAGTAAATATGGGCGGCCGCGGCCAGAAGTGGAAAAAGAAATAAGCGAGCGCAGTTCAGAGCTTGAGGAGAATCTGAAAGACGATCATAAAAAAGCATCGGCGGGAGGGCCTGCCAATAAGCCGGGTGCCAATCATGCCGAAGGTACCAAGAATGGAAACAATACTGGAAACCGTCGCACAGAGCGCCCTGCGCGTAATAATGACAAACGAGAGAAGCGGGATGAGAAGAGTCCCCACGCGACCCTTGAAGAGTTAAAAGCGCGACAACGGGCACTAAGTAAGAAAAGCGCGCCGCAAAAAAAGGAGGTACCGCTCTCAGACCTCAAGAAGCACGACAGTAAAGGGCCGAGCAAAGAGCAATTAAACGAACTGCGCAAAGCGCTCACCCGGGCAATGGGGGAGTCTAGAGAGAAGAACGAACGCACATCAGAACCAGCGTCGCAAAAAAAAGAGCCGCACGCACAACGGCCGGGGGAGGTTTCGGCAGAGAAGCTAGAGGAGATACTGCGTGTAAAGAATGACGAATCGTAATGTACGCGTATGCGCTACGCTCTTTTAATTTTCACACTCTTTTTTCTGCCGATTACAGCCCACGCGCAAATTCTTTTCTCTGAAATCATGTACGACCTTGAGGGGTCGGATGCGGGGCGTGAGTGGGTTGAAATTGTAAATACTGGCGCAACAAGCGTCTCCCTCTCAGGGTGGCGTTTTTTTGAAGCAGATACCAACCACAAACTGACTATTGTTCAAGGCGATGAGACGCTTGCCTCCGGCGACTATGCGGTACTAGCAGATGACGCTACCGCCTTTCTTGCTGAGAATGCAGAATACAGCGGCACACTTTTTGATAGCTCATTCTCGCTTAAAAATACAGGGGAGTATCTTGCCATTCGGGATAGCGAACTTGTTGATCAGGATTCACTCACGTATAACTCTGACTGGGGCGCTGGCGGGGATGGAAATACGCTTTCAAGAAGCGCGAGCAACTCATGGGAAGCAGGCGCACCGACTCCGGGAAGCGGAGTGGTCTCGATAGACTCAGGCGACCCACAATCACCCAGTACGTCAGAAGAGACAGTGACAAACGATACACGTACGAATATACATCAGACAACGCCGTATCGGAAACAGACAATTTTTGCTGATGCGGGGGAGGATAGGGTGGTATCGGTTGGCGCGGATGTCGAGTACGAGGGAGAAGCATTTGGCCTTACGGGCGAGGCGCTTGAAGGGGCGCGTTTTCTTTGGAATTTCGGCAATGGGCGAATCGCGGAAGGGAAAAGTATTCTCCACCACTATGAATACCCGGGTGAGTATGTGGTGGTGCTCAGTGTCTCCTCGGGAGAGTATTCGGCAAGCGATAGAATGCTCGTGCACGCGCGCGAGGCACGCATCGAAATAGCAGTTGCTGATGGCGAGATAGTGCTCAGCAATACTGATACGAGAGAACTCGATCTGTCTTTCTGGATGGTGCGGGCTGGAGGTGCGACATTTCAATTGCCAAAAAATACGTATCTCCTAAAGGGGGCACAGCTTACCTTGGCGCGCTCTCTTACAAAGCTGCCGCTTTCTTCTGCCGCTTTCCTTCTCTATCCAAATGGCATGCTTGCGGCGACTACTGAGAGTAGTACTGCGCCTGAGCCAGTAACGGGAACCACTTCCGCTCCAATTGCAGTTACAGAAGCAAGGACCCCAGTGAAAGCTCTCTCAGGCAAGTCGATTGTTGGCGCGACTGCTCCCGTTGGAGAATCTGCCATCAAGCGGACTTTAGAACCGGAGGCGCAGGCGACATCCGCGGCACGAATTGTAGCGGAAGATACAGGAGGGGAGATGTATAAATGGCTCCTTGCCCTTGCGGGAATTATTGGCATCGCGGTGGCAGGAATGTTATTTGCAAGCAGAAGCAAAGATGAATGGGAACTAATTGATTAAAGCTATTTTTTATTGTATAGTTTGATTATGACCGAATCTCAAAAAAAGGTGATTCTTGTAACCGGCGGAGCCGGTTTTATCGGCTCTCACCTCTGTGAGCGTCTTGCACAAGATTCAAATAATCGGGTTATTTCACTCGATAATTACTTCACTGGCTCGAAGGAGAACCACGTTGCTGGTGTCGAGTACCGGGAAGGGCACACGAGAGACATCGGGGCGATCGTTCCCGAGCGCCCCGATGTCATTTTTCACTTGGGCGAGTATGCACGTGTCGAGCAGAGCATCTTGGAGCCCGATATCGTCGAGGACCTCAATACAGCAGGCACTGCGGCGGTCATCGACTACTGGCGCACACACAAGTGCAAGCTCGTCTATGCCGGCTCTTCGACTAAGTTCGGCGACGGCGGTGCTACGCGCCACACCTCGCCCTATGCTCGGACGAAAGCAGCGAACACGGAGCGCGTACGCGAGGTAGGGGAGCAGGAAAAACTTTCGTACGCCATCACTTACTTCTATAACGTTTATGGTCCGCGCGAGCGCACCGGTGTCTACGGCACCGTCATCGAGCACTTCAAGCGTATGTACCTCTCAGGCACTCCGTGTGCGGTTGTCGCCCCCGGCACCCAAGAGCGCAACTTCACGCATGTCGCCGATATCGTCGAAGCACTGGTTCGTGTCGGTGAGGATGGGGAAAAGGGCGAGTATGGCCTTGGGTGTGAAGAGGCACACACCATCCTCGAAGTTGCTCGGCTCTTTGGCTGCGACGATGAGAACACCGTTATATTTCCCGAGCGCGCAGGCAATCGTATGACTTCCTCGCTCGACACCAGCAAGACGCGCGCCTTGGGATGGCGTGCCCACCGCTCGCTCACCGACTACATCACCGCATTTACTGCAGAGCATGCGCGCGGCGCACCGCGCGAAAAGCGCGTCCTTGTTTTCTCGACCACCATGCACCCTGTCTCAGGTCGCGCTGAAGACGCATTTATAGAGTTGGCGCAGCAGCTGCCTGGCGTGCACTTCGATGTCGTAACCGCTCGATTCACAAGAAATATAAACGTCGGGACTGACATTCCCGAGAATGTACACATTCATCGTCTCGGTATCGGCTCGCCTTTAGACAAGTTCCTGCTACCGGTCCTCGGCGCCTTCACGGGAGGCATGCTCGCAACGCGGCATCGCTATCTCTTTTTATGGTCGCTTTTGGCAAGCTACGCGGCGCTTGCCGCGGTCTCGGTGCGTTACCTACGCAACCTGTCACTTCTCGTGACACTCGCTGATCAGAGTGTTGATGAGCTTTCTGCCAGCAAGCGCGCGGCGCTCTCGTTGCTCATCTCTGGCACCGACCAGGTGTACGGCACGCATACGGCGCAGGAGCAGCAAGTGGGTAGCGCCACGCGTCGCGCGCTCCCGCGCAACAGTATGGGTGCAGGTGATGCATTCGCAAATGCCATGCGATTCGCCTACGCTGATATTGTTAGGAAACAGCAACCATGAATCGCCTTCTTATATTTTCACTTGCATACTATCCGAAGCACGTCGGCGGCGCCGAGGTGGCCATAAAGGAGATTACGGACCGTATCCCACAGGAGGACATTGAATTTCATATGGTGTGTAATCGGTATGACTCAACTCTTCCCAAAGAAGAGCAAATTGGGAATGTATTTGTGCATCGCATCGGTATTACAAAAGAGAATCCTTCGATGGGCGATCTCAAGAAGTTTCCACTCCATCTCAACAAGTACCTCTTCCAGTTTTGGGCGGCATGGAAGGCGCATCAGCTTCATGTGCGCTATCAGTATGACGGTGTGTGGGCGATGATGGCGCATTCGACAGGTGTCCCGGCCGGGCTCTTTAAGACGTTCCATCCCTCTGTGCCATATCTGCTGACGCTTCAAGAGGGAGATCCGCTCGACTACATACAGCGCACAATGCGCCCTGTCTACCCGCTCTTCGTGCGCGGCTTCAGAAAGGCCGACATGGTGCAAGCCATTTCCACGTTTCTGGCACGCTGGGCACGCGACATGGGATTTACCGGCGAGCTCGAGGTGATCCCGAATGCTGTCAACATGGCGCACTTCTCGCAAGAGTACTCACCGCACGAGCTCGCCAGCCTCAAAGAAAAAATCGGCAAGAAAGACGGCGACATCTATATCATCACGACCTCGCGTCTCGTGAAGAAGAATGCCGTCGACGACGTCATCCGCGCATTGGCGTTTTTGCCTGCACACGTGCATTTCCTCATTCTCGGAACCGGGCCGGACGAAGAACAGTTGAAGGCATTAGCGGCCAGAGAAGGTGTTGCCGGGCGCGTACACTTCCTCGGTCAGGTCGACCACAGCGAGATGCCGAAATATCTCAAAATCTCTGATATCTTCACACGCCCGAGCCGCTCGGAGGGCATGGGCAATTCCTTTGTTGAAGCCATGGCGGCCGGGCTCCCTGTCATCGCAACGCAAGAGGGCGGCATTGCAGACTTCCTTTTCGATGAGAAGAAGAATAGAGAGAAAGAAACGACCGGTTGGGCAGTCGACCCCGACAGTCCCGCCCAGATTGCGGATGCAGTGAAGGACATTCTCGCTCGTCCGGAGAAGGTCGCAGCGGTCAGGGAGACTGCGAAAGCGCTCGTCAAGAAGAAGTACGACTGGGACATTATAGTTCATGAGATGCAAGAGAAAGTCTTTGCACCGCTCGTTAAGAAGGGCTAGCATACCTACATGAAGCTACTTTTAGCAACGCCGCTTTACCCGCCTGAAATTGGAGGGCCCGCCACATACGCCAAAATACTCGAGAAACGCCTCCCAGAGCGTGGTTTTGCGGTCTCTGTGCTTGCTTTTGGACGCTTCCAAAGGTACCCGAAGGGGGTTAAACATTTCCTCTACTTCCTCTACGCACTTAAGCGAGCACGTCAGGCAGATGCGGTTTTGGCCCTCGATCCGGTCTCGGTCGGACTCCCCGCGGCGCTTGCGGCGCGGATTGCCAAAAAGCCTTTCTTTGTCAAAATCGTGGGCGATTATGCGTGGGAGCAGGGGAAGCAGCGATTCGGACTTACCAGTACGCTCGATGATTTTGTTGAATCGGGAGCGCGCGCGCATTTTTTTGTGCGGATGCTTCAGAAGATAGAGCTATTCGTTGCGCGCAGCGCGAAGCACATTATTGTCCCGAGCAACTATTTGCGTGGCATCGTGCTTCACTGGGGGGTGGCTGCGCAGAGGATTTCAGTTGTGTACAACAGTTTTGATGCGCCAGCTGACCCTGGCAATAGGGAGACGCTTCGCGGACTCCTGCAATTTGATGGTTCGCTCGCGATCTCGGTCGGGCGTCTCGTTCCATGGAAGGGGTTTAGCGAACTCATCTCCATAACTGAATACATCGTTGAAAAAGTGCCGGACTATAAATTACTCATTGTCGGCGACGGACCGCAGCGAGACGCTCTTGAAAGGCAGGTAGAAGAGAGCGGCCTTGGAGAGCGCGTGGCGTTGACTGGCTCGCTTCCTAAAGACGTGCTTGTCCGCTATTTGACTGCGTCAGATGCATTTGTACTTAACACTTCCTATGAAGGGTTCTCGCACCAGATCCTTGAGGCAATGGCGCTCTCAGTGCCGGTTGTAACCACGCGTATTGGCGGCAACCCAGAACTCATTGAAAATGAAAAAGAGGGGCTATTGGTTGAGTACGGCGATACGCGCGCGCTTGCCGATGCGCTTGTGCGGGTGCTTACGAAGAGTA
This sequence comes from Candidatus Kaiserbacteria bacterium CG10_big_fil_rev_8_21_14_0_10_49_17, assembly GCA_002778575.1. Taxonomy (GTDB): domain Bacteria; phylum Patescibacteriota; class Minisyncoccia; order Phycocordibacterales; family JABMNX01; genus 1-14-0-10-49-17. The sequence continues at coordinate 74,909 of PFBJ01000018.1, forward strand.
GTGTCCGCAGCAAACTCATAGCTGGTGGAAAAAAGAAAGCCCAGCAATTTACCGAAGAGCGCATGGTCGCAGCAACGGAGAAAGTATTACGCAAGGTATAAGTATTTTGACATGAGAGTTGTAATGATTTCTACAGACCGCAAACTCTTTGAGGAAGGAAGTGCGGTGCGAGCGCGCAGTAAAAAGTACGCCGATGCGCTCGGCGAACTTACTATTATTGTCTTTGCAAAAGAGTATTTTCATTTTACAGAAGTCTCAGACGGTGCACTGCGCATTATTCCAACCAATTCACGAAGCAGGATTGGCTACCTATTTAATGCAATCGCAATCGGTAAAACGCTTTCTGCTGATGTGGTTTCAGCACAAGACCCATTTGAAACTGGCTTTGTCGGGGCGCGTATTGCAAAAGCCCTTAATGCGAAGTTGCAAATTCAAATCCATACGGACTTCCTCTCGCCTGCCTTTGTGGCGCTCTCTCCACTCAATCGCCTGCGAATTGCTGTTGCCGGATATGTCCTGCAACGCGCCGATTGCATTCGGGTGGTGTCAAAGAGAATTGCTGACTCACTTCTGCGATACAAACTCACCTGCCCGGTCTCGGTCCTCCCGATTTTTGTTGATGTAGAGCGTATAAAAAATGCGCCGCCGTCAAATATGCTTAGGGAGCGTTACCCAAAATGCAAAAGGGTGATTGTAATGGCGAGCCGCCTTGAGCCGGAGAAGGATATTGAGCGAGCCATCCGTGTTTTTGCACGACTTGTTGAAAATCGCGACGATATCGGACTTGTTATTGTCGGCGAGGGAAGCGAGAAGGAGAGGCTCAAAGCGATGGCAGAGGGCTATGGCATATCACACCAAGTTGTATTTGAGCCGTGGGTAGAGGACCTCGCGCCGTACTACAAGAGCGCCGACCTTTTCCTCGTAACGTCGAAATTCGAGGGCTATGGAATGAGTATTGTAGAGGCACTTGCCGCGGGCACGCCTGTGCTTTCAAGCGATGTTGGCGTGGCAGGCGAGGCGGGCGCAGAGCTATACAAAACCGACGAAGAAATGAAGGAAAAAATAGAAGCAATGCTTAGAGAGAATGCCATAGGAGAGCTTCAAAATTACCCGTACACATCCGAGAGGGAATATGTAGAGCGGTACCTCACCCTTCTTACACAGTGTGCATAGGAGGAAAAGAGGCGACAACACCTCTTTTTTTGTATATATTTAAATACATACTTTAATACATATTTAAATACATATGGCACGACGGAAAATTAATGAGCGAAATATTCGCAAACTCGGCAAGGGCGCCACGAGTTACTATGTTACGGTCCCTATTGAAGTGGTTCGCGACCTTGATTGGCAGAAGGGGCAGAAGCTCGTCGTGGAAGTAGACGCGCGCCACAAAGAGCTCATTATTCGTGATTGGGAAAAATAATGCGATTGCTCGTCTTTACCCAGGCTCTTGATAGGAATGACCCAGTCCTCGGTTTCTTTCACCGGTGGGTAGTGGAGTTTGCAAAGAATTTCAGCGAAGTGCATGTCGTCGCGCTTTCAGTCGGTGAGTATGATATTCCCGAAAATGTCACCGTGCATTCACTTGGCAAAGAAAGCGGCGCATTTCGGGCAAAATATATCTTCAATTTTTACCGCTTTCTTTTTATGCTTCGCGGACGCTACGACGCCGTTTTTGTACACATGAATCCCGAGTACGTACTCCTCGGCGGCTTCCTGTGGCGCGCGCGGCGAAAAAAAGTAGCACTGTGGTACAACCACAAAAAAGGAAGTTTCTTTGCGCGCATTGCGGTAGCGATTACGGATTGCATTTTCTATACATCAGATCAGGCGTACATGAGCACGGTTTTAAAAGCGCGCATGATGCCGGCGGGAATCGATACAACCCTCTTCTCTCCGGGGGACGAGAAGCGGGAGAAGAATTCCGTGCTCATTGTCGGGCGCATTTCTCCGGTCAAGCGGGTGTCCGATATAGTTCGCGCGGCACTGAAAATGAATGAACGAGGATTTTTGCGGCAACTGCATATCGTAGGAAGCATTCCAAAGCGCGACCGGTCGTACGGAGATACTATCAAGCGCCTCGCGGAGCCGCTTGTTGAAAGCGGGCAGGCACTCTTTCATGGAGGAGTAGAGATAGAGGCGCTCCCAGCACTCTATCGAAATGCGGAGCTCTACATCAATGCAACACCAGCAGGAAGTTTTGACAAAACAGTGCTCGAGGCAATGGCGTGCGGCACGCTCGTCCTTACTTCAAATAGTTCTTTTTTCTCAATGCTCCCAGAGAGTATGCAGTGTGCGGAGGGGGACATTGATGCTATGGCGCACAAAGCAGAGCTCCTCCTCTCACTGCCTGAAACTGAAAAAGAAGCACTGAGAAGCAATTTGCGCGAGCAGGTCGTCCATAAACACTCTCTGGAGCAGTTAATTACGGAAATACAATACGCACTGTATGAATAAGGTAAAACAAATCGCGCTAAAAGGCATTTACGCGACGGGACTGATGAATAAAATGAGTCGTGAGGGATTTGACGCGATAGTTGAAAAGTACGCCACCGATAAAAAGACACTCGATATCGCAAGCGGCGGGAATCCGTATGCGGCTTTTTTCCCGAATCGAATCGCCGCGGATATAGCAGAGCACCCGGGAGTTGATGTTGTTGTTGATGTACACAACCTCTCCACAAAATTCAAACCGGAGAGTTTTGATGTGGTGCTGTGTACCGAAGCACTTGAACATTTCTACAATCCGTGGAGTGCCATGGAGGAGATGAAAAAAGTGCTGAGGCGCGGCGGCGTGCTGATTCTCTCGACGCGCTTTATTTTTCCGCTTCACGAAGTGCCGCACGACTACTACCGTTTTACGGAGTACGGATTACGGTATCTGCTACGTGATATGGAAATACTTGATATGCACGCTTCTGGCGGGACGATGCATACCCTTGCGGTTCTCTACCAGCGTATCGGTTACCAGTGCCGTACGTTGGGCGTGGCTCCACTGAAACTGCTTTGGTTTATTGCGTCTAAAATAACTGCTCTTTTGTCATGTATGCTCACGCGCGAGTACGGTGATGTCGGGAGTACGAAGCCGGTTCCGCGTATCATGGCAAGCGGATATATCGTTGTGGCACGAAAAAAATGAAAATCTTCTATGTAGCAAATGTACGGTTTCCCACGGAGCGCGCCCACGGGATTCAGATCGCAAAAATGTGCGAGGCGCTCGTCCGTGCCGGTGCCGATGTGACACTCATCGTACCAACTAGAGGGTCAGGGGATCCGTTTAAATACTACGGTTTAACCGAGCAGTTTGAAGTCAAACGAGTGTGGTCTCCTCGCTCTGTCGCCACGACGTTCGACTTCCTTTTCTCCTCATTTGTTTTTGGCATCATGTCGTTTCTGTTTCTCTTGCGGCACAAGAGCGACTGCGTGTATTCCATGGATTTGGATCCAATTTCATACACACTACTTCCGCTGCTTCGCCGACCGTATTTCTTTGAGCTGCACGGACCGAAAAGAAAGACAGTGCCGAACAGAATACTCTTTCGGTACATAGCAGGTATTATCACCATAGGGGAAAGGGTGAAATCTGAATTGGAGAAGAACTTCCCTCGCCTGAGAGAGAAAATCATCGTAAAGCCAAATGGCACTGACCTTACTGCGCATAACCACGTAAAGGACGATGCTCGCGCGCTCCTTGGTATTACTGTAGAGAAGCCGCTCGCTGTCTATACAGGGAGCCCTTTGGGGTGGAAGGGTTTTGAGGTGGCGGTTGAGGCAGCGACACGTCTTCCTGATGTAGCATTTTACTTTGTTGGCATTTCAGCCGATGATTTTGCGAAAAGAGGCGTAGAAATACCGGAAAATGTATCAGCTATCGGCAGGGTAGCCTTTCGGTACACAGCACTGTGGCAGGACGCGGCAGACATTCTCTTTGTGACCGGCACGCAAGCAAATGAGTACTCATACAAGCACACCTCGCCGATGAAGCTCTTTGAGTACATGGCGGCTCGGCGACCGATTCTTGCGTGCGGTACGCCTGCAATTCGGCAATACATTGATGAGGGTCAGGCATTTTTTTACGAGCCGGATGATGCGGAGAGCTTCGCGTCCGGTATTCGCGACATTCTTTCAGACCACGCCAGTGCGGAGGCGCGTGTCAAAAATGCTTTCCGTAAGGCGGAGAAACTCTCATGGGATAATCGAGCCGCGGAAGTGCTGGCATTTATCAAGAAACAAATATGAGAATTGGAATCGTTTTAGACCCATACGCTGAAGGCAAACCCTCAGGACTCGGGCGCTACATTCTCGATCTCTCTTCAGCGCTTATCTCGGCTGGCTCTGATCATGAATGCATCATCTACACTAAAGGCGGCGGGGCGCCGCCGCCTCTCCCTGCCGGAAATTGGTCGCACGTCCCGCTGAAAGGCGGAAAACTGTGGAGGGAAATCGGATTGCGCAGAAGTAAAAAGGCAGACGTATACATATTTGGCACCCCGATGCTCCCGCTTACCGTTCGCCTTCCGAAAGCTATAGTGGTCGCGCACGACTTTCCGTACAAGCACATTGCACCAGATTCAATTAAGCAGTGGTTGTTAAGGCCAGTGCTTTCAGTCCTCCACACACTGTCTTTGCAACGAGCAGATGCGATAGTAGGAAACACTACATATAGCTGTCAAGAAGTCGTAAACCTGTTTGGCATTCCCGCGGAAAAAACGCACGTTATTCACAACGGATTTAGAAACATTTGCGCGCAAAGTACTCCGGAGCGGGTTGCTGCTCCTGAGCCGTTTCTCCTGATGGTTGGTGCCGTGAAAGAAAGAAAAAATACATTGCGTGCAATTCAGGCGTTCCACTCTCTCCTAAAGAAGATCCCGCACACGCTTGTTGTGGCGGGCAAGACAGGAAACGACTATTCCAAAGAAGTGATGGAGTACATTTCCACGCACAACCTAGGCGCGCGAGTCATTTTTATCGGGCATGGTAACGATGGCCAGTTGGCGTATCTCTACCGGAGCGCAGACGCTCTCCTCTTCCCGAGCATAATTGAGAGTTTTGGTTTCCCCGTGCTCGAAGCGCAAAGTTGCGGATTGCCAGTCGTAACTTCCTCAATCGGCGGAGTCGCAGAAGTCGCCGGAACGAGCGCGGTACTTGTAGATCCGTACTCAATTGAAAGCATCGCACGAGGGATTGAGGAAGTAACAAATGCCGGAAAAAGAGAGTTTTTAATAAAGCAGGGGAGAGAAAACACTGCCCGTTTCTCCTGGGAGAGCACGGCTGAGCAATTCTTGCGGCTCATTGACTCTCTGGTATAGTGTGGTGACGTAATGAAAACAATTCTTTTTGTACTGCCATCGAAGATGAATATCAGAGACCTCGTCCTTATACCAGGCGGGGTTTTTGACATGTTGAGCAAGAAAAAAGATATTCGTCTGGTTGTGGTTATCCCCCGAGGACAGTACAAAAAATTCCAGAGTGAACTTATGGAGAGAGAGGAAAGGGGAGAGGCGATATTTGAAGTGGTGGATACGACGTCTCCCAAACGGTGGTACCAAAAAGCATTTATGTTCTTTGTGAAATATCTGGTGTGGACGGATACCATGCAACTGCTTGCTCGTGAGGGAGTGCGAGCCGATGTACCCCCTGCAGGGGGGCGGCAGTACCTCTTTTGGGTTAAGCGGCTCGTATACCAGATATTCGGGAGGATACCGTTTATTAAAACTGTGGTTGTTCCTCGGTTATTTCTCGTGTTGTTTCTTGAATCACCGTATAAAAATCTGTTTGAAAAATACCACCCCGATCTTCTTTTTATCTCTGACGTGAAGCCGTTTTGGGGGCTATACCTTCTTGCGGAGGCAAAACGGCGAGGTATTCGAAGCGTGCAAATGCCGGGGAACTGGGACCACTTCAAGTACTACTTTCCACTGCAGAGCGATGTGCTCCTCACCAACAACGAACCGCTTGCTGAAGAGGCCTACGGATACGAAAACTACAAGAGGGAGTCCGTTTCTGTTGTCGGATTTCCACGATTCGATTTTTTTCTACGGAGTAGAGAAACGGAAACTCGGGAAGCATTTTTAAAGCGTTACGGATTTCCGGAAAATGCAAACGTTATCCTATTTGTCTCAGAAGGTCCGTATGTGCTTGACGATGGCGATATCGTTGACATGCTTCTTGAGAAGATAGAGGACGGCACGTTCCCGGACAACACGTACATTCTTTTGCGTCCGTATCCGCCGTACCCAGGCCAGCACGGCGAAGGAGAGAAGTATGGTGTGTTTGAGGGGAATCCGCGCGTAGCGTTCGATACGACCAATAGTTGGAAAGCAGTAGACAATCTCTCTAACTTCGTTTCGCTCATTGCGCATGCCGATGTTGTGGTAGAGACGTATTCAACCGTTGCCATAGAGAGCCTCGTATTTGAAAAACCGGTGGTAAATATTGGATTTGACGGCCGCCACACGAGGAAAAAAGAACAATCGGTCACTCGCTTTGTGCACCTCTCACATTTTCAGCACATTACGAAAACGGGCGGTGTTCCGACGGTAACGAGTGAGCAGGAGTTAATCGATACGGTTTCCGCATACCTCACCGATCCTTCGCATAATAAAGAGGCGCGCGCGCGCGCGCGGGAGAGAATGTGCGGGCCGCTTGATGGCGCCTCGGCGCGCCGGCTTGCGGAGCGTATAGTTACAGAAGCATATGCGAAGTAAACAGCCGCGACAGTACTCTTTCTTTCACTCGTATTTCTCAGGAGAAGCGCTTATTGGCGTGTGGAATTTCGTTGGAAAAGGAATTGCCGCGCTTAATATCCTCCTTATCATCGGTTCTCTTGATGTTTTTAAGTACGGGGTGTACATCCTTGTGCTCGCATTCTACTCATTTGTCGCCGCGATTCCCTTTAAATTGCTCGCGACAGTCATTACAAATGATCTTATCCGGTATGAGCATGAAGGGGAGCGTGCCCGCGCGAAGCGTCTATTTTGGGAGGCGTTTTCAATTCGAATGGGTTTTGCTGCCGTGCTTGCTCTCGGCACCTTTTTCAGTGCTGATATTGTCGCGCACTTTTATGACCAAGATATAGCAAATTTGGTACGGACACTCTCGCCGCTCTTTATTTTTGATGCGCTGTACTCTTCAATCCGGCCGCTATTTCAAATGCACGCCAGATTCGGCCTCACTGCTTTTCGGCCAATTGTATATAAAACTATCAAGTTCGGGATACTGGGAGGGTTTGTGCTTTTTGCCACCCTTGGTGTCCAAGAAGTCCTCCTTGCTCACGTTATAGCAACTGGGCTTGCCACATTCATCTTCCTCATTCCCCTTGTGCGGATGTACCGTCTTTGGAGCAATGTTCAGTCCGAAAAGCGTTTTGTGCTTTTCGATATTGTGAAAAAACACGGCAAGTGGTCCGTGCTCTCGCAGGTGTCCTCGCAGGCGGCGGGGAATCTGCGACCGTGGCTCATTAAGCTCTTTGTGAATACCGAGGCTGTGGCCCTTTTCTCGGTTGCCGAGAGTCTCTATGGAGCAATAAAAACTTTCTTCCCGACGGAAACGCTCGTCTCGCTGGTTCCGCGCGAATTGAAAGACAAACGGCGTTCAATGCAACTGCTTCTGCGTGGCATTAAATACCTTACGATTCTCGGCATCCTTCTCGCCCTGCTGGCGGGAGTTGTTGTGCCGCTTGCCCTGCCGTTTGTATTCCCTGAGTACACCCCTTCAGTGTCGCTCTTTATCGCACTGCTTCCTGCACTGGTGCTCCTCGGCGTGCGCTCGATGAGCAGTACGTTCCTCTCAGCAATGCGTCGGCAGAAGTACCTTTTCTTGGTCAATAGCGTAAAGACCCTCTCGACATTTATTTTGCCGCTTATTCTCCTTCCGGTATTTGGGATACACGGTATGCCCTTTGAACGGGTACTGAGTGCCGTTTTGGTTACGGGAATGTTCCTGTATTACCTCATTCGATACCACATTCCAAAAAGCGAGTTGAGGATTCTCTATACACTCGACGCTCAGGATAAGGAGTATTTTAGGCGCTTTCGGGATTTAAGTATTGGATACCTCAGAAGCAAACTTCGACGCTCTCCATAGCGACGGCTTAATGCCAGTCAGTGTGTGCAGTTCTTCTGCTTCGGTGCTGAAATGACGAGCGAGCGCGGCGTACTGGGCAGTGCTTAGTTTCGGTTTCTCAAACCATTCAGCTGTCGTGCGTCTGTTGAGGCGAGAAAGAAAGCGCAATCCTGATCGCAGTTTAAGTACGGCAAGTGCGGGGCGAAGAGCAGTTCTCTTATACCACGCAGTCGCGGCATTAATGGCATGCTGGAGAAGACGGAAGTGGAATTTCTTCCTCGCTCGGTAATCAACGGTCTGGGAAATGTTTTCAGGCAGAAATGTCTCGTCAACTCCGAGAAAACGGTAGAGTTCTTGAATGTGCTTCTGGGGATTTTCAACAAACGTTTCGTAAATGATGAAATGGAATTGCTCCTTTGGGAATACAGAAAGCCACGGGGCAAGGGCCTTTGCGTAATGCCCGCGTTTGATGTATTTGTACCTGTCATCACCGTTAAGTAGTTTTGAGAGTGTGTAGAAAGGAGAAATAACAGCGCTTTCTTTTTGGAGGAGGAAGTGTGAATATGCCCGTTCGACTGGATCTCGAAAACAGACGATCAAGCGGACATTTGGGTTGTGCGTGTAAATTCTCTGTATCGCTTCAGTCGAGTAGAGGTAGTCCACACTCCACTCACCCTTTCGGGCGTGCGACGGGCAGTGTGTGAATTGATTCTCCAGAAAAGCAGTGCCCTTTTTATAGTGAGGGTCGTGTGAAAAAAAGTGCAGCTCTTTCTGTGCGGAGGTGCAGATATCGGGGTGGGCATTAAGGAGAGCGGTAATCCACGTCGTGCCGCACCGAGGCGCGCCGATTCCGATAAAATCAAGTACCACGCCGGTGCCTTTCGCAGATTCATCCTTTTGCATATACTGCGTATCATACCGATTAGTAGGAAAAAGCAAATGAAGACAGTTTGTATTACCAGTTTCCAAGGCCTCATTTCACGCATCCTAGAGGGGGGCGTCGTAGACGTTCTTTTGGAGGACGGGGATGTTCGAATTGTAATTCTGGTGCCGAAATTTAAACTTGAATATTTCAAAAAAATCCTAGGACAGAAAGAGCGTGTGTACATTGAGGGTGTAGAAGAGAACCAACTGTCGCGAATAGCGCGCCTTTTTCACGCGATATCTTTTATGCTTCTCGATACGCATACGATGCGTTTAATTCGCCGGTCACCAAGAGACTATTCCGGATTCCTTCGGTACATCGCTACGCAAGGTTTCGCTCGCCTATTCGGGCACTCCCGTACGGTGAGGAAGTTTTTTCGTTTTTTAAATTACTATTTTTCAGGCAAACCTCTTTTTGAAGATATATTTCAGCGTTACGCGCCGGTGTGCGTTCTCTCAATGGACATTAAACATCCGCTCGACACGAAGCTTGTTATCGAGGCGAAAAAAAAGGGTATCACTACGGTTGGAATGGTTCGTTCTTGGGATTACCTCACCGCAAAAGGAGTAATTCGCGTTCAGCCGGAGAAGATGATTGTCCATAACAGCATTATCGCCAAGGAGGCGATGCAGTATGCTGATATGGAAGAGAGGGATATAGAAATTATAGGAATGCCGCACTTCGACGCGTACGTAAATGAAAAGAGAAGTTCTAAAAAAGAATTCTTCAACCGCATTGGTGTTCCGGAAAATAAAAAACTTATCATTCTTGCCGTTCCGGGCAATAAATTCAGCGACATCGATTCGGACTTTTACGATATATTCTGCAGGACTGTAGAGGAAGACGTGTTTGCAGAGCCAGTACACATTCTTGTTCGTGTTCCGCCGGGTGATTCTGTCCCTGGTGGGGAAGGGCTCTGTGACGCGCTTTCATTTGATATCCCCGGAGTGCAATTCGGCGATTTCCATAGGAAGGCAAATGAGATGAGCTATAACGACGTGCTACACCTTGCTAATGTTTTACACTTTGCAGATGTTCTCGTGACAACCTCCTCAACACTCATTATTGATGCTGCCGTTTTTGATGTACCCACCGTGTATCTTGGCTTTGACGGGTACAAAAGGCGCCCATACATTAAAAGTATTCGCCACTACTTTGATTACGATCACGCAAAACACATTATCAGTGCCAATGGCGGAAGAATGGCGAATTCCCCCGGAGAGCTTATCGCGCATGTGAATCACTATCTGAAACATCCCGAGGACGAACAGGCGGGAAGAAAGAAAATAGTGGATGAGCAGTGCTTTCTTCTTGATGGCAATGCGTCAAAGCGTCTCGCGCAATTTGTAAGAGCTCAATTGCCATGAATCCGATTTTAGAAAAAATGCGAGTGTATCTTCTCATTGCGCTTGGGACGCTCCTTTTTCCTATTTTGCTATTTCCTCGGAGGAAAAATAAACAAATGCGAGTGCTTGTCTACCCGCAGCTTACTCGCTTGGGCGATTTAATATCCGCAACTCCGGTTTTAAGAGCTCTGAAAGAATATGACGAAAATGTGCACGTAGCTGTTGCCGTGAGCCCAAAGACGGCCGGCATCCTGATACACCACCCGCTCGTGGATGAACTGCTCATTCTTGAAAACGAGGAATACCTCTCATTTTTTGGCATCTTCCGCTTTTTTAAAAAAGTACGCGACGGGCATTTCGACTGGGGATTTAACATTGCCGCTTCGACACTCGGTACGCTCTCGCTTCTCTTTGGCGGTGTATCCCGCAGGGTGAAAATTACGCGGTCGGGTAGACCACTCTCTGAGCAACTCTCAGACTGGATGAATTCGGTATGCGTGCCGCACACTGATGGGGAGTACCTCCCTGAACTGTACGTGCGGACGGTAGCGGCGCTTGGCGTGCCGGCACCGTCTGAAATTCGCAAAGAGGTGGGAATATATAATTCTGACGAGGAGGCAGTGGAGAAAATTTTTGCCCGGGAGCGTGTGCCGGTCAATGCGACACTTATTGGCATCGGCGTCTCAGCGGGGAATGCTATTAAAGAGTGGCCGGTGGAACGATTTGCCGAGTTGGCAAGACAGGTATCTCTCATAGACGAGAATTACCATTTCGTTTTCATTGGTACGGAAGCTGATAGGGGTAAAGTTGCTATTGCACGCGCGCACGTACAGGGGCGCTCTACGGCAATTCTTGATGTACCTCTCCAGCAGCTTCCGGCACTTATAAAGCGCTTCGCACTTTACATTGCAGCAGACTCAGGGCCAATCCATATAGCAGAAGCAGTCGGTACACCGTTAATAGATATTGCCGGTCCTGTCGCGTCATATGAGCTTTCACCTCGGGGTAACCGCGCTGTCGTGCTTACTCCGGCAGGAATTGAGCCTTCGGTATTTGCGTTTCGCGAATCAGGCTCGGTT